>CANAIR010000001.1 GCA_947361355.1 uncultured Clostridium sp.
AACACAACTAGATTTCTTTGTCAATACTTTTTTTCAAAATTTACAAAGTTTTTTTACATAACTCTGTAACATTTCTTTAACATTACTTTTTACCTTCGTTGTGACTTTTTATATATTAACACTTTTACTTATTTTTGTCAACACTTTTTATGAAATTTTATTAATTTTTTATCATGACCTATATAGCAGTATTAAAATAACATTAATACTGCTATAATATAAGATCATTAATAGATTTTATTTTTCAAATCCAAATCCACATTTTGTACAAAATTTTGACTTTGCTTCGCATACTAAACCACATTGAGGACAAATTTTTTCTTTTGACTCCTCTTTTTCTTTTTCATTTTCTTTATCTTTTTTATCTTTTTTTAGCTTTACTGGTTTTTGTTTTGAACCACAATTTTTACAAAATGTACTTTCTATTGATATCGTATCATTACAATTATCACATACTCTTAATCCTTTATTATAAAGTATAATTTTTTTCTTCTCTGCTATATCAACTAAAATTTTATCTATTTTTTTACCTTCCTTAGTAAAAACTTTTCCTACATCTTCTCCTGTTTTATATGTATCATAAACAGTTTTTCCCATTTCTATGTAAATAGATTCAATTTCATCTTCCTTTTCTGCAATTGCCATTTTCAACTTAGCATCTTCAATAGCTCTACCAGATTTATCTGCAACTGTATTATAAGTATCTGATGCAGTTTTACCAACAATCTTTGAAATTTCATTTACTTTTTTCATAAATTCCACATTAATTCCCCCTTTAATTAATATATATCATAAAGCATAAAAATATACAATATATATTAAAATTATACTTTATTTTTTTTAGGTTTTTTTTCTACATTTATAATATTTATTTTTTCATCTAGTAACTCTACTTTTATTTTGTTATATTCTTTTACCTTACCATCTAGTATAGCCTCTGCAAAATTATCTTCTATATTAGTTTGAATAGCTCGTCTTAATGGTCTTGCACCATAAGTATCATCAAATCCAACTTTACTTAAATAATTTACAACTTCATCAGTTATTTCAACATCTATATTACGAGCTTTTGTTCTTTTTATAAATTCATTTAGCATCAATCGTGTTATTTTTCTAATACTTTCTTCAGTTAATTTTTTAAATACAATTATATCATCTAATCTATTTAAAAATTCAGGTCTAAATATTTTTTTTAATTCAGACATAACTTCTACTTTTGTTTTCTCATAATCTTTCTTACTTGCCTCTTTAGTTATAAAACCAATAGAATGATTTTCAACAATATTTCTAGCACCAGCATTTGAAGTCATAATGATAACTGTATTTTTAAAATTAACAACTCTTCCATTAGAATCTGTAAGTCTACCATCTTCTAAAATTTGCAAAAGCATATTAAACACATCTGGATGTGCCTTTTCTATCTCATCAAATAACACAATACTATAAGGTTTTCTTCTTACACGTTCTGTTAATTGTCCCCCCTCATCATATCCCACATAACCTGGAGGTGAGCCAATTAATTTTGAAACACTATGTGATTCCATATATTCTGACATATCAAATCTTATCATAGCATTTTCGTCTCCAAACAAATTTTGTGCTAAAGCCTTTGTAAGTTCAGTTTTTCCAACACCAGTAGGACCTAGTAACATAAATGATCCAATAGGCCTTTTTTCATCTTTTAACCCTACTCTTGCTCTTTTTATAGCCCTGGCCAGTGATTCTACTGCTTCATCTTGACCTATAACCCTTTGTTTTAAAATTTCATCTAATTTCTTCAATTTTTCAGTTTCTGTTTCTGTAAGTTTTGAAACAGGAATTTTTGTCCAATTTGATACTACATCGCAAATATCTTCTTCTGTTACTTTTATTTCTATATTATTTTTGTTTTTCTCCCATTTTTGTTTTTCTTTTTGCAACTTTTCTTTTAATTTTTTTTCTTCATCCCTTACTTTTGCTGCTTTTTCAAAAGATTGAGAAATTATAGCTTCTTCTTTTTCTTTAGATAAACTTTCCATTTTCTTTTCTAATGCAGTTATATTTTCAGGTAACGTAACATTTTTAAGTTTTATTTTCGAACATGCTTCATCTATTAAATCTATCGCCTTATCTGGTAAAAATCTATCATTTATATATCTTTGTGATAGAACTACTGCTTGCTTTATCGCTTCATCTGTTATTTTAACTTTATGATGAGCTTCATATTTATCTTTTAAACCATTTAATATATCAATAGTATCTTCAGTATTTGGCTCGTCTATTACTACACTTTGAAACCTTCTTTCTAAAGCACTATCTTTTTCAATATGTTTTCTATATTCATTTAAAGTTGTAGCTCCAATAATTTGTACTTCACCACGAGAAAGCAAAGGTTTCAAAATATTTGCTGCATCCATAGCTCCCTCAGCAGAACCTGCACCAATAATAGTATGTAACTCATCTATAAATAAAATTATATTACCAGACTTTTTTATTTCATCTAAAGACTTTTTTAATCTTTCTTCAAAGTCTCCTCGATATTTTGCACCTGCTATCATAGATGACATATCTAAACTTACTATTTTTTTATTTTTTAACACTTCAGGAACTTTAGACTCAACTATCATTTGTGCTAATCCTTCAACAACAGCTGTTTTTCCTACACCAGGTTCACCAATTAAAACTGGATTATTTTTGGTTCTCCTACTTAATATTTCTATAATCCTTTGAACTTCATCATTTCTACCAATAACTGGATCTAATTTGTTTTCTTTAGCAAGCAATGTGAGATCCTTACCATATTGATTTAAAGTAGGCGTATTATTATCTACACTGTTTTTTGGGGTATTTATATCACCAAAACTAGACATACCAAAAGAAATTGGTGAATCTTCACTAAGCAACCTAAGTAAATCAGCAAAAATTCCTTGAGGATCTATATTAGCATCAATTAATATTCTTACTGCAACACTATCAATTTCTCTCATCAACGACAATAGTATATGTTCTGTTCCAACATAATTTTGTCCCATCCTCTTAGACTCTTTAGCACTATTTTCAACAATTCTTTTAGCCCTAGGTGTATATTCAACTTCAACATTTAAAGTATTCATAACTCCATCAATTTTTAAAATTTCTTGTTCAACATATTCTGGAGTTAATCCTTGATTTGATAGAATCTTACTTGCAAGACCCTCTCCTTCTTTTATAAGGCCATACAGTATATGTTCTGTTCCAACAAAAGAATAGTTTTTTTCTCTTGAAAAATCTTCTGCTATTTCCAAAGCAGTGGTTGCTCTACCTGTAAATTCGTACATTTATACCAACTCCTTTCTTATATAATCAGCTCTAAAAATATTTTCTTCTTTTGAATCAAAATCTTCTTTTATTAATAATTTTAAAGTATTCTTTTGTATCTCTATCATTAAAGATTGTATTTTATCTAACGTTACTTCCGATATTATATTTGTAGAAATACCAAGCCTTACATTTGATAAAAGCCCCATAGCTTCATTTACAGTAATTAATCTTGCATTTTTTAGTATTCCTAATGCCCTATATACACTATCTTTAAAAGATATATTTTCTTTTAATATATTTCTTGCTTTCCTTTCTGCCTCTATAATTGATGTAACTACTATTTTCAAATTATCAATTATTTCTTTATCAGTTAAGCCTAATGTTTTTCTATTAGAAATTTGATACATATTACCAATAGAACCACTATTTTCACCATATATTCCTCTAACAGAAAAACCAATATTATTAACTTGTTCTAATACTTGTGACAACATACCAGATTCTTTTAATGCTGGCAAATGTAGCATTAATGAAACTCTCATACCACTTCCAGCATTTGTTGGACATGCAGTTAAATAACCATACTTTTCACTTTTGGAAAAGTTTATTTTACGTTCTAATTCATCATTAAATTCTTTTAATTTATTATAACATTCATCAATATTAAGTCCAGAGCAAAAAGCTTGCATTCTAAGATGATCTTCTTCATTTACCATACAAACTAAACTATTGTCTTCATTTGTTATTATAGCCCCATTATCATTTCCAACAAATTCTTTTGAAATAAGATATTCTTCTTTTAATGAATTTTGAGTAACTTCATCTATATTTTTCATATTTAGAAGCTTATATTTATTTTTATTTATACTTTTTTCTATAAGTTCTATAATATCATTAAATTCTTTTTCATTTAATAGATTTACAAATTTATAATTAGATATATTTCTTGCATATCTTACTCTTGAAGATACAACAACATCAGAATCATTTAAAATTTCTTTATACCACATACAAATCACCTACTTATCTTCTTTTAATTTTTTTATTTCATCTCTAATAACAGCCGCCTCTTCATATTTTTCCTCTTTTACAAGTTTTTCCAACTTTTCTTTTAATTTTAAAATACTATTTTCATTTTTATTGCCATCCAAATTTTCGCCTTTTACTTTATTTTTATATTTAGTATCAACTTTTTTTTCTTCAAGTTTTATATGCCTATTTTTACCATTAATTTTATAAAATAAGTCATCCAAATTTTTTTCAAAAGCTTTATAACATTCTTCACATCCAAGCATACCTGTGTTATAATAATCATCTAATGTATAGCCACATTTAGAGCATTTATTTTGCTCTAATAAATCAAACTCTGGCATTGTTGTAAATATTGGTGTAAAAAAGTTTGAAAAATTTTGAAAATTTGAAAAGCTAGAAAAATCATTAAAATCTGAAAACCCTAATTTTTTAGCGCAATCAACACAAAAATATAACGTTTGTTTATTTCCATTAATATTTTCATAATACTTTACACTAGCTTCCCTTTTTCCACAGCTTTGACATTTCATAATAACCACTCCTTTATATATTTATATTAAATTTACTATTATATTTTTAAAAATATCTGCTCTAATACTATCTCTTTGAATCTTATCTACCTTAGCTAAACTTTTATCCGAGACTGCAACTCTAATTAAATCAGCAGTCTTTGGATCTAAAATATTATATCTAATAAAATCGTTTAAGTAAACATCAATGACACTTTGTGACAGATTTTGACCAATCTTTTCAATTATATCAGAAATATATCCTGCCTCCTCGACATTTACTTTACTAATTTTTATATAGCCTCCTCCTCCACGTCTACTTTCTACATAAAATCCAAGTTCTGGAATAAACCTAGTAGAAATCACATAGTTTATTTGTGATGGTACACAATTAAACCTCATAGCAAGTTCACTTCTATTTAGCATAGCTATTTCATTTTCTTCTATTACTTCACGAATATATTCTTCTATTAAATCTGATAATTTCATTAAATCACCTCTTTTTTAACTTTGACTTTCTTTGACTATTATATCAAAAAAAAGATAACCTGTCAATAGATTACTTATTTAAATATATAATTAAATTATCCAATTTTTTAATTCTTAAACAAAATTAAAACATGGTTAAATTTATTAAAATAACCATGTTTTTAATTTAAATTATAAAATAAACGATATCATATTACATTTAAACATAACTATGATAGTTATAATACCAGCTATATTTAATATGTAAAAAATTAATGATACTAAAAATCCACTTTTTAGCACTATTTTTAACATGCTATTTAGGCTTTTTGCTCCATCGGTAACAAAAAGTGGTATAAGATTTAAAATTCCACAACTAATGCTTAAAGAGCAAAATAAATTTAAATATTCAAAAAAATCTATCAAAGTATATAGATGATACATATATAATATGTCAAGATGCAAATATGCGAAATAACATATTAAGTATACAATTATTCCAAGTATAAAATTTACTTTTACACCTGCTAAATAAATCTTTATATTATTTTTTAACCGTATTTTGCTACCTTTTGTTTGTGCATCAAGATGCTTTTGTGGCATTACATATGCTAAAACAGGAATCAACCTTATATAAAAAATCCCGTTTTTCATTCTTCTTTTTAATATTATTGGACCAACCCCAATAGAAATCTCTTTTACTTTTATGCCATATTTTATCATTTCAAAATAGTGACCAAATTCATGTGTTAAAAGTACAAACATAATTATACAAATTTTTATTAAAAAATCCATACCATCCTCCAAAATAATTTTATTAATTTATTAAACTTTACCCATTTTTATTATACCACTATCTCAATATTATGTCAAATAGTATACTTATAAGAAAAATAATATAACAAAAAACATGACTAACTATAAAATTTTAGTCATGTTTTTTTACAAATTGCCTTTCATCTATTCAAGACCTATTTGCCAGTAAGTACAGAAAAAATAATGTACTTATTAATATTATATGAAATAAATCAAAATATATACTATTTTTATATTTATTTTTTGTTTTTTATTCTATGACTCAGTATTCATAAAATCTTTTAATCTTTTACTTCTGCTTGGATGTCTTAGTTTTCTTAAGGCTTTTGCTTCAATTTGTCTAATACGTTCTCTTGTAACATCAAACTCCCTTCCAACTTCTTCTAATGTTCTCATTCTACCATCTTGCAATCCAAATCTTAATTTTAAAACTTTTGCTTCTCTTGGTGTTAAAGTTTGCATTACTTCTTCAATATGTTCTCTTAATAAAACATCTGCCGCTTGCTCAGAAGGTGATGGCGTATCATCATCAGGTATAAAATTACCAATGTTACTTTCATCTTCCTCACCTACTGGTGTTTCCAAAGAAATTGGTTCTTGTGCTACCTTTAAAACTTCTCTTACTTTTTCAACAGGCATTTCAAGTTCTGCTGCTATTTCTTCTGGAGTAGGTTCTCTACCAAGTGTTTGTAATAAATGTCTTGAAGTTCTAATTAGTTTATTAATAGTTTCAACCATATGTACAGGTATTCTTATAGTTCTTGCTTGATCTGCAATAGCCCTAGTAATAGCTTGCCTTATCCACCAAGTAGCATACGTACTAAATTTAAATCCTTTTGTTTGGTCAAATTTATCTACAGCTTTTATAAGGCCTAAATTTCCCTCTTGTATTAAATCTAAAAAGTGCATTCCTCTACCAATATATTTTTTCGCTATACTTACAACAAGCCTTAGATTTGATTCTATTAATTGCTTTTTAGCTTCCTTGTCCCCTTGTAACATTTTTTCAGCTAAAATACTTTCTTCTTCATAAGTAAGCAATCTAATTTTTCCAATTTCTTTTAAAAACATTTTGACTGGATCATCTACATTTAAAGTATCAACAAATGACATATCTTTCATGTCCTGAAATAACATATCTTTTTCTAACTGATCAATATCTTCTAAATTAGGTTCAATTTCAAGTTCCGCTACATTTGATGCAACTGTTTCTACTGTAGCATCTATATCATCTATACTTGTATCTTCTGTATCATCTGTTTGAGTATATTCTAAAAGGTCCATATTATTTTTTCTTTCTGGATCTTTTTCATTTTCAGTCATATGTAATAAATCAGATTTTGATAACTCATCATATATCTTGGCTATTTGTTCTTGAGAAAAATTTTCTTTTTCAAAATATTCAGACATTTGATCATATGTTACATTTTTCTTTGACATAACCTTACTTACAAAATCTTTTACTGTATTTTTTTGTTTATCTGTCATTGTTACTTCTTTTTTCTCCACTTTAGTATTTTCCTTAACATCTTTATTTACTTTTTTCTTAGTTTCTTTTTTTTCCATAAAAAAATTTCTCCTTTACTTAAGCTTAGATAATTCTAAAATAATTTGATTTAACTCAAACTTTATTATTTCTTTTTCATCTGATGTAATATCTTCTTCCAGTCTTTTTAATATTTCTTCTCTTCTTAATAATAGTTTTTCCTTCATTTTATTCTTTAATACATCATTTAACAATTTATTTTTATCATCTGAAATATCTATATACATTATTTCAGTAATTTCCTTCATCAATTCATCATTTTGAACTTTAGTTAAAATATCAATTTTGTTGATATCCACAGATTCCTTTAAATCTAGTATGAACTTATACACATTTTTAACATCTTCATTGTAGATATCGTCAAGTTTAATTTTTTCAAAAATTTCTTGTTGAATTTTTTTATCCTTTGATAATAGTAATGCAATAATATATTGTTCTTGTCTTTTTCTTATATTAGTTACTAACTGCATTTTTCTGCTAATAGATTGAACATCTATAACCACTTCACTACCTTCAACTTTTTTGATACGTTTTTCAACTTCATTTAAAATTGTACCACTTCCAATATTATATTTTTGTGCAATTTTATCTATATATAATTGTCTTTCTATTGCATTATCAATCCTTGCAATTATTTCAGCAGTACCAGTTAAGAATTTTACCTTTGAATCTAGATCATTTTTATCTAGACTTTTTTCAAGTTTTGATATTTTAAATTCTACAAGTGATATACTATTTTTTAAACAATTTTTAAAACGTTCTGGTCCATATTTGTTTATATATTCATCAGGATCTTTTGTATCTTGTCTATCTAAAATTAAGACCTTAACGTTAAGTTTTCTTCTTGTTAATATATCTAGTCCTCTCATAGTAGCTTCTTGACCTGCACCATCTTGGTCATACCCTATAATAACATTATCTGTATATTTTTTTAAAAGCCTTGCTTGATCTTCAGTAAGTGCAGTTCCAAGAGAAGCAACCGCATTTGTAAAACCACTTTTTTGTAAAGCTATTGCATCCATATAGCCTTCTACAATTATTATATTATCAAACTTCTCTTTTTTTGCCAAATTCATACCATATAAATTTTTACCTTTTATATATACTTCGTTTTCGGGTGAATTCACATACTTAGGTAGGGAATTATCTAGTACTCTTCCACCAAAAGCAACTGATCTATCTCTTATATCAAATATTGGAAACATTAGTCTTGAAAAGAATCTATCATATATTTTTCCCTTCGCATTTTCAACTATTGTTCCACTTTTTAAAATGTCATATTTACTAAAACCTTTTGATACCAAATAATCATAAAGTGGAATTTTACCATTTGCATATCCAATACCAAACTTTTTTATAGTTTTTATATCAAACTTTCTTTTTTTTATATATTCTTTTACTTCATTATAATTACTAGATTCTAAGATTTCTATTAAATTATTATGATAATACAATCCTATTTCTTTGTTAATTTTAAATAATGTTTCTCTTAAACTATATTTTTCTTGTGCTTTTTTAGAAATAAATGTTTTAACCTCATACCTTGATAAATCAATATGTGCACGTTCGGCTAAAAACTCTACAGAATCCCAGAAATCTAAATTTTCAAGTTTCATTATAAAAGAAATTACATTTCCACCTTCAGAGCAACCAAAGCATTTATATATTTGCTTATCTAATGACACGCAAAAAGAAGGTGTTTTTTCTCTATGAAAAGGGCAAAGTCCCATAAAGTTTCTACCACTTTTTCTTAATGCGACATATTCAGATATAACCTCAACAATATCATTTTGAGATATAGCCTCTTCTATTAAATCTTCTGAATAATATGCCACATAATTCACCTTCCTTTTTTCCTAAGCTACTAACATTTTAACACGTTCTTCTCTATTTAAATACAAATTTGATGTATTAACTAAAGCAATAAGAACAAGCATTATTGAAAATAATGGTTGTAATATACTAATATTTATACCATATACACACATAAAAATATATGACAATATAAATGCTAGTTTTAATACAGTTGATTTAGTATCATATCTTCTTTTTAACAATATACTAAGAAATTCAATCAAAATTATATATACAAATAATACTAAATAATAATTTTTTGAAAATTGTACAAATATTTTTGAGTCTTGTTTAATTTTTCCAAAAGAAAATGCAGAATCTTTAATATTAAATATTCTATTATTTTCTATATTTTCAATAATAACTTGTACAAATTCATTTTGATTACTTTTATAAATATTATTAAATATAGCAACACCAATATAATATGTAAAAAACATCAATATTATTGAAGTTACAATACATACACTAAGTTTACTAATATTTATTCTTTCTATACAATAAAGTTTTTCCCTATTTTCTTGTGTTATATTTTGCATCATCTTTTTAGGAAAGTTTATATGTGTATTATCCAAGTTAAATGTTATTCCAATCATAACTAATAAAAGAATACACCAAACTAAATAATTAACACCAAACAAACTTGAAAATCCCATAAACATTCCTAGACATATTGATAATATCAAATATTTTTTTGTCTTAATTCCTTTTTGTTTTAATTCGTCTACTAATACTTGTACATTTAACATTGTAGCAAATACAAACATAATAATAATAGTCGAAATAAAATACAAAGTATTATTTTCTATTGCAATTGGAAGCATACAAAATGCTAATAGTGCAATAACTGATAACATATCACTTTTTGATACATTAAAAATTACTTTCTTTATAATAAAAGATGCAATTAAATTGATTATTATTATACTAATAAATAAAGGTATTCCAATTACACTAATACGACTTTTTAGCTTAATTACATTAGCTATTACTATTACAATTGAAAGACATATATACCTTATTACAAGAGCATGAGTTCTCTTAAGTTTTATTTTATACAATTTTTCTTTCAAATACATATACAAAATTAGAAGTGATATTAGCAAAATAACATATCCTACTTTAAGAGCTTTTTGATTAATAGGTTCAGCAGATGTTTCAAAAATACACTTTACATCTAAGTAGCCTAAAAATATTATTAATGCTACAAATATTACTACTACAATACTACGTGAAATTTTACTTTTTATCATATTTTTACCCACTTTTTTTAAAAATTATTGCTATACATTTCATTAACTTTTGATAAAGCCTCATGTGTTCCTATATCATGACATTCACCTTCAAATTCAAAAGCATATGTAGGTATTTTATCATGTAAATAAGCAACTAAATTACCTGGTGCATCACATGAATTTCCCTCATCCAAATATTGCTTTATCATTGGCACCACATTTCTTGGATAAATATATTCTGCATATACAGCGTAATTACTTTTGGGATTAGCTGGTTTTTCTTCAAAATCAAGAATTTTCATATTAGAATCAAGAAGTGCAACACCTAATCTTCTTAATGACTCAACATCTTCTTTTCTAACGCATACACATGGAGCATTCTTTGTCTTATAAAATTCATTGAAGTCTAATAATTTAAAATCAAATAAATTATCTGTTGCAAGTACTAATATATCGTCATCTATACCAGCCTTTTCAATTGTAAATTGAATATCTCCAATAGCGCCTAGTCTATCATCGTTTGATATAGTACCATCATTAAAAACTTTTATACTTTTTTTATTATTTTTTTCTTTTGCCCATTTTTCAAAATGAGAAGCATATTTATCATTTGTTACTAAAAAAATTTCATCAATCTCTTCTATTTCATTAACTTTATCTAATGTGTAGTCAATAATTGATCTATTTCCAACTTTAAGTAAGGCTTTTGGAAAATTCTCAGTAAGTGGAAATAATCTAGTTGCATAACCAGCACATAATAATATACATTTCATAAATTTTCTCCTTTAATATTTTTCTTGCATATTATATCATATGAAAGTTAATTTTTCAAGAATATGAAAACCTTTTATTAGAAAACGCCTGATACTAATTTTTAGTACCAGGCAATTTCTTACATTGCTTCTAAATCATTAATTTTTTGTTCAAATTCTGATATTCTTTGTTCAGTTTCATATTGTTCTATTCTATTTAAAGCATACAAATATTTTCTTTCTTGAGAAAGTAGAGCTTGATATTCATCATTCCAATCATCATGACTTCTTAAATCAGAATGCACATTATTTAGCTTTTCTTCCAATACTAATTTTACTGGTTCAATTAAAGATTTATCCTTTTCAACTTTTATACCATTATCAACCATATATGTAACAACTTCAGCAAATAATCTCTCACCTTGTGCATTAACTTCTGAGTCAGCATTATCATGTAATATATTTACCATTTTATTTACTCTATCAATACCTACTTTTTCAAATATAGTATCAACCCTAGAATCAATAAACTGTCCATTTTCTCCGAAAACTTCTTGTCCTTTTATAAATAAATCTACATTATTTTGAACTATTCTTGCTTGCGCAATTGGTAACTCTTCAGTCGCAATTTTTAAAGCATGTCTATCATAATACTTTCTAAATGCACTGTTACACATTTCTTGTGAATCTCCATATGGTTTAAAGAACTTTGCATATTCTCTTAATACTTCATGTTGTGTTTTTTCACCACTAACATTTTGTTTTAATTCATCCAAATTTTCACCAAAATAAGCTGTAACTTTATGATCAATTGCATCTGGTTCATAGGCTTGAACTACTGGTTGTTCTATTTCTTCCATATTATTTTCAACATTGGCTATCTCTTCTGGCTGTTGTAACATCAAATAATCTTGCTTAAAACCAAAGATTTTCCCAAACACATTTTTAACTGAATGTAAGTCTTCTAAAAACAACTTCCATTCATTTTTCCAAAATTCTAACATATCAACACCTCTTTTGTACATAATAACATATTATATATTCCTGTAATCTATTATACATAAACTGTCAAAAAAAAGCAATGACAATCTTATAATATTTTTATTACACTTTTGTTACATTATAGTACCGCAAAAATCATTTTTACTTATTTATTAAACCATTCATAGTCTATAGTTCACCATAATTTATATATAATTTTTTCAAAAAAAATTATGAAAATTTTTATAATAAAACCATATTAATAAAATTTTCATAATTTTAATTACTAAAAATATATTATTTGAATTCTACTGGTTGAGTTAAAAATTCTTTTGCATTTTGTAAATCTTGTTTGAATAAATTCCATTCATTTTGCCAAAATCCCATTTCACCAGCTTGTACTTTTTCTTCTACTTCATTATAGCTTGGTTTCAACATTAATTTTGATTTTCCCCATAGAGTAATTTCAACTGGTTGTAAGCAAAACTCACCTAACTCTTTCATATCTTGTAGGAATAAATTCCATTCATTTTTCCAAAACTCTTTCATAATAACACCTCTTTTGTTTAATTTAATCAATTATATATTTCTATTATATCAGATAAATATTTTTTTTCAACTACATTATCATAACATTTGTGTTACATTTATGTTACAAAATAAAATTTTCTGCAAATTATACTATTTAATGTAAAAAAAAGAAAGTGTAGAATTTTTTACTTATTTAAAATTTCTACACTTTATTTATATTTTACTTCATACTTCCATAAGACAACCAATATTTTTTGTTACTTATTAAATTTTTAACTTCTTCATATGTTCTATCATATATTTTTGCTACCGCCTCACAATATCCTTCAAAAAACAAATCACACTTCTTATATTTTTTTATATTTGTTACAGCCTCAAAAAATTTTAACTTACTACTTTCATTTTCCTTATCTACATTTTCAAAAATATCGCAATACGCTACTACATAACCTGCTGCATATGGAAAACTAAAGTGTTTAACTGCATATCTACTCATGTAGATTGCTTCTGATTTTGCTAATACACTTCCCTTTTCTAATAAAATAGGTTGTAACTTATCACATTCTTGTTCAAAAATACTTTTCTTTGACATATTGTACCTCCACATTAGTGTTGTAATTTAATATTTTATAGCAATTATAATAACACATTTTACATAAATTGTCAAATTAGCTATTTTAAAGGGAAGAAAACACTTTTCTTCCCCTTCATAACACTATTTGATAATTTTCTTCATTTCCGAAACGCTTAATCTTGAATCAGCTTCTTTCATTCTGCGTAAAAAGGCATCTATTACTTTAAGCTGATTATTCTGTTCATAAATTAATCCCTTTAACTTTCCAAACTTTATATCCATTTTGTTTTGTGTTAGCGTACTATATACTGGTGAAACAGGTAAAAAAGTATCAACTTCTACCATAACCTGGATATAATGATTTTCCTCTGTTGATTTGAGCTTGTACTCAATAAAGAAATATGACGGATATTCGTCATTATTTTTATCATACACTAATTCAATCCTTCTAGACTTGTAGTATTCTTCATCAGTTTCTATAAAGGATTGAGTAATAACACGATTTAGCAAATCTATTTTTTTATTTTTGCTTATACTATAAATAGCGTAATTGTCAAAAAATATTAAATCTTCTGATAAGAACTCAAAGTTTCTAAAAGAGATAAAAAACTCCTGGAATATCTTTCCATCGCTCATTCCTACTCTTGTAATTGCCCACTCTTCAGCCAAAAGTCTTTTATATATTAAAAAAGATTTGTCTGCCACTTGTTCAATTCCTATTATATCGCCACCAACGTGATAGGAATCTAACGTTTTCTTATCAACAAGCTTATAGCCCATCTGCCTACTGCCTTTTATACTCCACATAGTTTCATCATAAGAAATTTCATATAATCTAGCCATTTTCTTTTCCTCCTACAATAATTATTGATTTCACTTTAAAGGATAAACATTCATACATATATAATTATATCATATTTATGTAAACAAATCAAGTATAATCTCAATTATTATGTATAATACATAAAAATATCGCCAGAATATACATACACTCTAACGATATTTTTTTACTACATCAATTTTTACTGATATTTTTCTATTAATTCTATTATTTCATCTTTATTTCTAAATCCAACTTGCTTTTCCATAAGTTCACCATCTTTGTAAATACAAATTGTTGGAATAGTATCAATTTTTAATTCATTTGAAATATTTGGATTTTCATCAACATCAACTTTTAATATATTATAACCTGCTCTACTATTTGATATTTCATCTAAAACTGGTGCAAGCATCATGCAAGGGCCACACCAAGTTGCATAAAAATCTACAAGATATACCCCTTTTTTATTTTTTACTTCATCTACAAATGAATTTTCATTTATATGTTTAACCATACTAATTCTCCTTTCTTATGTTTTCACTATATACTAACATATTTTTATATGGAAATGTTGCAAGTGCACCATATTCCCATATATATATATTTGTATAACCCAAATTATTTAATATTTGTAATGCTGTTTTACTTCTAGCTCCGCTTGAACAATATATCATTATTGGACAATTTTGTTCATACACAAATATACGTTTTTCAATATCATCAACTGGAATATTAACTGCATTAGTTATGTGCATTAAATCATATTCATTAGGTGTTCTAACATCTATTAAAGTAACTTTTTTATTTTCAATCATGTCTTTTGCTTGCTCAAAAGGAACTAAATTATATATAAATTTTGGAGCACACCTATTCCTATAATTATATGATCTATTATTATTTCTATTATTACCAAACAGCATATTTAAAATATTATCAAACATAAGATATCTCCCCTCTTTCTTTATTATATCTTATGTTTGACTATAAATTTTATGAATATTTTATTTATTATAAAAGATTTCTTTTCTACTTTTAATCAGAGTTACGATATCTGCCTGTAAATATTTTACCTAAAACAATTTTAAATATTTCAAATATAACTATTGTTATAAATGTTACAGAAGCAATAATTATATATACATTAATAGGCATAGAAGGTATTTGTAACCAACCTGAAAGCATTGGTATAACAATTATTAATATTTGTAATGTAAATGCTCCTAATATACAAAGTATCATAGGTTTATTTGCAAGTAATCCTATTTTAAATACTGATTTTCTATCAGACCTACAAATATATGCAAATAGCATTTCTATTGATGATAATGTAATAAATACTGCTCCTTTTGCAATATCTGCTCCATATAATGAATCTATAAAAAAGTATAATACAAATATAACAACTGCTTTTAAAATACCTGGAACTAATATTCTTAGAGCTAAAAATGGTGTAAATAAACTTTCGCTTGAACTTCTTGGTGGTTGTTTCATTATACCTCTTTCTTCTCTTTCAAATCCAAGTGCTATTGCAGGTATCGTATCAGTTATTAGATTAATCCAAAGTATTTGTATTGGAAGTAATAATACTTTATTAAGTAAAGTTGCAAAGAATATAATTAATACTTCAGCTAAATTTGAGGCCAGCAAATATGCAATAACATTTTGTATATTATTGTATATTCTTCTTCCTTCTTTTACTGCAACTACTATTGTAGCAAAGTTATCATCAGCTAAAACCATACTTGATACACTTTTTGAAACTTCAGTACCAGTAATACCCATTCCGACTCCAATATCTGCACCCTTTAAAGCTGGAGCATCATTTACGCCATCTCCTGTCATTGCTACAATTTTGCCACGTTTTTTCCACGCTTTTACTATTCTTATTTTATTTTCAGGTGATACCCTAGCATACACTTTTATATTTTCTACTTGACTATAAAGCTCTTCATCAGACATTTTGTCAACATCTACACCTGTAAGTGCTTTATCATTTTCTTTTAATATTCCAAGTTCAGTTGCAATAGCTGTTGCGGTATCAATATTATCACCTGTAATCATTATAGGAATCATTCCAGCTGAAAAACATTTTTCTACTGCTCTTTTTGCTTCCTTTCTTGGAGGATCTATCATTCCTACAAGACCTACAAATATTAAATTGTTTTCAGACTTATCTATACTATTTATTTTTTCATTTTCTGTCTTTTTTACTTCTTTATACGCACATGCTAAAACTCTTAATGCAGATGTAGCCATTTGAATATTTTTTTGTATAATATCTTCTTTTAATTCATTAGTTAATTCTACTACCTGACCATTTAATAACATTTTATTTGAACACGATAATACTGATTCTACTGCGCCTTTTGTTAAAACTAAATATTTATCATCAAAATCATTTATAGTGGTCATCATTTTTCTTGTAGAATCAAAAGGTAATTCATCAACTCTTTTATATACCTTCTCTAATTTTTCCTTATCAAATTCAATTTTATTTGCAAACTCTACTAGACATGTTTCTGTTGGATCACCTAATGTAATTTTATTACCATTTTCTTCTCCAAATCTTGTATCATTACAAAGCACAGAAATATTTACCAAAGTATCTAAGCCTTTTTTATTTAAATTTAATTCTTCTATGTTTTTTATTGATTCAATATTTTCTACATCTATTATCTGTTTATCAAGATATATTTTTCTTAAAGTCATTTTATTTTGTGTTAGTGTTCCCGTTTTATCAGAACATATAACTTCAGTTGAACCTAACGTTTCTACAGCTGAAAGTTTACGTACAATAGCTTTTTCTTTAGCCATTTTTTGAACACCCATTGCAAGTGTAATAGTTATAACTGCTGAAAGTCCCTCAGGGATTGCTGCAACTGCAAGGGAAATTGCAAGCATAAATACATCAAGTATTGGATTTCCTTGAAGATATCCTACTATAAACATTATAACTGCAATTGTAACAATTATTATACTTAATATTTTACTAAGTTCATTTATTTTCTTTTGAAGAGGTGTTATACCAATATCTTGAGTAGAAATTGCCTCTGCTATTTTACCTAGCTCTGTATTCATTCCTGTTGCTATAACAATAGCTTCTGCTCTACCATATACTACATTACTTCCCGAATACAACATATTTGTTCTTTCAGCAAGTGGTACTTCTTTTTTTGTATCTATTACTTCAACTTGTTTATCTACTGGTACTGATTCTCCTGTTAAAGCTGCTTCTTCTACTCTTAAGCTATGATTTTCTATTATTCTTAAATCTGCTGGAATCGTGTCACCAGCTTCTAATAATACAATGTCTCCTACTACTATTTCTTCTGTTTTTACACTTTCTACTTTTCCAGCTCTTTTTACTTTTATATATGGAAGCGACATATCTTTTAAAGCTTCAATTGCCTTTTCTGCTTTACTTTCTTGTACTACCCCAAGCACAGCATTTAAAAATACAACAAATAATATTATTATAGTATCTGTAAAACTCTCTCCAGTTTTAACTGATACAAAAGCAGAAAGTAATGCTGAAATTATAAGTATTATTAGCATCAAATCTTTAAATTGACTTATAAATTTGTACAATATACCTTTATTTTTTGTTTCTTTAAGTTTATTTAGACCATTTTGAGTTAATCTTTTTTTTGCTTCATCAAAACTTAGACCTTCAGTAGAAGATTCTAATTTTTTTATAACATCTTCTTTTTTTTGTTTGTAATATTTTTCCATACACAACACACCTTTATAATAAAAATTAATTTTTTTCTTCAGACTTTACATTATTTTTTTCTCTTTTAAATATATATGCAAATACAATTCCAATAGAAAAAATCACTAAAGACATTGTTACATAAATACCTACATATGGTAGTTTTGATAAAATATGTAATGACATAAATACAAAAAATATACCAAATGTATTTAATATAGCTGATTTTTCTTTAAAATAATTTTTAGACATATAATTAGAAATTAAACTACCAACTATTAAGGCTGATAATAATCCTATTACTAATATTCCAAAAACATAAATTAAAAGCAATGGTACAGTTACTGCGTAAAGCCCGAATACAGAAAGTAATATTAACAATAATACTATAGCTGGCATTGCAAGTAATGATATTGAACCACATAATATTACAAATAATAAATTATTTTTAGTCTTATTTGTAGCCACTTCATATATTTTTCCTTTTGTTTTTCTATTAACTATAACATATACCAATGTAAACAATAAGCAAGATATAATTGAATTCATTATTACGCCATAAGATAACGCTTTTTTATCGCTTTTTATTATATTGATTATAGCATTTGGATATTTGTCTTTTATATCTATC
The DNA here is from genome assembly GCA_947361355.1 of uncultured Clostridium sp. GTDB lineage: Bacteria > Bacillota > Clostridia > TANB77 > CAG-465 > CAG-465. Next base: position 18,744 of record CANAIR010000001.1, read on the forward strand.
TTATCATTATATGTTTGAATATATATATTACCATTAATTGAAGTATCATTTTTTACTTCAATATTACTTGTTTCAATACGCAAATCTTTTTCTATTGCACCATTAATATTAGTATTAGCAGATGCTCCTAATAAACTTCCTTTTATTTTTCCATTTACTTCTATATTTTCACTATAACAAATAATATCATCATTTAAAACTGCATTTTCACTTATAATTACTTTTTTCCCTGCAAATACAATTAAAGGCTTGTCAATTGTACTATCTATTATTACATCATTACTTGCAAATATAATGCCATACTCCATATTCGAGTTTACTCTAACAGTATCATTTGCAAACATTACTTGTAGCCCTTTTGTTGGTGAATTCACTTCTATTGTAGCACCTGAAAACATAGTTCCAAGTCCAGATATTTCTTTATCTATTAATATTCTATTAGTTGCATAACGAATAAATGGTAAATATGTAAATTTATCATCACTTACTTTATACATATCATTTAATGCTTTTGTATCAAATATGCTTTTGATATTAGATGAATTATTATTTTCTTCACTAATATTTATTGCAGTAGCTTCATTATTATTTTGCAAATCACCATTAGTGTCTATATTTTCAGCATTAACACTACTAAATAAAATATTAAATACAATTATAAAAAGACTCAAAATAACACTAATTAAAATTTTATCTTTGTTTTTCTTTAATATATTTTCTACCATAATTGGCCTCCTACATTTTTAATGTATTTTACAATAAATAAGAGAAAAAAGCAAGATTATTATACTTTTTTCTCCTACTTCGACATTGTTTTTCACAAATTTATCATAAACAAAATTTAAAACGTATAGTCAAATTGACTATACGCTTTTTTTATCAACAATACAAATCTTTTAAGTTACCTTCAGAGAATCTTTTTATTTCTTCTTTATATTTTTCACTCTCAAAGTCTATATTACTACTTTTAACAATTTTATTTAACTTTAATGTATCTTCATTTTCTATCTCTACTTCTTGAGAAATTTTTTTCATTAAATACATATAATTCATTTTCTTTCTCCTCTACTGAAAGTCGTTATATACTATACCGTTTTGATGTAATACTAAACTATCAACATTTTGCATTGGCTCAATTTCTTCTAACATTTCCTCTTCTGTTAATTCAGTTTTGTAAATTTTACTAGGTGCTTTTAAAATGCAAGTCAAATTAAGTATTGTTTTTATACCAAACATTTCTTCTAATATAGGGGGTTCTAAGTAACATCCATGTGTAACTGTATCCTTTTGATGCACACCATAATCTTTCAATAAGTATGATATATTTACAAAATCTTCATCATAAAGCTTTGGACTAGTTACTTCTGAAAACCTTAAAGAGTTAAACCCTAATTCTTTTACATAGTCAGCCATCTTTTTCATATCTTCGATAGTCGCTATTCCACTTTTTAGCATAACACAATTTACTCTTAGCTTTAACTTTGGATTTATACTAGCAAAAGTTTTTATTAACCTACCTTCATCTTCAAGATATACACCCACAATATCTTTATTTCTTTGTTTATCATAGTGCATTATACTTACAATTATTTTATCTAAATACTTAACTATTGGCAATAAACAAGATAAATTACTTCCGTTTGTAGTTATTGTAATTTTCTTTTTGTATGGTGCTATTTTTTTTACTAATTTTTCAAGATGCTCGTACATAGTAGGTTCTCCACCTAAAATTAAAACATTAGGATATTTTTCTAATTCTATTGCTTTTTTTGCTAATACATCGACATCCACTGTAGGCAATGGCTTATTATTATGTCCAACACAAAAATAACATTTTCCATTACAACTATTGTTTACTTTAATTACAAGCCTAGGTCCCATTACTCCCATACAATAATTTTTACAGTTTCTTTTTTTCATAGTTTATATATACGTCCTTTCCATTTAATATTTTATTTTCATATGATTCATATACCCAACTGTCAGTAACAACTCCATCTGGATGTATAACATTTATATAGTCATGCTGATATTCAATTGTATTAGCTGGTACACCAAAATCTTTAGCTTTAAATATATTATTGAATGGACAACATAGTTTAATATATGTTTTAATACCTAAACACTTACCTAATGTTTCTAATTCAAAAAGGCAGCCCCTTAATGTAGCGTTTTTTTGGTGTATTCCATAGGAAATAAGCAAATCCTGTAAATCCACAAAACCTTGATATTCTTCATTCATTGTAACTACTTCCATTAATTTTATGGCATCAAAGCCCCACTCTTTTGCTTTTTTAGCTAAAAGCTTTATGTCTTCCATAGTACTTAAATTTTCTTTACACATTACACATGCCAAAACTGTTTCTGTATTCTTTTTAATTTTGTTAAGTAGTTTAAGCTTTTCTTCATTTACTTTAACTCCAACAATTTTTTCATTTTTGTTTAAATCATAATGGTGAATGCTTATTATAATTCTATCTAAAAATTTTTCAACATCCATTAAAACATCGATATTACTTCCATTAGTTATAATAGAAATCATACCTGATTTTTTGGGTCTAATAGCTTCCAAATATGCGTATAAATCTTTGTATAAAGTAGGTTCCCCTCCTAAAACATCTACATCTTGAAATTTATCTAAGCTTATAGTTGTTTTAATCATTTTTTCCAAAGATGTTTTTTGTGCCTTATACGTACCAGAGGCTATACAAAACTCACAACTTCCATTGCAATCACATGTAAGCTTTGCATTTAATAAATTATAACTTTTCCCACAAACATTGTTAATATTAGGTTTAAGCATGATATAATTTTCCTTTCTTTATTTTCCTTCTCATATAGTTAATGAGAATTAATTATTTTACATAACAATTATATCATACTAATATAAAATGTCAAGTTTTATGTAATATAAAAAGTATTTAATTTCTTTTAACAAAATTAAATACTTTTCCTTATAAAATAATTAACCAAATTTACAAATCAAATTTTTAACATTTAATTAATATTTTAAACGTTTTGTACAGCTATATTTATTCCTGAAGATATTAAATCTGACACTAATTGTATTACATCATCAATTTCTTTAGGAGTCACAATATAGTTTTGCGTATTTAACACATTTGCTATCATATCATATCTTGTGTCTTGTTCAAAAGTTTCAAGCATCTTTAACATATCTTGTTTATTTACTCCATTATCACCAAAATCATTTACTTGGTTTTTAGCGCTATCAATCATTTTATCTATTGCTTCATTTGTAATTGTAGCCATATCAACTACTGTTGGTACACCTATTGCAATAACAGGTATTCCAAGACTTTCCTTGTTTAATGCTTCCCTTTTATTTCTAACACCTTCACCTGGAGTTATACCAGTGTTACTAAGCTGTATTGTATTTCCTATTCTATGTATACTTTGAGATGCTAAACTATCAATTACAATAATCATATCAGGTGTTGTTTTTTGTACTACTGAGTTTACAATTTCAGATGTTTCTATACCAGTTGTACCAAGTACACCTGGCGAAATAGCACTAACACATCTTGTATTTTCATCTACTAATTCTTTTGCATAATTTAATAAATGTCTAGTTATATCAATGCTTTTTACTACCTTTGGTCCAAGCGCATCTGGGGTTACAGCAATATTTCCAAGCCCTACAACAAGTACTGATTTTGATATATCTGTACCAATCATTTCTTTTATTTCTTTTGCAACTAAATTTCCTACTGCTTCTTTTCCTTTTTCATCTAAATAATTTATTTCTGTTATTTCCATAGTAACATATTTTCCAATTTTCTTTGAAACAGCTTTTTCACCATTTTCATTTAATACATTAACAGTGGTTGTTATAACTCCATCTTGAGTATTCGAAACCACTTCTATTCCATCTACTTCACTTAAATTATGAACTCTTTTATATGTATCAACACGTTCATCAGCCATGTCAGTTCTAAAATCTAAATATTTCTTATTCATTAAATCACCTCATTATATACTTTATTATGTATATAATGAGGTTTTATTATACTACTTTTTTTATTAATATATTTAACTTGCCATTTTACATATAATCTTTTTTAAACCTATTTCAAAATCCATTTCGCCAAGCTTTGTCTTTTCGTCATATTCGTCAAAATCATAAATTATACTTTTTAATTTTTTTAAAGTATAATAATCACAAGATTTAGATAAATTTTTATATACAAATGGATGAATTGATAATTTTTTAGCAATATCTGATTCCCCTTTTTGCTTTAAATATTTTATCATATACATTTGTTTAATCTGTTTGTATAACATTATATATATTTTAACAATGGGCTCTTTTTGTTGTAATAGTTCATCTAATTTTACTAGTGATTGCTTTGTTTTTTTATTTACTATAAGAGATAAAACATCAAATATTTTTGCATTTAATGTTTTAGAACATACTAAATCAATTGTTTCTTTTGTAACAGTGTTTCCTTGATTTAAGTATATAGATAACTTTTGTAATTCATTTATAACATTTGCCTTATCTTCACCACAAATACTTTGCATATATTGTGCATTTTCTAAAGATATATTTAAACTGCATTTTTTTAAAATAGTTAAAATATATTCTACCATTTGCTTTTGATCCATATGTTTAAATTCAACACACTCTGCCATTTTAGATAATTTTTTATATTCGGTTATACGTTTATCTACACTATCTTCAATTATTATAACTATTATTTCTTCATCTATTCCATTTAACAATTCCACATTAAATTTTAAATTTGTATCTTTAATTATTATTAATTTTTGCGTACCAAAAAATGTTACACCTTGTAACACACTTTCTAGTTCATCTATATTTTCTTTATTAATATAAAATAAATTTAGACCAACTTCAAGATTTGTAAAATCCTTTTTTATTTTTTCTACTCTTTGCTCTAAATCATACTTTTCTTCTCCATAAAATAAATATATATTAGACAAGATATCAACACCTTTCAACTCTTATATTATTTAATACTATTCTTTAATTCTTCTATTTCTTTTAAAGATCTACTAGCAAGCATATTATATTTTTCTTTTTTATCTTTAATTTTTATATCTAATGATTTTAAAATACCAAAGTTTGCATTCATAGGCTGATAATTTTTATTTTCGGTGGATATATATTTTGCAAGACTGCCAAGCATAGTTGTTTGTGGAAATTCAAATCTTTTTCCTTTTAACCTGTTAATTATGAAATATGCTACACTAAGACCTGAAGCAGCAGACTCGACATAGCCCTCCACACCTGATATTTGACCTGCAAAGTATATATTATTATTACTTTTTAATGAATAATTGTTATCGAGTAATTTCCCTCCATTTATATACGAATTTCTGTGCATTACACCATACCTTGAAAATACAGCATTTTCAAGTCCTGGTATCATTTTAAATACTCTTGCTTGCTCTTTAAAACTTAAACTAGTTTGAAAACCAACTAAGTTATACAATGTTTTATCCTCATTTTCTGCTCTTAATTGTACAACAGCATAATTTTTCTCGCCTGTTTTAGGATTATCTAAGCCAACTGGTTTTAATGGTCCAAATGTTAATGTTTTTTCACCTCTTTTTGCCATATATTCTATTGGCATACATCCTTCAAATAGCTGTATTTTATCAAACTCATGTCTTGTTGCCTCTTTCGCATTTATAAGTTCTTTATAAAAGTTATAATATTCCTCTTTTTTCATTGGTAGATTTATATAATCTCCCTTACCTTCCTTGCCATATCTGTCCATTATATATGCTATATCCATATTTATACTATCTGCCTCAACTATTGGAGCTGCTGCATCATAAAAATATAAATCCTCACTACCTACCATATTTTTTATACTTTCAAATAACTTATTACTTGTTAAAGGTCCAGTCGCAATTACAGTTATTCCACTTAAGTCTTCCACATTTTCTACTTGCTCATAATGTATAGTTATATTTTTATTTTCTTTTATAGTTTCAGTTATTTTTTTAGAAAACAATTCTCTATCTACAGCTAAAGCTTGTCCAGCTGGAACTTTAGTTTCATGTGCAACTTTTACAAATAAACTATCTAACATTTCCATTTCTTTTTTTAAAAGTCCACATGCGTTTGTTAACAAGTCAGACTTTAAAGAGTTACTGCATACAAGTTCTGCAAAATCATTACTTTTATGTGCCTCAGATTTATATTTAGGTTTCATCTCATAAAGGTCTACTTTTATTCCATTAATAGCTAATATATATGCACATTCACAACCTGCAAGACCAGCACCTATTATATTTATTTTTTCCATATTTTCCACACCTTACATTATATTTAATATGTTGTATACTTTTTTATTACAAATTATAGCAACTTTTATTTACAAAAGTAGTTGTTTTTTTTGCAACATGTTTTCAAAATACAACAGTTTTCTTAAAGTTATTATATTATAATTTATATGTATTTACAATACATACATCAAAATTCCTATATTTTTACTTATGCAAAAGTAGAGTCTAAAATAAATACTTAGACTCTACTTTAATATATATTTTTATCTTCTATTATATAACTTGGATTAATTTTTGTTAATTTTTCCCATTTATCTTCACTAATTAGCTTTAGTATTTTTTTCTTAGCCATATCGAATTTATCATATATTTTTTTATCATCATGGGAATCAGTACCAATAATTGATACCATATTATTTTTTAAAAGCTTTTTTACAGTAGCTTTAGGTTTATTACCATAATATCCTAAAATACTTGATAAATTTACTTGAAGTAATGCTCCTGCCTCTATTATATCATATAGTTCTTTATAATTTTGATTTACAAAATCATATCTTTCTGGATGTGCTATAATTGGAATATAGCCTACATGAGTTATATTTTGTATTAACTCATTTAGTCCTAGTACCTTACCAGTAAATGGAAGTTCCATGAGAAAATACCTTGAATTAGCTAATGTGCATACTTTTTCATCTTGCAATAATTCTAAAACATTTCTACTATAATATATTTCATTACCACTATATATGCTTAAATTAATATTTCTCTCTTTTAGCATATTGTTTAGTATTTCAACACTATTTAAAAGATCTTCTTTTTGCGTTTCATGTGATGATTCAATATAATGTGGAGTAGCAAAAATTGCATTATACCCTAAGCTTTTTGCTTTTTTTGCCATATTCAAAGTAGTAGCCACATCTTTTGCTCCATCATCTACACCAGGTATAAAATGACAATGAATATCTAACATATTTAACTCCTTGTTCTTCTTCTTTTTATATTTGAAGTTGTTTTAGAAACGTCTTTTGAAGTTACGGATGGTAATGAATCGTCAGCATAATGAGAATAATATTTAACATAATCTTTTCTTTTAGCAATTGGCATTTTATTAAATACAATACCCGCTATTTTTCCATTTACTTGCTTAATAGACTTTTGAGCATTTATTAATACATCCTTTTTTGTTTCTTCTGCAGCTGCCACAAGTACTACATAATCCACTTTTTTACAAAGTACCAAAGAGTCTGCAACAATGCTTACTGGAGGCATATCAAATATTATAACATCAAAATTATCTTTTACTAAATCTAAAAATGAATCTATATATTTAGAATTTAATAGTTCAGTAGGATTTGGTGGAACAGTTCCTGATGTAATTAAAAACAGATTTCCTACCTCTGTATTTAACATTGATTTCATTAATATTTCTTCATGTACATCATTATCTGCCACTATTTCATCACTCATACTTTTTATATAATCAGAGAAACCACTTCTGTTAAATTTTGAAAATATTTTATGCTGTCTACCTTTTCTTAAGTCTGCATCTACAAGTAAAACATTTTTACCAGATTGTGCATACGCTATGGCTAAGTTTGCAGTAACCCAACTTTTTCCGTCACCAGGAGCTGCACTGGTAAATAACAATATTTGATTTTTTTTATTTCCACACATAAACTCTAAGTTTGTTCGTAATAATCTTATTGATTCTGATACTGGTGCTTTTGGTGAATCATGTACAATTATTTCTCTTCCCATATTTTACTCCTTTTCACTCATTCTAGGAATTACAGCAAGTACTGGAATTCCTAAAGTTTTTTCTAATTCTTCTGGACTCTTAAATGTATTATTAAAGTATACAGTTGCAAATATTATTACAAAAGCTATAAATAATGATCCAATTACAAATAGAATTATAGTCTTTTTTAAGTTAATATTATATGGATCTTCTTCTGGTATAGCTTTGTCAATTACTGATACATTTTCTATTTTATATACTTCTTTTACTTTATCTGTAAATACTTCTGCTAAAGTATTTGCAATAGTTGCTGCTGTTTTTGGATCTTCATTCGAAACAGAAATTTCAAGTAATTCTGTATCTTTTTTTGATTGTACAGTAATACTTTTTTCAATTTCAGCTTCACTCATAGATAAAGAAAGTTTTTCTTTAACAGAACTGGCTACACTTCTACTTTTCATTATTTCACTATATGTAGATACCAATTTTTGGTTTATTGTAATATCGTTTGTCGTAATACCAGTAGACGTAGTCTCACTATTAGTTGGCTTAGAAAGTACTAAAGTAGTTGTAGATTTGTATAATGGTTTAACTAAAAATTGTGAGTAAAACATTCCAGCTGCAATACCTATTACTACTATTACTAGTACCAAAAATTTCTTTTTCCAAAATTCATATAACAATTCCTTTAAATCTAACTCTTCCATAGTTTCCCCCAATTTATTATTTTTTATATTTTTTAGTATTAAACCCCATTTATAATATTATATACTAAACTTATTTTTTTTTAAAGTGCATTATCGCATAATATTATTATATCATAATTTTATGTAAAATACAAGTGTATGTTTTATCTATTTTTATATATTTTTTCATTTTCCATAAATTATATTATACAAATCAGTTCTTGATTTTTCCATATCACTTACAAAATAATATATACCATCTATCATTTGCCCAGACGCATATTCTTCATTAGGCACTTGTGAAGAAGTTATATTTTTTAAATATATATCTTTTTCTTTTAAAACTTCACTTAGTAATCCAACATAACTTGTTACATTTATATTTGTCTTTACTTGTGATAACATTTCATCAGATAAAGCTAAAATCTCATTCATACTAAGTGATGATATTTTTGTAATAAGTGCTTGGATTACATTTCTTTGCCTGTTTGCTCTTGTAAAATCATTTCCTATTGTTCTATTTCTTGAATGAGCCAATGCTTGCTCACCATTAAGTAACATATTACCAGATCCACTTAATTTTTTACTAGAACTTCTATTTACATATGCAACTTCATCGCTAGATAAATTTAGTGTAATACCACCAACTCTATCAATTACATTTTTTAGTCCTTCAAAATTTATAGTTACATATTCTGTTAAGTTCATATTAAAATTACTATTTATTGTTTTAATACTTAATGCTTCTTTTCCATAAGCATACGCATGATTTATTTTAGTTTTACCATATCCTTCAACATTAACGTATGTATCTCTAGGAATACTAACTAAATTTATTTTTTTAGTATTTGGATTTATTGAACATATCATTATAGTATCTGAACGACCATCTGAATTATTTATATCACGCGAATCTGATCCAAACAATACTATATTTACCACTTTATCAAATTCTGATTTTGTTATATTATTATCCAAATTTTTATTTAAATCATCAAATAAATTAGAGTTTACTGCAAGTGAATCTTTATCAAGTTTTTCAACATTTATTTTAGATAACTTAATCCATACATATATACCAATTATAGCTATGATTATGATTAATATTAATGCAATAATTCCTACTACTTTTAGTGCTCCTTTTCCATCTTTCATATTTTTTCTCCTATTATTTATTATAATTTACCGTAAAAATAAAAAGATGTTATTTATAATGTATACTATTTATAATAACATCTTTCATAACATAGATACTCTATTTTAACTTATTCTTTCAGCTAAAACTTCATTTCTTTCAGTTACTTCTTCCACACTTAATCTTTGTTGATAATTTTCTCTTAATTCTTTTAACTCATCTTGTATTCCACCTTCTGTAATAGAAGCTCCTGTCTTTTTAAATACTATTCCAATTGTTTTTAATAAAATGACCATATCTGTTAAAAAAGTAATATGATCTACATACCAAACATCAGCTTTTAATTTTTGTTTAATTGTTATTCCATTTCTTCCTTGAACTTGTGCCCAACCTGAAAGTCCTGGTAATACTGATAATCTTCTTCTGTCTTTTTTTGTAAAATATTTACTATATTCACTTATCCAAGGTCTTGGACCAATAAAACTCATTTCACCTTTTAATATATTTACTAATTGTGGAAGTTCATCAATACTCGTAGCACGTAGAAAACTGCCAAGTTTTGTCACTTCATTAATACCATCTTTATTTTTAACCATAGTTCTTAATTTATAAATATAAAATGGCTTTTCGTCTTTTCCAACTCTTTTTTGTTTAAATAAAATTGGACCTCCACTAGTTATTAAAATACATAACCCTGCTATAAATACTATCGGAAATGCAACTATACTCATTAAAAGAGCAGCTATAAAATCAAATATTCTTTTTATATACTTCTTATACATTTTATTCCTTCACATCCAATATTTACATAAATATATTTTAATTATATAACATAATTCTTTTTTTTTCAAGTATTTTTGTAATATTTTTTAATTTTATATAAAATTATTTTCCTTGAAAACTTCGTTTCAAATTATATTTTTATAAACATAATTTAGTACCAATGTAGCTTTATCATATAATTTTCTTTTTTCGATTCTTTCATAATATATTCTAATGCTTTTTTAGCGTCCAATACTACAATATCAATATTTGATATCTTTTTATGTACTACAAATTTTTGTTTATAAATTTTTTTTATATTTTTTTGTTAGGCCAAGTATCTTCCCTTAATAACATATCTTCAAGCGTTTTTTCTATTACTTTTCCTTTGTCTCTATATATTATATGTGATGAATATTTTTTCTTAAATAAATTTTTATAAAATAAATTTTCATCTTTTAATATAATCTCAGGCAAATGATATAATGAAAGTTTTTCTGATTTTTTTCCCAATCCCATCATTATAATTTTTGAATTTTCTAATTTTACAAATTTTGCATATGGAGAATACTCATCAAATCCATATTTACTGAATTCATGTTCATTAATTATATATTCCGTATTTTTTCCATATACGACGCATGCAAAGTGACTGCCATGACTTCTACGTACTCCTTCGTAATTTCTAAAAGTTTCTGATAAAACTCCTGCTGCAGAAACATCTTTATCCACATCAAAATGAAATTTATTTCTACCATAACATGGCATAACTAATGTTCCTTTTTTTCCTATTAGATTAATAATTGTATCTATAACAGATTCTGGTGTACCTTCGTAATTAAAAAGACCTCTCCATGAAGCATGAAGCATTACATTGTTACCATTATTTACTCCAACCTCTTTTAATATATTTTTTTATTCTGTTACACTAACTTTCTTCCTATATATAAGTTTTTGAAATGAAATTTTATGCCTAAATATAGCATCATTTATAGTTTCACCCTCCCTGCATTTTATCAACATTCTTATATATTTTTTTAACTGCATAACTTTTTCTCCTTTTTAAATATATAAATAAAAGTAGTGCTTAATAGTTTTATAATATTAGCAATTAGTGCACCTATACAAAAACCAATCATTCCAAAAAAATAAAATAACGTTAAAGAAATAACAATATATCCTACAGTTGTTACTCCATTAATAAGTATCTGCCACTTTATTTCAAAGAATTTCAAAACAAATGGTGTAATAATAGATGTTAAAACATTTACACAAATAGTTGCAGATGTTATATATATATATTTCATTGCTAAATCTACATAAGATGGATATATTATAGTTAATATAGGTCTACTAAAAATAATTGCAAAAAGGTATCCTATTATACATACTATGATTCCTATAGAATAAGACCATTTAAATAATCTATCTGGTTTATTTTTCATTTTTGATAAATAACTTAATGCTACACTATTAATTGGAGTAATTGCCATAGATACAACTTTTCCAAAAATTGTTGCAACATAATAAATTGTAACCATAGCTCCACCAATTAGAGGATACAACAATAATTTATCTGCATAATTAATAAGCCTTGCTAAAAATACTGCAATTAATAATAATATACTATCCTTTGTTACTTTACCCCATAATTTTGTTTTTATTAGAGGTTCTATACATATTCTACTATTTATATATATATATACATAACTAAATAATAACCCAAAAAAATAAATAAATTCCCAAAATCCAGTTAATTTAAATATAAAATATCCCATTATATAACCCAAAATAAGAAATAAATTATTTAATAAGATAGATCTATAATTTAAATTTATCCTAAATGCAACAACGTGGTATTCTCTACCCAGCCATAAGATTCCTACTATTACAATTAACAAAACATCAAAAATATTTTTAAATCCAATATAATAACATGATAATAGAAGTATAGCTATAATATTAATCAATTCATATATCAATAAAAGCAATTGAAAATCACCCTTCAATTTTTTCGAATTATAACTTTCTTCATATATCAAACGAATGTTATTTAATGTTGTACCAATCGTTGCTGGAATAACATTTAACATAGCAAGTATAGTTACTATCAATCCATATTTTTCATCACTAACATAATTAGCAATTGCTGGCAATATACATAATTGTAATATGATAGTGGGTATTGCTGTCGATATAATATTTAAAATCATATCAAAGATTACCTTTATCTTCTTATTATTCTTCATACTAATTTCTCCTGTAAATATATATTTTTTATTAATGACATATATTTTTATTAAATAAACTAAACCTTTTTATTAGAAAAGCACAAAAACCATATCCAAAAAAACATACTTGTCCAAATTGATTCAGATAATAGCAAAAGTGGAAAAAAACTAAATAATACTAATTGAAGAATAATTGTATAACCATTTTTTTTAGCAAATAAAGTTTTAATTATACCATAAGAAATATATCCAATAGCTGGAATACCTAAAAAAAGTCCAAATTCATATAACAAATCTAAAATAAAATTATGACTATAAATCCCTAATAAAAGGTATTCTGCATTTATTCCTCTTATTGAAAACGGTGAATTTTTAATACCCGTTATAATAATGTTCCACAATTCACTTCTACCACTATCATGAGTTATTTCTGTTAATAATATATATAGAGTTCTACTGTTCAAATCCAAATTTGAAAAAATTTCTATTAATATTTGAATAATGCTTTGATAAAATAAAATTAGTATAACTAATGCAATTATGAAAGTAAAACAAATCAAATATTTTTTCAAACTTTTTTCTTTATTAAAAAATATTTCAAATAAGAAAAAAGCTACAATATCAAGTAGTGCTCCTCTTGATCCAAAAGCAAATATTACAAATATATTCGAAACAAAAAGTATTATTGATAAGATTTTATACATCATTTTTGTCTTTTTATTTAAAATATAATAAATTAAAATATTTGTTGGAAATATCATTATATTTGCAAACCCCATTGAATATCCATTGGAAAATAAATTATTTCCTAACACGACAAATGCTATTAATGTAATTATTGAAATAAAAAATGAAGTTACAACTAATTTATTTAACAACTTGTCGTAATCACTAATAGATATAAAACATATAACTACTGGAAATATAGTTGTTGTATAAATTAAAAGCGTTTCCTTAAAAAATTCGTTTATATTTGGAAATACTGCAAATTGTATAAATGAAATTCCAATCAAACAAATAGTATAAACAAAAATCTTTTTTTTCACTTTATACAAAATAAATGGAATGCAAAATAATAAAATACATCCTATTATACTCTTACTTATAAGCGCAACATTATTAGATAAATTTTCTGTTAATGTAGTTATACCAGATGATATATTAGTAAAAAATAGACCTATAATTACAATACATATTGTTACAGATAAAATATTCTCTTTTATTTCATCTTTAGTAATTCTTGTGTGCAATTCTTGCATAAATCTCATTATATTTACCTCCTATTGTTTGCCATTTGAATTTTTTGACCATTTTAATACAATTATTGCTAAGATATTCATAATTTTGTAAAACCATCAAAATCTTTTTTGCAATTTCATCTGAATTTTTTGGGTCAACCGAATATCCAACTATTCCTTCTTCAAATTGTTCATCAAACCCTTGATTTCTAGTATATATTACTGGCAATCCTTGTGACATTGCTTCTACATATACTAATCCAAAAGTTTCTTTAAAGGATGGCATAACAAAAATATCACTCTTTCTATATAACTCTTTTAATTCATTTTTTGATTTATTTTCATAATAGTATGTATTTGAATATTTAATAATTTTATTAAATACCTTTTTGTTATCTATTTTACCAACTACTGAAAAAGAAATTTTATATCCTTTTTCTCGTAAAATATTTAAAGCTTTCTGAGTAGTTTCAATATTTTTATTTTTATCTATCCTTCCTGCATAGATAACATTTATTTGTTCACTTAATTTTATATCTTTTTTTTCTGTATTGCATTCTGCAAGCCAAAAGTCATCTACACCATTAGGTATAATATGTACTTTCTTTTCTAATTCTTTCCATAATTTCTTTGGTATATATTTATCAAATACACCTCTTTTGTATGAATTTGAAAGGAAAAATATTGCACTGGCTTCCTGCATTATTTTTATACCACGTTTTCTAAGATGTATCATATATTTCATAAATGTATTTACATCTGTATTTCTAACTGCTACCACATAAGGAATATTATATAGCTTTTTTAATTTATATGCAACATTTCCATCAGTAAATAAAGTATAAGCATGCACAAGATCAATTTCAGATAAATTATATTTATTGATAACAGATAAACGAATTTTCCTTGATTTATAATCAAAGAAAATTCTATCCCATTTATTAAAACATTTTAAAACTATTACTTTTTTATCATCTTTAAAATCATTATTACATTTATATACTGGAGAAAAAACATAATTATCTAAACCAAATTTAGATAAATGCTTAATCATAGTTCTATGTACATGATTACCAGTATAATTACAGTTTATATGTAAAACTTTCATTTTTCTCACCTATATTTTTTATAGTCTCCAATATCTATAGCCTTGTTCTTTCACTTCTTGAATATTTCTTAATCCTTTTACATCAATTAGCACTCTTTCATCCATCATAAGATTTTTATTATACATTTTGTTTATTTGTTCCAATGATAACATTTTAAATTCATTATGTGCTACCGCCAAAACAACACAATCTACATTATTTATTTCTTCCATTTTTATTAAATCAACATCATATTCTCTTTTAGCATCTTCTTTACTAGCCCATGAATCAACTACCAAAGGTTTAACATCATATTCTCTTAATCTTTTTATTATATCAACAACTTTAGAATTTCTAATATCTGGGCAATTTTCTTTAAATGTTAATCCAAAAATTACAATTTTACTATTTTTAGGAGCTTTTCCTGCCAAAATTAATTGCTTTATAACTGCATCAGCAATAAATTTTCCCATTCCATCATTTACTTTTCTACCAGATAATATAATTTGACTATGATATCCTAATTTTTCAGCTTCATAAGTAAAATAATATGGGTCAACTCCAATGCAATGACCTCCTACTAAACCTGGTCTAAAACCTAAAGCATTCCATTTAGTATTCATCCCATCAATAACTTCATTTGTATCTATTCCCATTCTATCAAAAACCATTGCAAGTTCATTCATGAAAGCAATATTTATATCTCTTTGACTGTTTTCAACTACTTTAATAGCCTCAGCAGTTTTTATTGAAGAAACTGGGTAAGTTCCAACCTCGATTACTAAATTATATATTTTTTCTATTTCTTTTAAAGATTCCTTATCCATGCCTGATACAATTTTATGTATATTTTCTAAGCGATGTACTTTATCTCCAGGATTTATACGTTCTGGAGAATAACCCACCTTAAAATCTTTTCCACATTTTAATCCAGATTCTTTTTCTAAAATTGGAACACACACATCTTCAGTAACACCAGGATATACAGTTGATTCATATACTACTATTGAACCTTTAGTAAGATTTTTTCCTAAAATCCTACTAGCTCCTTCAACTGGACTTAAATCTGGTGTGTGATCTAAATTAACAGGAGTTGGTACAGCAACTATATGAAATTTTGCCTTTTTTAAATCCTCTTCATTTGATGTAAATTTAACTGTAGTATTTTTTATTACATCGTTACCTACTTCATTTGTTGGGTCTATTCCCTTCAAATATAAATCTATCTTTTTTTTGTTTAAATCAAAACCTATAACATTAACTTTTTTCGCAAAAGCTACAGCTATTGGCATACCAACATACCCCAAACCTAATAAAGAAACACACTCTTCTCTATTAATTATTTTTTGATATAATGACATAAAAAAACCTCCTCTAATATTTAATCTTACTAAATTCTTCTTTTTAAGGCATTAAAACAATACCATAAAAAATTATATATTGAATAAAATATATTTAAATGTTCTACATTTCTATATAAATTCCATGTTCTTTTTAACGCTATTAATTTATTGGAAGAAAGGGAATCACTAGTTCTTCTATAAAAAGATAAAATTTCATTTAATCCATCAGCATTATTTATTTTCTTCAATATTTTCCACCATGTTGCTGTATCTTGACCACGTCTTATGTTTGGCATATATATATCTTCTTTAGAAAGTAATGTCATATCAAGCATGACTGTAATCGTAGATATAGTTGTATTTTTTAATGCCTCTTTATATGTTATCTTATTTGGTACATTAACCTTCTTTCCATTTGGTATTCCATTTTCGTCTGCAAATTGATATCCAGTATATGAAAAACATGAATTATTTTTTTTCATAAATTCCACTTGTTTTTTTAACTTTTCTTTATCCCATAAATCATCAGAATCTAGAAAAGTTATATATCTACCATTTGCGTTATCAATTCCTTTATTTCTTGCAATTGCGGCCCCTGAATTTTTTTCTAAATTTATTAATCTTATTTTACTATTTTTATTTATTTCCTTATTGATGATTCCTGAACTTCCATCTTTAGAACAATCATTAACAAAAATAAGTTCCCAATTCTCATATATTTGTTCATTTACAGTCTTTATCGTATCTAGCAAAAATCTCTCAGCATTATAGACAGGAACAATAATACTAATTAAATCTTCTTCCATTTTTCTCTTCCACTCCAATTATTATTTAAATAAATATTAATATAACTACTATATTCTATAAATTTATCTATAAAATACATAATAAAATTATATTTTTTTAAATTAATATATATAATTATACCATCATTCCTTATTTATGTCAACTTTTAAAAATATTTTTATTAAACATTCATAATTTATATATAAAATACTGAATATAATAGTACAGATTTTTTTGATTTCAATTCATTTTCATCATATTACTCTGTTAAGGGATACATCAAAATCATAATTTATTATAAATTAAAACTCATTTAATACAATAGATACCTTGCTTTATTCACAAATAAACTAAAACTAACATATATAATTCCTCTTTGCATTAAATTCTAACTATATAATTAAGTTATATAAAATATTATAACATATTTATTTTATATAATCGATAAATTATATATTTTTATAACATATATATTTTTTTAACATACTAGACATTACACTTTACATTATTTTTCATTTTACTAATAAAAACATAACACATTACTCCAAGTATAACTCCAGCTGTATCAATAAACATATCTCTTACCTCACAACTTCTACCAGGAATGAAATACTGGTGTATTTCATCAGACATAGCATATATTGCACCAAACAATATAGCAATTATTGCACTATACTTATTTAATATCCACTCTATACTTTTATTATTTACATAAACGATTGCATTTTCTTTTAAAAAATATATTAAATTATATATTAAAAATCCACCTACTGTATAAAGTATAAAATGTGCACTTTTTCTAACTACATTTTGTAAGCTTTCTACAACTATCTCACTATTATCTTGAAAGTTATTTATATTAAATACTTTAAATATAGTTTTTATCGTAGTAGCACTAGTATTGCTAGAAGTACTACTGTTTTGATTTGAAAGTATAAAGACTATTATCATCCATAAAACTACTAAAACTATGTTAATAGTAAATATTATCTTTTTATTTTTATTATTTTTCATATATTTTATCATATTCATATTATAATATATATGTAATTAATTATCAAATATAATGTCAATAGTTCATATATACAAAAATAGAGATGTTATCACCTCTATTTTTAAAATTTATTAAAATAATTACTTTTTATACTAATTAATGTTTTTATTCCTTGTTTTTGCATAGTAAAAAATATTACTTATAACCGTAATAATAACTCCTAAAATAATAGCAAAAATAGCAAAATACATTAATTTAGACAAAACATCTAATATAACTGTTGAAACAAATGAAGAAATATTAACATTTATAATATTTAATTTATTTAGTTCAAGTTTGTAGACTTCTATAATTTTTGGAATTATTAATAATACTCCTGATGATATTAAACAAATTCCAAAATAATTTATTATGCTTGATATTCTTTTTATATTAATGGTTGTTATTAGTATGACTAATACTAAAGCACATATGTAGACTATTGGTATAATTTTACTTAATAAATCTTTTACCTTTACAAATACTTTACTAAACTTTCCAAATATACTATTTGGGAATATATCTTCTTCATAGATTAAAGCTATTTTTCTTTCAAACTCTTTTATTGTCTCTTTTTCCTTATTATTTGGTATTCTATTATTTTGTTTTAAATACTCACTTATATTTTTATCTAAATTTTCTTCAACTAAAGATATGTCAACTTTATATTCTTTCCCTTCAAATATACTCTTTATGCTATCATTTACATCCTGTTTTATTTTCTCATTAGAAACAATATTTTCTAATACTGATTTATCAAGACCTGATTGTTCAATTATATTTTCAAAGTGGTTATTTACTGAAATATATGCTTTGTTATAATAGTTGCTTTTTTCTAATTTTGATATAATATTGTTATATTCAAAAACTTCACTTTTTAATACATTAAGAGTAAATGATAAACAAATAAACAAACTTAAGAAAAACACCAATACATACGATATAATTTTTTTCATATTTCCTCCTTTATTTTGCTTGCCAATTTTCCAAATCAGAATATATTACATATCGTTTTGTAGTATATCCAAGCGCATCAAAAGGATAACAAGTATATATCATAAGTTTCTCATTTTCCTTTTGTATAGGTAATTTTTCTTCCTCAGTTTCACTTATTACTTGAAAATCATATGCCTTATAATTAAATATGCCATAATCTGTTTCAATAGTTATTATATCACCTTTTTTTACTTTTGATAAATTTCTAAACTTGTCAGCTGAATTATGTGCACACATTACTATTGAAGCTCCTTGGCCTGGCATATAACTACCTGTTGAATGCCCTATTCCTTTTTTTAATATTTCTAAGCTATCTCCAAAATATATAGGAAGTTCAATACTAGCACTAGAAATGCTCATTTTAGCATAATTTTGTCCATAAGCAGGATATGACTTAAATACACTTTCACCATTAGCTAACATATCAACTTCAACTTTTACTTCTGATGCAATATTTTCAGTTCCTGTAGATACTGTATTTACAAGAGATATTGCCATGTTAATTTGTTTACCAAATACTGTATATATAACTCCTATTACTAATATTGACATCAAAAAAGCAACTACTATATCAATAATAGTTGCTCTTACTATTTTACTAAAATTATTGTGCATTATTTTCTAAACCTTTTTTAGTTAATGCAAACATGGCTATTGCAATAACTGCTAAAATAGATACACCTGATGCAACATTAGTTCCTGTAAAAGGAAGTTTTCCTGATAAACCAATAGCCTCAACTTGAGAACCACTTTGATATACATTTATTGTTTTATTTGTTTTATCATAAGAAACTGTAACACCAACAACACTTCCTGCTTCATTTAATAAAGCTAAAACTTGTTGTTTTTGATCAGCAGATAATTTTTCAATACCTGTAACATTAGCAGCTTTTATAACTTCTTCTGCCTCTTTTAGTTTTGCTAAGATTGTATCACCTTGAGCTTCAGTTATTTTATTTGTTTCAAAGAAACGTTCAACTTTTGCTACATTAGCAGCTGATAAATTATATGTTTTTCCACATAATTCATGTCCTTCTTTAGCATAATTAATAATATCAGTAGATGTTGCTGCATTTACATTTGTAGAAACTAAAGCAGCTGTTGATATTAATAATCCACTTAAAACAATTTTTAATTTATTATTCATTTTAATACCCCCATTACTTGTATTATACAATATATAATACCACATACCCTTTTTAATGTAAATAGTTAATTTAGATATTTTATAATTTTTTCTAATATATAATATTATACAAAAATAAAATTATTCATATTATTACTTATATTTTCTAACAAACATAAAAAAATTTACTTATTTTTTTAATTCATACTCAACATATTTATTATAATCACTTAATTTACATTCAACATCTATTATAGTTCCATTTTCTACATATTCTGTGTAATTTATAGTTGCAACTTCATTAAAATATGAAACAATATTTCCTTTGTCAAATGGTATTAAAAACCTAACACTTACATAATCACTATATACTTGTTTTTTTATTAGTTCAATTAATCCTTCTATTCCAATCTTTTGACTAGCACAAATATATATACTATTTTTATCTTCTTCTACTACTGGTATATCTTTTAATACCAAATCTGATTTATTATATACATATATAACTGGTACATCTTGTACACCTAGCTCTTTTAAAGTACTTTTTGTAACTTCAATATGTTGTTTATAGTTTACATCAGAATAATCAATTACATGCAAAATTAAATCTGCTTGTTTTATTTCTTCTAATGTAGATCTAAATGCCTTTACTAAATCATGTGGAAGTTCAGAAATAAATCCAACAGTATCAGAAAGCAAAAATTGTTTATTATCATTTAAAGTAATATTTCTAACAGAGGTTTCTAATGTTGCAAAAAGCATATCTTTTTCTTCAACTTTTTTTGAATCATCACTTTTAAACATATCAACCATAGCATTTAAAAGTGTTGATTTACCTGCATTAGTATAACCAGCTAATGAAACTAGTGGCAAGCCCGATCTTTTTCTTTGTTTTCTTTGGACATCTCTCTCACTTACTATATTTTTTAGTTCTTTATTTAATTCTGTAATTTTATCCTCTATTTTCCTTCTATCTAATTCAAGCTTTTTTTCACCTGACCCCTTATTACTTAGACCACTTGCACCACCTTGTCTACCAAGGGAATCATGTAGCCCCACAAGCCTTGGTAACATATATTTTAGCTTAGCTACCTCAACTTGAAGTTTTGCCTCTTTAGTTCTAGCACGCCTTTCAAAAATCTCTAATATAAGTGCTGTCCTATCAAGAATAGGAACATTTAATATTTTTTGTAAATTCTTAAGTTGAGATGGACTAAGCTCATTATTAAATATTACAAGATCGACATTTGTTTGAATTACTTTTTCTTTAACTTCTTCAACTTTACCAGTTCCTATATACAAAGCATTATTAACTTTATCAAGATTTTGTATAATAGTTCCAACTTTTGTCATATCACATGCTTTTACTAATTCTTCTAACTCATCTAATGACTCTATAAAATAATCTTTATCATTAACGTTTACAGCAACAAGTATTGCTTTTTCCATTGTTTCTTCCATAATCTTCTCCTAACCTATTATTATTTTTACCAATTATAACTTTTTTATTATAATTTTATATTTCTTTTTTATTTTTAACTTTTATATTTTCTTTTTTAAAATAACATAAACTATTTCTGGTAAATTAAACATTCTAAACTTTAATGTACTATTTCCAAGACCTCTACTTACTATCATTTTACCATTTTTTCCATTATAAACACCAGATGAATATTTTGGAAACAACAATCTTCTAGGAGAAAATAAAGCTTTACCAAATATACGAATAGCACCACCATGCACATGTCCTGAAAATACTAAATCAAATTTAAATTTATCGTATAATTCATAGTTTAGAGGATCATGTGCAAGTAATATATTAAAATTAGACTCATCAATATTTCCTATCTGCTTTTTTAATATTCTGCTATATTTTTCATTAACTATTTCATTAACTTTTTTTGGCTCCATATTAAATTTAAAGTTTGCACCATATATATTTAAATGTTCACCATTTTTATTTATTCTAGTATTATTATCTAAAAGTAAATTAACTCCCATTTCTTTTAGCCTATTACAAAACTCCTTTAATTGATTATATCTTAATGCTACTTCATGATTTCCAAGAACATAATATACACTATACTTTTTCAACAAATTTTCCATAAGAGTAGTTACAACATCAAATCCATTTTTTCTTTTATAAACCATGTCACCAGTAATAAATATAACATCTGGCGATATAGCATCTATTTTAGATAACAATTCACAATTATTTTTTCCAAATTCTTTTAAATGCAAATCAGATAAATGTATTATTTTATAACTATCAAACTCATTTGGCAATTTTTCATTTTCTACTATATAATGTGATACTTGTAATACATTAAAATTAATATATATAAAGCAAAATAAAAATATTGTTATAACTAATATATAAATTATATATATCATAAAGCCTCCTTACTTAAAATATCCTATTTATCATATAAAGTTTCATAAAAATCTTGTTTTGCAACATTTAAATCTGTTGCAAAATAATATATACCTTTTATCATTTTATCTTGACTATATTTTGTAGCTGGTATTTGTTTAGATATTATATTATTTGTATATTCAGTCTTATTTATAACAATAGATATTAAAACAGGTATATATTTGTTTACATTAATATTTGTTTTTACTTCTTTTAATAAATCATCAGAAAGAGAAAGAATATCTTGTATACCAAGTGACGAAAATCTAGAAATCAAAGCTTCTAAAACAGCTCTTTGACGACTTGCTCTAGTAAAATCATTTCCAACTGTTCTATTTCTCGAATGTGTAAGTGCCTGTTCACCTGTTAACTTTACTACACCAGTATTAATCACCTTTTCATATTCATTTTTCGAAATTTCATATGCTTCTTTTGATCTATTGTTAATATAATTCTTTTCTTCCTCAGTTATTTCAACATCAATCCCACCAATACTATTTATTATATGTATAAGTCCTGAAAAATCTATTGTTGCATAATCTGTTATATTAAGTCCAAAATTTTTATTTATAGTTTTTATAGCCAAACTTTCCTTACCATATGCGTATGAATGATTTATTTTTGTTTTTCCATAATCTGGCACTTCTACATAAGTATCTCTTGGAATACTTATTAATTTTATGCTCTTTTTTGCTTGATTTACAGAAGCTACCATTATTGTATCAGCACGACCCGTATCCATATTTTCAGTATCTCTCGAGTCAGTTCCAAATAAAACAATATTTTCTACTTTGTCAAAATCTTCTTTTGACACTTTATCTTTTACTTGGTCATATAATTCATTATTTACAGATAACTCGGATGTTTTTAGGTCTTCATGTTTCATATTTGAAAATAGCATATTTATATATAATATTACTCCAATTCCAATAATAAATAAAATTATTACAAAAAGAAATAATACTTTCAATATTTTTCCACTTTTTTTCATTAATATCTTACTCTCCTAATTATAATATATTAGTATTTTAACATAATATGGTAAAAAAATAAAGTATATAACACATAAACGTAAAACTAAATAAAAAACAGCTAATATTTATATTATAAATATTGGCTGTTTAAATAAAATGTATTATACTAAAATCCTGTTTTTGGTAATTCTATCCTTTTCTCACTTTCATTTTTCATATTCAAAGTTACAATCTTGTTATGCTCTTTTATCTCAAATTCATAAATTTTATCATCTAAAATATAATGTTTAGGTGAAGACTTTTCTTTTATATAGTATTTTCCTTTAAATAGATCCTTTGAAATAGCCTCACCTTTTTCATTAGTAGTAATTTCTTGCAATAATTTATTATTTGAGTCATATATTCCAAAAACAGCATCTTTTAACAAAGAACCTTCATTTAAATTATTGAAAAAATTATAATCAGATGAAGTTTTAATAATCTTTACTTTTCCCTTTATTTTTTCATTTTCAAAAACAATTTGTTCAATTGTTCTAGGAAATACCTCTATGATCTTTGTATTGTTTTTTTCATCTATATAATATCCATCTGGCACAGATAACTCTTTAACTTTTATTTTTTGCCCAGACTTTATTCCTAATTCCTTAAATATATCAAATGAAATTCTACCATTTTCATCCGTTATATATTCTCCTAAAAGATTATCTTGCATATCATATATGCCAAATTTTACATTTGGTATACAAGTATTATTATTATCTTTATCAACCTTTAATATTTCAAAATTTAAAGGTAAATATCTTATTGATAAATCTTCCTCAGCATTTTCAAAAATAACTGGTTCTAAATTTATAGAAACATTTTGCATTCCAGGAACTTTCGAAGCTCCAAATAAAATTGCTGTCTGTCTTGTTTGATATTCTATTTTAACTTTTACTCTTTTTGTTTCAAATACGCAATTTTTAGGTACTAATATTTTAAAACTTTTTACATTAGAAAAATCTTTTATTTCATTATTATTTAAATCTGTTATTTTATATTTATCTATTCCACTAACTAATATTTTTATACTTTTAACATTATCATTATATTTTAATCTAAAATCACAAGAATAATAATTGTCATCTATACTATCATCAACAAATTGGCTATATATATAATTAATAAGATTACCTATATATGAAGAAGTATCTAATCTTCCATTGTATATAGTTTTAATTGCATTTACAACTCTTATATACTCAGAAGCTACTGGAGTAATTTGCTCTATATTCAAATTTGACAAATATGCCCATATTGCAAATTGAGTAGCATACTTAGCTTCAGTTACATTTGCTACACCAAGCTCAGATACATCCTTATATGGATAGCCATTATACATTAAAGCTACAAGATTTTGATCCTTTATCTTTTCTGAAGCATCAACATGATAATCATCTTTTGTTTCTGCCCCATCTACACCAAGATTTAAACAATATGATGGCATTTCTTTTCCATTTTTATCTAAATAATAGTATTCAAAATTTGTTTGAATTTTATCTTTATAATATATATACTTTTCATTTCCAATTCTACTATAGATTCTATAATCTCCTAAAAATTTATCATATGAAGAATTCCCCTCATATTCTAATTTACTACTAAAAACAGTATTATTTAATATAATTGTAAGTAATAATATTATTACAAACATATTTTTTATATATTTATTTCTTTTTATCCAAATATTTTTTCTTTCTATATAATCATAAAAATTTATAATATTACCTCTGTTATTTATATAATTTGATTTTTTATCTTTAACTTGAACATTTTTATTATTTTTTAATATTTTACCTAATTTCATAAAATTTCCTTTCTTATTTTTTAAACTTGTTTTGCTTGTACACATAATCTAAGATTTGGTCTATTTTTAATACATGTTATCATAGTTAAAATATTTTCATCTGTTTTTTGCAAATACGACCAATCATAACTATCTATTACTATCTTTTTATAAACCTCATATTTTCTTGTAATGTTTTTATATGTATATAAAATGAAATCTCCCTTTTTTAATTTATAGAGATTTTCAAAATAATTAGCACCAGCTCCCCTATTATGTGATGCTAAACCTACATTTCCAATATCAAAACTTGTATTTTCAAAATGTCCTATATATTTATTCATTATCTCCTGAGAAACGCCAGTTCTAATTGGTGCTTTGTATAAACCTATAACTGGTATTGATAAAAAAACATTGATATTATCAAATGAATCCTGCTTTATACTTTTAACATTTCGAACATCTGATATATTTATAATATTTTTATTTATTTTTAACATTTTTATATCATCTTTAGTAATATTTATTTTAAAACAATCTTCGTTATTAGAATTTAAAATTTGATTAAAACTATTTTTAGAATTATTAATATTTTTTGATTTATATATAATATAACTTGAAAAAATCACAAATGAAATTAATAAAAAGATTTTAAATATATCTTCTTTGGTAATTTTTTTTATTATTTTTAACACTTTCCTTACCCCACTCATAACAAAAAATTTTATAAAATACAGAATTAAAATTAATTTTAAAAGAATAAAATTTTAACTAAAAGGTTAATATTTACTGCATGTAGTGCCAATTTTGGGGAAGATTTTTATTTTCTATTTATATATTTTAATAATAATTGGGATTATTTTATTTGAATTATTTATATTTTAAAATAAATAATATATGACAGACAATGTCTTATGCGAATAAAACTTTAAAAGTTTTGAATAAAATTGATTTTGAAATGTACATGGTTATAATTAACATTCATGCAGTAAATATGTCTATATTATATTTTACGGAAATGCAATTGTCAATACTTTTTCAAAAAAATCGGTTGACAAAAATCGACAAACTAGCCATTTTAAATAATAATAAAATGTGAGAAATCTAATATTTACCAATTGGATTTCTCACATTTTGTTATACTTTAGTTTTAGAGTAAATTTCATTCAAATTATTATATATATCTAAAGTAATTTCACAATCTTTTAGGGCCCTATGTGCCCCTTCATAATCTACATTAAAATATTTTGCTAAAGTACCTAATTTATAATTTGGCAAATCCTTTACTATTTCTTTTGAAATTTTTACAGTATCTAAATATTTATTTTCCAAACTTTTATTGAAACAACTATTCATATTACTATTTAAAAATCCAATATCAAATCTAGCATTATGAGCAATTAAAGTATAATTTTCAGAAAATTCTATAAATTTCTTCATTCCATCCTCAATTTCATAACCATCTTTTAACATCTCATTTGTAATACCAGTAAGATTAGTTATAAAATATGAGACTGGATTTTTTGGCTTTACAAATATATCCATTGTATCAACAACTTGACCATTTTCTACTTTTATTGCACCTATTTCTATTATTTCGTTTTTTAATGGCGATAGGCCAGTAGTTTCTAAGTCTACTATAACAAAATTTTTTTCAAACATTTTTCCCTCCTATTATTACTTATTAAACACACTAGATAAGGTAGTGTTTATTTTTTTCTATTATAAGTTTAATGTTTAAAATTCATTATTCATATAATCTAAATACATTTTATAATTTTTCTATACTTTTGTCAATTTTTAATCTTATTTTAATTTCATAATTAGTCATAAAAAAACATTATTTTCTCTTTACTTTTTAGTATTTTAGTGATAAAATATAGACAGATAGAAGTAACAGATTATATGAAAATCTACAAGCATATTGAACGGGAATCGGAATATTATAACTTGTGTTGAATACTCTTTTATCAGAGGATCCTAATAGTTATAAAAAGATGCCCACCTTTAACACAAGGGTTTTATCATTTACTGTACTTCTATCATTTTTTATCTAATAAAATTTCAATACAATTTTTTCTTTATAAGTATCAAATCGAACATTTTATTCATAGTATAAAAGAGATATACAAAAATTTTATAAAGGAGCTTTATCTATGAATACAAACGTAATTTTAGAAAAGGAAGCATATGAACTTGCAAAATCATCTTCAAAGCCACCATTTATTTTTCAATTACCAGTAAATGAAGGACGAAAAATTTTAGAAACAGCTCAATCATCACATATATGTATGTGTAATTGCAATACTTTAAAAAACTGCATAGATACAAAAAAATATGGCCATGTAAATACATATATAATAATTCCATCATATTTTAGACCCATAAGAAATATTATCTTTTACATACATGGTGCTGGTTGGACTTTTGGTAGTTATCATACCCATGAAAAGCTAGTAAAAGAATTATCATATAGAACTAATTCAGTTGTTATTTTTCCTGAATATTCACTATCTCCAGAGGCAAAATTTCCTACTTCTATTAATCAATGCTACTTTATCCTAAACAATATACCAAATATTTTAATTAGTAATAACATAGTAGCTAATTTAGATACATTGACCGTTGCTGGTGATAGTGTGGGTGGAAATATGGCAACAGTTATGACTATTATGTCAAAATTTGAAAATGGAATAAAAATAAGCAAACAGTTATTATTCTACCCTGTTACTGATGATAACTTTAATACAAATTCTTATTTAGAATTTTCAAATGGATACTATTTGTATAGAGATTCTATGATTTGGTTTTGGAATCAATATGCACCAGATTTATCTAAGAGAAATTCTATACTTGCTACTCCTTTAAAAGCAAGTCTAAAACAGCTTAGTAATTTACCAAACACTTTAATTATAAATGGAGAAGCTGATGTCCTAAGAGATGAAGGGTTAGCTTACGCAAATAAGTTAAGAAAAGCGGGGAATAATGTTACTTCAATACAAATTCAGGGAATAATACATGACTTTGTGATGTTAAATTCTTTAGATAATACAAATGCTTGTAGAGTGGCTATGAATATTTCTACATCTTGGATTAATTGTGAAAATCTATAACTATACAAAAGCAATCAATTTATGTTTAAAATATAATTGACTGCTTTTTATACTATTTTACACTTTTTATCTTTATATTGTTATTTAATATCTACAACTTCAAATCCAATTTCTTCAACAGCTTCTTTAATATTATCTTCTTCAATTTCTCCTTCACACTCTATTACTACATTTTTATTATCTAAATTTACTGAAACATTTTTTATTCCATTGATAGAATTTAATACCTTTTCAACTCTCATTTTGCAATGCTCACATTGCATTCCATTTATGTATATAGTTTTCAACATTTTCCACACCTCCTTTAAAATTAAATACTTAAAAATTTTTAGCTTTAAATGTATTTAGTCTTAAAGCATTTAATACTACACATACTGAGCTTAAACTCATAGCTAATGCACCAATCATAGGATTTAGTTTTAATCCAATACTCATGTAAAATAATCCACAAGCTACTGGTATACCTATTACATTATAAAAAAAAGCCCAAAATAAATTCATTTTAATATTTTTTATTACTGCCTTACTTAATTGTATTGCTGTTACTACATCAAGTAAACTATTTTTAATTAAAACAATATCAGCAGATTCAACTGCAATATCTGTACCTGAACCAATTGCCAACCCAACATCTGCTTTTACTAGTGCTGGACTATCATTTATTCCATCTCCAACAAATGCTACTTTTTTTCCTAAGCTTTGCAATTTTGAGACTTCATTTTGTTTATCTTGTGGCAGTACCTCTGATATTACATTTTCTATTTGTAATTTATTAGCAATTGTTTTGGCTACAATTTTATTATCACCTGTTAACATTACTACATCAATGTTTTTCTCATTAAAGAATTTAATTGCTTTATAGCTTGTATCCTTAATAGTATCTGAAACTGAAATTATTCCTATTACATTAAATTCATCAGAAAAATACAATACTGTTTTTCCCTCATTTAATAACGTATTAGCTTTTTGTTCATATTCATTTAAATTAATTTTATTATCATACATAAATTTTACATTTCCACCAAAATAAAATTTTCCATTAATTTTACCTTTTACGCCTTTACCTAATACTACTTTAAAATCTTCAACTTTTACTAAATCTATACTATTTTTGCTAGCCTTTTCTAAAACAGCTTGTGCTAATGGATGTTCTGATTTTTTTTCTAAGCTTGCAGCAATTTTTAATAATTCATTTTCATGTAAATCAGATATTATATCTGTTACTTCTGGCTTTCCTTGAGTTATAGTACCAGTCTTATCTAAAACTATAGTATCAATTTTGTGTAATAATTCTAAACTTTCAGCAGATTTTATAAGTATACCATTTTGTGCACCTTTTCCAGTACCCACCATTATAGCAACTGGTGTTGCTAAGCCTAAGGCACATGGACAAGAAATAACTAAAACGGCAATTCCTATACTTAAAGCAAATTCGAAACTTTGACCATTTAATAACCAAAAAACAGTTGCAACAATTGCAATAAATATAACACATGGAACAAAAATCCCACTAACTTTATCTGCAAGTTTTGATATTGGAGCTTTTGAATTACTTGCTTGTTCAACTAGCCTAATAATTTGTGAAAGCATAGTATCTTCTCCAACTTTTGTGGCTTTTACTTTCAAATAACCATTTTTATTAATTGTACCAGATATAACATTATCTCCTATTCTTTTTTCAACGGGAATCCCCTCACCTGTTATACTAGATTGATCGATATATGAATTTCCATCTACTACCGTTCCATCTACTGGAATTGTAGAACCTGGCTTTATGACTATAATATCACCAACAATAATTTCTTCTATTTGTACCTCTAATTCTTTTTCATTTCTTATAATTATGGCTGTTTTAGGAGCAAGATTTACTAATTTACTAATTGCATCTGATGTTTTCTTCTTAGACTTACTTTCTAAATACTTTCCTAACGTAATTAAAGTAAGTATTGTACCAGCAGATTCAAAATAAATATCCTTTGAATATCTTTCAACTAATTTTAAATCATTATGACCTAAACCATATCCTATCATGTATATTGCAAATATACCATAAATAATTGCTGCCAAACTACCAATTGCAATTAATGAATCCATATTCGGACTTTTTTTTAATAATCTTTTAAAGCCTATTATAAAATAATTTCTATTTACATATACAATTGGCAATACAAGTAAAAATTGTGTAAGCGAAAATGTAATAGAATTTTTGCTTCCATGAAACAACTCATTAATTATATTTGGAATGGGAATATTAAAAAAATCATATATCATATGATACATCGCTATATACATAAGTGGTATTAAAAAACATATAGATATTATAAGTCTTTTTTTTATATAACTTTGCTCATAATTATCTTTTTTTGTATTACTTTTTTCTTTTTCATTATTTATAATATCCTTACTAACTACGCTTGCACCATATCCAGCATCTATTATAGTATTAATTATCTTATCGCTATTTAAAACACCTTCATCATAATCTACAATCATATTATTTGACAATAAATTTACATTAACATTTTTTATACCTTTTAATTTGGAAACAACTTTTTCTACATGTGCTGAACAACTACTACAAGTCATTCCAGTTATATTATATTTTTCTTTTTTCAAAAATAATCTTCCTTTCTACTATAACTTTTTTATAAGATTCATAACTTCATCAATTATTTCTATATTTCCATTTTTTAGATCACTTGCTACACAACCTTTTAAATGACACTCTAATATATTATTTGCCAAACTTTCTAATGATTTTTTTACCGCAGATATTTGTATTAAAATATCATCACAATACCTATCATTTTTAATCATCTGATTTATTCCTCTAATTTGACCTTCTATTCTATTTAATCGGTTTGTTATAGCTTTTTTTTGTTTTTCTGTTCTATATGTCTTTTTTATATTTATATTATTTGCTTTTTCTAAACTCATATTATTTACACCTCAATTCATTATATACCCCATATAGGTATATTGTCAATACTACTTTACTATATAGACTATATATTACAATAATAGACAAAAGATTATATATTCCTATTTTATAAATATTGTAATATTACAAAAAATAATATATAATAAATACGATAAAAAAACCGTTAGGCTTATTATATAGTCTATTTTTTTATTTAAGGGAGGTAAATAATATGCTACTATCAACTATTTTAATAATTTTTGGGTTTGTCCTACTTATAAAAGGAGCTGATTTTTTAGTAGATGGAGCTAGTATTATAGCTAAAAGATTTCATATTCCAGAAATAATTATTGGTTTAACCATTGTATCAATTGGTACATCTATGCCAGAACTATTTGTAAGTATTACATCTGCACTAGATGGATATTCAGATATGGCAATTGGCAATGTTATTGGTAGTAATGTATGTAATTTATTATTAATACTCGGTATTTCAACTATTATAAAATCTATTAAATTTCAAAGAGAAACAAGACTTATTGAAACCCCACTTTGCCTTCTAGTAACTATAATATTTATGATATTTTGTAATAGTCAAAATGATATTTCAAGATTTGAGGCAATTTTACTAATCATTTTCTTTTTGTTATTTATCTTATACACAATATTTATGGGAATAAAAGGAGAAAAATTTGATAGTAAAGACAATATTGAAAACAATAAAAATTCTAAAAATAGCATATTAGAAAATAGTAATGTTAATATTTTAAAAAGTGTATTTTATGTTATTATAGGAGTAATTGCTCTAAAAATAGGTGGAGATTTTACTGTCAATAATGCTGTTGTTATTGCAAAGCAATTTAATATAAGTGAAAAAATCATTAGTTTAACTATTCTTGCAATAGGAACAAGTCTTCCAGAATTAGTAACTAGTGTAACTGCTGCAATAAAAGGAAATAGTGATATAGCCATTGGTAATATTATTGGTTCAAATATCTTTAATATGTTACTTATAATCGGTGTATCTGCTTTAATAAACCCAATCGTTTATAATATTAGTTATAACATAGAACTAATCATACTTATTCTTGGAACTTTATTGCTAGCATTATTTCCAATAATTCCCCCAAAAAATGAAATGAGTAAATTTAATGGATTTATTTATCTTATCTTTTATATTATATATTTAATCATACTATTTAATAATTAAATAACAAAAGTAATAAATATTGTCACTTCAATATATTATTACTTTATTTTTTACTTATTATTATATATATTATTTAAATTATGTATAAATATATTAATATTATACATCATATATATTAAATGAAAGGAGATATATAATGTGTACAGCAGCAACTTATAAAACAAAAGATTTTTATTTTGGAAGAACACTAGACTACGATTTTTCCTATGGAGACGAAGTAACTATTACTCCCAGAAACTATACTTTTAATTTTAGAGAAAAAGGTGTAAAAAACTCTCATTACGCTATTATGGGGATGGCACACATTGTAGATAATTATCCTTTATACTATGATGCTATAAATGAAAAGGGATTAGCAATTGCAGGATTAAACTTTGTTGGAAATGCTTTTTACAAAGAAAGTATTAAAGGAAAAGACAATATTGCTCAATTTGAATTAATTCCTTGGATTCTTTGTCAATGTACATGTGTAAAAGAAGCAATATCTTTAATAAATAAAATAAATTTATTAAATGCCACATTTAATAGTAATTTGCCACTTGCTCAATTACATTGGATTATATCTGATAGTAATGAATCTATAACAGTTGAGCCTTTAAAAGAAGGTATAAAAATATATACAAATCCTGTTGGAATTTTAACTAATAATCCCCCATTTGATATGCAAATGTTTAATCTTAATAATTACATGAGTTTATCTACTAAAAACCCTATAAACAACTTTTCAAAGGATTTAGATTTACAAGTATATAGTCGTGGAATGGGAGCGTTAGGACTTCCAGGTGATTTATCATCACAATCAAGATTTATTAGAGCAAGTTTTGTTAAAATGAATTCTGTTTCTTGTGAAGATGAAGAAAAAAGTGTTAGTCAATTTTTTCATATTCTAAATTCAGTTGATCAACAAAGAGGATGCTGTATTTTAGATAACAACAAATATGAAACAACACTTTATACATCATGCTGTAATGTAAATAAAGGAATTTATTATTATACAACATATGACAATCACCAAATTACTGCCATTGATATGCACAAAGAAGATTTAGATAGTAATGAGCTTATACAATTCAAGTTAATTACAAATGAGCAAATAAACTTTCAAAATTGATATTAAAATAAAGTCCACATTATAGCGTGGACTTTATTAAAACTTATATATCAGTTTATATCAATTTTCATACTTAACATATTTTTTTAATTTATTTTGAACTTTAGTCTCTATTCTTGATACATACGAACGTGATATATTAAGTTCATCTGCTATTTCTTGTTGTGTTTTTTGATTTTTTCCATTAATCCCATATCTTAATTCCATTATATACTTTTCTCTTTTTGGCAATTTATTATTTATAAAATATATTACTTGTTCTGCAATAACTTTGTTATATATTGTGTCAATTGGATCTTTTGCATCGTTATCTATTGTTTCAGCAAGCTCCATATCATTTCCATCTTTATCAGTTCCTATAATCGTATTCATAGAAATTTCAGATCTTATTTTTTTACTGGACCTTAAATACATAAGTATTTCATTATCAATACATTTTGAAGCATATGTTGATATTTTAAAATTTTTATCAGGACTAAAACTATTTATTGCCTTTATTAATCCAATTGTTCCAATAGATATATAATCTTCCATTTCTTGTTCATTACTTGCATAACGCTTAGCTATATGAGCTACTAACCTTAAATTATGTTCAATAAGTTTATTTTTTGCCTCTTTATTTCCTTCAAAATATTTTCTAATATAATATTCTTCCTCTGTTTTTGAAAGT
Source organism: uncultured Clostridium sp. (assembly GCA_947361355.1). Taxonomy (GTDB): domain Bacteria; phylum Bacillota; class Clostridia; order TANB77; family CAG-465; genus CAG-465. Next base: position 53,427 of record CANAIR010000001.1, read on the forward strand.
GGCTCTGGAAATAAATTGTTATTAGATATATAACCAAATAAAAAAAGTATATGAGACAATATATTCGTAAAAAAAGAAATTAACATAAACATTCCTCCTTGATTATTCCTTTATAAATATTTATGTATTACTTTTATTTAATTGCATGTCAACTTTGTACAAATATATTTTAGAAAACACAAAAAATACAAAATAATAAATTTTAATTTTTTTGTAAAATGTATATATTTTTTCTATTTAAATAAGATAATATTAATGGAGGTATCATATGCAAAATCTTAAATTATATTTTAAATCTATTTTAATACCTGTTGTAATTGGAGGTATTGTAGGTTTTATTATTTCCGGTTCAATAGATTATGACTTTTTAAATAAACCTGCTTTTGCACCACCTGGAATAACATTTCCAATTGTATGGACTTTACTTTATATATTGATGGGAATATCTTATGGAATTTTAAAAAAGAATAATTTAATCGATAAAAAAATTAAATTTATCTACTATTTCCAACTATTTGTTAATGCTTTATGGTCTATATTCTTTTTTTATTTAAAATGGCGACTATTTAGCTTTATATGGATTATTTTGCTTACTATTTGTATTATATTAATGATTGTACAATTTTACAAAAAAATAAACTATCTGCACTTCTACAAATTCCATATTTCATATGGACTTTATTTGCAATGTATTTAAATTTATTTATCTACATACTAAACTAATTTAAAAATACTATAACTAAAACTAAAAAATATATTGACTTTTAACTTATAATATGTTATTATATTTATGTAAACTTTTGTTATACATTTCTATAATTAGAAGGAGGATATTTTTATGTGGGAAAAAAATTATAATGCAAATGGTGGAATTGTTGCTAAATACTCGAATAGCAACAATGTTGAAGTGTTGCAAGTTATGGAGTTAAATGACTCCTACATAACTGTACCGAATTTCGCCTTTATTGCTAGGTGCACTGTAAATAAAAAAGAACCAGTTTTAGCGAAAAGTAAAGATATGTTAGACGCAGCTTGCGAAATAATTGAAAATGATTATAACTCACAGGCCGGTGTTATAAAAATGGACTTCAGGTAAGTTAAAAAATAAGTTAAAAAAAGGAATGTCATAACTGATATTCCTTTTTTATTTATTTATCATAGATTTTAACTTTTTAAAAAATCCTTTTATTTTTCCAGACAAGCCATCATCCTCTTCAACTACAACAAGCTGTGTCCTAGCTTTTTTTCTACTAAAAGTTTGTGGAAATTGTACAACTTTTTCATCTACTTCATTATTTTTATTTAAAGTATCAATACTAATAGTATCACCTTTTCTTTTATTTTTGTCAAATTCTTTTAATGTATCTTCTAACTCATTTATTGTATTTTCAATTTCTTCATTGTTTTTAACTTTTACTACTTCTTTACTTTTTTTATTATCACTATTTTCAAAATTTTTATCAGCATTTATATTATCTATAACTGATATTTCCTTTAATTCATTATTATATTCTTTAATTTTTATTCTTAGAATATCAACTTCTTTAAATGATTCATTTCTTTCTTTTTTTGTAATGCTTTCATCAGAAAAACTTTTACTAATTTTTAGTAAAGTATCAAATATTTGCTTTTGAGCTTCTGTAATTTTACTATTTATTTCTTTTATCTTTTCTGATTTATCTTTATCATATTTATAGTACATATAATCACCTACTATCTATTAAAGTATATCATACATATATAAATTTTTCTACTATATTTTACAAAATAATAAAGTAAATAGATAAAATTTATACTATTTACTTTATTAAATTTATTTTGTATTTTTATACGAATCTATCAAAATTTGCTTAAGCTCAGGTATTAATGGTAATTTTGGATTTGCAGTTGTACATTGATCTTCAAAAGCTTTCTCAGCTAATTCATCCACTTTACTCATATATAATTTTTCATCTGGTATTTCTTCTTCAAATGAAGTGTGCATGTCTATCTTTTTCATTAAATCTTTTATTGCATTTATTAACGAGTTTACCCCTTCGTCAGTATTGCTTGCTGGAAGACCTAGCCTTCTTGCCAAATCTGCATATCTTTTATCAGCAACAAAATGCTCATATTTTGGAAAAGATACAAATTTTGATGGTATTGTTGAATTATATTTTATAACATAAGGTAATAAAATAGCATTTGCTCTACCATGTGGAACATGAAACTCTGCACCAATTTTATGTGCAATACTATGATTTATACCCAAAAAAGCATTCGAAAAAGCCATTCCAGCAATTGTACTAGCGTTGTGCATTTTCTCTCTTGCTACTTTATCATTTGCATCATTGTATGATCTTTCTAAATACTCAAACACAAGTTCAACTGCCTTTACTGCAAGTCCGTCTGTATAATCTGTTGCCATATTTGAAACATATGCTTCAATTGCATGAGTTAATACATCCATTCCTGTATCTGCTACAACTGATTTTGGAAGGGTATATACCAATTCTGGATCAACAATAGCTATTGTTGGTACTAAAGCATAATCTGCAAGTGGATACTTCATATTTTTTTGCTTATCTGAAATTACGGCAAAAGATGTAGTTTCTGAACCTGTACCACTAGTTGTAGGAATAGCAACCATTTTTGCTTTTTTTCCTAAATCATCAATTTTATAAACTCTTTTTCTAATATCTAAAAATTTAGGTTTTAGTGCATCCAAATTGACATCTGGTTGTTCGTAAAGTAACCACATACCTTTAGCAGCATCTATTGCACTCCCGCCACCTAACGATATTATACAATCAGGTTCAAAATAATTCATCATTTCTACACCTTTTTTTACAGTTTCAAAAGATGGATCAGGCTCAACTTGTGAAAATATTTGCGTATGCACAGGTGTTTTTCGCTTTTCCAGATAGTAAAGTATTTTATCAACATAACCTAACTTTACCATAGAAGGGTCAGTTACAATAAATACTTTTGAAATATCTTTCATAACCTGTAAATACTGAATAGCTCCCTTTTCAAAGAAAATTTTATTTGGCACTTTAAACCATTGCATATTTACCCTCCTTTTTGCTACTCTTTTTATATTTAGTAAATTTACAGCCGATACATTTGCAGTAGTAGAATTTCCACCAAAAGTTCCACAACCAAGTGTAAGAGAAGGTAAATTAGTATTATATATATCACCAATAGCGCCATGAGTAGATGGAGAATTTACAATCAAACGTCCTGCTTTCATTCTTTTTTCATATTCTAAAATAACATCGTTATCCTCTGAATGTATTACAGCTGAATGCCCAAGTCCACCATACCTTAATAATGATTCGGCAATATCTATCCCCTCTTTTTCATCTTTTACAACATAATATGCAAGAATTGGACTTAACTTTTCTTTTGAAAGTGGATATTTATCTCCTACGCCATCAAGTTTTGCAATTAATATTTTAGTATCTTTTGACACTTCAATTCCTGCTTCATTTGCTATAAAATATGCACTCTGACCAACAATTTTTGAATTTATAGATGTACTTCCATCTTTTTTTATTATAACATAGTCTTCTAGTTTTTTAGTTTCTTCATTACTTAAGAAATAGCAACCATATTCTTTCATAAGCTTTTCAAACTCTTTATGAATTTCTTTATCGACTATTACTGACTGCTCAGAGGCACAAATCATACCATTATCAAAAGTTTTTGACATTATCAAATCTGTAACTGAACGTTTTAAATTAGCTGTTTTATTAATATAGCAAGGTACATTTCCAGGACCTACACCAAGTGCTGGTTTACCACATGAATATGCGGCTTTTACCATACCACCACCACCAGTTGCAAGAATTATTTTTACATCAGGATGATTCATTAATGTACTTGTCGCAAGAAGTGATGGTTCCTCAATCCAACTTATACATCCCTCAGGAGCTCCAGCTTTTATAGCCGCCTCTTTAACAATTCTTGCAGCTTCAACACTACATTTTTGTGCTGATGGATGAAATCCAAAAATTATTGGGTTTTTAGTTTTTACAGCAATCAAAGATTTAAATATAGTAGTAGAAGTGGGATTGGTTACAGGAGTAACACCAGCTACAATTCCTACTGGTTCAGCAACCATTTCATAATCTTCTAAGTCATTTGATTCAATTACTCCAACTGTTTTATTATATTTTATACTATGATAAACATACTCAGAAGCAAATATATTCTTAGTTATTTTATCTTCTACAATACCACGACCAGTTTCTTCAACAGCCATTTTAGCAAGTTTCATATGTGCTTCTACTGCAGCAATAGACATTTGTTTTACAATATTATCTATTTGTTCTTGAGATATATCTTCATATTCTCTTTCAGCAATATGTGCTTTTTTTACAAGATTATCAATTTCAATTTCCTCTTTTATTTTTTTCATACATCCTCCCAAATTTAAAATATTTTAAATTTTACCTCTTATATAAATTTTATCAAATAATATAATATTTATCAACTCAAAATTGAAAGATTTTTTATCTTAAAAATCCATTTATTATTTCTTGTTCTGCTTGTTTTTCATTAAGACCAAGTGTCATCAATTTTGTTACTTGTTCACCTGCAATTTTTCCAATAGCAGCTTCATGTACAAGTTTTGCCTCTATATTATTTGCAAGAATTTCTGGAATTGCTTTTACTGTTGCATTATCCATAATAATAGCATCACATTCTACATGTCCAAAACATTTAGAGTTTCCTTCGACTTTTGATACAAATTCTTGCTTAGACGCATCCTTTGCAACTGATCTGGAAGTTACCTTCGTACTTGCATTCTCACCATTTAATTTTACATCAAATTCTGTTTTAGCATATTGCGCCCCATGTGTCATAATTTTTTCTGATACTACAAAATTTGTATCTTTATCTAAAGTACCAAATGTTTGTCTAATTGAGTTATCTACACCACCTATTTGTATAGTTTCCATTTCTAAGCTACTACCTTTTTTTAAATTTACAACAGTTTGCGGATTTAAAATTTTTTTTCCTGTTCCTTCACCTGTACCATAATGCTTTTCTATATACTTTACCTTTGAACCTTCTTCTAAAAAAAATCTATGTATTCCATCATGTTCTGAATTTTCACAAGAACTATTATGAATACCACATCCTGCTATTATAGTTACATCCGCATTTTTTCCAATATAAAAGTCGTTATATACTAAATCTGTAATACCGCTTTTAGTTATAATTACTGGAATATATACCTCCTCTTTTTTAGTATTTTCTTTAACTATAATATCAATACCTTGCTTATCTTTCTTTGGAACTATATTAATGTTTTCTGTAACATTCCTTTTAACACCTTTTCCATTTTCACGTAAGTTAAACGCACCTTTTGGAAAATCATCTATATCTGAAATCTTTTTTAACATATATTTTCTTATATCATTTATTTTATTAGTCATTAGCTTTCTCCTTTAAAAATCTACAATTTCTAGTATTACCTAAAAGTTTTGGCAGTACTACATCTTTTGTATTATGTTCTTTTATTTTCCCATGCGATACAAGTATTACATCATCTGCAATATTAAGTATTCTTTCTTGGTGAGATATAATTATAATTGAACCATTTATTCTTTCATACATTTTTTCAAAAACTTGAATCAAATTATTAAAGCTCCATAAATCTATTCCAGCCTCTGGTTCATCAAAAATTGTTAAATTAGATTTTTTAGCTACAACTGTTGCAATTTCTATTCTTTTTAATTCACCACCAGATAAAGATGAATTTATCTCTCTATTCATATATTCTTTTGGACAAAGTCCAACATCTGATAAATACTCACACGCATCTGAAAATCTAACATTTTTACCTATAGACAAATTAATTAAGTCACGCACTGTAATACCTTTAAATTTTACAGGCTGTTGAAAAGCAAATCCTATTCCCATATTTGCTCTTTTAGTAATGCTTAAATTTGTTATATCTTCACCATTATATATAATTTTACCTGAATCTGGTTTTTCTATTCCCATAATTATTTTTGCAAGTGTAGATTTACCGCCACCATTTGGCCCAGTAATTACTACAAATTTATTATCATCAATTACCAAATTTATATCATTTAATATTTTTTTTCCATCTCTTTCAAAACTTATATTTTTTAATTCTAACATTATTTTTTCCTTTCAAACATACTATTTCACATATATATTATATCACAAAAAAAATGTTTTACAAGCCTAACATTTTTCTTCTAATTTTTTTACAAATTTCGATGATAAAAAATACACTTAATTTATTAAGTGTATTTTTATATTTTTATTTATAAACTATATTAATCATTTACTCCATATAAGTTGAATAATTTTCTAACTGCTGATTTAAAATTAATATAAGCAAAATGATTTAAAGACATACTACCATTTTGAGTAATATTACCTTTCTTTCCTGCAAACTCTAACATTGCTTCTACTATCATAAAATCAAATTCAAATTTTGAAAGTTTTGAAATATATTCCTGAGAAAATTTAACGCATTCCTTTTTGCTAAAATCTATTACATCTATTCTATTTTCAATAATATTTCTTAGCATATCTTTATCTAAATCACAAAGCAATTTATTTTGTTTTATAATAATCTTAAAAGCAGTATTACTGTCTATGTTATTATCAAATCCCATCTCTTCAAAAACCTTATTTACAATTTTAGTTCTTGACAAACTATTTAATACAATATAGTATAAAATTAAGTTTTCTTTCTCATTTGTATTAATAACAGAAAAAATATATTTCCTTAATTCATTAAAATCATTTAATGTAAGCTTATCTTCACTTTTTTGACAAGCAGTAAAAGAATTATAATAACCAAACTTTAAAAGATAATATGAAACTATACTTAACATAGTTTTATTAAATACTTTTAAATCTTCTTCACTTTTGTTTGGGAAGAATATTTTACCATAACTAATATTTTCATTAATACTATCATACTCAGTTAAAACTAATTTTGAGTTTCCTACTAAATAATAAATCTCTACATATTTATTCATAATATACTCTAAAATACAATATTCAGTACTTGCTCTTAAATCTATATATTCTCCGTTTAACTTGTCAACACTAGCTTTAAGTAAGTTTTCTAAACTGCTATATGGTAATCTTTTAGTATATAGCAAATACTTTTTATCTAAATATCTATTCTTTCTTGAATTATTAGGTCTTCCATAAAATGTTTTATCTTCTTTGTACCATTCGCCAAATTCCACATTTGTAGTAAAGGCTGGCATATCTGGAAAACTTCTTGGTATCCAAAACACTATTACCCCAGCATTATTTAAGGCCTCTGTTTCCCAATCAATTTGATTTGTATAATCAAAGTCCTTTTGATTATTTCCAAGTTCTGGAACATAAACTACACCATTAAAACCAATTTTTTCTAAAATTTCTATTGCTTCTTTTCTATAAGACTTAATTTCTATTTTCCGTGGTGTAGGACCTGCAAGAAATATTGAGTTTTTAGACTTAATTACTTCTTGATCTGAATAGTTTACTATCATTTTACTTTCCTCCTATAAATTATTATACTAACATCTATTAAATTAGATACATTATACAATACTATAATGTTTATGTCAAATATATTACTATATAATATATGACACATGAATTCATTTTCCAAATAATCACTTTATTATATACATATGAATTATTGACAAATTTTTCATTCAAGTATATACTATTATAATCAAGGAGAAATTTATGATATTAAAGCCCAATTTACATAATAATTTAGATATATGTGAAAATGCAAACAATTTTTTCTATTCAAATGATACATTAAAATTTTCAAATATAACAAATCAAAAGATAACTAATATTTCATTAACTGAAATTGAGTTTAATGAATGCTTACTAGACAATATAACATTTTTAAATTGTAATTTAGAACAAGCATACTTTATGAATTGTATTATAAAAAATTGTGATTTATCTAATATTAATTTTAGAAAAAGTAGTTTTAAAAAGGTCCATTTTATAAATTGTAGACTTACTGGTACAAATTTTGAAAATTCTTTTTTTAATAATGTTATTTTTGAAAATTGCAATTTAAAAAGTAGTATATTTGATAATTCTACATTTGATAACATAGAGTTTAATGAAAATAACTTAAATGAAAGTTCTCTTTTAAGTATAAAACTTAAAAATACATTATTTAATGTTTGTAACTTAACTCTATGCAACTTTTCAAACACTAAATTAAATAAAATAGATTTAAGTAATTGCATTATAGATGGTATAACAGTATATCCAAACGATTTAAAAGGAGTTATTTTAACAGAAACTCAAGCACTTAATTTTATTAAACTGATTGGAATAAATATTAAAAGGTAAAAGTTATGAAAGATATAAAATTAATAATATATAATTTAAAATATAATGATTTTTTTACAAAATATAAAAGAAAGATTTTAATTACTATAATTCTACTTATAATACTCCTACCTACTTTTATAATTTTAAAACCATTTACTAGTTTAAAAAATAATCTTTTTTCAAAAAGTGAAAGTTATATAAAAAGTCAAGAAGAAAAGAAGTTTAAACTATTTAAGAGCAAAAAAAATAAAAATAATTCAGTAAATAATGATTCTTCTATTGATGCTAAAAATATTCCAATAGCTGGCTCCATAACATCTCATTATGGTATGAGAAGCAGTCCTTATAAAGGCATGCACACTGGAATAGATATTTCAGGAATACATCATGACTATGTTAGAAGTATTGAAGAAGGAACTGTCACTTTTGCTGGGTCTCAAAATGGATATGGAAATTGTATTGAAATAAAACATACAAATTATTATAGCTTTTATGCACATTTATCACAAATTAAAGTAAATGTTGGAAATAATGTTTCAAAAGGAAGTGTTATAGGTATAGAAGGTGGGGATCCTTCAAGTGATCCAAATCCAGGTTATAGTACTGGTCATCATTTACATTTTGAAATAAGAACTGCTTCAGGTTATGGTCATCATATAAATCCTGCACCATATTTATGGAAATAAAATACACATAGTAACCTATTATTTACTATGTGCATTTTTATTTATTTCCAATATGTCTTTTACCACTTCAGAAGCAAGTACAAGACCTGCACAAGATGGTACAAAGGAAACACTACCTAAATTATTTCCATATATATTTTTTTCCTCTTCAGACATTTTTTTAGATTCTTCTATTGAAAATACTACTTTTTGTTTTTTTATACCAATTTGTTTTAACCTCTTTCTAAGTATTTTTGCAAGTGGACAGGCATAAGTTTTATATATATCGTCTACTTTAAAATCTAGAGGATTTATCTTGTTTGCTGTTCCCATACATGATATACATTTTATATTTTCATTATTACAATTTTCAATTATTGCAATTTTAGCCTCTATATTATCCACACAATCCACAACATAGTCTATTCCTTTTTCATTTAATAAATCTTTTATATTATCTTTGTTTATATCAATCTTTATTGAATTTACTTTTATAGTACTATTTATTTCTAAAATTCTTTGTTTTGCAACTTCTACTTTATCCTTGCCTATTGTACTTTGTAATGCTATTATTTGCCTATTAATATTTGTTATATCTACTATATCTTTATCAATAATAGTTAAAGTTCCTATTCCAACTCTTGCTAAGGCTTCTATAACAAATGAACCTACGCCACCTATGCCACATACCATAATATGTTTGCTCTTTAATATATCTACGTTTTGTTTTCCTAGTAATATATTTGTCCTACTATATATTTCTTCCATATACCTAAATCTATATATTATAATTTCTATCTATTTCAAAATTATAATTTCTATTATATCTTGGATAATTATTATATTTTCTATTAATATTAGGTAAAGCAAATCCATAAATATATATGCAAAGTACTATTGATACAAATATAGATAATATATATCCTATTAAAGCTGAAATTCCAATAGATTTAGCTTTTTTTGGTGTATCATTTTTCATTGTAACAAATAATATAAGTCCAACAATAGGTATAAAGAATGCTAAAATATTAAGTCCTATACTAGTTTTATCATTGCTTTCTTTAACATATGAAACATTACTATTTATAGTTGATTCCTCTTTACTTTCATTTATAGTTTTAATAGGAGAGATTTCTTCTACAACTTTTTCTTCCTTTACTTTCTCTACAATGTTTTCATCACTTTTTATTTTTTCTTTGTTTGTACTTAAAATTGGCTCAACCTTTCTACCACATCCTGTACAAAATTTATTTCCTTCTTTGATTAATTTTCCACATTCTCCACAAAACATTTTTATTCCTCCTTTTTATATTACATTTTATTTGTGTCTTCTTATAATCATTCCACTTTCAATGTTTTCAAATGGAATTTTTATTTTAACTAATTGACCTTTTTTACCTGGATTTATTGTATTTATTTTCTCGTCAGTTTTTTCATCATATAACATTTCTATTTTAAAGGTATCACACTTTAAAGTATTTGGATATAATAAATCTAAAGTATCATTAATACTTAATTTATTCTTTATTTCTACAATATAAGTATTCTCTATTTTATCATATTTTGAAATTACTTTAGCTCCATATTCATAATCTAAATTATCACTTTTACCATCTAAATCGTGTATTTCTTGATTATTTGTATCTGAAAAATAAAATTCTGAAAATCCACGTGTTTTTACCTTTAACAATTCTTTCATATACTTATCACTGTTATATTCATTTTCTCTTCCTTGTTCCTTTAAAGTATAGTAATCATCTATTGCTTGTCTATACGTTCTAATAACAGTTGCAAGATAATATTCAGTTTTTAATCTGCCTTCTATTTTTAAGCTTTCTACTCCCATATCACAAATTACTGGTATTTGATTTATAAGACACATATCTTTCGAAGAAAAAAGGTAAGTTCCTTTTTCATCAAAATCAAGATTTATTATACTTTCAGGATTATTTACTTCACTTGCTGTTATGTTGTACTGCCATCTGCAACTTTGAGCGCAGTCCCCTAAATTAGCACATCTATTTGATAAATATTTACTAAGATAACATCTTCCTGAATAAGCATAACAAATTGCACCATGAATAAACATTTCAATTTCTAAGTCCTTAGGTTTATTTTTCATTATATAACTTATATTTTCTTTTGAAAGTTCCCTTGCAAGTACTACTCTTCTAGCCCCATACTTATACCAAAAGTTTGCTGAATGCAAACTTACATTATTAGCTTGAGTACTTATATGAATTTCCATATTAGGTGCAATTTCTTTAATCTTTTCAATAACACCAACATCACTTGCAATTATAGCGTCTGCTCCTATTTTATCAAGTCTTTTTACTTCTTCTTCAATTTCACTATAATGTTCATCATGAGCGTAAATATTAAGTGCTACATACACTTTTTTACCTATGTTGTGTGCATATTTTATAGTTTCTTCTAATGAATCAATATTTAGATCTGCTCTTGATCTTAATGATAATTTAGCAGTTCCTGCATATATTGCATCAGCTCCATACATAAAAGCTACTTTAGCTTTTTCAATACTTCCTGCTGGTGCAAGTAGTTCAGTTTTTTTCATTTTACTTTCCTTTCTTATATTTAATTTTTGTTGTTAACTTTAATATCATTATACATTTTTTTCATCATAATACTATCTATATCTTGTGTTCCAGCAGACTCAGATAATATAGTTGGTTCTAATTTTAGTTCGATTAAAGCTTTTGCTACTTCCTCAAAATATGGTCCATATCCTTTATCTGCAAATGTAACATGCCTTTTTTCTCCACCAGGAATTGAAAATTCCATTTTACTAAAATGTGCATGAAAATGTTTCATCCTATCATATCCAAGTATATCTATATACATCTGTAATTCTTTTTTCCAATCTTCATATGATACTAGCTTTCCATATTCTCTACAATATAAGTGTCCAAAATCAATAGTAGGTTTTAATCTTTTATCAATTTCACATATTTTTATTATTTCTTTGCTATTTCCTAATTGGTTAACTTTTCCCATTGTTTCAGGACATATTATAATATCTGAAAGTCCCATATCATCTACTACATCAATAGCTCTTTTTAATAGTTCACAAGCGCAATTTACAGCATATTCTCTTTCTAATCCAAGTAAAGAACCTGCATGAACTACAATCTCTTTTGCACCCATTTTATTTGCTGCTTTCATAGTATCAGTTATATATTTTATAGTATTTATTTTCTTTTGCTCTTCTTGTGTGGAAAGACTTATATAATATGGAGCATGTACACTCAATGTTATATTATACTTTAATGCTTGCTCTTTTAATAACTGTGCCTTTTTATCACTTATTCTAACGCCCCTTGAACATTGATATTCATACGCGTCTAATCCAATTTCATATAAATATTTTGGCATTTGTTCTGAATTTTTATTTCCTGCTTCATAAAATTTTTCAGGATTTGCTGCTACTCCAAATTTTATCATAATTACCTCTTTAATACTAATATTATACACTTTTTTTAGCCCTTTGTAAATATATATAACATATTATATACTTAAAACCATAAATAACACACAATACTTTTAGTATCATGTGTTATTCAATTATATTTATTATTTCTGCAATAGATTCATGTATTTCTTTCTTAGAATCAACTGAAGACGTCCTTATTTTAATATTACTACCTACTATAATTTCATTTAACCTTGATTTAAAATCATTTTTATAAATCAATGTTCCACTTATTATTTTTACCTTTTGTTTTTCATTTTGCTTTGATACAACTGTTAAAATAGTTTTACCATCCACTACTTCAATATTTTCAACAATACCTTCAAAATTATACGTTTTATTTTTATTATCCACTTCAATTTTTAGTTTACTTTCATCTATTTGAGGATCATAGCTCATAAAAACTGGACCTAAATCTATATCATGTCTTCCATATTTTGCATTATATGATATTATTTTGTATCCTAATCCAGTATACTCAACTGTTCCTCCATCATCATGTATATATTGACTAAAACAAAATATTGGTTGTTGCTTTTGTAATACATAATTAAAGTCTGCTATTATCATAGTAGATAATAATATAACAATTACAATACATGCTATAAGTAAATTTTTTACAGTTTTTCTACTCATTTTACACCTCTTAACAACTTATATCTCAAATGTTTCTAAAATGTCTAAAAATTTATATTCCATTCCTAAATTTTCTATACTAGTTTTTACTTTTTTTAAATCTGGCATCATAACAGGATTTGGATGTTCTAAATGAACTGGAATTATCAACTTAGCGCATACCTCTTTTGCAAATAATGGACCTTCAAAACCTCCAAATGTAAGTCCATTTCCATTAAAAGGCATACAAATAATATCACATTTATAATTATTATTAAAGCAAAGACTATCACTTGTTACATACAATCTCTTTTTAAAATCATCAAATATATAACCTATATTTTCTTTTACTTCATTATCATTCATTCCAGGCAAATAACCATGAACTGCTTTTGTAACTTCTACATTAAAGCCTTCAAATTGTAATGTATCTCCAGCTTTTACAATAACATACTTTTCAAAGTCGTAATTATTTGCTACTTCCGATGAAATATATAACTTAGCATTATCTCTTTTAACTATATTTTTAATGACTTCATCAAAGCAGTGATCATTATGTTTATGCGTAATAAATATATAATTGATATTTTTCCAATATTTTTCGTACATTTCCTCTGTATAACCTATTTTTCCTGGATCTATTAATATTTTTTTATCTTTTATTTCTACTAATAAACATGACTGATGAAATTTTGTTATCTTCATTGTTACCTCCAATAAATTTATACTAGTGTAAATATTATATACCATATATATTTTTTTGTAAAGTATTGTTTAACTAAATTTATTGATTAAAAAATATGCCGCATCTGACATCATTAATCCAAGCCATGTACAAAACTCTATATAAATATTTATTATTATATCCGATGGTACAAACATTATTATTATTGCTCCAATTACTATAAATGGTCCAAAAGGAATATATCCATCATTATCATTTCTTTTAAGTATCAATATTGCTCCACCTATTATCGCTCCGAACACAAACGACACTAATGTTATTACAAGAATATTTTTTATTCCAAACATAAATCCTAATGATGCCATTAATTTAACATCACCAAATCCCATTCCTTCTTTTTTAAATATAATAATTGAAAGTAATCCAAGCCCCCAAAATATTGCTCCACCTATTATCGCTCCAAGTAAATAATTCCACCAATTTGATAAATTAAACATAAAATTTATTAATCCTGCAAATAATATAATTATATGTGTTTCATCTGGGATCAATCTAAATCTTACATCAACTGAAAATGCTAAAGATAAAGCTAAAGATACACTCATATATAAATATGTAGTTAAATTTATTCCTAGAAAATGAATAAAGGAATTAAACAACACTAAAAAAATAAATGTATAAAATATGTCAATTCTAAAATCCTTTTTTAAACTTTCAAAAAATTCTTTATATGTTATCTCTTCTGCTACAACTGGTGGAAGTTTTTTATTTAAGTGCGAAGATATTTGTCCAAATATTATTGCTATTATACTAGCAATGATATAATGTATGGTCATCATTTATTATTCTCTCCTTTTTTTCTTAAATATCGTTTTATTACTATATTTTCAAATGGTCTTTTTACCTTTGTATGTATCCTTTCATTTTTATTTATAGGATTTACTAAAATATTTTTTATTCCAAATCTATTTGCGCCCCATATATCTGTAAAAATTTGATCACCAACCATAAGCATATTTTCTTTATTCTCTTTTTCAAGTTCCATAATCTTTTTAAATCCTCTTATAGAAGGTTTTCCAGCATTATAATAATACTTCATATTTAATTCACTAGCTACTTTTTTTACAATCTTACCAAAGGGTGAATTACTTAAAATGTATAATTTTATTCCATTTCTTTTCATTCTAATAGCCCATTCTTTCATTTCAATACTGTACTTTCCCTCACTATAATCTATTATTGTATTATCCATATCCAACATTATAAGTTTTATATTATTTTCTTCTATTAAAGAATATGGAATACTTTCAACATTACTATATTTATATGTAGGATAAAAATTTCTAAAAATTTTTTTTACTATATTTCCTTTTTTATTATTACTACTATTATTCAACATGTATCATCCTTTCTAACTATATCTTACTATATTAATTGATATAATGCAATAACTTTTAAATGTTTTTTACTATTTATATTAAATCCTATTTTTATATAAATTATATACTAATAGTATAAAATTTATAATTTTTCTTTAAATAACATAAAAAATGTGCTATACTATATTAGTAAAAAATGTAATCATTATACAAGGAGGATTTTACATGGACAAAAAATTTGAAAATTTATCTATTTATGAAGTATTAAAAGAAAGAGATTTGATTAAACAAATTACTTATGAAGATGAATTTAAAGAAATGATTGCTAAAGAAAAAACTTGTGTATACTTAGGAATTGATCCAACAGCTGATAGTATTCATATAGGACATTTTATACCACTTATGATGATGTCATATTTTCAAAAATGCGGACATACTCCAATAATACTAGTTGGTGGTGGCACAGCATTTATTGGCGATCCAAGCGGAAAAACCGATATGCGAAAAATGCTTACAAAAGAAGAAATTTCAAAAAATGTTGATAATATAATTAAACAAATTAGCAAATTTATCTCTTTTGAAGGTGAAAATGCAGCAATAATTGTTAACAATGGAGATTGGATTTTAGATTTAAATTACATGGAATTTATTCGTACATATGGTGTCCATTTCAATGTTAACAGAATGCTAGATGCGGAATGCTTTAAACAACGTATGGAAAAAGGGCTTACTTTCTTTGAGTTAAATTATATGCTAATGCAAAGTTATGATTTTTTACACCTTTTCGAAACCAAGGGATGTAAAATTGAAATTGGTGGTGACGACCAATGGTCTAATATGTTAGCTGGAGTTGATTTAATTAGAAAGATCCATAAAAATGGTAGTTTTTGTGTAACATGCCCACTACTTCTTAACGCAGAAGGAAAAAAGATGGGAAAAACTGTTAGTGGTGCTTTATGGCTTGATGAAAAAAAGACTTCACCATATGAATTTTATCAATATTGGCGTAATATACAAGATAATGAAGTAAGAGATGTTTTAAGAATGCTTACTTATATTCCAATGGATGAAGTGAATAGATTATCTTCTCTAAAGGACGAAAAAATAAATGAAGCAAAGAAAATTGCTGCATATGAAATTACTAAATTAATACATGGCGAAGAGGCAGCAAAACAAGCGAAAAATACTTCTGAAGAACTGTTTGAAAATTCCAAAAGTTCTGATAATATGCCTACTATAGCTATTTCTAAAAATTTATTTATAGATAATGAAATACTAATAGTTGATTTAATTATCCATACAAATATTGCCCCATCAAAATCGCAAGCAAGGACTTTAATAGAACAAGGTGGTATATCTGTTGATGATGAAAAGGTAACTAATACAAATACCAAAATAAACATGCTACAATTCGAAAAAGGCTATATTGTAATAAAAAAAGGAAAAAAAGTATTTATTAAGGTTATATTAGAAAATTAATTAATATATTCTCTATTCATAATTACAAAATAATATTTATAAAACGATAAACTAAAAATTGGTTTGTCGTTTTTTTAATTTACACAAACATTCGACATACAATTAGCATTCTATTACTTAAACATATATATTTTAAAATTTATGTTAATTAACTATTTACTTATTTATTTTTTTATGTTATAATTTCAATATTAATGGCCCATTGGTCAAGCGGTTAAGACGCGGCCCTCTCAAGGCCGAATCAGGAGTTCGATTCTCCTATGGGTCACCATGATAATCTATACAAGCTAGAATATAAGATAAAAAAACATCTAAATCTACATTATTGTATTTTTAGATGTTTTAAATTGTTTTATATTATGTTCATTTTTTTATTTACTTTTACTTTTTCTAATATAATTAATAGTATTAACAAATATATATATTAGTTGATATAAAGGAATAAACCAAAATTTAAATAATGTATATATAACGCAATTTTCAATTCCTGCTACAAATCCTTCCAATCCATAATATGTCGTATGAACATGATTGCATAAAGACTCTATATGTATTCCAACATATTCAGAACTTATTACTACTATGCTATATCCTAATGATACAATAAACCAATATATATAATATATAAAACTTAATATAAATATATATTTAAAAATCAAAAGCATATTGTTTTTATTATTATTTACTCTATGTTTTTCCATAGATATTTAATACCTCCAATAATAAATTTATATTATTATATCATTTTTTAAATTAAAAGACCCTTATATTTGAGAAAATACTTTATTATAATTTTTCCAGCTATTTTTATATAAAAGTTTATTTTTTCCTTTTAAATCAACAATCTTTATATTTTTACTATTTTTAACTTTTTATCTGGAAAAAAATTAAAGAAATATTGATTTTTCAAGATATTCGTGTTATTATATAATTATAAAACATTGATTTTTCAATGGTTTAACTTTAACAACAGTTGTATTTAAATTATCTATCAAAAGTACCAATATAAGTAAATCTTATAGTTTAACTTTAACAACAGTTGTATTTAAATTGTCTTAAATTCTTGTAATGTTGCTTTATCTGCAATGTTTAACTTTAACAACAGTTGTATTTAAATCTTACTATAGTAGTAGAATATGTATAAGTTCCTTTTGTTTAACTTTAACAACAGTTGTATTTAAATCTTTTTCCAAGCACCTGCAATGCACCGTTGTTCATAGTTTAACTTTAACAACAGTTGTATTTAAATTATAAAAGAAGAGAGGAATAATATATGAATACTATAGTTTAACTTTAACAACAGTTGTATTTAAATACAAACATATATCGCTTAATCTGTCTAATTTAGACGTTTAACTTTAACAACAGTTGTATTTAAATATGTGATGTAATTGTAAATACATCATTTATAAACGGGTTTAACTTTAACAACAGTTGTATTTAAATTTGTAGTTTGTATTTAATACTGCTCTTTTTAGTATTGGTTTAACTTTAACATCAGTTGTATTTAAATCAAATTGTTAATTGTAATACCTGTATCGTTTAAAATGTTTAACTTTAACATCAGTTGTATTTAAATATAAATACTTATGTAAAAATATTTAAATGTTTAACTTTTACAATAGTTGTAGTAGGAGCCATTCTGTCTCCTACCTTTTTATTAAAAATTTTATTAGCAAATATATTTTTTTTGCAATACTTTTTATATTATAGATTTTAAATTTCTTATTTTCACCTTCTTCCTTATATTTATAATAAAAATATTTTCTATTGTTTTCAAAATTAATTTTAATTTCTCTTTCTTTTTTAAAATCATTTTTGTTACTCATAGCATCCTCCTTTTTTACTTAAGTATTTATTGGATTTTATTTTTCCATTTTTTCAAAATTTTACCATACTTTTTGTTTCAAGTCAATATATTAAATAATACATATATTATTTTAACAAATATACTCTATAAATTCTGAATAAAATATTTACTAATTTTTTGAAAATACTTAACTTTTAAATTTAATTATGATATTATATATATAGATATACATATAACATATAATACAGAAAGAGAGTGATTATACATGATGAAAGCAAAAGTAATTACAATATGTGGTAGCTTAAGATTTATAAAAGAGATGATTGAAATAGCTGAAAAAATGGAATTAAGAGGACTTTGTATGTTACTACCCATATACAATCCAATGAGGCAAAATAAAGATGCTTTTACGGAAAATGAACTTTTAATGCTAGCTAAAACACATAAAGAAAAAATCAGATTAGCTGATGCAATTTTAGTTGTAAATGTAGGTGGATATATAGGAACTAGTACTAAAAATGAAATTGAATTTGCAAAATCTTTAAATAAGGAAATATTATATTACACTGAATTAAACAATATATAATTAATATAGTAAGGTGACAAAGATGAAAATAGAATTAGCAAAAATAGAAGATATAGACGCTATTTACAAATTAATATATGATAGATGCTTATGGTTTTCAAAAAAAGGGCTAAAGGGCTGGGATCCTAAATTCTATCCTAAAAAATATAATAAATATTATTTTAAAAAGCAAATGATACTTAATAAACTTTTTGTTGCAAAAATAAATAACACAATTTGTGGAGTTATGTTATTAAAAAAAGAAGATAAAAATTTTTGGAATGATGATAAATCTTGTTATTATATTCATCACTTAGCAACAGATATTAATATAAAAGGGATAGGAAGTTTGTTATTAAATTATGCTATAAAACAATGTAAAAAAGACAATAAAGATTATTTAAGGTTAGACTGTTATAAAACAAGTAAATTTCTTAACAACTATTATAAAAAAGCGGGATTTATTAATGTAGGAAACGGAGTCTTTAAAACTTATAATTATAATTTGTGGGAAATGAAAATTTAAAATATTTCTCTTAATGAAAATTCTTACTGATATTAAAATAGGGTGATTAAAATCACCCTATTTTAATATCAACTTAACTTATTAATTAGATTTATAAAACAAGTAATAAATTCATTTAATTTATTTTTATATTTTCTTACCATTAATTAAATACTTATTATTTTATATTATTAATAATATTCATTATTAACTTCCTACTAATCTATATTTTTATTATTTTATCACTTGTCAATACTAGTTGTAATCGTAATAGTAAAGTATGTACATATTAACCATCTAATTGCCTCTTTATTATATATATATCTTCCACAAATAAATCAAGTAATTCATAAATATTAATATTATTATCTGCAATAAAAAACAAATCATCACTACTTAAAACATATGTAAAATCATATATTACCTGATTACATAAATTAAGTACTAAATTATATAATTTAGACTTTAATATTTCATCATTCTTTTTAAATATTTTAAGCGATATTTTATCAGTTTTTTCTTTTACGGATTTATAATAATCATAATTTTCCTCTAACATTTTTACATTTTTTCTCATATATTTACTCACCTTTTAAATATTATATTTTAACGACACTAAGAAGTCAATTTAATCGACAAATTTAGATAAAACTATACACGATGTTTTGTCGATTGCAAAATAATCTATCTCTCCTTCGCCTAACCACGTTATAAATTTTAAAAAATTAACTGGTATAAAATATATAAAAATCATAAACAAAAATAATAATATTATTAGTGTGCTAGCTACATATATTTTTCTTTTTTCCATTTTTCACCTTCCATATATATTAACTATTATATTAAAATTTCAAAGATATATAATTAATTATTTAAAAGTATACATATTTTTACAAAAATAGTACAATTAATTTGACATAATAGAAATAATATTATATAATTACAAAAAAATTAGGAGGATTAAAAAATGTTTAATCAGAATATCGAAAATGAAAATGTACATTTCCGGAAAGATATACCAAGTTGGGATGAATACTTTATAGGACTTACAAAATATGCTGCGACAAGATCAAAAGACCCTAAAACTCAAGTAGGTGCTTGTATTGTCGACAAGGACCATAGAATATTATCTATTGGTTTTAATGGTATGCCAATAGGAATATTGGATGATGATGAGCACTGGAAAAACAAGCATGATTATGTATCACATGCTGAAGCTAATGCAATTTCATTTTGTAAAGGAAATTTAGAAGGCTCTACTTTATATGTTACTTTTTATCCATGCAATACATGTGCAAAAACAATTATCCAAAATAAAATTAAAAGAGTTGTTTATTTAACAAAAAAAGTTTCAAAACATATTAGTGCAAATATATCTGAAAAAATGTTTCTTGAAGCTGGCGTTGAAGTAATTAAATATGCTCCAACACATAGAAAAACTATAATTGAAGTATAATAAAAAAGTGTCTAAGAATCACTTGCTTAGACACTTTTTTATTTTTAATATGGATTAACATGTATAATAACATCATGTATATAATCATACATTAATAACATATTTTTAATTTTGCTTTGAATATCATGACTTTTGTATATATCCATACTTTTTTCCATTGCTATTTTTAAAATTATAACATATCTATCACCAATTGGTTTTCCTATAACTTTATCCACACTTTTAACATTATCAAATAAAAGTACTTTCTTCTTTATTTCATTTACTCTATCCTCGCTAACATTTGTATCAATTAAAATATTATATGAAATTCTAAAAATATTAAATCCTACCATTCCAAACCAAATAGATATAACTACTCCTAAAATATAATCTATTACATAAATACCAAACATACTAAATATAGAACTTACAAGAATAGAGATGGTAATTAAAATATCATTTCTTTGGTCTTCTTTACTAGCTTTTATCAATATATTACCTGTTTTTCTTAATTCTTTTGTCGTATATAAATATAACGCTGTTTTTAGAATTATATTAATTATACAAACTAAAACTAGTCCTATATTAAAGTTTATTTTGCTCAAATTAATTATATTAATTATAGATGTTTTTATCATCGATATAGCTGCTATCAACATCAACATACTAATTACTATAGAAAATATGTATTCTGCTTTTCCATATCCAAATGGATGCTCACTATCATATTTTTTAGTAGAAATTTTTATTCCTATTAACGAAATAATAGAAGATATCATATCTTCAAAACTATGCAATGAATCTGCTATCATTGCTTGTGAATTTGAAATTATTCCTATTATACATTTTAAGATTAATAAAACAAAATTTATAATTATACAAATTACACTTACCTTTTTAACCGATTTTCTTTTTATATTTAAATTTGATTTACCTATTATAATTGTATCTTTATTCATATTATACTCCTATAAAAAAATATAGATAAGTAGTAAATACTCACCTATATTTATTATATTAAAATTATATAACTTATGTTATAACTTAATGCGGATTAGTATGAATTATTACATCACAAATATAATCTAATTCATTTAACAATTTTTCTTTCACGGCTCCTGATATACTATGGGATTTACTTAAACTCAAATTTCCATCCATAGATATTTTTAATATTATTACATATTTATCACCAGTAGGCTTTGCCCTAACACTATCAACATGTAAAACTTCTTCTATGCTTTCAGTCTTTTGAATAATTTGAGTTTTTAGATTTTCAGATATATCTGTATCCATTAAAATTTCATATGAACTTTTTGCAAGTTTAATTCCAACAATAGCAATCCAAATTGAAATTAAGGAACCCATTATCCCATCTACAAAATATAATCCATATTTACTACATATAATACCAATCAATGTCCCAAGAGTAAGTAACATATCATTTCTATGATCTTCCATACTTGCTTTTATTAATATACTATTATATTTTCTAAAATTTAATTTAGTATATATATATAATAGAAACTTGGTGATAATTGTAACAACACATACAATTATTAAATTATAAGAAAAATTTAACTTTTCACTATTTATAATACTAAAAATTGAACTTTTAAGCATAGACATAGAAACAAAAATCATTACAGCAGAAATTATAAATGAGAATATATATTCAGCCTTTCCATGTCCATCTGGATGATCCTCATCTTGTGGAATTGAAGATATCCTATTTCCAATGTATGACATAAGTGATGCAAATATATCACCTGCACTATTTAATCCATCTGCTATCATAGCCTGAGACTTTGATATTATACCTATAACTATTTTTATAATAAGCAAGAAAATGTTAAATATAATTCCAACAATACTTACATTTCTTATGCACCTATTTTTATCATTCATAGTTCACCTCACAAAATAATCAATTTGCCATACTAGTAAGTTCACATTATTATACAATTATTTTTATAATATTTCAAGTTTAGTAACAATAATTTTATATAAATTCTTTAAAAGCTAATAAATACTTACATTTACCAGCCTTATTCATTAATTTTCTTCTAAATTTAATTTAATATCATATACTTCAAATCCATTATCAATAACTTTTATATCTAAATTTTCAATAAATAATGTTGCTTTGAAATCTTTTATAGATTTTTCTATTGCATTTTTTAATCCTTTGTTTACACCTAATGACAAGTTTTTAATAGGGGTTTTCAAAGAAACATTATTATTTGTTTTTTCTCCTCTTGATTGACTTATAATTTCAAGCATTTGCTCACCATAAATTTTGTTTTCATCAAAACTATAATTTAAAGGTTCTATCAATGTTGTATGAATAGATTTATTACTATGATATATTTCTTGAAATATTTCTTCTGTAATAAAAGGAAAGAAAATACTAAAATCTTGTAATAATTTATATAACAATATATATACTGTTTTTTGTCCACTGTATCTTGGTACTTGACCAAACTCTTCAGGTCTATATAGTCTATGTTTTACTATTTCTATATAATTATCACAAAAATTCCAGAAAAATTTTTCTAATATATTTAAAGCTAACCCGACTTCATATTCTTCTAAATAGTTTATAAAAGATTTTTCCATTTCCTGAAAATTTCCTAAAATCCATTTGTCAACATATTCAAAATCTTCAAAGTCTTTATCTTCATAATCACTTAAGTGCATTTCAATAAATTTTGATACATTCCAAATTTTATTTATTAATTTCTTACCACGAAGCAATGTCTCTTCACTAAAAACTATATCTGTTCCAAGCCTTCCTGAACCTGCCCAATATCTTATAACATCTGCAGAATATTGTTTTATTAAATCTATTGGTTCAACTTTACTATTACCTTTACTTTTACTAATTTTTTCACCCTTACTGGCCATTACAAATCCCGAAATCATCACATTATTCCAAGGTTTATGGCCAAAATGATAAAAACTTTTAACTATTGTATAAAAATCCCATGTTCTAATAATTTCACTTGCATTTGTCCTTAAACTCATTGGTTTTAAAATATCTTCATGATTGTCTATCTCGCCATATTTCATATTAATTAGTGGTGTAATTGATGAAGTAGCCCATGTATCCATAACATCTGTTTCAGGGACAAACTCACTACATTCACATTTTAAACATTTACTAATTCTTGGTTTATCAACTAAAGGATTAACTGGTAAATCTTCTTTATTTGCAAATATTGGCTCACCGCATTCTTTACAAAACCATACTGGAAATGGGACCCCAAAATATCTCTGCCTTGAAATGCACCAATCCCATGCTATGTTATTTACCCATTCATCATATCTTGCGTGCATATGTGATGGATGCCATTTAATTTCATTACCAATTTTTATAAAGTCTTCTTTATGATCTATTGTATTTATAAACCATTGTTTCATTACAGAATATTCTACTTCTTTTCCACATCTTTCATGAGTTTGTACTTCGTGCTCTAAATCTTCAATTTTTACTATAAATCCACCCTCATGTAAATCTTCTACTATTTTCTTTCTTGCCTCTTTTATTTTCAATCCACCATAATTTTCAACCGATTCTTTTATTCTTCCATTTTCAGTGAATATATGTTTTAAAGGTAAATTATATTTTTTCCACCATTCAATATCAGTTTGGTCACCAAAAGTACAACACATAACTGCCCCTGTACCTTTATCAATAGCTACTTTTTCATCAGCCATTATAGGTACTTGTACATTTATGACTGGTATATTTGCAGTTTTACCAATTAAGTGTTTATGTTTTTCATCATTTGGATTAACAAATACACATACTATTGCAGGCAAAAGTTCAGGTCTAGTAGTAGCAATAACAAATTCTTCATTATCTTCAACAGTATTAAATTTAACATAATTAAATGTAGTTTTTACTGTCTTTGTTTCAAGTTCTGCTTGGGCAATAGATGTTAAGCATTCATTACACCAAAGAGCAGGACTTTCCTTATGATAACAATGATTCTTTTCTATTAAATCTAAAAATGAAGCCTGACTTATTTTTATAGTAGAGGGACTTACAGTTTTATATGCTATATTCCAATCTGTACTAACACCCATTTTACTAAATAGTTCTTTAAATTCTTCTTCATATTTATCAGTAGTTTTATAACAAAGTTTTGAAAATTCTTCTCTACCTATCTCATGAGCTTTTTTTCCTTGTTCCTTTTCAACCAATCTTTCACTTGGAAGACCATTATCATCAAAACCAAAAGGATAAAATATATTATATCCTCTTAATCTTTTATATCTTGCTAGCATTTCAGTTTGAGAATATGAAAAAATGTGCCCTATATGTATTTTACCATTAACAGTTGGAGGTGGCGTATCTATTGAAAATACTTCTCTTCCATCATTTTTAAATTCATAAATATTATTTTTCTTCCAATAATCTAACCATTTTGCTTCTTTTTCAGAAGCATTATACTTCTTATCTAACATCTTTTTTCCCCCTTTTAATATATGTAATATATACAAACTAAGCATATAATACATATTATATATGAAACAATTTTAATCCACTTTACAACTTTATTTTCAACTTCTTTTTTTACCTTATTTTTTATAAACCATCTTGCATTAAATAATACTATAATAGCTATAAACAATATAAATAAAGCTACAAATAATTCTACATCTTTTACCATAATTATCACCATTTCTAATACAAAAATACACAGTCATTCCTTAAGTTTTAAGGACGAATTGACTGTGCATCCGTGGTACCACCTTAATTCATATACAAAACATTGTACATGCACTCTTTTGCAATTGACCGATTGCTAAACCGGGATATATCTACACATAAAAAAACTTCAATATATCAGCTCCGAAGCTACCTTCAAATACGTTTTTCTTAAGAAATTTTTCAGCCTATGAATTTCTCTCTCTAAAAGTAACCATATTCTACTCCTCTTCATCATCGCTTTTAATACTATTAAATTAATATAAAGTATAACATAATAAATCAAAGTTTGCAATAGTTTTAGCACTATTTTTATACTAAAAATATATAATAATAGCTCATACTTCATTGGTATTTAGAAATATAAAAAAATAAAAGTTAAAAAATATTATATAATTTTCTTAACTTTTATTTTTCTTTATTAATATTATTTATACACCTCCCTTCCTTTTTTATAGTCAAGTGATCTGCATTGCTTCTACAAAAGTTTTGACAATTTGGATCTTTTTCTAACCTATTCTTAAAAAAGGTGGGCATTTCTCCCCATTCTAATTGAGGTGTTATTACAAAAGCTCTTGGAAGACCAGTCTTTACTGCTTCTTCAATATTATCATAATTTGGATAATACTTAAAGAGGTCTTCTTTTTTGTATATTTTACCAATTACTAGTTCCCGCCAATAAATTGTATACATCAAAAAATTTGACATGACTCTTCCTCCTTAAATTTAATTTAGAAAACAATATTCTACAATTTATATTATAACACACATATTGTATTTTGTCAACATTATGACAACAACATGTGGTATAACATTTATATTTTCAATGATATAGAAAATTATTTTGAAATATAAAACGTAAATTTATCTACCATATTTTTACATTTTGTACTATTTATATACTCTAATATATTTGATTCCATATTTTCACTAACAAGTTTAATTTCTTTTTTTATTATATTAATATTAGGTAATCTATCTTTTACAATATCTGGTAAATCTTTAGATATAAGTTTTACATTTGAAATTATTGATATAGGCATTCCCTTTTTTACAGCATAATCTAAATTTTCTATTTTAATTGATGAAATATACAAATTATGTTTTTTGGTAACGCTTAAAATATCAACATCATCCCATTTTATACTAATTATCATTTATCTAACCACCTCATCAAGACATAAATCTTTCTCTATTATTTGTTTTCTATAATTAAAACATGGAATAACAAACTCTTTTAATTTATCTGGAAGTTTTGCTCCTATTCTTTCTTCAACATTTCTGATTGCCCCATCTATATCTAATTTTTTTGAACATTTCTCAGCAAATTCCATACACACCTCAGAATCATCGCAAAGATAAAATAAAGTATCTTCCCAATCTAAATATGATTCATCTCTTTGCTGTTCAGGAACAACAATAAATTGATTTTGTAATTCAACAAATTTTTTCATTAAAGTCGGATTTTCCACCATATCATCAATCGCTTCAGCTGGTTGATCTAACATAAGTGAACATTCATTGTCATACATAGGTGATAATCTTGCCTCTGAATTTTGACCATCTGAATAAAATATTACTCCAAAATTTTCTGGATGTCTATCTGTTGACATAGTAAAAATATCAAATATAGCCATCTTTGCTGTATCTTTACATAGTGAACTAACTTGTGATTTTGGTACATCATCATACCTACTTAATATATTGTAACTTTCAAATATATCATCTATACTACTTGTTAAATCATAACTATCAGTTGTATTACTTCCATTAAGTAATGATTTTGTATGTATTAAAGTCTCGTTTTCTTTTTCTAAAACATTTTTGGTATATACACCTTTTTCTCCTTTATATTTTATTAAATCATAATGAGCACATGGAAAATCAACCTGTTTTGCTAATTCTTCAAAAATTAATTCTGCATAATTTGTATATTCTACTCCTTCTTTATCTAAATTACTAGTTCTAATCATTATTTTTCCATCATCTAACTCAATCCAAAACTTTTCTCTATTATGGCTTCCACCTGTTTCTCTAAATTTTTCTACTTCATTTTCATGCTCAAATTTATCTATATCTATATAACCTTCCTCATCTCTATATTTTTCTAATTCTTCAATTTTCACATAATCACCAATAAAATATTATCATATTTTTTTATTTTTGTATATATCATTTGTATAATTATGTAAAAATAGTTAGAAATTATTTAATATAATCCTTATTATTTGTTATTCTTTATTTCTATTACACATAAAAAAACGCCGATATTATTCGACGTTTTTAATTTTTAGTTTCTATTTTTAATGCAATAAAATAAAGTTTAGTATAACAATATTTTTAAGTTCAGTTTCTTTTTCTAATTCATCATTTAATCTTTTTATATCATCACTATTTACTATTCTTCTTTTCCGTGTTACAATAGACTGTCCAAATCCAAGGTTATTACCATCATAACCCATATGTGAAAATGATACAAAATAATTATACATATTTTTACCCTCCATCGTACTAGTTTGTACTGATATTTTACTTAAATTTGTAATCGTATTATATCACATTTCATATGTTATGTCAACATATTATATTGTTAAAAAATAAAGAGGATAGATTGTTGTAATCTAGCCTCTTTACTTTTATTAATTATCATTTTCTACAGGTGCGCCAACAGGACAAACAGCCTTACAAGTTCCACATTCAATACAAATTTCAGGATCTATTACATATCTTTCATCACCTTGAGAAATAGCATTTACTGGACATTCTGCCTCACATGCGCCACAACAAATACATTTATCTGTTATTTTATATGCCATTTATTTCACCTCCATATCATACTTCATATACACTATATCTTATTTATCATCTGATTTTTTATTCCATGAAACTTTATCTACTGGAAATACATCAAACCTTTCATCTTCACTTGTAGTTCCAAATTTTACTTTTACTTTCATACCAAGTATATCTATATTTGTTACCTTTCCTTTTTCCTTTTGACCTTCAATTTCAACTATAACTAAATCTCCAACTTTAGGCAATTTTTTTAAATTTTCTTTATATGTTTCTTCTTCATATTTTAAACAACACATAAGCTTACCACATGCTCCAGAAAGTTTTGCCATATTTATTTGTAAACCTTGTTCTTTTGCCATTTTTATAGTTACAGGCTCAAAATCTTGCAAATACGTTCTACAACAAACTTCTTTACCACACATTCCAAGGTTAGGATACGTTTTTATCTCATCTCTTGGTCCTATTTGCCTTAATTCTATTCTTGATTTATATTTAGAAGCTAAAACTTTTACTAACTCTCTAAAATCTACTCTATCTTCTGATACAAAATAAAATATTAATTTCGTAGTATCAAATGTATATTCAGCTGCTAGGAATTTCATATTTAATTTCATTTTTTTAGCTTGCTCTTTGCAAAAAGCTAAAGCTGACTTAGCTTTTTTTTCATTTTCATGAAATATTTCAATATCCTTTTTAGTAGCTGGCCTTATAATATTATCCACTTTTAAATCTTCACTTAATTCTTCTTTTTTTAATATTTTTACAACTCTTCCTAGTTCTTCCCCACGTTCAGTATTTGCAATAATATTATCACCAATTTTTAATCCAAATTGAAGTGAATTAAAGTAATATAATTTTCCAGTTTTTCTAAATCTTACTCCAATTATACTTTCCATTTTAATCTCCTCATACAATATTATCTATTATATTTAATAGCATATTGTCAATTACTATATCATAATTTCCATTATATTTCAATCTTATCTTTGCTTTTTCAACGAATTTAGTGCAACTATAATATAGACCTTCATACAATAAAAATTCCAAATAATCTAATAGCATATTTTCATTAAATTTAATATTAGAAGATACAAGCATTGCATTTATAACATCTTTGTTTTTTATGCAATTATATAAAGATTCAACTGTTTTAAACTTTTCTATTGTTGAATCGTTATAAATATTAATTGCTTGTCCAATAGAGCCATCTATATATTTTATAATACTATCAGGAAAAGTAGTATTTAAATTATTTTGTAAGTATGACTTTACCATGTTATAATCCAAACCTTCAAATGAAATTGAATTAACTCTTGATATTATCGTAGTTAAAAAAGCACTAACATTTGAAGAAATAAGAATTACTACAACATATTTAGGTGGTTCTTCTAATGTCTTTAAAAGTGCATTTTGCGAAGCAACATTTAAACACTCTGCATCATCAATTATATAAACTTTTTTATCACCTGAAGCAGGTACTTGATAAACATCATCTATTAAATCTTTTCTAATTTGCTCTATAACTATATCTTTTTTATCATCTCTTTTAGATATATATTTATAATCTGGTGAACTTTCCAACTTATCTACTTTTAAAATAGCTTTTGCAAATTCTTTAGCAAGTAAACATTTACCAACACCTTTTTTGCCAGAAAATAAATATGCGTGAGAAATACTATCATGCACTAAATTATTTTCTAGTAACTTTTTATTTTCATCATGCCCAATAATACTCTCAAACATATTTACCTCCACACAATATACTATTTTAATTTACCTATTTTATTTAAAGGCCATATTCTTGCTAATACATATCCATCCACACGACTAACAGGAATACATCCAAAAAATCTTGAATCTTTACTTTCTTGCCTATTATCTCCCATAACATAAACACATCCTACTGGAACTGTAACATCCATATATTCACCTGTTTTTGATGTAAACTGCTCATGTAAATATGGCTCATCTATTTTTTCGTCGTTTACTAATACTTGACCTTCTTCATTTATTACAACATGGTCTCCAGCTACTCCAATTACTCTTTTTATATAGCTTACTTTACCAATTCCAACAAAATTGTACATAAAACTTTTTAAATATTTATAGTTATTATATTCTGCTACGACATCATTTGAATCAATTTCTTCAAAATACCCAATATCTTTTGGTGCTTCAAATGTTATAATATCGCCTCTTTGAATCTTCTTTTTAAATATTTTTGGCCTTTGAATTAATAATCTTTCATTTTCCCTTGCTGTTGGAAACATAGATACCTGTTTAACTCCAGAAATTGTTCCTATAAAATAATTAATAAACAAGTAAATTACATATGCAATTATAAAACATATAACCCACTCTAAGATTTCCTTTGAAAGCTTTTTCCAATCAATATTTTTTCTTTTTGGCTTTGAATAGTAATCATCCATTTTTTCTTTCATATTTCATCCCCCTAAAATATATAATATATATTATATCATATAAAGTCAATTATGTTAATGGATATTTGATCCATTTTCTAAATTTCCTAAATTATTATCAATAGTAAGCAATTTTACAATATCATCATCACCAGCTGCTAGTAGCATTCCTTGTGATTCAACACCTCTTAGCTTAACAGGTTTCAAATTTGAAACAACAACAACTTGCTTATTTATCAATTCTTCAGGTGAATAATACTTAACTAAACCTGAAACTATTGTTCTTTGCTCTTTTCCTAGATCTACTGTAAGTTTATACAATTTATCTGCTTTTTCTATTCTTTCTACTTTTAAAATTTGACCAACTTTTAGTTCAATTTTATCTAATTCATCAATAGTTATATAGTCTTTCTTTTCAATAACTGATTCTTCCTTTTTTAATTCATCTTCTTTATTTTCTACCACTTTAAAAATCTCCTTACCTACTTCTAATCTTGGAAATAAATTATCTTTTTTAGTAACTTTGGTACCATTTTCAAGTAATCCAAAAGTTTTTGCACTATCCCATAATTGAAGATTTTCTTTAATTCCTATTTGCTCAAATATTTTATATGGAACTTCAACCAAATATGGTCTAAGCCCAATTGCAATAATTCTGATAGTTTCCACTAAGTTATATAATACTTGGTTAAGCCTTTTACTTTTATTTTCTTTTGCAAGTACCCATGGCATACTAAGGTCAATATATTTATTAGCTTTTGAAATAACATTCCATATCTGATTCATAGCATCATTTATTTTTAAATCATCCATTAATATTTCTACATTTGGAATCATATCAGATACAGCTTCAATTAAATCTAAATCTATTTTTTCTTTATCAAAGTCATCTTTTATAATAACTCCATCATTATATTTTTCCACCATAGCCACAACTCTACTAACTAAATTTCCTAAATCGTTAGATAAGTTAGAATTTGATTTTTCAATAAAAAGTTCTTCAGAAAAATTTCCGTCTTGACCAAATGGAACTTCATGTAGTAAATAATACCTTACTGTATCAACAGATGTATTTTTTATATACACTCTAGGATCTTTATAATTACCAAAAGATTTGGAAATTTTTGCTCCATCTACTACAAGCCAACCATGTCCATATATTTTTTTAGGTAATGGTAAATCAAGTGCCATTAACATTGCTGGCCATATAATCGAATGAAATCTAAAAATTTCTTTTCCAACTAAATGAATATCAGCAGGCCAATATTTTTTCATTTTACTTTCATCATCTGTTAAATACCCAAGTGCTGAAATATAATTAGTTAGCGCATCCAACCAGACATATATTGTATGTTTTTCATCAAAAGGTACTTTTATTCCCCAATCAATTGTAGTTCTTGATATACATAAGTCTTCCAGTCCTTTATTAAAAAAATTATTTATCATTTCGTTTTTCCTAGATAATGGCTCTAAAAAATCTGGATGTTCTTCATAATATTTTAACAATTTTTCTTGATATTTAGAAAGTTTAAAAAAGTAACTTTCCTCCTTTACTAATTTTACTTCTCTACCACAATCTGGACATTTACCATCTTCAACTTGTGTTTTAGTCCAAAATGATTCACACGGTGTACAATAAAGACCTTCATAACTTCCTAAATATATATCACCTTTATCATACAGCTTTTTAAAAACTTTTTGTACTAATTCCAAATGTCTTTTATCTGTTGTTCTTATAAAATCTGAATATTCTACTTTCAAATCTTTCCATAACCTTTTTGTATCTTCTACTATTTCATCTACATATTCTTTTGGAGTTAAATTTGCTTCTCTTGCCTTTTCTTCTATTTTTTGGCCATGTTCATCTGTGCCAGTTAAAAAATGTACATCATAACCCCTTAATTTTTTATATCTAGCTATTGTATCTGCTACAACACTGCAATAACAATGACCTATATGAAATTTTCCACTTGGATAATATATAGGTGTTGTTATATAAAAACTTTTTTCACTCATATTTTCACATCCTAATCTATTCTATTTTAACAATTGCAGTTGCTACTGCATTTTGTGCTATATGTGAAATACTAACATCAACTTCTACATTTAGTTTTTCACATATTTTTTTTATATTACTATTTAAAAATACAACTTTTGGTCTTTTTTTTAATTCTTCAACATTTATTATTTCTACATCTAAAAAACCCATATCCAAATTATTTTCTATTAATATCTTTGACATTGCTTTGTATATTGCCTCTTTAGCTGCAAATCTTCCAGCATATCTTTGATACTTCATATTGCATCTTATTTTTTCTATATTTTCTATTTCATTTTTACTAAATATATTTTCTCTAAATCCTTTTGTATTTTCAACAGCATTCTGTATTCTTTCAACTTCTATAATATCTGTTCCACAATAAATTTGCATAAACTCTCCTTAATATTTTCTATTTCTTTCTAATTTATGTTTGATATAACTTACACAAGTATATGCTGGATAACTTAAGGCACAAAATGCCATCATAGTAAGCACAAATGGTTCAAGCCAAGAAACAGTCTTTAAATCAAAATATTGTATTAACATTCCAAGCCCAGATAAAGTTATATTAACTACATACATTATTAAAAGTATTTGGTTAATTCTTTCTTGTCCATTTGCCACAACAAAGTCATAATATTGCATATATTCTTTTCTTACCTCTTCAAACAAAGAAGGTAATTCAAAGGCAAGTTGCCATTTTCTCCATACATCCATTCCATGTTCAGAGTTAGTAATTTGACTAAACCAACTAATATTTGTAAATCTTGTAAATCTCTCTTTTAATGTTTTTACCATTGTTTTATCTTCTTTTAATAAATCTTGGGAAAAATTAATTAAACTAATTCTTTGATAAAATGCAAGTAATAACATATACAAATATGTTTTTTCATACATATATGGCATTCTAGTTATATCATATTTTTCCTTATCAGAAACTAAAACAACTCCACTTTCTTTTGAAAAACCAAATTTAGAATACTCCCATCTTGAATAACTATTTTCTTTTAATTTGCTAAACTCGTTATTAAATATTGCTGTACTCTTACTTTCCATTACGTACTGTAATTTATAAAAGTCATTTTCAATATTTTTAAAATCATCTTTTTTATTCCAAGAATCAACACACACATATGAATATGTAAACATTTTATCATAATATATTTTTTCCAAATCATTTGTTTCAAAATCAGAAGTTACAGATTTTATAAACTTTGCTATACTTTCTATTTTATCAATATTTTTTGCTTTTATAACATTTTTTTGATCAATTTTAGAAATTGACCTTGGAGTTAAATTTCTAAAATAATGATTAAAATCTAATATTTTATTAAAATCAATTAGTTCTTCATCATATTCAAGCTCTGTTTTTATATCTAAAAAACAAATTCCAGGTTCAAAACATATTAAAGCTATTTTAGATATATCAAAATCTATCTCACCATAATGCTTAGCAGTCACACTACCAGTTTTTATATTAGCCAAGTTATACTCAAAAGTAACACATGAAAGCTTACTTACAATATTTGATTTTTTAAGTATATTCATCCCCTTAAAAATTTTTTTATATTCACTAGACCAAAATATAGTAGGAAACAAAAATCTTCTCATATATGGTAAATAAAAATTATATAGTTCTTCATCATTTTTATGTTCACTTACATACATTTTCCATTGTTTACTCTTAGATAATAGTGAACTAATAAAATTAGTATATTTTTTGTCTTCTACCACAAATGGATATATAAAATGTGTATACTGATATTTAGCTTTTAAACCCATAAATCTCACCCTTATAATTCTTATACATATATATTATACTTTTTTTACTTTAAAGTCAATGTTTTCTAAGGAATTTTACACTTAAATTACAACAATATAAAAAAGTATATCAAACTTTTTTACAAAAAGTATTGATTTTTTTTTATATTTATGTTAAAATATGCTATGTATTTAAAACAGAGTTTTACGGGGTGTAGCTCAGCTGGTAGAGTACGTGGTTTGGGACCATGGGGTCGCACGTTCGAACCGTGTCACTCCGACCATAAAAACTGTTTTAAAAAAAAAAAATACCTATTTTTAGGTATTTTTTTTTATATACTATATTTTAAAAATTATCTTTATAACTGCAAAAATAACTAATGTTAATATTATTAAAGAAATTTTACTATCTACTACATTACTTCTTCCCAAACTTATCAATCTAATAATAACTGTAGCTATTGCTAATGATATAACTATTATTAAAGCATATTTTAAAATTACATTTAATTCAATATTATTAACTTTATAATTTTCTGGCATAGACCTGTCTATATCAAATTCAATTGAATCTACTATTTCTTTCAATTTAACACTGTCTGCTTGAGAAATCCCACTTTGCTTTTGGATATTTACTTTATACAAATATCCATTTACAATCGTTACATAACTTTCTATATCAAGCCCTTTGTCGTTATATTTTAGTCTCAAAAATCTATAACTATTTTCATACAATTCATATTCATTAACATTCTCAATTTCATTTAATTCTTTAGCTACTTTTATAAAATCTTTTTTTGTCAAATTTATAAAATTGCTAACTTCATCAGATTTTTTCTTTATTAGTAAAAATTCTTTAAATTCTTCATTATCATTAGATGGTAAACCATATAAATAAATTGAGTTTTCAGTCATAAAATTATTCAATCTATCTGATGAAATTCCTATTTTATGTAATAATTTTTCATTATATACACTTCTTGTGCAAATATTCCACTCATCTTCATTTAAAGATATATCCATATCAGTACCTTCTAGTTTATTACCCATTGCATATATATTTGCTTGAGCTGTAATCATTAATATCAAAAACATCACTAATATAATTTTTTTCACTTTCATATTCAAACCTCTTTACAATTTTATTATTTTCAAATTTTAAAATATTAACACCTTTTACTATTAATTTTAATTACTAACTGACAATTTTTCATAGTTATATATATATTTGTATCATTTTTTAAATACTAATTAGTTTAATCTTAATTATAATTACTAAAATATATTATCATATATTTTTATAAAAATCAAATGATATATTAAATAAAAAAAAGTTTATTCTATCTTGTTTTGTAAATTTGTTGAAATAACAGTAAATTTATGATACAATTTTAATAGTAAATTTTTGCTAAAGTTAACAATAGTATGTTAACAATATATAATTAGTTATATATTATTGTTGTATTAAATTTCAATGTAAATAATTTTAAATTTGAAAGGAGACAAATTATGTATATTCCAGAAGCACGGTCATTTGATAAAGGTATAGAATTTTATGGCAAAGAGGTGATAATAGTTGCTACAAGACTGAATGATAAAATAATTATTTCAAAAAGTAAATTTTCACAGCTTAAAGACAAAAAAAATCACACTATATCATATGCTTCCTTATTATTTGCTATTATAGGAACTCTTTTTCTTAAGTGTTTGCCTATTCTTGAAAATTCAAAAATTCAAATTTTGGGAGTAATTGCCATCATCTGGTTGGAAATTATATGTTATTACTTTTTTAGTTCAAGAACTCCAGATATGATACAATCTCATAAGTATCATGCAGCTGAACATAAGGTTTTAAACTATGTAGATAAATATGGAAAAGCACCAGAAAACTGTGATGAATTGATGAAAATGAGTTCTATTTCTTATCGTTGTGGATCTTCAATATTAGCAGTTATTATGATTTTATTAACTTTATGTATTAGTGGTTTGGTATGTATTTCAATGCTATTTTTCAAGATTGTTTGGATTGCTATTAGTATTTTTATAACATTATATCTATGGGCTAATGGTAAATGTAACTTTCTACAAAAATTTGTTATTGAAGAACCAACTTATAACGAAATAGAAGTTGCACTTCTTGGTGTTAAAGAATATTTAAAACTAAAATAATTTATGTCTAAAATTGAGGTAGTAGATATATCATTAATTAATATATTTCTACTATTCGATTTTTTTTGCACCTTCTTATTCAAAAAACGATATTTCTTATAAAAGAAAAATCACATAAACCAAATTATAAGTTTATGTGATTTTTTATGATTAACTATTTAAGACTTTTTCCAAATTAAAATAGAATCCATACTCTTTATATGTTTCATCTCCTATTTTAACTTGTTTAGTTTCTACCTTCTTTCCACCAAGCTTTTCATAAAATTTAATTGCATTACTGTTTTCTTCAAGGCACCATAATACCATGACTTTTTTGCCTTGTTCAATAAGTTCTTTACAAGTTTCTCTAAAGAGTTGTGTACCAATCCCCTTTCCTTTTTCTGATGGCTTTACATACAAACTAACCAATTCTCCACATTTTGTATCAAAGCATGAATAACCTAAAACTTCATCTTCCTTTACAGCAACTAAAACTCTATCTTTATACTCTTCAAAACTCTCTACATAACGCCTTGTTTGTTGTTCATAATCAAGAGAATTAAGATATTTTGCTGCTATAATTTTATCATAGGCACTTTTCCATCCATCAACCTTAATATGTGCCATCTGCTCTTGATCATTAAGCTCATTTTTTCTAATTACATACTTTTCTTTTTCAGTCAACTTCTGCAAACAATAATACATCTTCATAAATGTTTTTACAAGCATACTATTATCGTATGCAAAAGTTACTCTTCCAACAAGCTCATTTTTATATGGCCAAGAAAAAGACTTTCCAACTAAAAATCTAAGTCTAATTTCTTTATAAAAGAAATTTAACAAATCTTTTTCAGTATAAATAGGCCTTCCATTATACTTCATTCCCTTTATAGGTGTAAAATCAAGAATTGCAAAAAATCCGGACTCTGGTTCTAAGTTTTTCACAAAATCTACATATGGCAAACCAGCTGATAAAAGTGTTTTAGCCTCATCCTTTCCAAGTATCTTCTCTACTTCCTCAATTACTTCTTTTTTATACACATAATTATCAATTGAAATAATTCCAGAAACCATAGCTTTTAATAAGTTAAACTTAAAAACGTATCTCTTTCTTAATTCATCAAAGTACTCTTTATAGATTTTATCTTTTCTTTTGGATACTTGAAAAGCACCAACTAATGCTTTACCTAAAATATCAGACGGCGAATCCATACTTTGAAAAGTCTTATTTACAACTTCTCTTATAATTACCTCATCTGCTACTACAAAACCTGCTCTAAGACTTGCCATTCCATAAGATTTTGAAAGTCCAAATAAAGAGATAGTATTTTGAAAAACTCCTTGAATAGGAATACTTGCAATCGGTTTTGCAAGATTTTCAGCATCATAAGAAATATCCCTATATACAAGATCATCTATGACAAATACTCCTCTTTGCAAACATACCTGAGCAATTTGCGTTAAAAGGTTTGCATGTTTCTCACCCATTACCTTTCCAGTAGGGTTGTTAGGATTGGCATTTAAAAAAGCTACTACACGTGGTACATAATCTCTACGCCTATGATAAGCTTTTTGCAAACTTTCATTAATCTCATCTATTCTTTTTGCAAGTTTTTCAGGATTTACTAAAAAATTGTCTTCCTTTTCTAACTCAATAATTTCTACTTCTGCTCCTGCACGTTCTGCACGAA
The DNA here is from genome assembly GCA_947361355.1 of uncultured Clostridium sp. Classification (GTDB taxonomy): domain Bacteria; phylum Bacillota; class Clostridia; order TANB77; family CAG-465; genus CAG-465. The sequence goes on from CANAIR010000001.1 coordinate 91,969, forward strand.
TTGTAAAAAGGCCATAACTTGGTCCTGTAATTAATATTACATCACCAGGCTTTGAAATTATTTCTACAATCAAATTAAAAATTATTGATGTAGATGGCAAAAACGTAATATTATGTACAGACATTCCTTTATCATCAATATCTTCATAAGAATAAGGATGCGTATTAATAAATCCGATGCTTTCTACATACTCTAATAATTTTTTCCTAATATTGTCATCTCCCTCTGTATATGGATAACGATACATCATATCACTTTCAAGTGACTTTTTCATCTCTTCAATGGAAAGAGGAAATGGTTTAAACCTCATAGGATTTCCACTTCCTAAATCAATATCTGGTGCAGTAACTATATTCTCATCCCGCACCTCATATCCATAATAGTCAATTGCATCGGCAATACTTTGCACCTCTGGATTAAATTTCTCCCCATCACTTCTAGCTCCGATAAATGGTAAACCAAATCTTCTTTCATTTAAGTAAGGTTTATCAGTTACAACCCTATCAATTGCACGTGTTTTTACCAACATACTATTATCCTCCAAATATTTATTTACATAATATTATACCATGATTTGTGTTATAAGTAAAGCATAAATCTATATTTATGTAATCTTAGCATTAATTTTATTTAATCATACAACATGATTTATCTATATCAGCCCGTATTTAATTTTACATAATATAAATATTTTTGTTGACTAATGTTATAAAATATGGTATAATTTTAATATAGTAACAATATTATTTTTCAACAATTGGAGGAAATTATTATGTTAAATTTTGAAATTGAAGCAACTATTTGTATGTCAAATGATAGATTTTCAAATACGAATACTTTAAGATTGTATCCTGAACCTATTGATTTTGAAGACGAATTGAAAAAGCTTAATGTAGAAGAACAATTTGTCCGTCAGTCCAAAAGAAGTAAAAATCAGCGGAAAAAGGCAGCACAAAAAAATCGTTTCCCCGTTGGACTTCGAAAGGAATTGGCGTGTATAAAAAAAGAGGACAAAATTTATAATTCAAGGAAAAAAACTAGACAACAGGAAAAGAGAGAACTTAACAAAATTATTATTGATGAAATTCAGGAAAAAGCTCTTATACAGAAAGAAATTGACGAGGCAGAATACAAAGCTGGATTCGATTTTGGACGTTCCGCTGGCTATTTTGGAAAACCTATTCGCATCAACATATTTGAATCTCCAATATGGAACGAAGGGTATATAGATGGGTATCCTAAAGGTGCTAGTGAAAGAAGATAAACTCAATAAAAAAGCTAATATTTAGATTTAATTTTCTAAATATTAGCCTTTTTTTATCTATTATTTTGTTATTTTACTATTACCATCTCATTTATGTTCATTAAAGTATATTTCAAACTCTTCCTTAGATATTGGCTTAGAATAATAATATCCTTGAATTATATCTGATTTTATCTTCTTTATAAACTCTACCTGTTCTTTAGTTTCAACTCCTTCAACTATTGTTTTTACTCCAAGGTGCTTTGCTATAAACATTATATAATTAATAATATTATTATCACTATTTAAGTCTGCTTTATCTACAAATATTTTATCTATCTTTATTATATCTATTGGCATATTTTGTAACATACTAAGTGATGAGTAACCTGTACCAAAGTCATCAATTGATACTAAAAATCCTTTTTCTTTTATACTATTTAATAATTTCAAAGTATCAACTTTTTCTTCAGTTGTTGCACTTTCAGTGATTTCTATATCAATTTTTCCCCTTTCTATTTTATGTTTATCTACAATTTTAGCATACTCATCTATAAAGTTTTCATTTGCAAAATGTTCTTTAGATACATTTATGGAAATAGTAGGTACAAAATTATATTTTTCTTTCCACAAAGACATATCTTTACATACTTGTTCAAAAATATATAAATCTAATTTCATTATAAATTTATTTTTTTCAAATAAAGGTATAAATTTTCCTGGTGATATCATTTCTCCATCCTTATACCATCTAACAAGTGCTTCTGCACCATATAGCTTTTCATTTTTTACATACATCTTTGGTTGATAAACAACTTTAAATTCTTTATTTTTAAGTGCACTTTCCATAGATGATTCAATTTTTTGTTCTTCTACCAATTTATTTTCTAATATTTCATCAAAAATATAATAATTTATATCATATACGCCCTTTACTTTTGCCCTTGCCATATACGCTTTATCTAACAATTTATTTATATCATTTTCTTCTGGAATAATCTTATAAACGCCAATAGATAAATTTACTTGAATTTTTTTATTGTCTACTGTAAAATTTGAAATTTCATTAAAAATTTGATTTAATAATCTATTTATATCTCTTTCATAATTAAACACAGTAGCAAATATATCATTTGACATCCTACAAGTAATATTATTATCTGGTAAAATACTTTCCAATTTTTCACCTAAGGTTTTCAAAATTTTATTACAAAATTTATAACCATAAATATTGTTTAATGCTTTGAATTTATTTATATCAAGAGCAATTATATAATTATTCTTCTTAAAATTTTGTAAGAATTTTTCACCTTTCTCTTTAAAATATACCTCATTTCCTAGTAAAGTTACAGGATCAATATATGCAATGTTATATAATTTATGTTTTTGAATTTGATTTGATACATCAATATAAATTAGTACACTAATTATCACAAAACAAAAAGCTACACAAATTGCAAATGATAAAACTAAAAATTTCGTAGTTTCTTTTGCAATTACACTATCTGGTGCAATTGTTATTACATACCAATCATTAATTCCTAATTTTTCATAATTTAAAAAGTATAAAGTATCAGAAAGTTTCAAATTTAAATTTCCTACTTCATTTTTTAATATTTTATCTTTCATAATAGTTATTTTACTTAAAATTTCACTATCTTCTATATTATATTTATTAACTAAATAATCAAAAAAATTGTTATTATTACTATTATCTGTTAATCCATATGAGTCTATAAGAACATGACCTTTATTATTAAGTAATAAAGTTCCACCTTTTCCACTAAATACTTTTTGTGATAAAATTTCCTCATATTCTTCTGTATTTATAGTAGCAAATAAAACAAAATCTGTATTTTTAAATTTGAATGTTTTAGAATATATATTTACATAATTTTCTGAAACAGTACTAGGTCTATTTTCAGATAAATAAACATTTGATTGACTAAAAAATTCTTTTATATTAGGATAATTTTGAATTTCAATATTATCACTAGTTATACCATTTCCATTTTTATCTAAAATTGCTAGTCTTGTAAAATTATGTGACTTATAATCACTTCCAAAACTTTTAAAAATATCTTCAACACTTTCAAAGTTTCCATTATCAATAGCATGTACTATTTGATCAACAAACTTCATTTGACTATTAATTTTAAGATTTAATTTTCCAGCATTTTGTCTTCCTATTTCTGTTATACTTGTATATATGCTTTCATAAGTTAATTCTTTTACATACTTAATATAAAAAAAAGAACCTAATAAAATAAATAATAATACTATAAAAATGTAAATGAACCTCAGCTTATAATGTTTGACATTTTTTAATTTTTTTCCCATAAATCCACCTCATAACTTATATATATAATATAATAAACTCCATTTATTTTCAATAAAATTATAAAAAGATAACAATTAGTATTTTTACTAATTATTACCTTCATTTGTTATAAAGCTTTTTCAATATCATTAATTAATTCTTCAATTTTATCTTTTGTTTTATTATCTAAATCATTAATATCACTAACTTTATTATTAGATAATGTTTTTTCAATTTCATCAAATTTAGAATTAACTGTCTTTTTGGCATCATTTGTTAATTTATAGCCTTCCGCACCAATTTTATCTGTAAGTCTTGCCATATATTTTGCTGGAACTTCTACTAATTTTCCATTTAATGTAATACCTTTTTTTACCCTTTCATAAAAATCTCTAGCATTAGCATCAGATAAAGTTAAGCTCTCTTTCATATCACTAGATAAATTATCATTATCATAAATATTTACATTATTATTTGTACCATTATTACTACTATTATTATTCATGTTTTCAGTTTCATTATTTGTACCATTTCTAAAAAACATAAAATATGAAGCTATAATTATTAGCGCAACAACTATAATTATTATAACTGCTATTGTTGCATCACCTTTTTTCTTATTCATTTTTATCACTCCTTTACTTTTAATATTTGCATTTTTTCTATAATTATTCATTAAAAATCAATTTTTCTTAATATTAAAAATCATTATAATAAATTATTCAACAAACAAAGAAAGCAACTAACGCCATTAGTGTTAGTTGCAAAACACTTTAATTGTTTACCTTTTAAATGTTTTAGTGTATATTATTAATGTGATATGGAGATGATAACATGGATAAAAATATTATTAATAAAAAACTATTTGGCAAAAAAATTAAAGATGCAAGATTAAAAATGGAATTAACACAATTTGAATTGGCTGAAAAAATTGGCGTTTCACAAAATTTTTTAGGTGATATTGAAAGAGGAATAAAGCTTCCAAGTTTACCAAAATTAATTTTACTATCTAACACTTTAAAAGTAAGTTTAGATTTTTTATTCTCTGATTCACTAGATAATATACTATACGAACCTGACAATACATACTATACAGATAAACAAATGGCAATTATAAAAAACATAGTAAGAACAATTACTACAAATTTTGAGTAAAATAAATTACTTTGAGAGTATATCAATAATTTATTTTTATTGATATACTCTCAGTCTTATAAATATTTGATATTATACAAAATATTAAAACTAAAAATATTTTTTAATTGATTTTAAAAAATTCACAAGAATTCTTATATACTTTTTCTGAAACATATTCTATGTCCATTTCTTTATATTCAGATAGTTTTTTACATATAATTGGTAAATTAGCTGATGTATTAATTGTACCACGATAAGGCACTGGTGCTAAATATGGGCAATCAGTTTCTATAACTATTTGTTCTATAGGTATTTTTTTTATATATTGTCCAAAACTAGCATTTCTTTTATAGGTTATATTTCCACCAAATGCAACTCTAAAACCTTTTTCTAATGTAAGTCTTACTAAATCATCAGTAGGATGAAAACAGTGTAACAAGCATCCATATTGTGGAATATTTTGAATTAATACTTTGTATGTATCTAAAGAAGCATCTCTAGTATGTACTATTATTGGTAATTTTAAAGCATTTGCCATTTCTATTTGTTCTATAAATAAATTTATTTGCGCTAATTTATTATCAGAGACAAAAGCATAATCAAGCCCAATTTCACCTATTGCAACAATTTTTTTATCTTTATTTGCTTGATATATATCATATATATCAATTGTCTTATCTTTAAAAACATCATGTGGATGTATACCAATGGCGGCATACATATAATCATATTTTTCAGATAACTCTAAAGCTTTATCAGAACTTTCTTTATTATAACCTACGTTTACAATTTTATCTACTCCAGCATCTTTACATATTCTTAATGTTTCTTCTAAATTTTCTTTATATACTTCATCATTATAATGTGCATGTGTATCAAAATATTTCATATGTCACCTCCAAAAAATTATACTAATATATTTTCATTTTTGTAGGCAATGTAACAATTACCTCTGTTCCTTCATTTACCTTACTGTGTATATCAATAGTACCATTATTTCCATCTATTATTTCCTTAACAATTGATAAACCAAGTCCTGTTCCACCCATTTTTCTCGAACGTGCTTTATCAACCCTATAAAATCTTTCAAATATCCTATTTAAATCTTTCTCTGGAATTCCAATACCATTATCTACAACTTTTATATAAGCATTATTATTTATTGATCCTACATATACTTTAATACTTCCATTCTCTGGTGTATATTTAATACTATTACTAACAATATTAATTATTACTTGTTCAATTGAATCTCTATCTGCATAAACTTGTGGTGGTTTTACTGTTATGATACACTCCAAGTTATGATTTTTTTCACTAGCCGAAAATTGCATTTTTTCACAAACACTTCTTGCCATATCATCTAAAGAGAACATCATTTTTTTCCAACTTACTTTTTTATAGTCAAATCTAGAAAGTTGTAAAAGATCTGCAACCAGTCTTCCCATACGATTTGCTTCCTGATTTATTACCTTTGAAAATTTAACTATTTCTTGGTACGTTAAATCTCCATTTGCTATTGTTTCTGAATATCCTTTAATAGATGTTAATGGTGTTTTTAATTCATGTGATACATTAGCAACAAATTCTTTTCTTAAGTTATCTAATTTTACATTTTCAGTTATATTTCTTACCATCATTATAACACCCATTGGAGTTAATCTATCACTAAAAAATGGTACAAACACTATATTTAGTGCATTTTCTCCAACAGTTGTTTTTGCCTCAATACTCTTATAATTTGGCAAATACATCACCTTGTCAAATTCCAAATTTATTTTTATCTTTTTTATAACTTTATCAAATGTATCATCAATATCTGTTATATTTAATAGAAGCATAGCAGATTTATTCATATGTACAACTTGTTTTGTTATCGAAAATGCAACTACACCGTCAGCCATATGTTCCAAAATTATTTCTGTTTTACTCTGTTGACTATTCAAATCAAAATTATTTTTTTTAATAACCTCCATCATAGAAGAAAAACTTTCTATTGTTTCATAAATTTCAGAAAATTTAGACACATCATTCATATGCTTTGTCTCTATTATTCTTCCAGTAGAAACAGTTCTCATAGCCTTATCAATCTTCTTTAATGGAAATGTAATTAGTCTAGCTATTATAAATGTAGGTATTAAAAATATAATTAATAAAACTCCAAGCACAATAATATTATTAATTTCAAAAATATTATTAACATCAATAATACTCTCTGATAGAATTATAGTAGTTATAAAAACTATAACTACCACACATACAACAAGAAAAGTAATACACGATTTTATTGATATTTTCATCATATATTATTTCCTCCTACTATTATTTTACATAGATATATAATACCCCATACCTCTTCTTGTTTGTATATACTTAGGTTCAGCTGGATTTTTTTCTATCTTTTCTCTTAAACGTCTTACAGTAACATCAACAGTTCTTGCATCACCATAAAAATCATAACCCCATACACCTTTTAAAATTTGCTCTCTAGTAAATATTTGATCTGGTTGTGCAGATAGCATTTTTAAAAGTTCAAATTCCTTTGTAGTTAAATCTATTTTTTTGTCACCGATTATAGCAATATATTTATCTGCATCTATTTGCATGTCTTTTATCACTATTCTATTGAAATTATTCTTTTCCTCTACTTCCTCAGGTAAAGTATGTCTTCTTAGATTAGCTTTTACTCTTGCAATTACTTCCCTTATGCTAAATGGTTTTGTCATATAATCATCTGCACCCAATTCAAGACCTATTATTTTATCCACAACTTCTTCTTTTGCAGTAAGCATAATAATTGGACAAATAAGAGTTTTCCTAAGTTCTTTACATACATTAAAACCATCTATTTTTGGAAGCATTAAATCTAGTAATATAAGATCTGGTTTTATAGATTTAGCAATATTAATTGCTTCTTCACCATCATACGCAACTGCAGTTGTAAATCCTTCTTTTTCCAAATTGAATTTTAATATATCAACAATTGGTTTTTCATCATCCACTATTAAAATTTTTTTATCATTCATATACATACACCCCATTTTTTTACAAAATCTGAATACATTATATCATGACTGTTAAAATATTGCTACATTTTTGTTAAATAAATTTAATTTTTTTGTAATTTTTCTGTAATCAAATAATATAAAAAGTTGTTTACTTATCAAAAACTTTTACTTCAAAATTATTTACGCAAGTTATTGTTTTAAATTTATTTATAAAAAATTTACTATCTTTTGTAATTACTAATTTAATTTTACATGTGTTTTGATTATTTTTATTTAAAGTTAACACCTTATTTTTTAAATTATTTACTACTCCTACACTTCCATCTATAATATTAATATTAGTACCTAACACGTCCTTAAATTCATTTTTAAATAATGGAAAATGAGTACATCCTAAAACAAGATAGCTGTAATCTTCAATTTTATAATCTTTAAAACTTTCCTTTAAATATTTTATTACTTCTAAATTTAAAGTATTATTATTGAAATTTACTTTTTCACTTTCAGCAAAATCAACTAACTTATCTAAACTTAACAACTCTACCTTTTCATTAGCATGTAAATCATGTATCAAATTATTCAACTTTTCTTCTTTTATAGTCAAGCTTGTACCGCAAATAAGTATTTTTTTATAATCATTTGAATCCACAGCTTTTTTTACAGCTGGTTCTGTTCCTATAAAACAAATATCTTGATATTTTTGTCTTAAATCTTTTATCGCAATACTAGTTGCTGTATTACAAGCAATAACTATTATTTTACATCCTTGATTTATTAAATACTCAACGTTATTAAATATATATTCTTTAACTATTTTCTTTTTCTTAACACCATAAGGTGCATTTTTATTATCACCTAAATATATATAATCAGCTGCTACATTTTTTATCGCCTCTTTAAATATAGTAAGGCCACCAAGACCTGAATCATATACACCTATTTTCATTTAATACCTCCAAAATAAAATTCAAATTAAAACAAAAAATAATATATTTTATAAAAAAAATATAAATTTTATAAAATACGTATATATATTTTTTTTCTATACATAATAATAATAACTATGACATAGTTTTTAATATATTAAAATTTAACTTATCTGGGTTCTAATGTACTTAGAGGAGATAAGTAAATAGGTGGAATTATATACTTTCCACCTATTTTTACATTTTTCTTCTTCCTTCTAAAGCTTTTATTAAAGTGATCTCATCTGTATATTCTAAATCTCCACCAACAGGAATTCCATGTGCAATTCTAGTAACATTTATTCCAAGTGGCTTTATCAATCTAGAAATATACATAGCAGTAGCTTCACCTTCTACAGTAGGATTGGTTGCAAGTATAACTTCTTTTATAACATCATCTTTTAATCTTTCTAGAAGCTCTTTAATTTTAATATCTGCAGCAGACACATTATTCATAGGAGAAATAGAACCATGTAATACATGATACTTTCCTTTATATTCATGAGTTTTTTCCATAGCTACAACATCTTTTACATTTTCTACTACACAAATTATTGATTCATCTCTTTTATTACTAGAACATATATCACAAGGGTCATTTTCTGTAATATTGAAACATTCAGAACAAAATTTAACTTTTTCTTTAGCATCTAAAAATACTTTAGACATCTCTTCTGCAACAGATTTTGGTGATTCTAAAATATAAAATGCTAACCTGACAGCTGTTTTATGCCCTATTCCTGGTAATTTTTCAAATTGATTTATAAGTTTTGTAACTGTTTCCGAATACATATTTTTTCCTTAAAACATTCCTGGAATATTAAATTGTCCAAGCTCCGATTGCATCATTGAATCTGCTTTGTTTAAAGCTTCATTTACTGCTGTTAAAATTAAATCTTGTAACATTTCTACATCATCTTTATCAACTACTTCTGGCTTTATTATTATTTCCTTTATTACTTTATCACCAGTAGCCTTTACAACAACTGCTCCACCACCTGCAGAAGTTTCAAACTCTTTACTTGCTACTGCCTCTTGTTTTTCTTGCATCTCTTTTTGCATTTTTTGTGCTTGTTTTAATATATTTTGCATATTTCCCATTCCACCACCTGGAAATCCGCCAAATTTTGCCATATTAATCAATCCTTTCATTTTTACTTTTTCATTATATTATATTTTTATTACTTTTTCAATCAATTGATGTATAATTTACTTCATTTTCTTTAAAAACTTTTTCTATTTTTGTGGAATTGTCCTTTTTTTCTTCTTGTAATCTAACTACTATATTTTTTTCATCATTATAATTTTCACTATATATATTCTTTAAAGTTTCAATACTATCTTGAGTTATTAAAACAGAATATGCAAAAGAATTATTAGTAACAATAATTAATGATTTTTGATCAACATACATATTTGCACCTGCAAGAGATGAATAAATCTTTAATTTTCCCTTTTCTATTATACATTTTTTAAAATTTTCTACATCAACAAATGATTCTAATTTTTTTTCATCCACAACTTCATTGTTATTTTGTATATACTTGTCAACAGTATTAACTTTTAAACTATTACTATTACTACCACTATCACTTACTTTTTTTATATTTAACGGACTTACAACAGTATTAGTCTTTATGCTTTCAATCTTACTTTTTAGCTTTTCAATCTCATTTTCTAATGATGATATTTTTTGCATTAATGGCTCAACACTAATATTCCCATTTTCTGATAAATTATTACTACCCCCAAAATTTACATTACAAATTTCAACTATTGCAGATTTTAAAACTATTATTGGCTTAGAAGTAAGCCTTAAATCATTATCTAACTTTGATAACCTATCAATAATTTTAATATATCTATCTACATTAGTCCCATCTTGATTTATAAGTTTTTCTAGAAAATTCTCTGTTAATTGGTGTGTAAGTTGTCTTAAATCTTTTCCTTTTTTTACAACTTTATCAATATTACTTAAAGCTTCTATACTATTTAAAGCCAAAATATTACCTGCAATATTTGATACAATCTGTAAATCTACTGCGCCCACTATTTTTAATACTTCATCATATTTTAAAATATCTTTACTTTCTGAAATACACCTATCCAAAATACTAAGTGCATCTCTTAATCCCCCCTCAGCTAACTTTGCTATATATTTAATAGCCTCTTCTTCATATTTTATATTTTCTTCTTTTAGTACATATTCTACTCTTTTAATTATTTCTTCATCTGATATTTTATTAAAATCAAATCTCAAACACCTAGATAAAATAGTAACAGGAATTTTATGTTGTTCAGTTGTGGCAAGTATAAATATTACATTTTTAGGTGGCTCTTCTAAAGTTTTTAGTAAAGCGTTGAATGCACTAGTAGTAAGCATATGTGCCTCATCTATTATATATACTCTATACTTTACATCAATAGTTGTATACACTACTTCTTGCCTAATTTGACGTATATTTTCTACACTATTATTTGAAGCCGCATCCATTTCAATTACATCAGTTGTGTGACTTTCTAATATATTTTTACAAACTTCACACTCATTACATGGTTCACCATCTTTTGGATTTAAACAATTTACTGCTCTTGCAAAAACTTTAGCCGCACTTGTCTTTCCTGTGCCTCTAGTACCGCTAAATATATAGGCATGCGAAATCTTACCTGATTTTATTTGATTTTTCAAGATTTTAGTAACACTTTCTTGTCCTACTATACTTTCAAAAGTATTTGGTCTATATTTTCTATACAATGCTATATATGACATATTATCACCCCATAAAAATATAACACCAAACACATAAAGTTTCCTGCTTATTGCTGCTTCCTTCCGGACCTGACAAGGTTCACAGTTCTCTATCGTTTGGTGCTACGTATATTATACAATAGTTATATTATAAAATCAAGTGATTTAAAAAAATTTAACAAATACAGCATTTTTATATTTTTCAAACCTCTATTTTATTCTAACAGCATACATAGTAAATTCTACATTTCTTGGACTTGAAGAAATTCTTTGATAATAATTAAAACCAGTGGTAGTTTCCTTTTCAAAAGTTTTCACACATGTAAAATGAGTCATAGACCAATCAGCATCATTTACTTTCCAATATGTGTCATAAATATCCATTCCTGGTAAATAAAAGGTCCATATTCCCTGTGTTTCAGGACTATAATTGTAATTATCTCTAAAATAAAAATCTATAACCCATGTTCCAGCTGGTAATGTCCATGTTGCACTTGGTACTTCTACCCAATTTCCTTTTGTTGAAATATTTATAGTATTAGTTTTAGTATATATTTGTCCTATGTTATCAAGCTTACTTACTTTCTCTAATAAATTACTATATTCTTCTTTTGATATTGTTACTAAATCTGATGGAGTATCAGTACCTCCTACTACTTCTTTCCCCTCACCATAAGATTTATCACCTATTTGCAATCTTAGTAAACCATCACCATCTACATTCCATTTTGTCTGACTACTATATATTGGTAGTTTCTTTCCTGTTATATAGTTATTTGCTTCTTCACTCTTTTCATTTGTAAATATTATCTTTCCTGCATCTTCATCATTTATCTTATATATTACTTCTCCTGTTGTACTCTTTACGCCACTTGTTACTTGATTTATTTGGCACTCTTTTATTCCTACTACTTCTTGTTTTTCCGCCATTATCTTTCCTACTGTATTTGTAAATATCATCTGCATATTTGCTACATCGCTTTCATACCTTGCCCTATTTGCCTCACTCATCGGATTGTTATGTTGCAAAGATATAATTACTGCTGCTGCAAGTATTATTACTACTATTATTGTTATCACTAGCACTATTAGTGATATTCCACCATAAGGGTTGGTTTTATAAAAAAGTTTCTTATTGCCTTTTTTACCCATTTTTTCTTTGTCTTTTTTCCTATTCTCCACCTCATATTTTTACCTATCTTTTATTATTTTTTCCTTTATTTTATATTCTATACTATTATTCTTAAATAGTCACTGGAAATTAGTTCCAATTTTTATATTTATTTTATATTTTTCTTGAATCTCTAGCAATACATCTATTATTTCAACTATATTTCATTTTTCTATCTTTTTTATTACAAACTTTTAACCATACAAAACCTAGCTAAAGGAACTTATCTCCTTTAACTAGGTTTATATCTATATTTTTATATTCATTTACATTTTTTACAAAATTTGTATAAATACTTTTTAGTTCTTGTTTATAGCACCTGTGTGTGTGTGTGTGTGTGTGTGTGTAGTTTTATCATATTTTCACCATCCTTTGTTTACATATTTATATTTATTCTACTGTAAAAACAAATTTTCCTATATCTAATCTTAAAACACTAATTCCATTTGAAATTAACTCCTCATTTGGCATTTCCAATTTTACTTTACATACATTCTTTTTATTAGAGGCATCTATAATATTAAGATTAAATGAAATATTGAATTTCAAATCACTTATTCTAGTATTTAAAAAACTAAGTAAAGTTCCATCATATCGTATACTTTGCGTTCCAGATGAAACTTTTACATCTTGCATACAGTTTTCATTATTTATACATAATTCAATTTTGTATTGACCATCCACATTTGATGGATATATATTAATTTTAGAACCTACATTCTCTAAATCAAATTTTTCTTCATAATTATTTTGTGTCAAATATAATTTACCTAATTTTGTAGGAGTTGATATATACATATTATCTATATATATCATTTTAGCCTCTGATTTACTATCAATTAACATTGTTATTTTATTAGTTTGTGAAATATCAAAAACTAAACTAGAAAGGTCTTTTACTTCTTGCTCATCTTTTTCTGCAACAACTAAATTAGACTCTAAAACAATATCGTTTATTCTATAGTTTCCTTGATTTATCTTTCCAGACGTATCAAGTAAATACATACCAATAGTTGCAACTAAAGCTATTGAAACAAAAATAATTAATAAAATTATCACAATTTTCTTTTTACTCATTTTTTCCTCCAAAACAAAAACATTTAAATTTTAATATGATTTATTAATTTTAAATATCTTTAATCACTTATATCTGTTGAACCAAATAATTCGTCAAATTTCTTTTCCAATTCTTTTTGCAAATCAATTTCCTTTTTTGGTTCAGCAATATTACTATTTGTCTGAGCTGGAGTACTTAACACATTTGTATTTTGTATTGGTTTATTTATTACATTACTATTTGGTTGCTTTGTTATTGTACTTTGAGGTTTTACACTTCTAATTTTAGGTACTTGTATATCAATATCTGACATTTGTTTATCGATATTATTAGCATTTCTTTGTAAATAATCTTTTCTTGCTTTATCTATTCTTTCTAAATGTGCTTTAACATCCATTACTTTTACTGGAACATTTTCCGTTTTTGGCATTTCGCTTATATTATGAATTTCATATTGTTTTATTATATCTCTTTTAGGATGATACAAATAGTACCATGCTTTTTTAGCTTTTATAGGCTTTAAAGTTCTTACCATTAGTATTTCATCATTAGTATTTAAACGTTTTAGCTCATCCACTGTCATAAGTTCTCTACCTTGACGTTGTTCGCTAAATGAAACTCCTTGCTTTTCTGTTTCAGTTTTATCCTTATTTACTGATTTACTCCTAAATTTTATTGTCTTTTGTCCTAGACTTTTAGAAAAGTACTCACACGTTTTTAAGGACTGACTTCCTAAAAATAGCTGTGTATCACAGTTACCAATAATATTTTCATAACTATCTTTATATAACGATTCTAATTGATCAAGTGATTGAACTACTATTGAAATACTTATCCCCAAACTTCTTGTAGTACTCAACTTTTTATTAAAATCTGGTATTTGACCAATATTTGCAAATTCATCAAGTAAAAAATATACTTGATTATTTAATGTTCCACCATTATTATCTGCTTGCAAGTATAGTTTTTGTAGCATTTGACTAAAAAATATAGTTGATATAAAGTCATATGTACTATCTGAAGCTGACGTTATAACAAATAATGCTACTTTTTTTCTACCTAAATCATCGAAATTTATGTTATTTGATGTAGTAATTTTTTGCATTGATGGAGTATCAAATGCTGTAATTTTTGAAATTGTTGATACAACTATACTTTGCATTGTTTTATCAGCAGCTGTACTAAAATTTTCATACTCTTTTCTACCTGGATGAGTAGGTTTTAACTCGTCTAAAAATAATCTTTTAAAAACCTTATCATCTGCTCCCCCCTGTCTTATAATATTCATACAACTTGATAAATTTTGTTCTTCTTTTGGTAAAACTGATATTACATAATATATACATGCTTTAAGTAACATTTTTGCAGTTTCATCCCAAAATGGATCATTACTTGAGCCACCTTCTTTTTTTGCACCCATAACAATTGTATGTGCTATAATATCAACACTTGTATGGTCTATTATATGTGCAAGTGGATTATATCTATCACTATATTCTGGATTTACTAAATTAAATGCTCTTACTTCATAACCATTAGCCTTTAAAAATCCTGATGTTTCTCTATATAATTCACCTTTAGGATCTGTTATTACATATGAGCCCAAACATTGTAATATATTAGGTTTTATATAACAAGCCGATTTACCAGCACCAGAACCGTCCAACTACTAATACATTTTTATTAATTGCAACTTTTTTTAAGTCTGTTCCTAAATAGTGTGTCTTACTTAATATGAATCCATCTTTTTTATTTAATATTTCTCTACCATCATCAAGTTTATCATATTCTTCACCATTTTTTGCCCATTCACTTGATCCATGCTCTATTCCTTCATACTCATAAGTTTTAGAAAATTTTATTTTCCATGCTATAAACATTATCACAAATGCTATAAATGTATAAATTGAACCTTTTATAAATCCTATGAAGTCAACAAAAAATACCTTCAAAAATCCAAAACTTACTAGATCATTAAAAAAATCCCCACAAATTCCTTTAATTCTTTCAAAAGAATTAGCATCAACATAACGACTAGCAGTATATACAAATGTTGCAACTATAAGTATATCAACAATAACATATAGTATTAAAAACGGCATTGCCTCTCTTTTTAATTTCCTTAATTTACTATTTACCATATAATCCCCTCTTTTAACGACAAATAGTCTATATTAAATTAAGTTAATATAGACCAAATTTATATATTAAATATTACTATTAATGTATTTATTTAACTTAATAAATTCCATTTATTTGCCCCTTTTTATTAAAATAGTGATTCATTCCCCTCACGTTCTAAATCTTCTTTTGTATATGTATTAGTTAGTATATTGTTTTCTTGACTTGTTATTACTTCATTATCTATTACTTTATCTTTTTTCTTTTGATAAGACAAACTCATTTGTCCAACACTAACTAATCTTGCTGAAGTTTCTTTCATAGTTAATAAGTCTGAAAAAACAACAGCCCCCATTTTTATTTTTATATCTTTTTTATTAATATCATTATTCATTGTAAAAAATCCTCCTTTTACTACATCTACTTCAACATCTAAACTACATTTTTTACTATGTTTAATTTTATTAATCATCAAATCTTAATTCAAGTACTATGTATGGTCTATGTGGTAAAATCTTACATTTTCCTTTTACTTTTCCTGTAAATTCGTCTGTATATAACACTGGTTTAACTTCCTCACCTGTCTCAGTATCAATTATTGAAAAATGCCTTTTCATATCAGGTGAATATTCAACTTCTTTGTATTCAACACCTGATTGATTATATATAGAGCCATAACTTAATGGTACATTCGATTCTGTTGTTTTAAATCCCTTATCTGAAAGTTCACCAGTACTAAGTATTGCTTTTGAATTTGTTAAAGTAAGCAATACAATAAGTTGTGGTTCATCATTAGTCTTTATAACACTAAAAGTTTTCTTTATTTTTCCATCTACCTGTGTATCAATACACTCAATCTTTTGTAATGATAAAAGTGAATGACCTTTTGCATACTCTTCCTCATTTTTTTCTACTACAAATGCAATTGTTGCCATACCAGGCATATCTATTACTTCAAATTTATTCATTTGTATTAAAGGTTCCATCTTAACACCTCTTTCTGAAATATTTTAATATAAAATATTATACTATATAAGAAAAAATTTTTCAATATTTTATTTTCTTATTCTGCTTTTTTTGTACCTATTTTTACAATTTGTTGTTGTGCATTATATCTATCTTTTGATAATATACCTGAATAAGTAACTACGCCATTTAATTTCTTTGTAATATATGACTCAGAAGTATAACCATTAACTCCACCAGATTTTACAACTTGCGTTCCGTCTGGTATTGTATTATCATATTCATACTTTGTAGTAAATGGTATTGTACTTAAATATTTATGAGATAAAATTACTTCATACTCTTTTTCTTCCTTTGTACCAAATATACTAATATTCAAACTTCCACCATTACTAAAAGATGTTACTATTTTTACAGGATATTTTCTTGTATTTTTAAATTTAAAATCTAGACTAGGTGAATACACAGTTGCATCTCTACTAGGAGGTACATAACCAACTGGAAGTCCATGTTGATGTCTTTCAACAATTTCTAAATTTGCCATTAAAGCAACATTATATAATGTTGATGTAGTTTGACAAATTCCTCCACCTAGTTCTTGTACTACTGTTCCTCCTTTAAAAGTTGCTGCGGCCTTATATCCTTTTGCTACAGTTGTATCACCTATTGCAGCGTTATATGAAAATATTTGACCTGGCATTATAACCTTTCCATTTAAATAATTTAATGCAATAGCTAAATTATTTGCTCTAGCTGCTTGACCTGGGTCAAAATATGTTGTATACCCAGCTAATTTATCTTTATATAAAGTATACGAAATATCAGCAAGTTTTACTTTTGGTTGTAATACAGTAATTGGAATTTCTATTTCTTTTCCTTCTTGCTTATTTTCCTCAAGATTTAATAAAGCTTTTACTTCTTCTAAATTTATATCATAGCCCAATTCTTCTTCAACTAATTTAACAGGATTTGATTCCTTATCAATATACGCATCTTTAGGTTCTTTTTTTAACTCTTTGTATATATCATCTATATTTATACTATTTGGTCTTTTATTTATTAAAGTAAGTTGTAAGCTATAGCTGTCATCATTAACTGATGTGCTACCACTACATAAATATTCTAATATTTTTTCTTTTTCATCTTGAATATTTATAGTATTACCTGTTATACCACGTGTTATAACTAACTTTTTATTTGGATGATCAATACTATATTTATCATCTACGAATCTATTTTTTAAAGTTAATTCAATATTTTTACATATTTCATCTAGTTTTTGTTCATTACATTTATATGCTACTTCAATATCTTTTCTTGAAAAATATGCTTTTAATATTTCAAAATTATTTACAAATATATTTTTATTTCTCCCAAAAGTCATAACATTTTCCACTGTTTTAGCAACATCAATAGAAAATTCAATATCTCCAGACACAACTGTATAGATACTTTCTTTTTCTTGGTATATATCAATTTTTCTATTATCCAACTTATTTTTTATACTATTTACTATCTCATCATTTTGCAATTCATCATTTGATTTTTCTTCAGTTTCTGAAATTAATGTAATTTTATCCAAAATAGCAGATACCTCATCTGCTGTTTTTCCACTCATGTCAATACCCAATACATATACATTTTTATATACATTTAAGTTCATCTTATTTATACATATTATTCCACCAAAAAATATTAATATCATAGCAACTACAACACATATCGAGATAATAATAATCTTTTTTTTCTTTGGAGGAATCTTTTTATCTTCAAGTGGTTCTATATCTTTTTTCTTATCATCTTCATTTTTACTTAAACTTTCTTCACTTTTAGAATCTAAAGAATCTTCAAAGTTTTTTTCTTCATTAATTTTTTCATCTTTATCTTCTTTTACTTTTTCTTGTTCACTATTAATAGTTTCTTTAGAAAGACTTGAATTTTCATCAATATCAACTAAATCTTCACCGTTAATATTCTCTTTTTTTTCTTTACTCATAATACCTCCACTGACTGATAATTATCATATGCACAAATATACCAATTTTATGATTTTCTTATTAAAACTATTGGAGTTAAAGTCTTAATTTGACCAGCTGGATTATCTTTTACCATTTTCTTAAGTTCATCTTCTGAGTATTCTATTACATCAGATTTACCTAGTATTTCTACATTAAAATCATTAGCATCTACTATCATAGCTCTAATTCCTAATTTTTCAAAAATTTCATTGCAAACTCCTGTTGAATCTTCTGGAATTCTTATTCCAAATTCTGCATATTCCTTAAATACATTACCATAAAATCCATCTAATCCACTAACCTCAGGTCCAACTATTTTGTAAAATACTCCATGTACTCTAAATATTTTACAAAATCCACCTGCAAGTGCTGCAAATATTACCTTTAACCTTCCACATAAATCTATTGCAAATTGCATTTTATATGGGTTGTCAACTCCTACACCTGCATCACTTCTCATAGCAAATTTAGATAAAAACTTTGCAAGTGAAGATACTTTCATATCTTTTTTATATACTACTCTTTTTTGACAAAGACTAATTATCTTTTCACTTATTGAAATTATATCTCCCTCTTCATATATAGGTAAAACATATTTTTTTATTATATCTATATAGCTTTCACCTAGTTGAATATAATGAGTTTGAACAGCATGTCTTAAATACTTTTTACCATTAACATCAATTTCTACACTTTTACCATCTAAAGCTTTAAATTCCATAAAAATTCCTCTTTTCTATTTATATTTTTTACATAAATTAAGTATAATACAAAAAAAAATAAATGTCAATGAAATCAACATTTATTTTCTTGCTTTTTCCAATTTTTATATAACATTTTACGTAATTATATGATTATAAATATAATGCTACTCTAAAACCTATATATTCTGCTTTTTCTTCTATTTTTCGAGATTCTATCTTATTTGCTGGCGTTACACTACCAAATGTTCTATAACATCCACCTGCAATACTTCTTGAATCATCAGAAGTTGAATCCATAAGCCATTCATAAACGTTTCCAGAAATATCATATATATTTTTTACACTATTTATATTAGTAACACCTGTTGTAGTTAGCCATCCACCTTTATTAAACTTTTTATCTTTACTATCTTCTCTAAGGTCAGTAGCTTCTTTTTTTATTGCCTTAGTTACATTCTTAAATTCACCCAATGACCAGTCTTCTTTATTCATTTGAGCATATTTTGCGGTAGTCCTAGTAATATCAAAAGTTGAATTCATATAATTTCCCCAAGATGTAGAATCTTTTTCATCTAATTTGTTCATAAATTTTAATATATCTTTCCATTGTGCTTCATATAACAAACAAGATTTAAAATCAATATATCCATAATCACTTTTTACTTGTCTTGCATAATATGCAGCTCCGCCATTAGTACTATTCATTGCTTGTGACCAAACTAAATTTGTCCAAGGAGTTTTATCTATTCTACTTGCTGCTCTTAAATTATCATTACTAGCCTCATATCTTCCAACATAAAATCCACCATATGTTTCAACACTTTTTTTTACAATCAAGTATTCTTCTGATTCCTTTTCATAATAATTTTTTACTTCATTTTTCCAATTACTCATATCCTTTACTGGTACCCATACATACTCATTTGGAACCATTTGACTATCTTGTATCACATATCCATTTTCTAATGTTGTACCTGATACATGTGAAAATCCTGCTGGCACATAAGGAATTTTTTTACTTTTTGCTTCTTCAATTTTATTAGTTCCATCACCAAGTGATACTAATGAATTTTTTAATGAAGCATTTAAATTAGTACCAGCTGAAGCTAAATATTCCTTTCCATTTACTGTTAAAACAACATTTCCATGTGAATCAGTAGACCATATAGCATTTACTCCATTATACACAGGCATTTCCATTCCAAGTACAATTGAAGTATCTTGAGTTGCAGTTGCATTAGAAGCTTTTGTCTTCCATCCTATTTTACCACCTGTTATAGCTGAATTATTAAGTCCATTTAATGTATATACTATACCATCTGAAACATCTTTTTTTTGTGAAATAGTAACAGTTACTTTATATTTTTCTTGTACCTGATTTGCAGCTTTCATTAATGTTTCTTGGACAGTATTTCTATCATTTATATACATTTCCACTTTCTTAGCTTCAATTGTATCTTTTTTTAAATACCATGAAAGTCCAAAAGCTGCTACTGCAATAACTATAAGCACTCCAATTATAATTCCAAAACTTATCAATGACATTCCTTGCCTTTTTCTCACTTCTTTCATACTCATACCTCTTATTTTTAATAACTATATACAATATATTTTACACTATTATTTTTATTTATGCAACCTCTTAATTTTATTTTTCCAAATATATTATATAAAAAAATTCCACCCTAAGGTGGAAAAGCATTTCATAAGCCGGATTCTGTTTTAAATAGTCATTTATCTAGAATATACATCACTGTATATTTCAAGCCACTAACCACGAAAGACGACGGGCAGTCTTAACCTTTCTTTCTTAGTGTTGCACCAAGTGGGGTTTACACCACTTCTATGTCTCCATAAAAGTTCGTGAGCTCTTACCTCACGTTTTCACCCTTGCCACAAATTATGGCGGTTATTTTCTGTTGCACTTTCCTTAGGATCACTCCCACTAGACGTTATCTAGCACTATTGCCCTATGGTGTCCGGACTTTCCTCTTGAAAAAATTCAAGCGACTATTTGAAATACTAATATTATTATACCATATTATTTCAAGAAAATAAAGATTTTGTTGTTATTTTAAAGAAACAAAAAACAGCTAAACGAGCATTAACATAATTTGTTAATACCCGTTTAATAAGTTATTGTTCTACAAGAAATGGAAGATTTTCAAAAAATTCTTTTGTTGAATATGGACTCTTTTCGAATTCAGTTATAGACTCATACTCATCAGCATCATATGAAGAATCGAAAGAATATGGCACCTCTATTAGAACTACTTTTAAATCTTCATCCAATCGAACTCTTATATGCTTTCTAATTGAGCTACCATATATTTCCATCTCTTCTTTATCATATGTAGCTCCCCACAGTTCAACAATAAAGAAATTTTTTGTTGGCAATTTCTTACCACAGAAACATCAACATTTACTGCTTTTCACAAAACACTTTCAAGTTTCTTCCGGTTGATTTCAAATTTTTTCATTTTATTCTTCTCCTTTTTAATAAAAAATTATTAAAATGTTTGACTTTTATCTTTTGCTGTGTTAACATTTTAATATTATATTTGATATATCAATAAATTAATATTATTGAAAGGAGATTATATATGAGTATATATACTTTGGAAGATATTGAAAAAATATATTTAAGTTATGGTTTAAAAGCATATGAAACGTTTGGCAAACAAATTTTAGATGAAGTTAAAAATATAGATTATACTATAACTGATAAAAATTATAAAAAATATGAAGACCACTCTAATGAACAAGTTGTTACAATTGATGGAGAACATACACGCGATATTGATGATGCTATATTAGTTAAAAAATCTGGCAAATTTTATTCACTTACTGTATATATTGCTGATGTATCACATTATGTAAAAATTGGATCTAAATTAGATGAAGAAGCTTTAATGCGGGGAACGAGTATTTATTTGCCAAATAAAACTTTAAATATGCTACCTGCAAAAATTTCTAATGACATTTGTAGTCTAAAGGAATCTAAAAAACGCCTTACTTTAGCTGTTAATATGACATTTAATAATAAAGGAAAACTTAAAAGCAGTCGTATTTTTAGGGCAATTATATGTTCTAAGAAAAAAATGACATACGAAAAAGTATTTAAAGTATTACAAAAAAGTGATGAAAATGTTTTAAATGAATATAATGAATTTATAGAACAAATACATTTGATGAAAGACCTTGCAATATTACTTAGAAAAAGGAGAAAGAAAAAAGGATTTCTTGAACTTTATATTCCAGAGTATAATTTTTATATTCCCTCCTCTTTAGAGTTTGAACATATTACTATTTTACCATATAGTACAAATATTGCAAATAGCATCATAGAAGAGTTTATGCTTATAACTAATATGGTAGTTGATAAAACATTTTGTAAGCTTGGAATACCTTTCATACATAGAATTCATCCAGCACCATCTCTAGATAACATTGATTTTTTAACTAATAAAGATTATTTTAAGCTTTTTAACAAAAATGATTCATATGTTATAAAATATTTAACTAAAAAATTAAAAAGATGTGATGAAAATACTAAAATACTTTACTCATATAATATAATGCGTAATTTATGTAGTGCAAAGTATAGTGATATTCCTTATGGACATTTTGCCTTAAACTTTAAATATTATTGTCATTTCACTTCACCTATTAGAAGATATTCAGATTTGATGATACACAGAATAATATCTGAATATATCGATAATGGTAATGTAACAAAAGATATGATAACTAAATATGGTAATATTATGGCTGATATTTCAAAGAAATGTTCTGATACTGAATCATTTGCAAAAAAAATATCAAGAGAAATGGAAAATATGTATATAGCCTATTATATGCAAGATTTTATAGGAGAAAAGTTTAAAGCTTCTATATACCATATTTCTAAAAATAATATTAGTATATTTATAAAAGATTTAATGTTTATAGGCAAAATTAAATGCTCTAGTATTTTTGAGGATGATTCTATTGAGCCTATTTTTTATAAAGATAAGGTCATTCTAAATAATAAAATATTATTTAGACTGTATGATGATTTGACTGTAACTTTAGTAGACATAGATAGAAGTTCATCAAAATTAATTTTTGAAATTTCATAAAAAGTAAACTAATATGAAAAATCATTGAAAATACACATATATTTTCAATGATTTTTTCTTAAAATATCTAATTTTCCCAAATTCCAAATGTTTCTAATTCCTTTGATATTTGCTCTATTGTCTCTTTGTTTATATCTTCTTTAGTTAATTTACACACTTCAAAGATTTGTTCCTCATTTTTAAAAGCTGCTTCAATTATCTTATCAACTTTTTTACCATAAAGAGTTGCTTTTGGATCTTTAGAGTGTATATTTTTTAATTCTTTCAATCCTTCTTCTAAACTAACTACACCATTTGAAGACACTCTTTGATCAGCATATGCTTCTATTTTTACACAAATATCATTACTATTAGCTACATTAACACAATTTTCTAAATTTTTTAAATTTAACCTTTCTATCTGCTCATCTGTAAAATAAAAAAGTTTACAGATAAAATCAGTAGCTAAATGCTCATCTCCATTAGACTTTTTATCTAAATAATCTCTTATCCATCTTGTTAAATCAGTTTCAATTTCATAAGGTTGTAGTTTAATCAAATTTCCTACATCATGTAAAAGCATTTCTTTTACTAAAGTACTCTCCTCATTAAGATATTTTATTCTATCAAAACTTGTAACTACTTTGCCAAATATGTTTTCAATATTCATTAAATTATATTTAGACGTTACAATATTTGAGGCAATTAAATAACAAACTGCTGCTGTATCTAACATATGTTTTCCTAAGTGTTCAGGAATTCCAAGCATATGATATAATCCCATTATAGTCAAATGATATCTTTTTTCAATTACAATATACAATTTAAACAAAAAATCATCTATACTATCATATTCAAAAAACTTATCAGTTACAGAATTTAAAGAATTAGCATATTTCGTACCTTTTTTGTAAAAACAAATTATTGGTATATTTAAAGCATATGCAAATCCAAGTTCAATTCCAATTCCTGTGCCCGTATGTGACACTTCTGCAACAACTACATCAAATTGTTTATAATAATCAAATCCATTTAAACTTTCCGCACTTTTCTCATGTGGGAAATAAAATTCTTCTTTTAGAAAAAAAGCCTCTTTAATTGGATTATATAATTCATTAATATAATCCATCTTTTTTGAATGTGATAAATATACCTTCATCTTATTCCTCCTTATTAATTAATAAGTAATATATTATTTTTATCACATTATACCACAACTTACTTCTTTTTACAATACAAGCTTTTTTTCCTTATATCGTTTTACATATATAATTTACAATTTATTTTTTACTTTATTCAGCCAACATAAAATATCCATATAGATATCATCTTTACTTACCTCATTTAAAAGTTCATGCCTTAAATTTGGATATAATTTAATAAAAACATTAACATGTCCTGTTGATATCAAATCATGATAAACTTTAAGTACACCACTTCCATTATCTCCAACCGGATCATCATTTCCAGAAAGCAAAAATATATTTTTTTCTTTTGGTATTTTTTCTACATTTTTTAACAAATTACAATTTTTGTTTAATTTAAATAAATCTTTATATCCACTTACTGTAAAATCAAAATCACCAATTTTATCACTCACATACCATGGCAACATACTCTCATCACTGCTTAACCAATCATATTTTGATACATTTGGTCTAAACTTTTTATTAAATTCGCCTATTACCATATCTGTTAACATCCTACTTCTATACATTTTTCCTTTTCTAGCTATAATCATATCTGCAAGTTTTATTCCTGCATCAACTAATTTATTTTTATAACCTGTACCCATTATAATAAAACCATCTATTTTATCACCATGCTTATACATATAACATCTTGCAATAAAAGAACCCATTGAATGTCCAAATAAAAAATATGGTAAATCCTTGTATTCTTTTTTAACTAATTTTGTTAATTTATATACATCTTCTACAAGATATTTATAACCATTTTCATCTGCAAAAAATCCTCTATTTTCCCTTTCTACATATTTTCCATGCCCTAAATGATCATTTCCACACACAATATAGCCATTATTTGTTAAAAATTCAATAAAATTTTTATATTTATCTACATACTCACACATTCCATGAGATATTTGAACAATTCCGTTAAATTTTGCATAACTTTTAGGAATAAAAATTTTTGCATGTATTGTTTCTATCTTATTTGAACTTAAATATTCAATTTCTTTTTCTATAAAACCCATATTATCACCTAATAATATTATATACAAATTACTACTTATATTCAATTAATAAGCTAATTTATAAAAAAATTTTATAAAAAATGAAAGTAATATTTTTTCATTACTTTCATTTATTTTTTATTCTTCTTCTAATTCAACTTCATCTTCTTTAGGAATTTTAGCAATATTTATAACTTTTCCGCCATCAGAAGTTCTCATTAATGTAACACCTTGTGTGTTTCTTCCTAGTATACTTATATCTTTTACATTAATTCTAATAACAACACCAGTATCTGTAATCATCATAACATCATCAGTATCATTAACTATTTTTACTCCTATAATATGACCTGTTTTAGCAGTTGTTTTGTATGTCAATACACCTTTGCCAGCTCTTCCTTGGCATCTATACTCTTCAACTTCTGTTCTCTTACCAAAACCATTTTCTGTTATTGCTAAAATATAGTCTTTATCATCACAAATAGGTTCCATTCCAACTACTTTATCATCCTTAGATAGAGTTATTCCTTTAACTCCCATTGAAGTTCTTCCAACTGATCTTACTTCTTCTTCAGGGAATCTTATAGATAAACCACTTCTTGTAACCATAACTATATCATTAGTTCCATCTGTAAGTCTTACATCTATTAGCTCATCATCTTCTTTTAAAGTTATACCTTGTATACCAGATTTACGGATGTTACTATATTCATTTAATTTTGTTTTCTTAATTAAACCATTACGTGTTGCCATAAGAACATATAAATCTTCTTCATAGCTTTTAACTGGAATTACTGCAGCTATTTTTTCACCTTGAGCAAGTTGTAATAAATTTACTATTGCTGTTCCTTTAGCTGTTCTTGAAGCTTCTGGTAATTCATACGCTTTTAACCTAAATGCTCTACCAGTATTTGTAAAGAACATTATAAAATCATGTGTTGAAGTTACAAATAAATGTTCAACAAAATCTTCTTCTCTTGTATTCATAGCAGTTAAACCTTTTCCACCACGTTTTTGTGATCTATATACATCTGCTGCTATTCTTTTTACATATCCAAAATGAGTTAAAGTAACAACATTTGTTTCTTCTTTTATTAAACTTTCTATATCTATTTCACCTTCAGCATGAGTTATTTCAGTTCTTCTTTCATCTCCATATCTTTCTTTTATATCAATTAATTCTTCTTTAATGATATCCATTACTAATTTTTCAGATGCAAGTATTTCTTTTAAATGTTTTATAAGATCTACTAGATCATTATATTCATTTTCAATTTTTTCTCTTTGTAATCCTTGTAAAGTTCTAAGACGCATTTCAAGTATTGCATTTGCTTGTATTTCAGAAAGACCAAATTTTTCCATAAGTCTTATTTGTGCATCATCATATGACGCTCTAATTATAGCAATAATTTCATCTATATGATCAAGTGCAATCCTAAGACCTTCTAAAATATGAAGTCTAGCTTCTGCTTTTGCTAAGTCAAATTTTGTTCTTCTTACAACAACTTCTTTTCTATGTTTTATATATGAGTCTAATATCTCATTTAATTTTAAAACTTTAGGTTGTCCATCTACAATTGCAAGCATTAACATTGATTGAGTTGTTTGTAATTGTGTATGTTTATATAACATATTTAAAACTACATTTGGATTAGCATCTTTTTTTAGATCTATTACTATTCTTAATCCTTCTCTATCAGATTCATCTCTAAGATCAGAAATTCCTTCAATAGTTTTTAATCCTACAAGTTTAGCTATATTTTCAACTAGTGCAGCTTTATTTACTTGATAAGGAATTTCAGTTACAATTATATGATATCTTCCTCTATTATCCTCTTCTATTTCTGCTCTAGCTCTAACACAAACTTTACCACGACCTGTAGTATATGCACTTCTTATTCCTTCTTTTCCAAGTATTAATGCACCTGTTGGAAAATCAGGTCCTTTAATATAGCCCATTAATTCTTCATTAGTTATTTCAGGATTATCAATTTGTGCAATTGTTCCATTTATAACTTCAGTTAAATTATGTGGTGGAATATTACATGCCATACCAACAGCTATTCCATAAGAACCATTTATAAGAAGATTTGGTAGTTTTGCTGGCAAAACACTTGGTTCTTTAAGTCTATCATCGTAGTTTGGTACAAAATCTACTGTATCTTTATCTAAATCATTTAACATTTCTAAAGATATTTTTTGAAGTTTTGCCTCAGTATACCTCATAGCTGCTGGTGGATCATTATCTATTGAACCAAAGTTACCATGACCATTTACTAAAGGATATCTTAAAGAAAAGTCTTGAGATAAACGTACCAAAGCATCATAAATTGCAGCATCACCATGTGGATGATAATTACCCATAACATCACCAACAATACTTGCCGATTTTCTATATGCTTTTTCAGGCCAAAGTGATAATTCATTCATTACATATAAAATTCTTCTATGTACAGGTTTCATACCATCTCTAACATCTGGAAGAGCACGTGATACAATAACACTCATTGCATAATCTATATATGATTTTTTCATTTCTTCCTCGATTTTAACTGGTACAATTTTTTGTGCAGATAAGAAGTTTTCATCGTTTATATCCATATTTTTACCTCCATTTTTTGCTTCACATTTATTATACAAGAAAAAAAATAAAAAAGCAAGGAAAAGTTCTTGAAAAATAGAGATTTTATGATATAATGAAAAATAGTTGAAACACAAAAAAGTTTTTAAAAGGGGTAAAATATGAAATACAAAAACTATTATGAAATTTTAAATGTAACAAGAAAAAGTTCTATACAAGAAATCAAATTATCATATAGAAAATTAGCAAAAAAATATCATCCAGATACAAATAAATCTGCTGAAGCTGAAACAATGTTTAAAGATGTAAATGAAGCATATGCAACTTTAACAAATGAAGAAAAAAGAAAAAAGTATGATAGACAAGTAGCAAAGTTTGGCTATGGATTTGATGAAAATGATTCTAGCCTTTCAAATGTAAAATATGAATTTAAATCTGGAGTTAATGTAATTAATGATTTATTTACTACAATACTTGGATTTAGGAAAGATGAGAATGTACAAGTTGGTAGTAATGAACAAGATAAAGATGATAGATCAAAAAAATCCAAGCCTATAAAAGGAACTGATATAATAACACATTTAGATGTTTCTTTAGAAGAAGGCTATTTTGGTACAGAAAAGAAAATTGCTATAAAATCTTTTAAATCTGGAATGCAAACATTTGCTGTAAATGTACCAATAGGAATTCAAAGTGGTGATAAAATACGCTTAGCAGCTCTTGGAAATCCAGGAAAAAACGGTGGAAAAAATGGTGATTTAATAATACATGTTAAATTATTAGAACATGAAGATTACAAATTAAATGGAATAGACTTAACAAGAAATGTAACTGTTTCACCTGCAGTAGCTGCAATAGGTGGAAAACTAAAACTTAATATTATAGATGAAAAAATAATCGTTACTTTACCAAAGCATTTGCGAAATGGTGAACTTGTTAATGTACCTGGAAAAGGATATATTTCAGAAGATGGGAAACGCGGTGACTTAATTCTTAAAGTTCATATTGATCTTCCCTCTGATATTTCTGAAAGAGAAGAAAAATTATATGAACAAATATTAAAATTAGAAAAAAAACGTGAAGAAAAATAACTGCAATTAATTGCAGTTATTTTTCTATTTATTAAATTATAACCAACTCTCTACCAAAAATATTTTCAAATTTACATTTAAGCTCTTTTTTTTCGCCTAATTCGTATAATTCTACTTTAACCAACTTATTTTCAGTATATATTTCAATTGCACAAGAAATCGTTTCTACATCTACATTAGCATGTCCACAAATTTTCCCATTACTTTTATTTTCATCGTAAACAGTTGCCCTTCTATTTTTTAAAATTTTACTAGCACTAACTTTTATAGTATATTTATCAATAACTGTTGTCATTTCTTCGAATTGATTATTTGAATTATTTAATTTAGAATATATTTTGGATAATATCTCAGGTATAAAACGGCTATAATCATCTTTATTTAAATTTGATTTTTGCTTAATATAATTAAAATAATCACATGTCGGAGATACTTTACAAATATACTCTTTTGATAAGTAATTTGATTTTATATATTCTGTCATAACATCATAATATTTGAAGTTTTCAATATCAATTAATTTTTCAATTTTATTATTCACATTTTTTATTTGTGTTCTATAATATAAAGGAAAATTAAAATTACAATCAGATATACAAATAGAAATTTTTGATTCAGAGTATAATCCTGTAAAAAATGTTCCAGCTTCTTCTACTTTATCTTTTTTTATTTTAAAATTACACTTCTGTGCACTCCTTTTTACAAACAAGCAAAAACATTTCTCTTTATCGTTTTTATCAACAATAATGTACATATTGATAAAATAACTTATAATATATGAATTAGATGTAAATATCTCTTCAACAATATTAAAACGTTCATCATCTTCATCATATATTATATCATATTTATCACAAAATAAATTACTAATATATTCAAAATTAATATCTCTTTGGAATAAAGAATACTCTTTTTCAGATTTATAACGATATTTTTTTAACCGTATACTTTTCTCTAAAATGATATTACTAATAATATTATTCATTTCATTTCTTTTTTCTTGTTTTTTTAATTTATTAAATTGCTCTAACTCGTCTAACTTTTGATATAAATCTACTTGCATAACTTCCTCCTTAAATTTAATTTGGTTTTAGTAAAATACAAATAGATTATATATATTTTTTTCTTATTTGTCAAGGAAATATTATGTATTCATTTCCCATTTTTACAAGATTTACATTTCCTTTTTTAGGAAACACTCTTATATAATCTTCATCTTTTATACTAGCTTTTAAATGAGAGGCAAGTACACATTTTACATTGCATTCATCTGAAAATAACTCTTCTAAAATATCTTTTGTAATACCATGATAACCCTTTAAATGAAATTTATTTTCAAGTGGTATTCCAGAATCTATTAGTACAACATTGGCACCTTTACAAAAATACTTTAAACCTATTGACATATATGACATATCAGAAGTATACACAAAGGTCTTGTCACATTTTGTTATTCTTGTTGCATATGACTCTCCTCTATGGAATGTTTGACAAAAATCTATTACACAATCATCAATATATATTTTTGTTTTTTCGTTAATTATATTTACATCAAATACTCTTTTAAAATTTACAATAATTTCATACATAAGACTCTTTTTAGGAAGATATATTTTTATCTTTTTTTTGCATTTTTTTAAATATGATGCAAGTTTTAAAACATCATATGAATGATCTACA
Source organism: uncultured Clostridium sp. (assembly GCA_947361355.1). Taxonomy (GTDB): domain Bacteria; phylum Bacillota; class Clostridia; order TANB77; family CAG-465; genus CAG-465. Next base: position 123,074 of record CANAIR010000001.1, read on the forward strand.
TGATTATGTGATAAAATAACAATTAGATTAGAAATTTGATCTTCATTTATTTCCTTAACCAATTTTTTAAAATTACCATTTCCTAAATCTAGCAATATTATTTTGCTAAGTCCATTTATCAAATAACTTGATCCTGGTAATCCTTTCAAATTAGGTGCATAATTTCCTAAAACTTTAATTTTTATCATCGTTTTCCTCCATAACTATTTTGTGCAATAAAATAAATTATAATTACAAAATGCAAAAAGTAGCAAAAGATAATATTAAACTTTATTCTATTATATCTTTTACTACTTTTTGTTATATTAATATGCCTTTGCAAAAATAACTTCTTTTTTTGCATCCTTTCCACAACATACACATGTATCTAATAAATTTTCTTGTTCAAATGGAATACATCTTGAAGTAGCAGATGTTTCTTCCTTTATTTTTAAAACACATTCTTCATTTCCACACCACATTGCTTTTATAAATGAATTTTTATTTTTCAAAATTTCTTTAAATTCGTTCATATTCTTTGCAATAGATGTATTTTTATCTAAATTTTCTTTAGCCATTTTATACATATTATTATGAATATCATTTAATAATTTATCTATCATTTCACATAATTCATTATTTTTTACAATAATTTTTTCATTAGTATCTCTACGTACTAAAACAACTTGATTATTTTCTATATCTTTTGGTCCAATTTCAAGTCGTAAAGGAACACCTTTTAGTTCCCATTCATTAAATTTATAGCCAGGTGAATATTGTTCTCTATCATCAATATCTACTCTATAATTTTCTTCTAATAATTTCTTAATTTCATATGCTTTATCTAATACTCCTTCTTTGTGCATTGCAATAGGAACAACTATTACTTGTATTGGAGCAATTTTAGGTGGTAGTTTTAATCCTCGATTATCACCATGCACCATAATAATTCCACCGATTGTTCTAGTTGAAAATCCCCAAGAAGTATGATAAGCATACTCTTTTTTTCCTTCTTTATTTAAAAATTCTATTTCAAAAGCCTTTGTAAAGTGCTGACCTAAATTATGAGATGTTGCTGTCTGTAAAGCTTTACCATCGTGCATCATAGCTTCCAATGTGTAAGTTTTCTCAGCTCCAGCAAATTTTTCACTTTCTGTTTTTTGACCACGAATTACAGGAATAGCTAGATAATTTTCAACAAGATTTGTATAAGCATTTAATTGCTGTATTGTTTCTTCTTGTGCTTCCTCAGCCGTTGCATGAACAGTATGCCCTTCTTGCCATAAAAATTCTGCAGTTCTTAAAAAAGGTCTAGTAGTTTTTTCCCATCTTAATACATTGCACCATTGATTATACAAAAGTGGTAAATCTCTCCAAGAACGCACCCATTTTGAATACATATTACAAATTATAGTTTCAGACGTAGGTCTTATTGCAAGTCTTTCTTCTAATTTTTCATTTCCACCTTCTGTTACCCATGCAACTTCTGGTGCAAATCCCTCTACATGTTCTTCTTCTTTTTTTAATAAACTTTCTGGTATCAAAAGAGGAAAATAACAATTTTTATGTCCTGTTTTCTTAATTAGTATATCGAATTCTTTTTGTATATTTTCCCAAATAGCATACCCATACGGTTTTATAACCATACATCCCCTAACTGGTGAATAATCTACCATATCTGCTTTTATAACAATATCAGTATACCATTTTGAAAAATCTTCTTCCATTTTAGTAAGTTCTTTTACGAATCCTTTTTCACTCATTTTTTATTCCTCCTTTTCTCTATCATACAATGAAAATATTAACATAAATATGTTATATTGTCAATAAATTCAAAACATTTGTATTCAATATTGGCAAAAAAATCCACATTATTAAACAAAAAAGTTTAATAATATGGATTTGAACAAAAAACTAAAATTCATTTATCTTTTCTATTATTTCTTTTTATATTTTACTTATCCTTTTTTTTTTAAGTCTTATATCATCGCCAACAAACTTACAAATATTAAATTCTCCGATAAGTCTAGACATTACTCTTTCATCATACCTTTCAAAAAGTTGGTTTAATGTTAAATTAGTAGAAATTAAAATCTTTTTATTTTTAGTAAGCCTTGTATTTATAATCTTAAATAATTCTGTATATTTATTATTAGTCATTGTTTCTGTTCCAAGGTCATCTATAATAAGAAGATCTACATCAAATATTTTTTCATATTGTAACTTATCTTTATCTTCAAAAGAAAATGAAAGTTTCATTATCTTATCCATTAGTATCGGTGATGTTTGATATATTACTGAATTTCCATTTTGCAAAACTTTTTTAGCTATACAATTAGATAAAAAAGTCTTACCAAGTCCTGTATTACCAACAAATAACAAATTCTTTTGTTCTTTAGATAAAATATTATTTGCAAACTTTTCTGAGATCTTCTTTATTTGTTCTATATTTTTTCTTGGAGATTTCTTTGCTCCATATTTTTCTTCATTAACTACATCTGAATAATATCCAAAATCAAAAGTTTCAAAATTTTCTTCGTAAATTCTTTCCAAATTTATTTGTTGATATGTTTCATTTATTACTTGTTGTGTAAAACAAGAACAATACTCTGTTTTATTATCTTTTACAACAAAACCTGTGTCTTTACAAATTTTACAATCAAAATTAGGTTCAAAATAACTATTACTAATACCTATTTTTTTTAATTCATTATCTATTTTCTTATCTATTTTTTTTAACTTTATTTCTAAATTTTCTTGCTCTATTTGTTTATCTAAATCATTCATAGTAAGCATTTTTCTAAATATATTAACAGCAATCAAATTTTTTTCCTCTTCCAGCTTTTTTAATGAAGGTGAATCATTATATATCTTTTCTTTTTTTAATTTTGCTTCATTAATTTTTTTTTCTCTTTTTTGTTCATATTCTTTTATTTTCTTTTTATATATTTCTAAATCCATACGCTACCCTTACCAATTTACAATATACTTATATCTAAAAATTATCATAAAATGATTCCAAATCATTATATTTTCTTTGCTCATAGTTTTTAAACTTTGAATTTTGAATTTCTTTTGCACTACTTCTAGAATTACTTCTATTAACGTTTTTGTTTTCATCACATTCCAATTTTTTTAAGTCTTCGACATTTTTAATACCTTTTTTATGCCAGTTATTAAGTATTCCATTAATATAACTAATAGTTGGGTTAGCAACTGTAACTGTTCTTTTAAGTGCTTCTTCAATAATTGCAAAATCATAGCCAAAATCTTTAATCCACGAATTTATGTATTGTTCTTCATATTTAGTTATATTTCTATTAAGTCTTAAAGATTTTACAATCTTTTGTTTTATCTTTTGAATTACATCATAGCTTTCCAAAAATTCTTCTAATTGTTCAAAAGTTTTCACTCCACCATTATACCAATTTTCTGCCACAGCATATACATATTTTTTATTTAAAGCTTTTCTTTCTTGACAATAATGAAAAAGTGCTATCATAACTTCCTCAGAAAATGAGTAGTTCTTAAATAACGTTCCTATATCTGTATACCAACCAAGTGACATAATTCCTTGAAAAAAAGATTCATTTATAGCCTCTGCTGCCGCAATTCTTTTTCTTTCAAGTTCTGTTTGTACACGATTGATTTTTGGTTCCATTTTAGGTATATATGACTTATTTACTTCTATTTCTTTTAAATCTACTATATTAAATCCTTGTGATGTCTTAACAATTAGTTCTTCAGTTTGCAATCTATCCAAACTAAAACTTAGTTCATTTTCAGTAATACATAGTTTCTTAGCAAATGTAGCATTATCCATTTCAGTCTGATTTTTATTTAAAAATAGCATGTATAAATACACTTTAATATCTACTGCTTCTAACGAAATCATATAATTTAATATAAATAAGTCTGGTACAAGAATATCACTTAGTTCCATTTTGCTTTTTTTTACAAATTTCATAAAAGACTCTCCTATAATCTATGATTATAAATTATATCATTTTAATATAGTTTTTACAACAATAGCATTAAAAATTGAAAATATTCTTTAAAATATATAAATAATAAAATTTAGAATCTAGAAAATTAATTTTAGATTCTATAATAGTTTTTTTACATACATTTGATTTTTTAAATTAACTACATACTCTCTTTTTACAAAAATAGCATTATTAAAAGTAAACTTCAACATAATTAAAAGCATATCAATTGCACTATCATTTCCTAAATTTATTAATAAAATAGATATTACAGGAATAACTAAAAATATAAATACATAAATTAAATATTCTAATTTTAATGGTACAATACGTAAAATAGATACTACTACAAAAACATATATAATAATTACTACTAATGACCTATAGTCTATTATCCCTAACCATTTATTTTTTCTCTTATAATTTGAATAAATCTGTACTTTTTCATTTTCAATTAACATATTTTTTACTCCTACAATTTAACTAAAAAAATTAAAATTTTTAACTTGTGATGAAAATTTAACAAATATTTCCTTCGTAAAATAATTAATTTTATATATTAAATAAATAGTTCCTACAAGTATAATTTTATACATTATATTATTAGTATGTTTATACATAATTGGTATAATAATTATTAACTTTACTATTATTTGTATAAAAAGATTCGTGACAAAAATTTTCAACCAAGTTTTAAAAAATTCTATACTTAATTCACTTGCAATGCTAACTAAAGCAAATGGTGAAATTATTATCAAAAAAATAATTGTTACATATCTTATAGAAAAATTAATCAAAACTGATACTGCCCCAAATGAAATTATACCTTTTATAATACCATCTAAACTTAATAAATCAGAGTTCATAAAATCATTTATAGATACTATTATTTCCTTTAAATTTTCAAAATTTACTACTTTTCCAGATATACTTTTTGCAAATTGATCTATACTATTAGTAAATAATTCAAATATATTTAATATTTGCTCACAAATATAATAGCTTGAATTTACTAATATTGCAACAAATATAATCCTTATGATAAAAGAATACATATTTTGGACCTTATTTCCATTATACATTGACAATAAATTTGATAAAACATAATAAATAAAAAAAAGTAGGATTAAGGAATTAGCTATAACTACCAACCCATTTAGCTTATTTTCAAAAAATATATTTTTTAAAGGTTCCTGTTTTAATATATCAGGACCTACTAGCACTATTTCATCTAAGGTTTTAAACACTTGGTTTTCAACAGATTTAAATAATTTTTCTGCTATAATATTTAAATTATTTAAAATATCTTGCACTTGCATATTAAATTAAAGCATCAATAAATTTTATAATTAAATCTATTGATATAATTATAGCATATCCTATTATAGCATTAACAATTACCTTTTTACCTTTTATCATCCTTTCATCATCGCCAAAACTTAATTTTCTCATAAGTACTCCCGTTGCAATCGTAACACCAGCAATTGGAGTAGCTATTTTTTGTAAATACCCAAGTATTTTCTTAAATGCTGAATTAATTTTTGTAACTAAAGTCGGATCGGTTGCTCCATACACATAACTACTACCTATTGCAACTATACAAAAAATTAATATCATAACTGTTACATATCTTTTAAAATTTTTATTTTCAAAATTGTCACTAATCTTATTAAAAATATTTTTCATTTCAACACTCCCATCTTTTCATAACTATTTTATCCACATATTCCACATGACTACCATTTGATAACATACATATTGCTTCAAACGTTTTTAACTTTGTAGTGAAATATTTTTCATCTAATTTATAATCTAATACTTGATTATAAGTATACCCCTTTGAAATACCAGTTTTATAATCTACAAAACTTTTATTTAAAAAACTAAATCTTGTATTTTGACCATTTTCAGAAACATTTTTTACTTTATAGTGCTTAACCTCCTTTCCAACTTGCTTTATAATTTCATTAATTGTATAAATATCATCATTTCTAAACCAAATCTTATTAACAAAATTTTGAATTATAACTTTAGCTGCGTTTTCATCTTTTAATGTATTTATAAGTGAAGTATAACTTTGCATGCTAATAACATTAATACACTTATACTCACGCGATATTGAAAAAAATGTGGCATCCTCTTCATTACATATTTCTTGAAACTCATCACAAATAAAAAATGTATTTTTTGAAAAATCATTAGAACTTAAATTTTTAGATAAAACTTGCTTTTGAAAGTCTAACTTAAAGTATGTAGAAACAATTTTTGTAAGTAATTTATTTTCTCCTATGCCTATAGATAAAACTACAATTTTATCAAAAAAGTCAATATTGTCACTATCAAAGCAAAATTTTTTATACAAATTATAATCACTTACAAACACACTAGTAATTCTAGTAATTTCTGCTTTAATAATACTTAATGTTCTTACATCTAAATTTATATACTCTTTTTTTATATTATTAATGCAATTATTTATTTTAAAAAGTTCATATTCATTAAATTCATTTTTTAATACTTTTTCCTTTACTAAAGATATTTTTTCTTGCAAATAATTATTATCTGTAACTAATTTATGAATTTCATAAAAACTTACAAATGAATTATATGATTTTATTAAAACTATAAAATCCCTTAAATAACTTTCTACTTTATCTAGCCAAAACGAATCACTGTTATTATTTTTTGAAATCAACATTAATACTTTTTTCAGCATATTAGATAATTCAATTTCACTAATTTCTCTATTTAGTGGATTATATTTTATATCGCTATCCAAAGTAAATTTTACAACTTTATCTAACATATTATATTTTTTAGCAACATTTTCAATTATATTAACAAAATTACCTTTTATATCTATAATTAATCCCGACATATTGTTTTTTAATAAACCATCTAAAATATTAGTAATTGCTGCACTCGTTTTTCCAGATCCTATACTACCAGTTATCAATATATTTTGATATAACCCCAAGTAAGGTAAATAAACTATTTTTTCATTACGTTTTCCAAGTCTAATACCTTTCAATTCACTTTCAATTAGCTCAGCAGAATTAAACTTTTCTTTTTTTGTATTTTTTATATATAAATATAATTTAAATATTTTTTTTGATGAAAATATGTTATATAATATATCATATATACATATCATATATATAACTAAAAAAATATATCTTACTATTTCAAAATTAGGATAAAAAAAAGATACTAAATCAAAATTTTTATTAAATACTTTTATAGGAATAAAGTTAGAGAAAAAAATATTATATCTAAAAACCAAATTTAAGGTAAATATTTCAAAAGTTATAAGCAAGATAAAAAATACTTGCTTATATTTGATAGGTGATATTAAATTTAAAATTGTATTAGAATTAAACTTTTTTATGTTAGTATCAACAAAGTTGCAAGCTGTATTGTGCAAATTTTCTTTTTTTATATATTCTGCTAATTTGCTATTATTATATGAAAGGATAAAAATTTTATTTACAAGGAGATACAGCTTATAAGAAAAATAAATAATTACCGAACAAAACTCGTAGAAAAAAAACATAATTATACCACCTACTTATATTTTACCATTTTCTATAAAATAGTCAACTTTTTTTAAATATTACGACAACTTATGATAAAACTAGACCAGTTTCGACAGTAAAAATAATTAAATTACTAAATATACATAATAATTTATACTTTTTTTATAAAAATGATATCTTTTTTTAAAAAAGTGTTGACAAATAAAAAAAAATATAGTATTATTATAAAGCAATACATTGTATGGGCCATTAGCTCAGTTGGCAGAGCACTTGACTTTTAATCAAGTTGTCCGCAGTTCGAACCTGCGATGGCTCACCACAAAATGGGCCCGTTGGTCAAGTGGTTAAGACATCGCCCTTTCACGGCGGAGTCACGAGTTCGACTCTCGTACGGGTCACCATTTTATTACTATATAATGTATTCTCGCTTGAATAGCTCAGTTGGTAGAGCAACGGTCTTGTAAACCGTAGGTCGTCAGTTCGACTCTGACTTCAAGCTCCATTAAGTAAAATCGTCGCACCAGACGAAAGTATTGAAAAATCAACTGTAAAAGGTTGATTTTTTTTGTCGCCTTTATCTTGAAAAAGGAAGGATGGTGTGGTATGATTAGTATTGTAAAGAAGAAAAACAAGATTAAAAGAGAATTGCTCTCTAAAATTGAATGGGCTTGCAGTTTGAATGCTATAAAACTTGAACATGAAATGATATTAGAAGGTTGTTTAAGAATTATAGAACATACAAACTTGGCGTATGTAGAACCACATAGAGTAATCATTAAAGATAAGTTATTTTTATTTTTTAATGAATGTGATTACTTTTATGTGGGAGATTTAAGGTATAAATACCCTTTATCTCAGTTAAAAGACTACATAGAAAGGCTACTTTAATTTTAGAGTTTTTTTGTGCCTTTCCGTTCAATATTGAAAGGAGAGATTTATAAAATGAACAATGAAAGAAAAATCGCAGGAATTTACATTAGAGTTAGTACAGAGGATCAAGTTAGAGAACGGATTTAGTTTAGGAGAACAAAAGGAAAAACTATTACAACTTTGTAAATTCAAAGAATATGAAGTATTTAAGATTTATGAAGATGCTGGAATATCAGCAAAAAATATTAAAGATAGACCAGCATTTCAAGAAATGTTAGCAGATATGAAAAGTGGCAAAATCAATTATATTGTAGCCTATAAGTTAGACAGAGTAACTCGTTCAGTTCGTGATTTAGAAGAACTTATAGCACAATTAGAAACGCATAACACATATTTGGTATGTGATAAAGATGATGTAAATACTAGCACAGCTAATCGGTAGATTTTTTGTGCGTATGCTAACAGTGTTATCACAGTTAGAAATTGAAATAGTGTCAGAAAGAACAAAATTTGGATTAAATGGTGCTATAAAATCAGGGCATTTGCCTGGAATTGTACCATTAGGCTATAAAAAAGATAGTAATAAAAAAACTATAATAGATGAAACTACAAAAGATGTAATTATTAGAATATTTAATATGTATCTTGAAGGAAAAAGCTATCAACAAATAAGTAATACATTGAACAAAGAAAAAGTTTTATACCCGAAACATTGGAGAGATACAACAATAATGAAAATGATTGATAACAAAGTATATATGGGAGATTACGAAAAAGGAAAATCAAATAGTAAAGATACTTTAGTTTATATGAATGTTGTAGAGCCAATTATAAGTCGTGCTATGTGGAATGAAGCACAATACCAAAAAGAGAAAAATCAAAGAAGTTATACAAGAGATAGAGTTTATATATTTTTTCAAAAACTAAAATGTCCTAAATGTAATCGAATAATGAAATGTAAAGGCTCTGGAGGAACAAAGAAAAAATATATGTATTATACTTGCGAACATTGTAAGATATATTACAGAGAAGATAAAATTGAAGAATGTTTACAAAGATTTATTCTTGAGTTAATTGAATATGATATGGCAGTAAAGAAATATTTTTTACCAATACTAGCTGACAAAAAAGAAACAAAAACAGAAAAACTAGACCAAGAAATCGATACATTACAAAAGCAAAAAGACAGAATAAAAAAAGCATATTTAAGTGGTATAGTTGAAATGGAAGATTTCTCTGAAGATTACAAAATGATTGAAGAAAAAATCAACATTTTAGAAACAAAAAAATATGAAAAACTTAACACAAATAGTTTATCATTTACGCCACAACAATTAATGGCTGATAGAGATATTGAAAGAGAAAAGTTAATAAAAGATAATAAATTAAATGAAACTTTAAAACAAGAATGGAACAAAAAATCCAAAGAAGAAAAGCAAGAATTTATTTCAAAATTTATTGAATCAATCACTCTATTAAAGAATAAAAAACGGAGAATTTTACATTGATAAAATAAATTTTAGAAGTAGTTATATTGAACAATTAACAAAATTTTTTGCTTTAGGAATAGCAGATGTTTATGTACCTGTTGAAGTTAATGAAGAAGAAAAAGAAATTAGGGCAAGTATTAATATAAATCAAGAACAATTAGATGATTATATTACAAGACTTAATCAAGAATTTGAAATAGAATTTTA
>CANAIR010000002.1 GCA_947361355.1 uncultured Clostridium sp.
TAGGAAATCAATTTGTATGGATACCAGTAGATGATATGAGTACTTTTGTAAGAGAGGCAGGTTATTTCGAAGGGAAAGTACAAACCGCAGATATTCAATATATAGATATTACAAAATGCGAAGAGCCATATAGTGATGCAAGCGAGAGTGAAAAACAAGAATATGAAAATATGGTAAAAAGTGTTGAGGAGTATAAGGGATTTTATATAGGAAGATATGAAATGAGTAAATCAGAAAATGGTTCTGAAAGACCTCAAAGTAAAAAAGGGAAATCTCCATGGGTTAATATAAGTTGGGCAACAGATATGAAAAATTTAAGCGGTGGAATAGTGTCAGTAGCAAGAAGCATGTATCCTAATAGAGAAGAGATAAGAAAAGGCAAAGTGATATCAACTTTAATATATGGAGTGGCATGGGATGAAACAATTAGGTTTTTAAAAACAAAGGATGAATATAAAAATATAGATAAAGATAGTACAGGATTTGGAAATCTTGAAACAGGAAGTATGTCGTTAACAGGTGATAAGTTAGAATATTCATTAAATAATATATATGATTTTGTCGGAAATGTTTGGGAGTGGACAATGGAAGCATATAATGGGCAAGCTGTCGATACTAATAAAGGTCATATATATAGGGGTGGAGCATTTAGAAATAATGGATATAGTTATCCTGTATCACATAGAGGTATTTTTGTTAATGTTAATTCTAAAGATTCAAATTTAGGCGGTAGAGTTCAATTATATATTAAGTAGTTGTAATATGTAAAAAATATCAAAGTAATAACTTTTTCAATTAGAGAGTTATTACTTTTTATATTATATTGGCTGTCAAATCTAAAATTAAAATTAATAATATTATTGAAATTTTGTGTTAACTGTTATATAATAGCAATACTGGTAGGGAAAATTATGGAAGTTAAATTAGATAAGTGTACAATATGTCCACATATGTGTAAAGTAAATAGAGAACTTGAAAATAAAGGGATATGTGGTGCTGGTAGCTTAGTTAAAGTGGCAAAAGTTGCAATGTATTATTTTGAGGAACCTTGTATAAGTGGATGTGGAAAATGTGGAAAAACAAATGGAAATTTTCCTGGTTCTGGGACTATATTTTTTTCAAATTGCAATTTAAATTGTGTTTTTTGCCAAAATTATAAAATAAGTCAAGAAGGCTTTGGAAAAGAAATAACAATTGAAAAATTAGCAAATATTATGGTTAAATTACAGCATCAGGGGGCATACAATATAAATTTAGTTACACCAACTATATATGCTTTACAAATTAAAGAAGCAATTATATTGGCTAAAGACATGGATTTAACTATACCAATAATATATAATAGTAGTGGTTATGAAAATATAGATACTTTAAAACTTTTGGATGGATTAATAGATGTATATTTACCAGATATGAAATATTTTGATAATGAAATTGCTTTTAGATATTCTAAAGTTAAAAATTATTTTGATTTTTCTAGTTTAGCTATATTAGAGATGTATAAACAAGTTGGAAAACCTGTTTTTAATGAAAATGGTATGATTACAAATGGTATCATTATAAGACATATGATCCTTCCAAATTGTACAAGAGATTCTAAGAAAATACTTTATTGGATTAAGGATAATATAGGCGTAGATTCGTATATAAGTTTGATGGCTCAATATTTTCCAACTAATAAATCATATATGTATGAGAGTATAAATAGAAAAATAACTACTAAAGAATTAAAAATTGTTGAAAATTATATGTACAGTTTAGGATTTTTTAATGGGTATGTACAAAATATAGAAAAGAATGAAGATATGTATGTACCAAATTTTAATTTAGATGGAATATAATATATGTAGGTGAATTATGGAATTAGAAATAGAAAGTACAAACGTAGGAGCAGAATTAATTAGTGTAAAATTAAATGGCGTAGAAAAGATACATCAGGGAGTAAAGGTGCTTGATAATTTAGGTGAGATATATTGGAAAAGACATTTTCCTGTTTTATTTCCTATTGTAGGAAAGTTAAAAAACAATAGTACGTTAATAAATAAAAAAGAATATATAATACCACAAAATGGTTTTGCAAGAGATTTAGAGTTTGAATTAATAGAAAAAACAAAAATATCTCATAGATATGTATTGAAAAATAGTTCTGTTACAAAGAAACAATATCCTTTTAAATTTGAATTATATGTTACTTATGAGGTGATCGGTAGAAAACTTATTAGTAAATATAAGGTTGTTAATAAAGAAAGAAGAGAAATTTCGTTTGGTATAGGTTCAAAACCAGCATTTATATGTGATGTAGCAAGTGGTAATTATTATATTGAATTTGAAAATGATGAGAAAAACATAAAAATCTTAAGAGAACAAAGGGGATTAATTTTAGATAAAAATTCAGTAATAAATGATAATTTAATAATAGATGATAAATATATTTTTTTGGGAGAAAATACATTTGATTTTGGAGTTATAATATTAGAAAATATTACTTCAAAGAAAATTTATTTAAAATGTAAAGAAGACAATAGAGAAATTTTATCAATGGGATTTAACGATTTTCCATACCTTTCTATTTGGTCAAAGAGAAATGCTCCTTTTATATGTTTAGGACCATCTTTTTCAGTATCTGATAAAAAAGATATAGATTCAGATTTTTTTAATAAAGAAAATATAGTGCATTTAAAACCTTTAGAGGAATTTGAATGTAGTTATTATATATACTTTTAAATAAAATTATTTTATTTAAAAGTATTTTTAACTTTAACATAGAATTAACATGTATTTTGATATAATATTTTCAATTGTTTTTTAGAGAGGTTGGGTAAATATTTTATGCGTTTATTAATTGTAGAAGATAATGAAAATATATTGTGTTGTATGAAGGATATTTTAACCGTAAAAGGTCTTTGTGTTGATACAGCAGATAATGGAATAGAAGGCGAAGAAAAAGCTTTTGTTAATGATTATGATTTGATACTATTAGATTTAGTCTTACCAGATAAAAGTGGTGAGGAAATATTAAAATATTTAAGAAAAGAGGGAGTTCAAACACCTATAATAATAATTACAGCAAATAATTCTTCAAAAGACATATATAATATTTTAAATTGTGGAGCTGATGATTATATTGTAAAGCCATTTGAGTATGAAGTATTAGAGGCAAGGATACAAGCTGTTTTAAGAAGATTTAATGGTAGAGGAAATCCAATAATTGAAATAAAAAATATACAACTAAATCCTATTACTAGAAATGTGTATGTCAATAAAAAAAGAATAGAATTAACTCCTAAAGAATTTGACATTTTAGAATATTTGGCAGTAAAACATCCTGCTATTATATCCAGTGAAGAATTATTAGAACATGTATATGATGAATTTTTTGATCCATTTTCATCAGTACTTAGAGTACATATAGCTAAACTAAGAAAAAAGTTAAAAAAATGTACTGGAAGTGGAGTTTTATTTAATATAAGAGGAAAGGGATATTGTCTATTTAGGTAATAATATTAACATTAGTTTAACAAATAATGTGCTATTATATATTTATATATAGCTATATACACATATTTGTAAAGGAGTGTTGATATGAATAAGGCGTTAAAAGTTATTCGTTATATTTTATTACAAGAAATATGTATCTTTATTATTTATTTATATGTAATATTTGTAATTTATAAACTATTAATTTGTGGTTGAAAAAGAAAAAAATATAACAAAAACCCATTAGAAATTTTCTAATGGGGCTTTTTGTTAGCAAAAACTATTTTTTCCTGAACAACAGAAAAATATAACTAATATTAAAATAATCCAAATACAGCAATTATTTCCAAATATACCATTATTACGATTATTATTACAATTATTTGTATTGCAACAATCATTCATACACATATTCATAATATCACTCCTTAAATTTTAATTAATATGTATTATATCTTTTATTATAACATAAGTACCAATCCATACAGTTAATGTTAGACGAGTTTTCACTTTTATGTATGGCTTCATCAAATGTTGATGGAGATGGAATAATAGTAGATTTTCCAGGTATCCAATTTGCTGGTGTAGAAACATTTTCATTATCTGTTAATTGAAGTGCATCAATAATTCTTAGTATTTCACTTATATTTCTTCCGTTAGTTTTAGGATATTGAAGTATTGTTCTAATAATTTGATTAGGATCTATAATGAAAACTGCTCTGATTGTATTTGTATTACTAACATTTGGAGCAATCATGCCATACATTTTTGATATTTTCATGTCTAGATCTGAAATTATTGGAAATGGAACTTTTATGCCAGTAGAATTATATATACTGTTTAACCATGCAATATGTGATGGATTACTGTCTATTGATAATCCAAGTAACTCACAATTTCTTTTTTTAAATTCTGGGTACATTTTAGAAAATTCAATAAACTCTGTACTGCATACAGGTGTAAATACACCTAGACTTAATAGGGCAAAATCTCAAAATCTAGGTGTATCAAGCGTTATATGTTTTTTATTATTTCTATATTATCATCGTTTATATAAATTTCTTTTACAAAAATTTTAACTAAATTGTGTTTATCTTCTATACTCATTTTGTAAAAGTTATTTAAAAATAAATCTATAGATTTTTTATATAAATCTATATTTACATTATTATTTTTATTATTAACTTTATTTTCTATAGTATATATTTCTTTTTCTGTTTCTTTTAATTTTTGATTTATTTCTTTAATTTTGCTTTCAAAAATATTATCTAAATCTGTTCCATTTGCAATAGCATTAATTAAATTATCCAATTGTGTTTGTAAATTTATTTTTTTTATATTTAAATTGTTTAGAGTGTTTATTACTTTTGTATCTACATCTTTTTTAGATATTTTTTCTAAATCTAAGTCTAGTAAGTAAGAACAAATTTTACTATAAATTATACTTTCTACTTCTTCTAGTTTATAAGAAGTGGTATTGGTACAGGCATTATATAATCTGTGTTTAGAACACATTAAGTATTTATAACCTTTTGTAACTTTGGCACCAACACTGCATTTACAATCCTTACATTTTAAAATTCCAG
Organism: uncultured Clostridium sp.; assembly: GCA_947361355.1. Classification (GTDB taxonomy): domain Bacteria; phylum Bacillota; class Clostridia; order TANB77; family CAG-465; genus CAG-465. Next base: position 5,064 of record CANAIR010000002.1, read on the forward strand.
TTAACCAAGTATATTTACCTTGCTTTTTTGCTGTTGTAGTTTTTTTATTCATTTTTAATTTCTCCTGCACATATAAGAAGTCTTTTGATTCTATAATCGGATCATTTTTTACTAATACAATAAGTTGTTCTTCTTTTTCTGTAATAGTTCTATGTTTTTTTCCTTTTTCTTTACCATATATAGTAATTCCATTTTTCCCGTTAAATTCTTCTGGCTTGTTATATATTTTATAACCTTCTTGTTTATAATAGTAATATATAGAAGTATCTGCTTTAACATAAATCGGATTTGTTAGAATTTTTCTTATAAACTTGTCTGTTATTAAATTGTTTTCTTTTAAAGAAAATTCCCTTGCAATACTTCTTATAGTTTTATTTTGTATGTACATCTTATATATTTTTTTTACATTTTCTATTTTTTCTAAGTCATGTTCCAATACAGATACCATTTTGCCATTTATCGGAATTTTTTTATTAAGAAATCCGTATGGAACACCTCCACCAACAAAAGAACCATTTTTTGCTCTAGCAAAATAATTGTCTTTTATACGTAATTGTATAGTTTCTCTTTCTAACTGCGCAAATACCATAATTATATTAATCATAGCACGTCCAATTGGTGTAGAAGTATCAAAGTTTTCTGTTACAGATATAAATTCTACATTATATTTTCTAAAAAATTCTAATAAATTAGCAAAGTCTACAAGACTTCTACTAATTCTATCTAATCTATAGCATATAACAGTATCAATTAAGCCCATTTTGATGTCATTTATCAATTTTTGGAACGCTGGTCTATCTAAGTCACTACCAGAATATCCTTTGTCAAAATACTCAACTGAATCCCAATTATTTAGTTTGCATATATTTTCACAAAAATTAAGTTGTGTTTCTATGCTAATACTGTCTTTTTTGTCAATAGATTGTCTTCCATATTTGGCTTTTTTCTTCATTTTTCTCCTTTCACAACTTGTAAAAGAATAGAAAATATGGTAAAATATATCTATTCTAATACAAGTATATTTATATTTGTATTTTGTATGTGTAGATAATGTACAAAGTTTGGTCGCGAGTACATTATCTTTTTTTATATAAAAAAAGATGTTTTGTATTTCTACAAAACATCATAATAGTATTGCTCGTAAAGAGCATTGTCTTATTTATTGTCCGTAAAGGACTTTATAATACTATTATAATACATATTATGCATGATGTCAAGTAAAATATACATATTTTTGTTAATTTACATAAAATTATTTTGATTTTTTATATTTTGAATTTACTAACTTTAATTGTTGTTTTCTTTCTTTTTCTAATTGTGGTATTCCTTTTTTAGGTGTAGGTAATTCCTCTGGCATTGTACCACCTAATCTTTGTATAGTTTGTCTTACTGCTTGTCCAACTTTATGGTGTGTGTTACATGCATCATTTTCATTATTAATATTTTGTTTTTTCAATATAGCATCAGTTTGTGTAATTCTAAAAAGATTAGCACCGAGTTCTTCACTCCCCATGAAATCTAAAATGTCATCCTTTTCTGATAATTTTTTTCTATTAGCTATATCTTTAGCAGTTTCACCATTGTATAAACCACGATAACCATAATTGTTAAACTTTCCATAGTTTTTTACACCAGCTTCTTTTGCTGTGTCAAAGAGATATTTATTTTTATCTTTTACATTTTGTCTAGTATATAATCTTCTTTGATCTTCTGGTAAATTTTTATATTCTTGTTCTGTTAATTCTTGTTTTCTTGTTTGAACTGCAAAGTATGTTTGCGCTAATGCGACAGCTTTTAACCTAGGATTAGCATTTTGTGCTATTAAATAACAAGCATATCTTGTTAGTTTATAATCTTTAATTGGTTTTGTTGTTGCACCAGCTTCTACGATTTTGTTGACAACAACAAAATGGTCAGATACAGTTATATTACTATTTTCACAAGATATATTAGCTTTTTTGATAACATCTTCAAAGTATCTCCAAGACTTATAATTTAAAGTCTGCATTAACTCTCTAGCATACCAAAATTCATTACCATTTTCATCAATATGTTTTATATTTTCAAAATTTAATTCGCTTTTCATTAATTCGCTATTCAATAAATTCACCTTCCTTTCATACTACTTTTTATCTCTAATTAATCTTTGGAAAATACCAACTATTGTGATTGGCATATTAGTTATATCTTCATTTGTATAGTTCATCGGTGGATACATACGATTATATGGTATCAATGATATACCATCTTCATTTTTCTTTACTTCTTTTACTGTTGCATCATTTCCATTTACTAAGACAACTGCTATTTCTCCATTTTCGCAAGTGTTTTGCTTCTTTACTATTATAGTATCACCTTCTATAAAAAATGGAAACATGCTATCACCTTTTATAGTAAGCCCAAAATACTCATTTCCACCTTTTAGCCATTCTTCAGGTATTTCTTCCTCTCCAATTATTTCTTCAACAGCCTCAATCGGTATTCCTGCTCTTACATATCCTAGAACGGGTATTTTTACTGTTTTGATTTTTGGTTTCTTTATATCTTCTATTAAATCTATATAGCCAGCCTTTTCGTATAAATCTAAATAATCAACATTATATACTTTAGCTAATTTTTTTAATATAATAGCACTAGGTTTTCTTTTTCCATTTTCCATAAGTGATAAATAACTTTGTGAAATATCTGCTAAATTATTTACATCATACGTACTATAATTTAATCGTTCTCTTAATTCTTTTAAAATAGTACCTAGTTCTTCGTTAGTTAGTGACATTGTTTAACCTCCTTGTGACATAAGTATATCACATACAATTACAAATGTAAACATTTTTTTGTTTTTTTTAAAAAAAGTATTGACAATTGTAATCTGTGTGATATAATAATTACAAAAGTCATCAAAGGAGGTGAGATGTATGGCAAATAGAACAGTGCTAGTAAAAGATAAAGATATATTTATTGATTATATTGTGAAAGCAGGATTTTCTTATAGAAAATTAGCAAAAGAAGCAAAATGTTCTCAAACTCAAATAAGTTTAATTGCCAAAGGTGAAAGAAATCCAAGTCCTGAAAACGCAATAAATATATGTAAAGCACTAAAATGTAAATTTGATGATATTTTTTTTATTAGTAACGATTACAAAAGTAATTAAAACGATATAAAAGGAGGTGAGAAGATGAAAAGTAAAATAAATTATCCGAGAGGTACAGATAAAGCAAAGGTAATAAAAGTAATAGTTACTGAAAGTGCTATAGGAAATGGTACAAAAGAAGACCCAGCAAGATTAATATATCAATACTGGGATTTAAAAGGAAGATTATTAGCAAAACATGATACATTAAAAGATGAAGAAGTTATTTAATAATTTTTTTAGAATTAGCAATAGAAGTAACTTTATTTAGTAATTCTTCTTCATCATGTCGAGAAACGTACCACTTATCAAAAAGTAGTTCTATTAGAGAAATTAATTGTTGAGCTTCATTTGGATCTACTTCAATAATAAAATTTATATCTTTTTGCATATGGGCGCCTATATTTCCAATAGAACGTATAGAATCAATTGCCTTCCATTGTGATAATGGTACTTTATCTTTCAAATTAGCAATTTCTTCAAATAGAGTTGATTTAGAAATTCCCCAAAAATCTCTAATCATGCCTTGAAGACAACGACGTGATAAAGTTGCTGAAGCTTTTGGACTTAGAAATAAAATAGAACAAGCTTCTTCATAATCATTACGGATTGCATTAGGAATATATTTTGGTAACTGCTTAGCAGATGATAAAGGGTACATATTTATATTTATTTCTGATAATGATTTGTTTCCTTGTGCAAAGAAACTAGTTTTTCTACAGACAGGACAATAATTCATATTTATTTCGAATATATATGAGTTCCTAGAATCGTTGTCATCTTCAAAATGAGCAATATTCATATTGAAATAGAGAGATTTACTAAGGTTAGTATCATGTTTTAAAGGTACAGATGCATTACAAAAAGGACATACAAAATAATTATTATACATTTTCAATTTAATCACCACCTTAGATAATATTATAGCATAGATGAGGTGGAAAATAAAGGAAATAAATTATTTTGTAAATAAAAGAAGAAAGGAGCATATATATGTAAAAAGGTGATGAAAAATGTCTTGGAAAGAAAATATAAAAGAAATAGAAGCAAATATAACAGAACAAGAAAGAGATATAATATATCAAAATTTAGGAACATTTTGTGAAGAAATGTATTACAAATATATAGATAAAAAGGAGGAATAGGAAATGAATAAACTAAAGAAAATTTTAACATTAAGTTTGCTAGTTGCAATGTTTATTTTTATAGCATATTTAGACAAGCCCAGTAATACAAACGAAAAAGACATAGCAAGTGCAAAGATACAAGCACAAGTAAATAGAGAAAGTAGGTGTAAATAAGATGTTTAGAAAAGTAGATGATTTAGGCAGAGTAGTAATACCAAAAGAAATTAGAAAAAATTTTGCAATAAGAGAACAAGATACACTTATTATAAATACAAAAGGAAATAAGATAATTTTAGAAAAGGACGTAGAAAAAATAAGATGTAAAAGTTGCAAGAAGACAATAGATAAAAAAGATAAATACTGTAGATATTGTAGCGAGGAGGTAATGTAAGTGCAAGAGAAAGAACTAAGGTTAGATTTATTAAAATTCTTTGATGATCTAGAAACAGCTATTATAAAAGGGCAGTATGATATAGCAAGAGAAGATATACAAGAGTATAGAGAATATCTAAAAAATACAACAAAAATAGAAGAGGTATGATAAGTATGAGAAAACGAAATAAAAAGAGTTTTAAACAGCAAATATGGGAATTAAGGAAATCTTTTAGAAATCAAAATGAAGAATATGAAAAACAAGAATTTTTGTGGAAAATAAAAAATGGTTTATCTACGGGCATAGATAAAACCAAGAAAAGTAATGCGATTGTTTAAACATTACATAAGAATTATACCACAAATAATAAGAAATGTAAAGAGGTATAAAGAGGTGTAATATGAATACTATAACAAGAGAAACAAGGCAAGAGAGCCACTTAAGTGTAGATAAGAAGAAAAGATACACACAGTTCTTAAACTTGCTTAAAAGGTACCCTGAGGGACTTACAGTAAGAGAAATAATGCAAATTGAAAACTTAGAAAGAAATCAAGTAGCGCCAAGAATGACTGAGTTGGAAGGGCAAGGAAAAGTAGAAATAATAGGTAAAAGAACTGATAAAGTAACTGGTAAAAGTATAGCAGTATATAAATTAAAACAAGAAGATAAAGTAAAGCATATTGTACAGGGAAAAGTAGATTATGGTTACAAAATGAAATGCGAAAATTGTGATTATGGTATGGAAGAAAGAAATGATAAGAGAAAAATAACAGGTTATTTCTGCAGAAAATTAAAGGGCAATATAAATACAACACAATATAACAAAATGGCGACTTGTTATTTCTTTTTAAAGAAAACATAACAGAAAAGAGGGTTGATATGAATTATATTGAGCAATTAAATCACTTTTATGATTTGTTACAGTGCAACTATATATCAAATAACGCACAATTGCTTTATCATACATTATTAATGATAAACAATAAATGTAGTTGGATTGAATGGTTCCAGAGAACAAATATAAGTTTATGTGGTTTATTAGGAATAAGTGAGAATACATTAAAAAAAGCTAGAAATGAGTTAAAACAATATAATTTAATAGATTTTCAACAAGCTACTAAAAAAGGTCAAATAACAAAATATAAAATAATTAAGGTATCAAAATGTAAGGTTGAAAATGATACTAACACTGATACTAATGCTGATACCAATCCTGATACTAACACTGATACCAACACTGATGATATAGATAAACAAAAACCTAAACAAAAACTTAATAAAGAAAATAAAAAAGAAAGCAGAAAAGAAACTTATGAAAATATAGTCGACTACTTGAATGAAAAAGCAGGTACAAATTATAAATCTACAACCAAAGGAACACAAGAAAAGATTAATGCACGATTGAATGAGGGATTTAATCTCGACGACTTCAAAGTTGTTATTAATAAAAAATGTGATACTTGGTTAAAAGATGCAAAGATGTGTAAATATTTACGACCTGAAACTTTATTTGGAAATAAATTTGAAAGTTATTTGAACGAGGTTACTAAAGGAAGCAATAATAATGATATACCTGACTGGGTAAGTGATTGGGCTAATGGTAAGGAGTAGATATATGAATGAATGGGAGTTTTACTACGAGTTTAAAGAATTATGCGATTACTTTAAAGATAAGACTTATGAAAATAAAAAAATAACAAAAATGTATTATGAAAAAGTAAAAAATATGAGTATAGATAAGTTTAAAAAGATGTGTGAAAGAATAATACAAGAGAATAAATATATGCCAAAAATAGCAGAATTTGGACAAGATTACATAGGTTATTTAAGTAACATGGCACACACTAAAAGAACTTATAGTAAAGAGTATATAGAAAGCTTTTACGATAATATTTAGGGGGGAATCAAAATGGAAGAAAAACTAAACGCAATATGTGATGCAATAGATTTTATAGAATTAGCTATAAAAGAAATAGTAAATTATAATGATTTAAAAGACATAAAAGATGGACTAGATGATTTAAAAAGTGAATTATCAGAAAAATATGAATTAGCCAAAGATAAATATATAAAAATATATGGAAAATAATGAGGAGGAATAGATATGTTAAAAAGTTATGAAGATTTAAGAAAAGTAGATGTGAGTAAATGGACTGAAAAGAGAGATGGAGCTGATTATTTAAATTGGGCAAAAGTAGTTGATTTATTACATGAAAATGGAGCAGAAAAAGTATATTTTGAACCTATAGAAAATGAAATAACAGGAAGTAGCCTTTATATGACAGAACAAGTATTTACGGATAAAAATGGTATAACAAATAGGGTATATGAAACGGCAGTAAAAGTCGTAATTGATGATTTAGAATTTACACAAAGAGGACCTGTAACAAATGGTAGTAATCCTGTAAAAGATAATTCTATGACACAACAAAGATTGTGGAATTGTCAAACAAGACTATTTGTTAAAGGTGTAGCATTAAGAACAGGATTAGGATTTGACTTATGGTTAAAAGAAGAATTTAAAAATGAAAAAGATAATTGGGAAGATGATCTAAATAAACACAATATATTTAAAATTAAAGAAAGGTTTGAAGTATTATTAACACAAAAAAATAAAGAAGGAATAACAATAGCTAATATAGCTAAAAACTTAAAAATAAGTGAAGAAGAATTAAGAACATATTTTACGTACTTTAAAACTTTAGACAGACTTGAAAAAAGAATACAAGAGATGAAAGCTGATGATTAGTAGCAAAGATAGAAGTTTTTATTTTGGCGCAAGTGATACAAGCTATATAGTTGGAAATTGGAATACAAAAAGTTTTGAAAAATGGTGGTTAGTAAAATTAGGGTTTAGTACAAGTGATTTTTCAAATGAATCAATGAAAGCAGGTAATAATTACGAACATAAAATACTAGATAGTTTAAACATAGATAACTTACAAAAAGATAAACAAATTATAATAGACAGATTAAGAGTAAACTTAGATGGTAATACAGACAAATGTATCTATGAAGTAAAGACACATAAATTTGAAAAGGAATTTAAAGTAACAAAACAATATTGGAGACAAGCACAAGTAGAGATGTATGCAAGTAAAATATTTGATTTATATATAGTTGCATATGGACTTGTAGAAAAAGATTACAAAAATTTCTTTAATGAAATTGATAAAGAAAGAATACAAAAAATAAAAATTGAATATGATGAAAAATTTATTAAAGATGAATATTTACCAAAATTAGATTATTTAACAGATTGTATTAAAAAGGGTAAATTTCCAAATGAGAAGGAAATTAAATAATAGGGGGAATAAAAAATGATAAATAATATAAATGATATAAAAGAATTAATAAATAAAAATAAAGATGAATACAAATATGGTACTTTGGATAATGTACTAGATGAGGAATATGAACAATTACAAGAAAATGAAATAAATTTTGAACATAAAGAAACTTTAAGTAATGAAGAACATAGATGGTTTACAGTAGAAACAAATGTATATGAATTTTTTAAAGATAATGAAAGTTTAGGCTTTTTAGCAGTAGAAGAAGTAGGAATGTTAAAAAGTGAAAGTATGAGTTATGAAGATTGTTATGTCAAAGTAATAGCTTATAATGTAAAAGAAATAGTAAAGAAAAGTTTTGAAATAATTAAATAATAAAAAGGCACTTTTATACATAGCAAAATAGATATAGAAGTGCCTGTATTATAAAGGGGAGAGAAAGAATATGGAAAATAAAATGATATTAAAAGTATATGATATAGATTATAGTTTTATAATAAAAAACTATTTAGACCAAAAATTATGGGAAAAGGAATGGACTTTATTTGTATATAAAAAGTTTGTAGTTACTTTAAGATTAAAATATATTTATATTTACAAAAACAGAATAACTTTTGAAATAAAACTTACTGATAATAATAGTAGTTCTTGGAATAGAAGTATAACAAAAGAAGTAGATTATAATTTGGAAATAGATAACATTAATATTTTAAAGAAATCTATTAATACAAAGATACTATATGCAATAGAAGAAATTGAAAAAGATTTTTATATATGTGGAACAGATGAATATTATAGGCTTGATATTATGGGAGATGAAGAAAGAAAAAAACTAACACAAATAGCAGAAGAATTTTTAGATAATAATAATATTGAAAATGAAAATATAAGAGAAGCATATATAGATGCTTATGTAGATAATACAGAAAAAGTATATAGTATAAAATACGATTATAGACAGGAAATGAAATATAAAATGTTACCTGATTTATATTTAACATTTGCGAGAGCAACTAATAATAAAAATTTAGAAATAGAAGTCTTAGATAAAAATGAAAAAGATAAGGAAGAATTATTAAAAAAAATAGAAGAATTAGAAACATACTTACAAACCGAAGAATATGAGGAAGAAGTAAAAGAAAATTTAGAAGAGGTATAAATAATATGAAATTACAAGGTAAACTTGCAGATGTAAATATAGACTATAAAACAAATAAAAAGAAACTAACATTTTTAATAGATACAAGTATAACAAGTTTAGAAGAAATAGAAAATGTAGGTTTTCTTGATATAGAAGTAAAGAAACACAGAAATAAACGTAGTTTAGATGCAAACGCATATTGTTGGGTACTTATAGGAAAACTAGCAGAAAAAATGAACTTAAAGGTAAATGAAGTATACAAAATGGCAATAAAGGAAGTAGGAGCTTATACAGTAGAATGAAAATAAGCCATATATAAATCATGTGAATGGTATTAGAAATGATAATAGAGTTGAAAATCTTGAGTGGTGTACTCAAAAAGAAAATGTTATACATGCCTATAAAAAGAAATTAAATAACCACGAAAGAAAAGTAAGACAATATGATATGAATGGAAATTTTATAAAGGAATGGAATAGTATAAAAGCTGCTGCTGAAAAATTAAAACTACAAAGTAGTCATATTGTTAATTGCTGTAAAAGAGAAAGAAAATATTGTGGAGGTTATCTATGGGAATATATAAAGTAATTATACCACTAAAATTACCAAGCTTAAATGAATATATAAATGAATGTAGGAAAAATAGATATGCAGGAGCAAATATGAAGAAAAAAGTGGAAAATGATATAGCAATATTTATAAATAAATTACCAAGATTAGAAAAAGCAGTACAAATAACTTTTAATTGGTTTGAAAGTAACAAACGTAGAGATTTAGATAATATATGTTTTGCAAAGAAATTTATATTAGATAGTTTAGTAAAATCAGGGAAAATGAAAGATGATAATAGAAATTATGTAAGTGGATTTGAAGATAGATTCTATTATGCAAATGAAGCAAAAGTAATAGTAGAAATAGAAGAGGTGTAAAAATGAAAATGTATTGTAAGATAAAAAGACCAGATAATGCAAAAATAAAAATAGAAAAAGGTGAAAAAGTAGTTATACAAGAAAAAATAGATGGAAGTAATACAGCTATTTATAACGATAATGGAAAAATAAGATTATTTAGTAGAACACAAGAATTAACAGGAGAAGATGGATTAGGTGGATTTGTAAAATATATAAGATCAAAAGAAAAAAAGATTTTAGAATATTTGTCTAATGGGTATGTATTGTATGGAGAATGGTTAGGGCAAGGAAAAATAAATTATAATTCTTTAGCAAAACAAGGAAAAATAGAACCATATTATGTTTTTGATTTAGTAAGAGAAATAGAAAAAAAGCCAACAGAAGATGAAGATTTTACAAGAGTATTTGCTGGTATAGAGGAAATGAAATATATAGCTAATAAAATAGGTTTTGAAACTGTACCAGAGTTAGCAAATGGAATTTTAAATGATTATGAATCTATAAAGCAAATGTATGTAGATAACCAAAAATCAAATTTAAGAAATACAGATTGTATTAGAGAAGGTGTGGTTATTAAAACTCTAGATGGAGAAAAAAGAATAAAAATAGTAGGAGATAGTTTTCAAGAAGTAAAAACTATAAAAAATTCAAATACAAAAAGTCCATACGCATTTTTAGATAAGTATATAACTCCAATGCGAATATGTAAGTTTTTAAACACAATAGAAATAGAAAAACCAAGTGTAGAAGATTATAGAAATATTTTTAAAAAGTTAGATATTCTAGCAGATGATATTATAGAAGAAGAAAAGGAACAAATAATAAAAGATATTTCTAGAATAATAAAAAAACAGGCAATACCAAATATTAAAGAATATGTAAATAAATTAAAGGAAAGTGATGAAGATGTATGATGAGAGAATAATAAAAGAATATGATAAAGCAAAAAATGAGAATACGAGTAAAGCTTATAGGATGTTTGAAGAATTAGGATATGATGAAAAACACCATTATAAAGAAGTGGAATTATACAGGAATAGCGATAAATGTAATTGCATTCAATTTGATACATTTAATAAAACATTTTGCAAATTTAATGAAGATGATAGTGCTGATATTTTAGATTTTACAATGCAAGAATTACAAGCAATAAATGAAAAGGTAAAGGAACTTGGTTGGAATGAGTAGAACATATAAAGATAAAGTGCATAGGAGAAGAATAGTAAAGAATAGTCTGTATCAAAAAATGCTTAATCTATGGGGAGAAGATTTTTGGCATAAGAAAAAAGATAGAACTATAACTAAAAGATTAAGAAGAAAGTTAGAAAAGTTAGGTGATACAAATGAGTGAAAAAGAGGTAAAAGAACAAATAGAAAGTTTAATTGATGATAGAAATAGTTTTATAGCACCTGAAGATAAAAATGAAGATAATATTTTTAGGAAAGATAAAGAAGCATTACAAACAGTATTACAATTACTAGAAGAAAAAGAGAATAAGATAAATGATCTAGAAGATGAAACTTATAAAATGAGTGAGTATATGAAAGAAATTGCTACAAAAAGAAATAAAGCAATAGATAAATTAAAGGAAGTAAAAAGGGAATTTTTAGATTTTTGCCCAGATTGTGTAGATTTGGCAGGAGAATTATTAGATATATTGGAGGAATAAAATGAGAGAGATAAAATTTAGAGGAATAAGGTTGAATATATTAAGTTTATTTGACGGAATAAGTTGTGGACAAATTGCACTTAAAAGAGCAGGAATCAAGGTTGACAAATATTATGCAAGTGAAATAAAGAAAATAGCAATTAAATGTACACAAGTAAATTTTCCTAATACAATTCAATTAGGAAGTGTAACACAATTAGATTTGACTAAACTAGACAAAATTGATTTGCTAATTGGTGGAAGTCCTTGTCAAGACTTATCAATTGCGAATGTTATAAATAACGGAAATCAAGAAGGATTAAATGGTAAGAAAAGTAGTTTATTTTATGAATATGTAAGAATATTGAAACAGGTACAGCCAAAGTATTTTTTATTAGAAAATGTCGCTAATATGAAAGAAAGTGATAAAAATTTAATTAGTAACATTTTAGGTGTAGAGCCAATTAAGATAAATTCAAATTTAGTAAGTTATCAAAATCGTAATAGATATTATTGGACAAATATTCCAGGTGTAACAATTCCAGAAGATAAGAAAATTAGTTTTCAAGATTATATATGTAAAGATTATGAAAAATGTAAAGAATTTAAAGTTAATAAAACACCTTCAAGAATAAAAATGTGGGGTAATGGTATAAATGGAAATTGTCCAAATGTAACCCACACAAATAAAATAAATTGTATAACTTGTAGGCAAGATAGATGGAAAAATGCAGGATTGATTGAATTTGAAGATTTTTGTAGATTTTTAACGACAGAAGAATTGGAACAAGGACAAACATTGCCAATTGGATACACTAAAATGCTTACTAAAAATCAGTCTGCTAATGTTATTGGCGATGGATGGACAGTAGATGTAATTGCACATATATTTAAAAATTTAAAAGGCAATTAATAGAGAAAGTGTAGGTGTGATATGGAGATATAAAAGAAAAAATAAAATAGTACATTGAAAAACATATAAAAATACAGCCAAAACGGGCATGGTGAAAAAAATTTTACTTATTTTAAAAAAACACTTGACATTCTTGTAGCAACATTATATAATAAATGTAGCAACAAGAAAGTGAGGTGTAAAATATGGTTGCTAAAAGAGGAAGACCTATATCAGATAATTCAAAAGATTATATGTTAAGGGTTAGAATGAATAAAGATACATTAAATAAACTTGATGAATGTTGTAAGATTGAAAATAATACACGTTCTGAAGTAGTAAGAGAGTGTATTGAAGAAAAGCATAGCAATTTAAAAAAAAGTAAAAAGAGATAACCTGCTAAGTTTTGGCGAACCACAGATTATCTCAACACGAGAACTACTTGAAGAAGTAATTCTATGTATATTTTAACATAGAATACCTATTTTTTCAAGTAGTCAAGAGAATATTTGAAAGGTAGGTATTTTTTTATGGAAAAAATTATGAAGTATTACAAAGAAACAAAAAGAAACAACAGGAAATGAACTAGACTTAAATATAGAAATAAAACTAACAGAAAAACAGGAAGATTATATTATGAAGAAATTATTAAAGATAACAACCGAAATAACAGGAGTATTGTATGAATGGGCAAGAATAGTATATATGAACTTGTTAGTACAAGGAAAGGTTGGTGCTTGATATGGATAATATAAGAGAATTAATAAGGCAAAGTTATATAGATGTAGGACTAGGAGAAATAAGTGAAGATTATTTAGATGGAATAATGGCAGATAAAGTAAGAGTAGAAGCTTTCAAAGAAATATTAGGCATAAAAGAGGAGGTAGCATAATGAAAGAAATTTGGAAAGATATTAAAGACTATGAAAGTTTATATCAAGTTAGTAATTTAGGTAATGTTAGAAGAAAAAATAAAATATTAAAATTACAAAAAGGACCTTATGGATATTTAATTGTTTGTTTGAGTAAAAAAGGGAAAAAAATAACAAAAAGAGTGCATAGATTGGTAGCAGAAACATTCATATCAAATTCAAATAATTCACTAGAAGTAAATCACATAGATGGAGATAAAACAAATAATAGGGTGGAAAATTTAGAATGGTGTACTTGTCAACAAAATATACAGCATGCGTATAACATAGGATTAAAAAAACCTCCACTAAATATGTTAGAAAAAAAAGGTAAGGATAATCCAGGAAGCAAAAAAGTATTACAATATAATTTAAATGGAAAATTAATAAGAGAATGGGATTCCTTAAGTGATATAAATAGAGAATTAAAATATTCTGTAAGCTTTATTTCTCAATGCTGTAGAGGATATTATAAAAAAGCTTATGGATACAAATGGAAGTTTGTACAATAGAAAGTTTAAAAGAATTATTAGAGGAGGAAAAGTAAAAAAAATGGAAAATAATAAATTAACTTGGGAAGATGTAATAAAAAATATAAATAAACCTGTATGGGATTATAAACGAAAAGAATGGAGAGTAGTAGATGGTTATAGAGAATTAAAAAGAGAATTAAAAAATGAAAAATGTGTAAGTTTTACAGACTCAGGTGATTGGTATAAAATAAATGAATTAGATTTATATAAGGAGGAAACATGGGAAAGTTTAAAGAGATAGATTTAAATAAAGAAGATTATGTATTTTATAAAAAGAGTACAATGTATTTTATAATAGTGCTAATAATTATATGCTTAATAGGAGCAATATGTAGTAGTATAGAAAGAAATAATTTAAAAGAAAATATAACACTAATACAACAAGATAGAACAGAGTTAATAACAGAAAATAAGCAGTTGCAAGAAGAGAATAAGGCACTAAGAAGTATAGTAGAAAATTATAGGATCCCGAATAACCAGGATACTAGAGTAGAATAAAGAAGGTGGATATATGGAGATAGGGGGATGTAGTAAATATACTAGATGTATATCATCAAAGCAAAAGGTATAATAAATATATAATAATACAAATATTAGATAAGAAATTATATAATATGTACTTATGTAAGAATATAAAACTAGGGTATAAAACAACATTTACAGATATGGATCTAAATTGTATGGAACGTAATAAAATAAGGAGGGTATATGGAAATAAAACTAAAAACAGAAGTGAAAAAGTACTTGGAACGTGAGTTAAGAGATTATAAAGATAATAAAAAATTAATTGAAGAATTAAGACTTGATATAATAGAAGGAAGCCCTAGTATTACTTTAGGGGTTCCTGGTAATCCAAATAAAGGCAATGAGTGTCAAACTAAAAAAGTTAACGACTTAATAACTAATAATCAAATAAATAGATTAGAAAATATGTGTAAAAAAATAAGTAAGGTTTTAGATGGGCTAGATGGTGCACAACATGAGCTATATAATAGACATTTTGAAAAAGGAGAAAGTAAAACAAAAATATGCATAGAAATGCATATTGGTGAAGCTACTTTTCATAGATATAAAAATAAAATTATATATGGTTTGGCAGAAGAGTTAGGATATATTTGATAAAAAAGTGATAGTTTTTAAAGCTTGTCAAGTGGTATAATTAGTATAGTGATAAGTGTAAACTATCACTTTTCGAAAGGAAATTAACGAGAATATTATATATTCTAAGCATTGATAGTAAGCTGAAATAATTACTATCACCAAACCCTAAAAAGAAAAAGGGTATTAAGTAAGTTAATCTATAGTAATACTTACTTTCAACTCTCTCTCAGCCACTTTTGTGACTGGTTCTAGACTTGAGAGAGTTGCTATATATTGCAGATTAGAGAAACAGTCATCTCGTTTGGCTCATAACCAAAAGATAGTTGGTGCAACTCCAACATCTGCATCCAAAGGCATTATAGCCTTAGTTTTCATATATAACCTCTTATGATATTTGTAGTCCATTTGGGCTACTTTTTTAATGTGTATATTATACTTAAAATGGTATAGTGTACACATTAAAGGAGTAGTAAAAGTATGGAAAAAGAATTATTAGAAATAAAAGAAAAAATACTTAATGTATGTAATAAGTATTCTATAAAAAATATGACAATATATTTACAACAAGAAAGAACTTTTATATGTGAAGAAAGTGAAAAGATAATTACAAAAGATATTGATTTAGAAATAGAGATATAAAGAAAAATAAAGCAGGTGGGAGTGTGGCAAAGTATGACTGGATAGCATTAGAAAAAGAATATATACTAGGAGAGTATAAAAGTGTAAGTGCATTTCTTAAATATAAAGGAATAAATAACAATGGCACAACAAGAAAACATACATCAGGTTGGAAAGACAAAAAAAGACAAAAAGAAGACAAAAAAGCGACAAAAACGATAGAAAAAGTAGTTGAAAAAGAGTCTGAGAAAGATGCTAAAACAATTGTAAAATTAAATGATGTAGCAGAAGAATTATTAAAAAAAGTAATGGAAGCTACAAGTCAGTTAAATATACATGTTGATATGTTTGGTAACCAACATAAAGGAATAGTGGATAGAAGTGATGTAAAAAAACTTACATCTGCACTTAAAGATTTAAAAGATATAATACCACAAAAATCAGAAGATGAAGAAGATAATAGTTTTATAGAAGCTTTAAATGGAAAAGTAGAGGACATATGGGATGAAGAAGAATAAAGGAAATTTTCAATGGAAAGCTTTTTCAAAAAAACAAATGAAGATATGGACATGGTGGACTAAAAATTCACCAATGCAGGATATGGATGGTATTATAGCAGATGGGGCAGTAAGAAGTGGAAAAACAGTTGTAATGGCACCAAGTTTTGTAATGTGGGCTATGGAAAACTTTGAAGAATGTGATTTTGCTATATGTAGTAAAACGATAGGTTCTTTAAAAAGAAATATACTAAATACACTAAAGAAACAGTTACACTCTTTAAAATATAGATATGAACATAAAAGAAATGAAAATTTATTAATAGTTAGTAAAAATGGAAAAACTAACTATTTTTATTTGTTTGGTGGTAAAGATGAGGCTAGTCAGGATTTAATACAGGGGATGACACTTGCAGGAATATTCTTTGATGAAGTTGCATTAATGCCTTATAGTTTTGTAGATCAAGGACTTGCTAGATGTTCTGTTGAAGGTTCAAAATTTTGGTTTAACTGTAATCCTAAAAATCCAAAACACTGGTTTAAATTAGAGTTTATAGATAAACTAGAAGAAAAGAAATTGTTATATTTACATTTTACTATGGAAGATAATTTAACTTTATCTGATGCAGTAAAAGATAGATATAAAAGAATGTTTACAGGTGTATTCTTTAAACGCAATATACTTGGTCTATGGTGTACAGCAGAAGGTGCAATTTATGAAGTATATATAAACAATAAAGAAAGCTTTTATACTGACGAACCAGAGTTTGACTTTATTCAAATTGGTATGGACTTTGGTGGAAATGGATCTGCACATACATTAGTTGCGAGTGGAATAAAACGTAATTATTCTAAACTTACAACATTAATTAGTAAAAGAATACCAGCACAAGGAGTAACACCAGATCAATTAATTAATATTGTAAAAGAATTTATAGCAACTGTACAATCTATGTATGGCGTAGTTGATTATATATATCCAGATAGTGCAGAACAGACACTTATAAATGGAATAAAAGAAATGTGTTGTAAAGAATTTCCACATATTATTGTTAGAAATAGTATTAAAAATGAAATAATAGATAGAATTAGATGTACTACAATGCTTATGGCATGTGGTATATTTTTTATGACTAGAAATTGCAAAACTTTAGAAGATGCATTTGAAAATGCGGTATGGAATGATAAACCAAAAGAACAAGGAAAAGATGAAAGACTTGATGATGGGACATCAGATATTGATACATTAGATGCGTTTGAATATAGTTTTGAAAAGCATATAAAAGGATATATGAGATATGCAACAAATAAAGTAGCATGAGGTGTTATAAATGTTTGAAAAAATAAAAGAATGGTTTTTAAGGGGGATAGACAAGATGTTAAGTAAGTCTACAGTAGAAGAAGCATTAAAAGTAAAAACAGCTGTATCTGAAGAAATGGAAAGAGCAATGAACTTATGGTTAAAGATATTTACTAATAATGCACCATGGTTAGATAAAGAAGTATCAAGCTTACAACTTGGAGCTAGTATAGCTGAAGAATTTGCAAGACTTATTACTTTAGAGATGAAATCTGAAGTAACAGGTAGCACTAGAGCTGACTATATAAATGAATACTATCAAAAAGTATTAGAAGATTTAAAAACACAATTAGCTTTGTTTAATGCAGTAGGTGGAGGTTTCTTTAAACCATATGTAAAAAATAATAGATTTTATATAGACTATATACCACAAACAGATTGTAAGCCTCTTAAATTTGATAATTCAGGTAATATAACAAGTATAGTATTTAGTAGTCAACTTACAAAAGGAGATAAAATATATACTAGACTTGAAATACATACATTACAAGGTACAGATTATATAATAGAAAATAAAGCATATGTAACAGAAAGTTATAACAGTTCTATGTTAGGCAGGGCTGTTTCTTTATCTGAAATTGCTGAATGGAGTAAATTATTAGAAAGAATAGTAATACAAAATATAGAAAGACCGTTATTTGCTTACTATAAAGTACCACTTACAAATAATATAGACACGAAATCTTGTTTAGGCGTATCTGTATACCACAAGGCAATAGATAGTATAAGGAAAGCAGATATACAAGCTTCAAGATTAGATTATGAGTATGAAAGTGCTGAAAGAAGTATATATGCAGATGTAACAGCTTTAAAAAATGAAAATGGAACAGCTAGAAAACAAAAGATAGTAAAAACAATTGATGCAGGTGAAGATGGTTTCTATAAAGAATTTAGTCCACAATTACGAGATGAAGGATTTATTAGAGGACAAAACAAAATAAAACAAGAAATTGAGTTTCAATGTAATTTGGCTTATGGTACAATATCTGATCCAAATGCAGTAGATAAAACAGCTACAGAAATAAATGCAAGCAAGCAACGTTCTTATAGTTCAGTAGCATTAATGCAATCTAGTTTAGAAAATGCATTAAAACATTTAGTATATATATTAGACGTTTACTGTGATTTATATGATTTAGCATCAGTTGGAGAATATGAAGTATCTGCAGAATGGGATGATTCTATAATTGTAGATACTGAATCTGAACAAAGAATAAGATTGCAAGAAACTAATTTGGGCTTAGGTAGTAAATTAGATTATTTAATGTGGAGATACGGATTAACAGAAGAACAAGCGCAAGAAAAACTTGATAGAATAAAACAAGAAAAGTCTGAAAATGCTTTATTTAATGAGGAGTAATCTATGTTAACACCAGATTATTTAAAAAATGTTGCTAATGATGCAGTAAACGTATATGCTAAATTAGAAGATAGCATAATAAAAGATATAGTAAGAAGATTAAAAAATACAGATTTTGAAATGACTGAAAGTGCTAGATTTCAAATACAAGTAGCACAAGAAGCAGGTATGCTTTATGATGATATTATAGAAAAAGTAGCCAAATATAGTGGATTAAGTGAAAAAGTAGTTAAGAAAACGTTTGAAACATCTGCTATAGAAGCACTAAAATTTGATGATAATATCTATAAAAAAGCTGGATTAAATCCTATACCAATAAAACAGTCTAAAACAATGCTTAATCTGTTAACAAACACATTAAATAAAACAAATGGAAGTTTATATAATTTAACTCTTACAACTGCTAGTACAAGTCAACAAAAGTTTATAGAAGTATGCGATGATACTTATATGCAAATAGCCTCAGGTGCTTTTGATTATAATAGTGCAATAAGAAAAGCCATAAAAACTCTTGGAGAAGGTATACAAGTGCAGTATGATAGTGGTTATAGGTTAAATATAAAAAGTGCAGTGAAAAGAGCTGTTATGACAGGTGTAAATCAAACTTGTTTAAAAATGCAAGAAGCAAGGGCAGATGAAATGCGGCTGTGATTTAGTAGAAGTAACAGCACATGCTGGTGCTAGACCAGAACATGCAGAATGGCAAGGAAAAGTATACAGTAGAAGTGGAACAAGTAAAAAATACCCTAGTCTAGTTAAAGTTACTGGTTATGGTACAGGAGCAGGACTTGGAGGATGGAACTGTAGGCACAATATGTTACCATTTTTTGAAGATATAAGTACTAGAGCATATAATGATAAAGAGCTTGAAGAGTTGAAAAATACGCCAAAAGATGATATAATATTATTACCAAATTTAAAGAATGCTATTATTCCAAAAGAAAAATTGTTAAATTATGCTTTAGATAAAAATCATCCACAAGGCAAAGAAAAAGCAAAAGCTTTTGAAATTGCGTTAGGGTATAATATAGAAAATTATCAAGATCTAATAGATAATATAATGCAAAATATTGATAAATTTCCTGCAAAACTTAAGGGAGAAAATGAATATGGTCAAAAATATGAAGTATTAATGACAATTACAGGGAATAATAATAAAAAGGCAAATATAAAGACAGCATGGCTAGTTGATAAAAATACAAATGAAACTAGACTAACAACTTTATATGTAACAAGTAAGAAGTATAAAAAGGATGGTGAGTAATATTATGGAAATTAAATTATATGATGAAGTTTTATTAAAAGATAAAAGAAAAGGAACAATAGTAGAAATATATGAAATTGGTAAAGCATATGAAATTGATATTCTGGTAGATGATACAGGAGAATTTCCAGAGTATGAAACTGAAACCATTTATTATAAAGATATAGAATGTGTTATTAAGAATTAGAGTAAAATCTAGTTCTTTTTTATATAGTTTTTAAGAGATTAGAAGTAAAATTCTAGTCTCTTTTTTATATGTCCGCAATGACGTAAATCTACGTGAGCAAGCAGATACGACCTGCGTAATAAAGTGTAGCAAAAGAAAGGATTAAATTATGAAAAGAGAATTTTTAAAAGGATTAGGTCTTGAAGAGACTGTAATTGACCAAATAATGGATGAAAATGGAAAGGATATTAACAAGGCAAATGAAAAAGTAAAAACTCTCGAGATTGAAGTTAATAATACAAAAGAATTATTGACTAACGCAAACAAAGAAATTGATAGTTATAAATCTATGGATATAGATGCTATCAAAAAATCTGCTGAGGATTATAAAACAAAGTATGAAACAGCAGAAAACGATTATAAAGCTAAAATAGCAGAAATGGAGCTTAATAATAAGCTTGAAAAGTATGTAGATGGATTAAATCTAAAAAATGATATCTACAAAAATGCAGTTATCTCACAGATTAAAGAAAAAGAGTTAAAGTTTGATGGAGATACATTACTTGGTGGTGAAGAATTAGTAAAAGGATTTAAAGAAAAATACGCAGAGGCTTTTGTTGATACAAAGCCAAAGCCGACTTTTGCTGATACAACACCAGGCAGTTCACAAAATGAAATTACAAAAAAAGATTTTAATAAAATGAGCTATCAAAACAAATTAAAATTATATAACGAAAATCCAGACTTATATAAGCAATTAAAAAATTAATAGGAAAGAAGGTATTTTAAAATGAGTATAACAAAAATGGAAAATGTGGTAAACCCAGAAGTAATGGGAGATATGTTAGATGCAAAAATTGATGCGCAATTAAAATTAACACCATACGCAAAAGTAGATGATACTTTAGAAGGTGTACCAGGAGATACAAAAACTGTACCATCTTGGAATTACATAGGAGACGCTGAAGATGTAGCTGAAGGCGTTGAAGTAGATGTAACACAAATGACATCATCAACTGAAACATTTACAATAAAAAAAGCTATAAAATCAGTTGGAGTAACTCAAGAAGCTGTAAATTCAGGACTAGGTGATCCTATTGGTCAAGCTGGTAACCAATTAGCAAAATCAATAGCTGGTAAAGTTGATAATGATGTATTAGCAGCTGCTTATGAAGGTACAATGGAATCAGGAGATGGTTCTAAACAAATAGGATATGATGGTCTAGTTGATGCATCAACAAAATTTGAAGATGAAGAAGATGGTATAGAAAAAGTATTGTTTATACATCCAACTCAAGAAGCAACTTTATTAAAAGATAGTAACTTTATATCTGCTGATAAATATGAACCAGGTGTAATGGTAAAAGGCGCTATTGGTAAAGTAGCAGGTTGCCAAGTTAAAAAGTCTAAAAAAGTTAGATTAGTAACTTTTGCAAAAGATAATACATCTGGAACTGTAACTATAACAGCAGACAATTTAGTTGAGTATCAAGGAAAATGTGATCCTACAACTAAATTAGCCGTTGGTGATAAGGTTAAAGCTGTTGCTGCTGCATCACAATACTATGTATGCCCAGTAATTAAAATGGAAGCTGACAGTGCTGAAACTGAATATACTGAAGATGAGTTACCAGCAATCACAATATTCTTAAAGAAAAATACACAATTAGATCACGAGTTTATTCCAAGAAAACAAACTCATGAGTTAACAGCCGCTAGATATTATGGAGTGGCATTAACAAATGCAGCTAAAGTAGTTTTAGCTAAGTTTAAAAAATAGGAGTTGAAAAGGTATGCTTAAATACATAGATGAAAATGAATATAAAAAAATATCAGGTACAGAAAGCATACCTGATAACTTTGATAATTTAGTAATAGAAGCAAGTAGTTATATTAATTTACACACTTTTGAAAGAATTGATGTAGACAATATTCCAGAGCAAGTGAAATATGCTACTTGCTTAATTGTTGATTTAATCAATGAAGAAAATGTAAAATTATCTGAAATAGGAAATCTAAAATCACAAAATATAGAAGGATGGTCAGAGACTTACTCTACACCAGAAGAAATTAAAATACATTATTCTAATAAGAAAAAAGATGTATTAAAACAATACCTTTGGAATGTAATAGGTAAAGATGGTAATTATTTACTGTATAGAGGTGAGTAGTTATGAATAAACGATTTTTTATACATCAAATAACAGTTTATCATTTTAAAGATGATGAAAGTATTTCTAAAATCCATTTTAAGCAAGTTTATTTTAGACATAATAAAAAGATTAACCAAATAGATAAAGGTGCTCAAACAGCTAGTACAGGAACAATCTATATACCTATAACTGAAAATATAGATATAAAAGAAGATGACTATATAATTGAAGGAATAATTAATGATGATTTTGATTTTAATAGTTTAATAGAAAAGTATCAAGTATTTAAAGTGGTAAGTGTTGATGATAATAGAAAAGGTGGGCTACAACATTATAAAATAGGAGTAGCTGATTAATGAGTAGTAATTTTAAAACTAGAGTAGATATAAAGCCTGTTGCTGAAATACTGAAAAAGCATGGATTGCAACAAGGTGGAGCAGTAACCTTATTTTTAAGAAATGAAGTAGATAGATATTCTGATCCTTATGTTCCTTTTAAAAAAGGTTCTTTAAAAAACAATAAAAGTTATCCAAATAGTTATTCTATAAAATATAATGTGCCATATGCTAGATATCAATATTATGGTAAAGTAATGGTTGGTAAAGCACCTAAGAAAGTATCAAATAAAGATTTAAGATACAGTGGTGCACCAAAGCGTGGACTACAATGGGATAAACGTATGTGGAATGACAGAGGGAAAGAAATATGTAAAAATTTGGAGGAGTTTATAAGAAGATATGGGAAATAAATCAAATATGGAATTGATAAAAGAATATATAGAAACTTGTAATTTACTTAAAAATGGTAAAATAAATGTAGATTACTTAAAAGATAAACCACAAAGCTATTCTATAGACAGAACACCAAGTAATCCAATATATAAAGAATATAAAGATGGTGGAAATTTAATGCAAATTACATTTGATTTTACTGTACAAGCTCCACTTTCAAGTCAATCTATAGTTAATCTTGCTAATAGTAAATTTTGTGAAGATTTTATGAGTTGGATAGAAATTAATAATAGAAAAAGAAATTTACCTAATATAAATGGAATACAGTGGATAAAATGTACAAGTCCAGGTTATATTTTAGGAAAAACAGAAACTACTGCTATTTATATTATACAAATGCAAGTAGTTTATAAGCAAGAGGCTTTATAGTCTCTTTTTTAGTGCCAAAAAGGAGTTGATAAATATGGCAGATACACAAAATGTAGAAGAAAAATTATATAATAGAGCTGACATTGTTAATTTTATGGGATTAACAGAAAGTGCTACAACATTTAACAGAATGACAGGGTTTACTGATAATGGTAAATCTTTAAATGCAGAAACATATGAAAGAAGATATGTTGATGAAAAGTCTAGTAGAAAAGATGTAACAGGATATGCTACAGAAATAGCTTATACATTAGATAGATATGCTAATAATGATGTACACGATTTAATAGCAAATGTACATGACAAAGAGCAAACAGGAGTAATTGTACCTATTGTAGCAGTTAATTTTAATGAAAAAGGTACTACTGATGGTACATTTAAGGCAAGAAAAAGAAAATATTCTGTTTTACCTGATAGTGATGGAGATGGTACAGATGCCTATCAATATAGTGGTGCATTTGGTGCTAATGGTGATTTAGAAGAAGGAATAGCAACAAGTAATGATAGTTGGAAGACTTGTACATTTACACCCAATACAAGCTCAGGAGAATAAACCTGAGCTTATTAATGGTATTATAATAGAAGATTTGGAGGAAAAATAAATGAAAATACGTAATGTTGAGTTAGAATTTGATTTTAATGATGCAGATGATATGGAAAGATTGGAAAATGCTATTGAAAAAACACAAAATGCATTAGAAAATATATCAGTTGAAAATAAAAAGGCATCAGAAGTAATAAGAGAAACTTGTAAAAATATATTTGATTGTTTTAACGAAATTTTCGGCGAGGGTACAGATAAAAAAATATTTGGCAATAAGACTAATTTTAATGTATGTAAAGAAGCTTTTGAAGATTTAGTAAATGGTCGTATAGAACAAGAAAATCAATTTACACAAGAAATGAATGATATTGAAAAAAAATATAGCCCAAATCGTGCAACTAGAAGAGCAAAAAAATAATGAGTATAATAATAGATAATCTATCAGATATTGTTGAAGATAGAATAGGTGTTTTGAAGTTTAATACGGACTTTAGAACATCTATGCTATTTGAAATGCTTATGCAAGATAGAAATATACGTAAAAAGAATAAAGTTATACAAGCTATAAGATTATATTATCCTAATATAGAAGAAATAACAGATATAGAGAAAGCAGTAGAGGATATGTTATGGTTTTATAGATGTGGTAAAGAATTGGCCGATTCTAATAAGAAAAATAGTAGTAACAATAATAATGATATTAAGCAAATTTATAGCTATGAATTTGATGATAATTACATATATAGTGCTTTTTTACAACAATATAATATTGATTTACAAGACTGTGACTTACATTGGTGGAAGTTTAAAGCATTATTTGATGGATTAAGTAAAGATACTAAAATAATAGAAATAATGGGCTATAGAGCAATAGATTTACGAACTATAAAAGATAAAGAAGAAAGAAAACGTATAAAAAAATTAAAAGAATTATATAAATTACCAGATATGCGTACTAAAGAACAAAAAGAAGCAGATTTTTGTCGTGCTTTTTGGTAATATGCTAGAAAAATATATTAGAGCTATATTGACTTTTTTTGATATATTCTGTATAATTGGAATATATTGGAAAAGGAGTTGTTTTTTATGAAATGTCCAAAATGTGGAAATGATAATTCGCAAATTATTAATGAAGTAAGCACTAGTGGAAAGGATTTTTCTGCTAGTAAGGGGTGCTGTGGCGCAATATTATTAGGCCCAATAGGTTTATTATGTGGAGCTTGTGGCAAAGGAAAACAAACTAAAAATAATCAATATTGGGTATGTAATAGTTGTGGTAATAAGTGGAGAGTATAATGAATAGAAATGACAAAAAATGGATTTCTTTAATGGAGTATGGACATAGAATTGGCTGTCATCAAATGGCAGAAAGAAGTTTTTTTTGGAATGGATATCAATTTCCAGTGTGTGCAAGATGTACAGGAGTAGTAATTGGTGAAATTGTATGTATGATAACAATATTGTTAGGTATTAAATTAAATATTTTTTTATATGTTACTTTGTTACTTTTGATGGGTTTAGACTGGTTTATACAATATGTAAATTTATTAGAATCTAATAATATTAGAAGATTGATAACTGGTTTGTTAGGAGGAATAGGCTTAACAGGGATATATTTTTATATAATAATGTATTTAATTGAATTATTTAAAAATATATAGAGCTAAACGAAAGTTTAGCTCTTTTTGTGCATAAAATGGTGAAAACAATATGAAAAAATGGTATAAATGCCCTAATTGTGGCAAAAAATTAGTAAAATATGACAAAGATGCTTATTCAAAAGGCGTCTTTTTTTTATGTAAAAATTGTAAAAAAGAAACAGAAATAAAGATTAAAAGTCTTTAAATTGAGCCAATGAGCCTGACTTATCTTAAGAAATGAGGTGAGAATATGGCAGATGGTTCCGTTACTATTGAAGTAACATTAACAAAAGACCAACTAGAAAAAGGTTTAAGAAGTTTAAAAAGTACAATAAATAGTGCATTACCTAATGCTAGTAAAACATTGTTTAGTTTTGCAAATGGATTTTCTAAATTAGGAAGTTTAGCAACAAGTGCAGGTAAAGCCTGTAGCATAGTAACTGGTGGAATAACAGGAATATTTGCAGTAGCAGGAGCAAAAGCAAAGAATTTTGTAACAACGTATGAAGGTGCTATAAATCTATTTAAAAAGAAATTAGGAGATACAGGCGCAAAAGAAATGTATGAATCATTACTTAAAATAGCTAAAGGTTCTACGTTTGCACAAGAAAGTATAGTTAAAGCAGGGCAAACAATGGTAGCTATGGGAGTTAATGGTCAAAAAACAGCTAAATATATGCAACTAGTAACTGATGCAGTAGCTGGTATGGGAGGTTCTGGAGCAGACATTGAAAGTTTAGGAACAGCAATTGGAAAAATGAGTAATCAAGTTACTTTACATACAGATGATTTAAACCAATTAGCTACTCAAGGACTGCCAGTCTGGGATGTTTTAGCAAAAAAATACAAAAAGACAAAAGAAGAAGTACAAGATATGGCAAGTAAAGGAATGATACCTGCAACAGAAACTTTAGATTTTTTAAGTGATGCACTAGAAGGAAATATAAAAGGATTTGAGGAATGGTCTGTTGCAGGAAATGCAATGTCACAAAAAGGTGGAACACTTAAGGGGGCGTTAGATGGTTTAAATTCGAGCATAAGAAGTTTTGGATTGAATCTATTAGGAATGAACATTAATAAAGATCAAGTAGATAATTATAAAAAATTAATTGATCTTGTCAATTTATTCGGAAAAACAATCGAAAATGTAGGAAATAAATTTTTTTTTGTAAGTGATTGGGTAGGTATAGGCTTAGATAAAGCTAAAATTATATTAGAAAAGTTTAACGAAACACTTAATAGTATGAAACCAGAACAATTACAACAAATAGCAAAAATAATATTAGGAATTGCTACGGCTGGGCCAGCATTACTAAGTGTAGGGAAAGGTTTTAATATATTAAGTGGTGCGTTTAGTGGATTAAGTAGTGTAGCTGGAATTTTAAGTAAAATAAGTGGGCCACTTGGAACTGTAACTACAAAATTGATGGGAGTTATGGGAATTTCTGATACTATGGTAAGTAAAATTGCTAATATAGGTGGGATCTTTAGTAAAGTATTTGGTATAGCTGGAGCTGTTGGTTTAGTAGTTGCAGGTTTAGGTCTTTTAGAAGGTCAATTTGGAACTCAAATAGACAGTATATTGAATATGATGATGATTAAAGGCCCAGAAATAATCACAAATTTACTTACTGGTATTTCAAAAAAAATACCTGAACTAATTTCTTTAGGTGGACAATTAATAAATAAGATATTGGGAGCATTAATTGTAAATTTGCCTGCAATAATAAAAGGTGGAATGGAAATAATTTCAAGTTTAGTTATAGGAATCTCAGGACAATTACCTAATTTAATACCTATGGCTATAGATGCTCTTTTAGTAATTGTTACAAGTTTAATAGATAATATAGACTTGATAATTGAAGCGGGTTTGAAATTAATATTAGGTTTAGCACAGGGATTAATAGATTCAATTCCTGTAGTAATTAATAGATTACCCGAATTGATAAATAGTATTATTACAGCAATATTAGGTGCAATTCCTTTATTAATAGATGCAGGAATACAATTGTTTGTTGCATTAGTACAAGCATTACCTCAAATAATAGTATCTATAATATCAGTATTACCACAGATAATAACATCAATTATTACAGCTTTATTAGAATCTTTACCTTTATTGATAAATGCAGGTATACAATTATTCGTTGCACTTGTTGAAGCACTTCCGGAAATAATAACACAGATAGTATCAGTATTACCTCAAATAATAGATAATATAATAAATTCATTAATGGATTCAATACCATTAATTATAGAGGCTGGTATACAGTTATTTATCGCATTAATTGGAGCTTTACCTCAAATAATAAAAACTATTGTTAAAGCAACGCCACAGATAATATCATCATTAGTTGTAGGAATAATAAATGGTGTTGGTTCAATGATAGATGCAGGGCAAAAATTACTTAGTAGCTTAGTGGATGGAATAAGAAATAAATATGGAAGTTTAGGTAATGCTGCAAATGAAATTATATCTACAATTTGGAATAGGTTAAAAGAACTACCAGGAAAAGCATTACAATGGGGGAAAGATATGATACAGGGATTTATAGATGGAATTAAAAATATGCTAGGAAATATTGCTAGTGCTGCAAAAGGAGTTGCAGATAAGGTAAAAAGCTTTTTACACTTCTCTAGACCTGATGAAGGACCACTCAGAAATTATGAAACATGGATGCCAGATATGGTAAAAGGATTAAGCAAAACTTTAAAAAATAGTAGTCCAGAATTATATAATGCTAGTAAAAAGTTATCTGAAAAGATAACTAATGGATTAGATGTAAGTAATATTTATAAAAAAATGCAATCTACAATTGATTTTGAAAATCAAAAACTAAGTACAAATTTAACATCTAGTGCTATATTAACTATAGAAAGAAAAGATAATTTACAAGCAAAGTTAGAAAGCATTGATAATAACAGAGAAATTGTAGTAAATTCAAAAATTGAATTAGATGGAAAAGTTGCTGCTAAAGCAGTAAATAGAGCAAATGCCAAACAAAAATTGCGCTATGGCGTAACTTAGGAGGAAAAAATGATATTACTAAAACATGGAGATTTTATATTTAAGAATATTTTAAGTGGTGGATATAATATTTTAGAAAATGCACCAGATGTGATAGCAAAAATAAAAATGGCTGATGGTTCAGAAAAAAGAAACTATGGTGATATGCCTAAAACATCTATAAAAATAAAATTTGGACAATTAGATAAGAATACATATAAAGAATATATGTCTCATTTTAAAAATAATGAAGACGTATATTCTTATTTTTCTCCTAGGGAGCAAACTATTTTGAAAGCTAAATTCTTTGTAAATTTTCCCGAAAATTCTTTATTATATGGTTCAGATATAGAACAAAGATATGATGAGTTTGAAGTTATTTTAGAACAATGTGGGGAGGAATAGTATGTTAAATGTAAATAATGAAATAAAAAAAGCATATGATATAAGTACTACTCAAATTGACAAGATAATATTAGATAATAAAGAATATAGAATAAGTAATGTACAATATGATGATGATTGCTATGAAGAAGGAAATATTTTTGGCACTGCTATAGCAAGAGGATTAGAGTTCGAAATTGAAAATTTAATTGATTTAGAAAATAAGGAATTTGAGTATATTACTGGATTAAAAATAGGAGATACAATAAAATGGATAAGTTTAGGAAACTTTATAACATATGAAGTAGAGCCAAATGACACTACAAATATAGCAAAAATATCTGCTATAGATTATATGTTAAAGAGTAATGTACCATATATCACTGAGTTGGATTATAGTAGTGGAAATATAACAATGTTAATGGTTTTACAAGAAGCATGTAATAAAGCAGGAATAGAATTAGCAACTACTGATTTTGTTAATAAAGATTTTATAGTAGATAGTAACCAATTTGATGATGGGACTTTAATAAAACAAGTATTTCAAGCTGTTGCACAAATGAGTGGTACAGTAGCTAAAATTAAAAATGATAATAAATTATATTTAATTAATCCTAATTCTATAAAAAGTGTAGCAAAAAAGTTTATATTAAATGATTATGAAGAAGCTGAAATTAAAAGAGAAACACATCCAATTAATATAGTTAGTTTAGGAATGACTGATATAGAAGGAGAAAATATTACATTAAGGGATGAAAATAGTATATTAAAAAATGGTGAAAATACATTAACTATAAATGATAATCCCTTTGCATATACACAATCTAAGAGAGAGCAGTTAATACCTGCTCTCTTTGATTCTGTAAAAGGATTTGAATATAAATCTTATTCTTTTAAATGTCAGTCTATTTTTTATCTTGAGACAATGGATAAAATTCAATTTGTAAATAAAAAAGGTGAAATATATGATAGTTATATATTTAGATTTAATTATAAGAGCCCTAATGGATTAGAAAGTACAATTGAGGCACCATCTATTATAAAAGCTACAGTAAATTATCAAAACGTTCCATCAGCTTTGGAAATAGCTAAAAGAACAGAATATAAAGTTGATAAAGCAAATCAAATAATAACACAAACAGTTGAAAAAGTAGAAGATACAGCAAATGAAGCATTAAATAACACAATAACAATAGACCATGTTGAAAAACAAAAGAGTGTACAAATCCAAGCAAGTGAGGGAATACTACAAAATGTAGAAATATATGGAGAGAGTACACAGGAAACAAGAAGTGGTAAGAATATACTAAAAGGATTATCGACACCTTTAACAGATAAAAAATATTGGTTATCTTATAGTGCTGAATTTATACCTTTGACAGATGGTTGGGGAAAATTTGCATATGACAATACAAATGGAACAGAAGTAATTTTTTTAAATGCTTTACCAAAATTATCTGCGGTAGATTTAAAACCAAGCACAGAATATACTATTGTAACAGAAATAAAAAATTCTAATGTTGAAAGCGGTATATCTTTTTGGATTACTAATAATTCGAGAAGTGCTTTTACTGAGTCTACATATTTAAATCCTTCAAGTATAAATGCAGGGGGAATATTTAAAAATGTAATAAGCACTAAGGAAGATTTTACAGGTATAACAATGGCTCTACAAACATATTTAAGATTACCTGTTGGTTCTAAAGGAACGGTAGAAGCAAGAATGTCTATTTTAGAAGGAAATGTAGATATAACTAATTTTGAATACGAACCTTATGGTGCAATGCCTAGCACAGAGTTTCCTAGTCCTATTATAAGTGTAGGAAGTAATATCAATTGGTATGATAAAGATGGGAAAATAAATGAAAATGTATATAATTTTTTACCAAGAACTTCTACTCAGAATGGTGGAGTAGGTGGAAATGCTTTTCAAACTCTTACAAACAATATTAGATGTATGATATATTGTAGATTAAAAGAGAATGAAGAATATACAATTCATTTTCCAGAAAAATATGTATCACATGTATTATTTGATATAGAAGAAAATGGACTAATAACATATCAAGAACCAAATTCTCTTACTAAAAATCCTTTTACTTTTAAAACAACAACAAGTATTATATGTTGTATAATAAAGAAAACTGATGTCACAGAATTTACAGATGAAGAAATAGAAGAAGTAAAAAATTCTATAAAAATAGAGTCTGGTAATGTCGTAACAGGGTATACAGATTATAATTGCGGTGGAGTAGATTATAAAGTTATAGGCAAGAATAATTTTGATTTAAACAAGTTATATAAATCTAGTGGAATAGTAACAAATGATACTGGATTTAACATGAAAAACTTGTGGGCTAGTACAGTAATGAATAATGAAAATTTTTTGAAAAATTTTAAACCAAATACATCTTATATTTGTACAGCAAAAGTAAAAGTGATAAGTAAACCAACAAATTTAGACAGATACAATACTAACGCTATTTTATTACTTTATAAAGCAAATTCTGGAAATAATCCAGAAGTGTTAACGTCTAGTCAAAAAAATAATTGGAATGTTGGAGAAACACATGAATTAAATATAGAATTTACTACGCCAACAGATTTAACAGGTTATAATTTAATAGGTTACGATTACCATGGAAATGATGGTGGAAGTGATACAGCATTAGGAGAGTTTGAAATAACTGATTTAATGATAAGAGAGGCTACAATAGTAGACAATGCTTTTGAACTATACAAAGAATTTTCAACAACAATACAATTACCAGCAGGAGTAGAACTATGCAGTTTACCTAATGGAGTTAGAGATTATACAACTAGCAATGGAATAATACATAAAACAACAAAAAAAATAATTTTTGATGGTACAGAAAATTGGGGATATAGCTCTGCAAATTCTGCATTTTATACAACAGATTTAGCTAATTCTGTAAAAAAGCCACAGAATAATAATAGTATTATAGCATTAAGCAATTATTTTAAAGGAGAAACAGCAAACAATTGTGTTAATAGCAATTATAATAATTGTATAGGATTTAATACAATAGGTTCTTTGTGGTTAAGATATAATGAAATAGATACCGTAGAGGCTTTAAAAAATTGGTTATCAGAAAATAAACCAATATTAATATATGAACTTGCAGAAGAAGATACAACGCAAACATTAGAGGAAAGTGAAATTACTAAATTACAAACTTTAAAGACTTTAAATGGAGTAAATAATATTACTATTACGGCAGAAACAAGTTTTGATTATTTAACAACAAGCCCTCTGAATGATGTGTATGAAACAAAAAATAATGCTAATAGAAATTATACAACAATAAATAAACAATACACAGAAGTAAAAACAACAACAGAGGGAGTAACAACACAAATAACAGATATTACACAAAGTATAGAAAATTCCACAGGCGAAATAGAAACAATAAAATCTGATATTTATAATCTACAACAAACAACAGCAGGAATGGAACAAACACTTACACAACAAGGTGGAAGTAACCTACTTTTAAATTCTAGTGGTTTGTTTGATAATGAGTATTGGGAGGGAACTATAAATAGTTTAACCAATACAGATATACAAAATAACTTTATTGCAAAAGCATGTTTTAGCTTACAAAATGGAACAGCTAAGCAAAGTATAAAAGTAGTAAATGGTGCTTATTATGTGGGATTTAAGTATCAAAAATTAATAGAACTTGCAAATTGTAAATTAAAAATCAATGATGTAGAAGTAAACTTAACAAATACAGAGTTAACAGAAGTAGATAAGATAATAAATGTATCGGAGCATAACATTACAATAGAATTAATAAGCAACACAACTGACGCATGTTTGGTTGGAGATATTATTGTTGTACAAGGCACAAAACAAAGTTGGAGTTCAAATATGAACGAAATATATACAGAAACTGTAAAGATCGGAATTGGACTTGAAATAATATCTAATACAATTAAAACAAAATTACTTGCTAATGCTGATGGTGTAAGAATAGTAAATACTAATAATAATGAAGTAGTAGCAGAATTTACTGATATGGGAATGACAACAAAAGAAATTACAGCAAACAAAGGTAAAATAGCAGGATTACTTATACAACAAGTTGGTAATCAGGTATGGTTAAGTAATATACTAGGAGGTAGTTAGAAATGGCAGATAGATGGTATGAAGCAGATTATAATGGTTCTGCAACAGCAGGGAAAACATTAAAATTACATGTTTATACAGTAGAAACCAATATCAATGATAACTGGACAACTGAGAGAGCTGACTTGTGGCTAAGCGTAACAAATGGAGCAGGTGGCAACTTTAATAACTATGGTTCTGAATGTTTTATAGGAATTAACTTCAATGATGTTACAAGAAGTGTACCATTTAATGCTACTACTGTTGGAGATAAACTACTTATTGGCACATGGGATACTAGAGTAGCGCATAATGCAGATGGTTCAAAAACTATTGGAGTTTCTGCACACCACTACTCTGGTGTAGCATTAGGTAACGCTAGTATTAGTGCAAATTATGTATGTGATACTATTCCAAGAGCTTCTAATATAAGTTTATCTCGAACAGATATAACTTTTGGGCAACATAGTATAATTTATACAAATAGGAGAAGTCCAGACTTTACACATAATATTTATCTTTACTATAATAGTGATGCTGCAATTACAGTAGCAACAGGAGTTACAGAAACTTTTTTATTTAAAAGTGGAGATTATCCACAATTATACGAAAGAATACCAAATAGTCAAAGTAGTACAGGACAATTTATGTTGCGTACTTTTAAAGGAAGTCAGATAATTGGAGAAACTATAACACCATTTACATTACGTTTACCAGCAGAGGGATTTGTTCCTACATTTACAGACTTTGATTATGCAACAGATAGTACAAGTACACAACTGACAGGTAATAATAAAACAGTAATAAAAGATTTTACAAATTTAACTGTAAATATTAGTACAGCAAATAAGGCAATAGCACAAAAAAGTGCCACTATGAAAAATTATAATGTACAAGTAGGAGATAAAAAGGTTACCATAAATTATTCTAGTACAGCTAATGTTTCTACTACTTTAAATAAAGTAAATAACAAACTAATAAACGTATATGCAGTAGATAGTAGAGGATTTAGCACACAAAAGCAAAAACAAGTAAATAAATTTATAGAATATACGCCGATTACAATTAATAATGCGACAGTAGAAAGAGGTAGTGGAGGTACAAGTACAGAAGTAACATTAAAATACAATGGTAGTATTTGGAATGCAAATTTTGGTAGTGTAGCAAATGTAATAACATCTGTAAAATATCAATATAGGGTAGCTGGTTCAAGTACTTGGATAAACGGAACAACTAGTATAACACCAACTTTAAGTGGTAATACTTTTTCTTTTAGTGGTAAAATAGCAGGAGATAAAGCAGCTTTAGGATTTGACATGGCAAAAAATTTTGAAATTAGAATTTTAATTAATGATAAATTAACAAGCTATATATTTCCTCTTAGTGGAACTTTAATTCTTATGTCTGGTGTACCTGGAATAGCTTTTGGAGAAAACAGAGGAGTAGCATATGGTGCGCCATACGACGAAGAATTAGGTGGTTCATTACAAAAAGATGGTGGCAGTGTACTATCAGAAGTAGAATTATATAATTCTAGTGCATCTAATGGAGAAATAACATTATCTGAAACAGTTTCTAATTTTAAATATATAGAGATATTTGCAAAAAGTGGTAATAACTATTGTGTAAGTCAAAAATTATATAATCCAACCGTAAATAAAATGATAAATATTTTAGGAATTATGATAAATCAGACTTCTAATAATGTTTTTATATCTAGTACAAATTATACAATAAATGATAAAAAAATAACACCAACATACTATGGAGAATATGGAGTAAATTCGAATAGTTTTGCAAGTAAAGAAAATAGAATATATATATATAAAGTAGTAGGTCTTTATTAGAAAGTGGGGTGACAGAATAATGTTAGATACTGTAAAGAATATAGCAGAAATAATAAGTGCATTAACTGTAATAGTTGGTGCTTTTTTTGCAATAGAGAAATTTACAAAAGGGAAAATAACAAAATGGATCCAAAAGCCTGTTATGGAAAAGTTAGAGAATTTAAATTGTAGAATGGACACACTAGAAATAGCACAACTAAAAAACATAATAACCAACGATAATATACCTATTTCCGAACGTTTAGAAGCAGGAGATAGGTATATTTCTTTACGGCGGTAATGGAGCTATAAAAGTGCTTTACAAAAAACTAAAAGACGATTATTATGAACAACTGGAAAAAGAAGAAAGAAACAGGGAAGAGGTGATTTAAAATGAATTGGTTAAGTATTAGTATAATAGCAGTTGCTGTAATAGTAGCTGTTATTTTTTTGGTATACAAAATAAAAAAAGATGGTCTTAGAAAAGTAGCAATAGAATTTATAGTATTAGCAGAAGAAAAGTTTGAACATGGGAAAAATAGTGCAAAATTTAACTACGTTTTTGAATCTGTTTATTGTTTAATTCCAATTTGGTTAAAATTTATTTTTACTAAACAAAATGTAATAAGTTTTATACAGAAAACATTTAAAGAAATAAAAATTGCACTAGACTATCAAAACACAGAAAAATAGGGGGTATAATTACTATACCCTCTTAATTTAAACGCCTTAAAATCAAAATGTGGAGGTCGATTTTTATGCGAAAAATAGCTAAAAAATGATTTGTAAAAATATAATAAAAATATTAAGAATCTATCAAAAAACATTAGAAAATGATAGACTGATCTTTAAAGATTACATAGATCAGACGATTTATTTTGAGATAGATTATATTATTAAATTAATAAAAGAAAAAAGGAGTGATTATAATGGATGAAAATGAAGTAGTTTTAACACCAGAAATGGAAGAAGAATTTTCAAATGGAAGAGGTGAAATAGATGAGTAATTCAAATTTAATAAATGTAAGAGTACCAGCTAGTGCAAGTAACTACAGCGTAGGTAGAAGTGGAAGAACAATTGATAAAATAGCATTACATCATATGGCTAGCGTATTAACAGCAGAGCAATGTGGAAGTATATTTGCAAAGGCAGGAAGAGGTGCAAGTAGTAACTATGGAATTGGAAATGATGGTAAAAAAGCTTTGTATGTAGATGAAGCTAATACATCATGGGCTAATGCGAATTGGAACGCTAATTGTAGTTCTGTAACAATTGAAGTATCTAATAGTCAAGTTGGTGGAAATTGGCCAATAAGCGATATTGCTTTAAACAGCTTAATTGAATTAATGGCAGATATAGCAAGACGCAATAATTTAGGAAAGCTTGTAAAAGGTAAAAACGTTGTTTGGCATAGTATGTACTGTAAAACAATTTGCCCAGGACCATATATGTTATCTAAAATAGATTATATTATAGAAGAAGTTAATAAAATAAATGGACATACCAGTGTTCAAACAACTGTAAATAATAATTTAGAGCAAATTGCAAATGAAGTAATAGCAGGAAAATGGGGAAATGGTGAAGATAGAAAAAATAGACTTGCAAAAGCTGGTTATGATGTAAATGCAGTACAAAACTTAGTTAATCAAAAACTTGGCGTATCAGTATCAAAACCAAATTTAAAATCTATTGATGAGATAGCTAGAGAAGTTATACAAGGAAAATGGGGGAATGGCCAAGAAAGAAAAACTAGATTAGCGAATGCAGGTTATAATGTACAAGCAGTCCAAAATAGGGTTAATCAATTAATGTAGAATATAACAATAAAGAGCAAGTTTATTCTTGCTCTTTAGTATATTTATCTAAAATAGGTTTAAAGTATTTTTCTTCAGCTTCTTTACGTACTTTTATTGCATCTTTTATTTTAGTAAAACTCCCTAAATTAATATTTTTTCCTTTTATAAAAATTCTGGCACGCCAATTTTTATTTTGTTTATCAAAATAGATTCCTGTAACTTTAGATGTATTATTTTTTCTTAATTTTTCTGTATTTTTTATAAGTGCTAGACTAGTACCATCTTTTAAGAAATTTTCTTTTCTATATTTTTCTCTAGATTTTACAAATTTACTATCTTTTAATCTATTAGATGCACTTTCTTTGTTTAAACAACCACAACTTTTAGTATGTCCACTTTTTAAATAAGTAGTAGTTGCAAGTACAATGTTACCACAATCACACTTGCATTTCCACTGTATTTGGTTACAACTGTTTCTTTCTCCTTTTTCTAAAACTGTAAGTCTATTAAATTTTTGCCCTGTTAAGTCTTTAAATGTCCCCATTATAATTCACTCACGTTTGTAACTTTTACTATTATTTCAGTAGTATCTTCATTATCAGTTAAAATTTCATATTCAACTAAAATTTCTTCATCCATACCTGTTTCATCATTATATTTTATATAATAAGAACAACTATTTTTTATATCATTAAATTCATAGTCAAATAAACTTGTTGTGCTTCCTGTTATACTTTATACACTGTTATCTAAATCTAATAAACTTATTTCTTTTCCTAATAATTCATTTTTTACATTTTCAATTAATTCTTTCATTTTAATTCCTCCTTTAATTATGCTAATACAGCGTTTACTGCTTCTTCAATTTTATAATATAAGCCAGCATTACCGTTTTTATTTGTACCTATATATTCATTATTTTCTACATATCCGAAAGTGTCAAAATGTTTGTTATATTGTGCATTTACATATATTCTTTCTTTACCATAATTTTTCCATTCTTTAAAGCTCAATTTTGCACCTTCTATATTTATTTTATTTAATTTTTCTAATAACTCTTTCATTATTATCTCTCCCTTACTATACTTATATTATAACATACCGTACGGTATATGTCAATAGTTTTTTGTTATTTTTTTAAAAATTTTTTTATTTCTGGTAAAAGTATATCAGATCTACTTAGATTTTGTTCTTTTAGTTTATTATCAAAAGCTTCTCCAAGCTCTTTTGGAATATCTATATATATTCTTTTTAGCTTTTCTTTTTGATATTTTGTTTTGTATTCAAATTTTTTCTTTTCCATTGTAACCCCCCTAAATAATAGCCTAGAGGAGAGGTTATCTCCTCTTGACTTGTAGTATAAACTATGTTATACTAATTTTAGAAGTTTATAATGTTGTGGAACCAACTTTGGAACTTCTTGTGTGCTTGTCTACGGGCTTTGTAGGCTTGCACTTTTTTTATAAGTTTTTTCATGTAATCACCTCCAGTCTTGTTTTAGTTAGTGTGTTTTTTTGTACTTCTCTGTACTTTCTAACTATACTTATATTATAGCATACCGTACGGTATATGTCAATACTTTTTTGAAAAAAAGTTAAATATTTTTTAATTTGTCTAGTTTTGTCGAAAATATTTACAGTTACTACAAAAAGTATTATAATATATATAGAAGAAATTCATAGAAAAAATTTCAAAATATCATCAGCAACCGTAATGGTTGCATCTTTTATGTTTAAAATCTTTTATTTTGTGCAATAATAACATAAGAGGTGTTTTTTATGTTTGTATTTGTATTAGATTTAATACTAAAAGAAAAAGATATTACTGTAAAAGAGTTGGCTGTAGAAACTGGAATATCAGAGTCATATTTATATAATATAGTAGAAAATAAGAAAAATAATGTTAGTTTAGACATATTATATAAAATTTCTGAGGTCATAAACGAGAATCCAAAAAACTTTTTTTATGCTGAGAGTGAGTTTACAATAATTCAAAAACAAATGGATGATTTAATAGCACAAAATGGCGTTAATGATAGTAAAGTGCGTTTTTATAGTACTATATTAGATAGATTATTTGTTTTAAAATTACGTAAACAATAAAATGTCGAATTTTTATTTTTCGACAAAATATACAAATATTTCCTTTGATTCTTCTTGATTGTTGCTATACAATTAAATTGCGCTATTAGGAGAAAGGGGGAATATGGAAGAGTATGCTTTAAAAGTAATAAAAGATAATGAAGTAATGTTTACTAAAGAAGATTTGGATGTAATATATAAAAATATAAATATAGTAGTAAACATATTTGATTTAGCAACAGTAAATGCTGTTAATCAATTAAAAGGGAGAAGTATGTAACTTTTCTCTTTTTTATTTACCTATTTGGCATAGGTGTAAAATCACCTGGGTGTGAAAAAAGTACCAACCATTTTCCAATGTAGTCACATAATTTAATGTCTCCAGAGGTAGTAGTAGCAATAAATCTTGGGGCTTTGTCACCTATCATTAAACATTTATTATTTTCATGTTTTAAATTTTCGTTCATTAAAGAAAACCTCCTTTTTTTTATATTATGAAAATACAAAAAAAGTGTTACTTTTTTTGATACATTTCACAATCACTAAAAAAATCTCGTGAAATGTCTAATTTTAGCATTGAAATGTTTAAAAATATAATTCGTCATTAAAAATAGACTTTTGGAAACACTTTTGAAAAAAGCATTTGTATTTTAGATATAATGTGTTTGGTGAAAAATATGATCGAAAAAGTTAGTGATTTTATAGTATGTGATATGCTGTACAAAAACGAAACAATAAGTTGTGAGCAAAAAGAAGTAATGACTTTTGGTGTAAGAAGAATTTTAGAAGATATACCAAAATATGTTGCAATTATTTGTATATGCACTTATTTAAATTTGTTACTAGAATTAGTTATTGTTATATTAGTTACAGCTTTTTATAAAAGTTATGTAGGTGGTGCACATGCAAAAACAAATTTAATTTGCTTTATATCTTCTACAATAATATTTTTAGCACCAATATTAATACCAAAATATATTACTTTTAGTAAATTTTCAATGTATATATTGGATATATTAGTACTGGTATCATCAGCTTATATTATTATAAAAGTTGCTCCAGGTGACACAGAAGAGATTCCTATTTTAAAAAGAAAAAGAAGAAATAAGATGAAAATAAAGGCGACTATAATATTCACTTTCTTATATTTTTCAGCAGTATTTTTTATTAATAATCTATATTTTACACAAATTGTATTACTAACAATTTTATTTATAAATTTAATGGCTACAAATTTAGCGTATAAAATGTTTGGGTGTAAACATAGCTATGAGTCAGAAGAGTTTGTACAATATTTTAATAGTTAACTGGTGTATAATTAGAACTATAATAAAAAATGTTCTATTTATATAAATCTGTTATTGTATATCTATGCCATTTTTATATAATAAACAATAAAAATAAAAATGAACATTTACCTAATAGCGTATGGTAATAAGATATATGGTAATACTATAAAGGAGGGAAGATAGTGAAAAAGTTAATCAAGAAAATGGTAGAGGCTTATGCAAAAAATTCTACTAATACTTGTGTTTGTTGGTTTTTTCATCAACCAAAAGCACCAAGAAGTTTAATAGAAAAATAATTTTTTAAATATGTGTATATAAAAAATAGTCATAAAATTAAAAATATATATTTTTACATGTAAGTAGAGGATGTCCTAAAACGAATAGTAGGACATCCTTTTTAGTATGTATAAAAAACCACCACAAATGTGGTGGCTATATATATATTATTGTTCAGTTTTTTCTATAATTATATTTTGTACAAACATATCATTGTTTATTGTAGCATAAATTTGTGAATTTTTGCTCTTATCTATTAGTTTTTTTACTTCCCATAAACCTATACCAGATTTAACTTCTTTAGTTGAAAAGCCTTTTTCATAAATTTTGTTTAGGTCAATTTGTATATTTGTATCATATGTGTTAAATATACGTATTACATCGGCATTTTTTCTTTTATCATATTTTATCTCTAATCTAATATATGATTTATTTGCTTTTTTAGTTGCTTCTATAGCATTATCTAAAAGTATACCTAAAATTCTAGATAAGTTTGGTTTTGAAAAGTCTATTTTTGCAATGTTAGTCATTATATCAAAATCAAAAGTTATATTTTCTTTGTTTGCTAAAAAATATTTTGAACCAACTATACCATAAATTGCTGGTTCATTAAATATTTTTGGATCTATAACAGATAAGTTGTTAACAATATTACATTCACCTAAAACACCATTTATGTGTTCTGCTAATTTATCATATTGTTTTGTGGTTATGTAACCATTTAAAGATTGCATTATATTGTTGTAATCATGTTTTAAAGTTCTTACACCATCTACCATACCAATTAATGTTTTGTTATGCAATTCACTAGTATACAAGTCCATTTGTACTTTTTCATGTTCAATTGATTTTTTTAAATATATTGTTAAGAAGATAAATATTAGTATAAATTGTATTGTATTTATAATTAAAAATATACTAGGAAATGAATAACCTGTAAATTGATATATAATCATTTGTGGAAATGTATATGTAATAATTAAAACTACAAAAAGTAAAATTTCTTTGTGTGTTATATTTAGTATGCTTTCTCTTATATTCTGTTTTTTATTTAATATCGTTGATATAGCTTTAGCGGACAAAATAATTAATATACCTTGTGTTGCTAATAATAATATTGTTTTAATTTTTGAATTAGAAATTGTTATTGCATCAATATTAAATATATTAATAAAGCAAAAAGTTGCAATTAGTTCAGTAATAGCTGAAAATATTGATATTAAAATTGCTACGAATAATGATTTTGACTTATTTAATTTAAAAATAAAGTGTGCAATTAACATTAGCAATATTATAATAAAGAATATATTAATTAATGATATATATTTTTTTACTATTTGTATTATTATAACTGTAATGATCATTGAAATACTAGAAAGCATTATTTGTTTTTTAGAAAAGTTGTTTTTAGTAATTAATTTTGCCATACTTATCATAAAATATGTAAGAGCAATGCTTTGTACAATAGTACTAATTATAAATATTATTACGTTTTCCATAATTTTAAATTTCTCCTTTGTTTAGCTTAATTCAAAATATGAATTAATTGGACATTTATTCTTCTTAGTAAAATATGCGTATTGTGATTTCCTATCAATACTAATAATTTTATTTTCATTTAATACAAAAGATCTATGACATTTTCTAAAATTATTAGGTAAATCATTTAAAAGGCTATCAAGCGATTTAGAAGTAGTATATTCATCAAAACTTGTAATAATTTTAGATTTATTTTTATCCCTTTCAATATATAAAATATCATTAATTCTTATAGATACCCATTTGTTTAGGTTTAAAAATAAATTTTTATTAAGATTAAATTCAGATTTTAATCTTGATACTAAATCTTGTATAACATACCTGTTAGCAGGCTTAACTAAATAATCATAAACTTTTACATAAAAGGATACGTGCATATAGCGTTGATGAGCAGATAGAAAAATAAGAAAAAAGTCCTTATTTATATTTCGTAAATCGCTTGCAAAGTCTAATCCATTTTTTCCTTTATTTTTAAAATCTATATCTAAAAATAGAATATCTATTTTATGATAATAAATTGCATCAAAAATATCTTTTTGGTTATCCGTAATCATAGTGATTTCTGCATTTAAGTTTTGCTCCATTATTTCAGATTCAATTAGTTTTACTACTGAAATTACACAGTCTAAGTCATCATCACATATGCCAATTTTCAATATATAATTTTCTCTTTGTTTCATATTTTTACACATGCACATAATATACTACATATTAGTATAAAAGTCAATGATTTATTCGATATTTTTCTTACAAAATTTCTACTTTTTTCGACAATTCAAAGTTATTTATTTACTCATAAAAAGATACTAAAATAATATAATGTAGAAGGAGTGGTTTATGTGAATACTAAAAAAAGAGAAAAGAAGAAATGGTATAAAGGAATAAAGCAAAACTTGAAAGTAAAAGAAAAAATAAATTTAACAAAAGAAAGAGTATCCGAATTTTTAGAGTTACCAAAGGAAGTTATGGCAAAAATTACCAAAATTACCATTATAGAAGATAATAATGTTTTAATAGAGGGATATCAAAAAATTGTAGATTACTATGATGATTATATAAAAATAAAAGCAAATAATATAGACATTATAATAGATGGAAAGGAATTAGATATACAAGAAATTACTGATTATGAACTAGTTATACAAGGAACAATTTATAGTATAAACTATAAAAAGTAAAAA
Organism: uncultured Clostridium sp.; assembly: GCA_947361355.1. Classification (GTDB taxonomy): domain Bacteria; phylum Bacillota; class Clostridia; order TANB77; family CAG-465; genus CAG-465. The sequence continues at coordinate 48,396 of CANAIR010000002.1, forward strand.
TGGAGGGGAAAATGGGAATAGTTAACAATGTAAAAAACAAAATGGGAATTGTTACAGTACAGATTGAAGGCTTTTTTACAGAACGTTTTATAAATCTTTGTAAAATAAATAATATAAAAATATGGGACATAAGAAATATTGTTAAAGGAGTAATAAGATTTAAAATTAATATATATGATTTTAAAAAGTTAAGAAAGGTTGCAAAAAAGACTAAATGTAAAGTAATGATAAAAAACAAAAAAGGTTTATATTTTACTTTATTCAAATATAGAAAAAGGAAATTAGTTTTTTTGCTTGTCTTTTTAGCAATAATATTTAGTATAGTGTCTTCTACATTTATTTGGAGTATTGATATAAGTGGAAATATTAATATACCTAATGAGAAAATAATTAGCGAATTGAAAAACAGTGGCGTTTATGTAGGAAAAAATAAAATAGGTATAAATAAAAAAAATGTTATAAATGATTTTAGAACTAGAATGAATGATGTATCGTGGATTGGATTGCAAATAGAAGGAAGTAAAGCAATTGTTGAAATTGTTGAAAAGACAAAATTAGATGATAACGATCTTCAAAATACTAGACTTGGAAATATAGTAGCAACAAAGTCAGGTTTAATTACAAAAATTATTCCAGAAAATGGTACAGCAGTATTTAAGGAAGGAAGTTTTGTGGAAGAAGGAAGTGTCTTAATAGAAGGCGCGGTATATAGCAAATACATTGAACCAATTAAAGTAGCTCCAAAAGGGGTTGTTAGGGCTAATCACGAATATATAAATGAAATTAACTATTCATATACTGAGATTTTAAAAAATTATCTTAATAAAGTAAGATATACAGTCGGAATTACTATAAATGGAAAAGAAAATATGATAAATTATTTGAATAAAAGTCTAAAATATGATATAACTAAAAGTAGTAAAGAAATAAAAGTATTTAAAAATTCCATTTCGTTTGATATATATAAGTTTAAGCAATATAACGAAGTATCTGTTAATAAAACAAAAGATGAATTACTTCAATTAGCTAATGCAGACATTCAAAATTATTTGAACAATAATATACTTCCAAATACTCAAAATGGTGAATTAGTAGATCAAATTATTGAAGTATTTGATATAGAAAATGGAATAAAAGTGGTTACTAAATATATAGTAAATGAAGAAATTGGAAAATTTATAGAAGGTGAACCGCAAATTAGGCAACAGCTAGAAGAAGGAGTAAACTAATGCAAAATAAGATAGATATAAATATAGATGAACAAATAATAAATTATGTGAATGAAAGAATAGAAAATAATAATATCGATTTAGTTGGAAAAATAAAAAAAGTAGTTAAGTTTGTTTTGAGTGAAGAAAAAATTAATATAGAAAAAGTGTCTATATGTATTTCTAAAGAAGATGAATCAGGAATAAGAAAATTAAATAAAGAATATAGGAATATTGATAAATCAACAGATGTTTTATCATTTCCTATATTCGAAAGATATGAACTTGAAGAGATTATAAAACAAAAAGATGAAAATAAAATCATAAAAGAATTAGAACTTGGCGACATTATATTGTGTATGGAAATCGTAGAAAAGCAATCTAAAGAATACTCAACTGGATTATATAGAGAAACTTTATACATGATAACCCATGGTGTATGTCATCTCGTAGGGTATGACCACATTGAACCTAGTGACAAAAAAATTATGAGAGCGCTTGAGAAAAAAGCTTTAAGTGTTATAGGAGTTGAATAAAATGGTAGAAAATAAAAAGGATAAAAATATTGATGATAAAACGTCAAGAGACGAAAGGATAAATAATTTAAAACAGGTAAAAAACAAAACATTTTATTCAGCTTTTGGACATGCTGTTGATGGAATAATTAGGGCGTTTAAAACTGAAAGAAATTTAAGAATAGATTATATAATTGGTCTTACAGTTTTTGTGTGTAGTTTATTTTTTGATTTTACAAAAACAGAATTTGCATGTTTATGTTTAACAATAGGATTTGTAATATTTGCAGAAATGATAAATTCTACAGTAGAATATATAGTAGATTTGGTTACAGACAAATATGATGATAGGGCAAAGGCAGCAAAAGATATTGCAGCAGGAGGTGTTCTTATAGCTTCAACTGTTTCAGTAGTAGTTGCATATTTTTTATTTGAAGATAAACTATATAATGCAACAACACATATTATAACATCTATACTTTCATCTAAGTTGCATATATTGCTTACAATAATATTTGCTATTACACTTTTAGTAGTAATATTAAAAGGATTTTTTTCAAAAACTGATGAATACTCTAAATCACATCCAAGTCTTAGGGTAGCATTAGCATTTGGACTTACCACATATGCGTATTTAATTACCAAAAGCATGTTTGTTGGTGGAATAGCATTTTTACTTAGTATAATAATATCTCAAATGAAAGTTCAAAATAATAAAATCAAACCATTGTATATATTGTTTAGTGCATTACTTGGAATTTTAATTGTAGTAATAATATATCAAATTGTGTTATTATCACCAACAATAGAAAATATATTAAGTAATCTATTTTAAAAATATAATAGGAGGAAAATTATGCAAGTAAATGATTTAATAGATATTGCTAAAAATGCAAAAAAGAATGCGTATGCAAATATTACCAAATATAAAGTTGGAGCAGCTTTATTAGCAGAATCTGGTACAGTATATATTGGAGTAAACGTAGAAGAACCATCAATACTTGGTTTGTCAAATTGTGCAGAAAGAGTTGCAATTCAAAATGCAATTGCACATGGAGAAAGAAAATTTAAAGCAATTGCAGTAGTAGGTTCTAATTATGATGATAAATGTGATAGTACACTAGTACCTTGTGGAACATGTTTACAATATATTCTTGATATGTGTGACAATGTGGATATTATATGTTATATGGGTGGTAAAATAACATCAAAAAAAGTAAAAGACCTTTTAAATTCTCCTTTTGAACTTGAAAAGCAAAATTAGTTAAAAAATATTTATTTTATAAAAGTAACAAATAGAAATAAAATTTTTTCTTTTTGTTATTTTTTATTTTTATCAAAATATTATTTTATTCTTAGCATATAATTATATTGGTGATAAAATATGACAAAAAAATATGTTTTAGCAATAATTATATTTTGCTGTTTTGCATTTAGTACATTAATTATGAAATTTAATAATCAGATAATGCCAGTAGAAGTTAAAGAAGTTTTTAATAATAAAACTGTTGGTCAAACAAGTGTAAAAGAAATAAAAAGGAATGAGCAATATTATAAAGTAGAAATATATTATCCAGAAACAAAATATAAAAATTTGAATGAATATGTATTAAGTAAAGTAAATAAAGAATTAGAAGAATTTTTAAAGGAATTAAATGAAATTTCAAAATTTTTGGATGGGAAAAAATGCAATTTAAATATTACATTTAATCAATATGAGTATAAATCATATATATCATTTGCTTTTGAAGTAGTTGTAGATTTATGTGGAGCTCATCCTAATAGTTATTATTTTACAGTAAATTATGATATAGATAATCAAAAGGTAATACAACTTGATGATATTGTTAAAAATAATAAACATTTTTTAAATTATTTATCAAAAGAAAGCTACTTAATATTAAAAGAAGAAGAAAGTTTAAAAAAATATAGTGATGAAGAAAATATAAAAAAAGGATTAAAACCTATAAAATCGAATTTTGAAAATATAATATTTGATAAAGATAAGTTAGTTTTATTTATTAATCCATATCAGGTTGGACCTTATGTTGCTGGAAGTTTTGAAGTAAGAATTCCTTACTCTAAAATTATGTAGTTTTTTTGTTATAAAAGTTATAAAATTATGAAAGAAATCAAATATATTGTATAAAAATTACATAAAAATAATACTAAAAATTAAATTTATATTGACTAATTTTACATAATGTGATATAATTTTAGACATATACAGTTTAAAATTAATTTAAATATAGCAAAGAGGTAGCAAAAAATGGCAATATTAACAAGTATAGAAAGTGGGTTTAATTGCTTATATAATAGGCAATCAGAGCTTGATAAACTAATTTCAAAATTTACTTTATCAAATGAAGAAAGATATAAAATGGAAAAGTTGAAGAGTGAAATATCTGATATTTTAACAGATATTTTAGCTTTGCAATGCGAAGATGTTTTATCTTCATCATTTTATTTACAAGTAAATAATATAGAGCAGGAAATATATAATATATTGGAAGAAAAAAGAAAAAAATTGAATAAACTAGTTGCGTATAAAGATGGAATATATGAAACAATTGACGAAATACTTGCAATAATTTATTCTATCGATATTTTGGAAAAAAGCTTTCATGTGAATGCTGATTCTCAAGCATATCTTTTAGAAATAAAAAATTTAGTAAGTTCAAAAGAAGTTTCAGATAAAAAAATACTTGCACTAGAATATATTAAAGAAAAGTTGCCTGCCTATAAACAAGGAATTTTAGATATTATATTAATAGCAAATAAAAATATTTTAAAAAGAGAATTACCATTTGAGAAAAAACAAGAAATATTTGATATATTTTCATCAATTTCATTAAAAACTCAAAGAGTTAAAAATCATACAAAAGTATTTAATGAAGATTACGAAATTAATAATGAAAGTAAATATACATTAGATTATTTAGAATGGTTTGAAAATATATTTTTAGATATGGGTAAATATGTAAATTTATATTTAGATTCTTATTGTAAAGAAATTAAAAATATGATATATAATAATGTTGTTACATATGAAAATGTGGAAAATATAGCAGATTATATTTTTAATAGATATAAAAATGAAATTGACAAATATTTAGAAAAAATAACAAATTTTAGAGATAATTCAGAAAGTAATATAAGAAGACAATTAAAAGCTTGCTTAGATTATGATGGAATTACAGATTATAAACAAATAATAAATAGTGTGATTGATAACAAGGAATTACCTGATTATTTAAAGGATAGTATTTGCAAAGAAAAACTAAATAATATACTTTTTGAACTTAATGTACCAACTAGCAATAAGGTAAAAATTCAAAATGTATTAGGTGATTTAAGGGAAGCAATTATTTCATGTTTTGATGAAACTAAATACTTAGAATTATATAAGTATAAATATAACTCTAGTTTAAAAACTATACAAATTGCTAGTTATCGTCAGTATTATTTATCTACCCTTGAAGCAGCAAGAGAAAAAGTAAAACAAGATTACATTGATAAAATTGAAGATATTGTTTCTAAAAAACAATTAAAACCTTATTCAAACGCTGTTTTATTAAGGCAAATTGAAAAATTAAAAAAAGATATAGAATTACTTAAAGAGGCTTTAAAATATATTAGTAAAAATTATAGAGATTTTTCAAATACTAATCTTAAATTATATATTAATTCAATTCAAAGTAGATATCAAATATATAATTTATATGATAATATTTTAGCTAAAAAATCTAACTTTGTATATAAGTTAATGGCTAAATCAAAATTAAATGAGGAGAAGAGACTTTTATACGATTTTGCAAATAAAAGAGAAATAAAAGAAAAACTTCAAAATGAACTTATGAGAAACATATTTATAGATTCTAATGAGTTAAAGGAAGAAATTATATGTAGCTTATCATAAAATATAGGGAAGATGACTAAAAGTAGTCATCTTTTTTTGTGTAAGAAAACCCCCAGATAGTCTGGGGTTCAGTAAAGCTTTAGCGATGAATAGACAAAAAACCCTTTCGATATATAATAATATTGCGACTGACAATTGCAAATACCATATAGTATTTGCACAAAATATAGAAGAAAAGTATTTTATGAAAGTAAAAGATTAGAAATAGAAAAAATATTAAGTAAATATAAGAAGTTTAGTAGCATGAAATGTAGAGTTATGTAAAGTTTAAAAACATATAGGGATTTTTGCACCCTTTTTTAGTAATAAAAAGTAAAGATATAAAGAAATCAATGAAAAAATTCTATTAACAAAATATTGTTAAAAAATTTTTATATGATATAATATTTATTGGTGAAAAATATGAAAAAAAATGTAATTATTATAGTTAGTACAATTGTACTTTGTATAATAGTATATATATTATATAATACTTTTGGAAGTTTTAAAGTAAAAAATAATAGTTATTTTAAAAAAGTTTATAATCAAAATATAGATGTTTCAGAAATAAATATGTATATTTATAATATAAAAAATGGTAAACAGACTTTAATCGAAAATAAGGAAGATGTATTATTTATTATGAATAATATAAAAGAAATACATGCCAAAGTAAAAAAAATTCCTTCAAGTGAACTTTTACTTGGAGGTTCTTGTAGATTTATTATTGAAAATATTAATAGAAATACAAGTTTAGAATTAAGGCTTCAAAATAGCCAGATAACAATTGAGAATAGAACATATAAATTTGATTCAACTGTATGGGAAGAAGTTTTAAAAATTGTTAAAAAATATGATTCTAATAGTATTGGTTAATACTAAATTTATCTTATTAATAAATTAATAAAGGAAGAATTATAAAAAATAGGTTCTTTGCCGATAGTTTTGGTGAAAAATCAAAAAAAGATTAGAACTAAAGAAGAAGTAGACAAATTTTCTATTTCTTCTTTAACTGTTCTTTTTTTGCTGTGAACTTTTTGAAATTCACTTCATTTTTCTGTTGCTTTTTTTACATAAATTTAAGTTTAATTAAGAAAAATTGGACATAAAAAATAATTAGCAAATCAATTAAAAGAAGACAGACTAAGTAATCAGTTAACAATAGAAGATATAGACCCATTTAATGGTTAGTAAGTAATAGTTTCAAAAGTCAGTCATAAAAAAATACATCTTTAGACATTGCTAGTAAAGAAGTCACTATAAGCGAAAAGGAAAAAACATTAGCTAGGCCAGTAAATATTTTTTATATTATAGAAAGGGAGTAAATTTTAATTGACAGATAAGTTTGTAATACACAATGCAGTTTTAGTGTAGAAAGTGTAACAAATAAAAAATATAATAACATAAAGTATAATACTATTCATAAAATAAATGTCGAATAATATAATGTAGTATAAAGGTATTTGAGGTGAAAATAGTATTATGTATAAAAATAAAATAGTGGGAATTGTAATAATTTTGATATTATGTACAAGTACAGTAATTAGTACTCCTTTTATGTATAGTCCAAGAGAAAAATTTAAAACAGAAAATTCTAGTATAAGTACAGTAGCAAATGTTATTACTCCAGAATTTCAGTTTCAATCACAGGCACAGTATTTGATTGAACCGGTTACAAATACTGTATTATATGCAAATAATGAAAATGAAAAACTACTTCCAGCATCAGTTACAAAGGTTATGAGTTTACTTTTGATAATGGAACAAATAGATAATGGAAAACTTAAATATACTGATATGATAAAATGTAGTGAAAAGGCTTCTAAAATGGGTGGTTCACAAATATGGTTTAAACATGGTGAAGAACTTTCAGTTGAAGACTGCTTGAAAGCAATATGTGTTGTTTCTGCAAATGATTGCGTTGTTGCTATGGCAGAGCATATATCTGGAAGTGAAGAAAATTTCGTTAAAATGATGAATGAGAAGGCAAAAGCTTTAGGAATGGAAAATACAAATTTTATGAACTGTCATGGAATTGATGAAGATAATCATTATACGAGTGCAAAAGATATAGCAATAATGTCAAGAGAGTTAATTATAAACCATCCAGATATTTTAAAATATACATCAATTTGGATGGATACATTAAGAGACGGTACATTTGGACTTACAAATACAAATAAGCTAATAAGATTTTATGATGGAGCTACAGGATTAAAAACGGGTTCAACATCTCAAGCTTTGTTTAATTTGGTTGCAACTGCAACAAGAGATAATACCACTTTTTTATCAGTAGTTATGAAAGCTCCATCATCAAATATAAGAAGTGAAGAATCAACACAACTATTAAACTATGCTTTTTCTAATTTTGGAATTGAAAATATATATGAAAAAGAAGCAGTAATAGAGGATAAAAAGATAAATAAGTGTATTAGTGATAATGCACAAGTAGCAATAAAAGACAATATATCAACATTAGTAAATAAAGGGCAAAAAGTAGAGGTAGAACAAAATATAACATATAATGATAATATTACAGCTCCATTACAAAAAGGGGAATTTATTGGAAAAATAGAAGTATTTGACAAGAATACAAAAGAAAAATTAGGAGAAAGAGATTTGATTTGTTTAAATGATATAAAAAAGTCTGATTTTAAAGATTATATTAAGAAGATGGTAAATATTATGGGGAGTAAAAATGATGTAAAAAATGGCAATGTTTAAATTTATTTTTTTTTTTTGTTGTATATTAATGAGTGAAGTTTTTCACTCATTTTTTTATATCATTTTATTTATGTATAAAATTAATATAAAATACTGTATTTTAAAACAAATTTCATTTTAATTACATAAATATTACAATTATATAACATTTTTGTTTACTTGAATTTTTTTAATAAAAAAACTTGCATTCAAAAAAAATAAGCGATATAATACAAAAAGGATTAACATTTTTAATAAAAAAATTGGAGGTTGAAACATATGATAGGAATGAGTCAAATTAAAAAGAAGACTTTACAAGGTGTAGCAATTGGAGGTGCAATAGGAGTTGTTGGTATAGGACTAACTTTGTTTTTCTCATATAAAACAATAAAGTCATATCAAGATGGTAGTAATAAAAATTACCAAAAAAATTATACAGCAAATGTTGCTGTGCTAACAAAAGATGTTATTCAAGGTGAAATAATTACAGATGATATGATAAAAAATGTAAGAATTAATAAAAGTACAGTTCCAGAGGGTGCACTTACATCTGGCGAGATAGCAGGTAAAGTAGCAAAATATAGTATTGCTGCAAATGTACCTCTTATAAGTTCAATGATTACAGAAGAGATTATTGATTCTGATATAAGAAGCCAAGAAGTAAATACAATAGTTATGCCTAGTGATTTAAATGTTGGTGATAGTGTTGATATTAGAATAATGTATCCTAATGGTACTGACTATATAGTTTTAGCTCAAAAAAGAGCAGAACAAATTGAAGGTCAAACTATGTGGTTACAATTATCTGAGGATGAGAGACTATTATTAAATTCAGCTATTGTAGATTCATTTTTAACTCAAGGTACAAAATTATATGCAACAAAATATGTTGATCAAGATGCTCAAATAAAAGCTTCTGATGATGCAGCAGATAAAGCAGAAGGTTATGTATCTGAAAGAATAAAGGATAAAATGACTGATATACAAAGTGCAGATGAAGTAGAATTAACTACTATAATATTTGATTTAATTAAAGAGTATAAAAATTTTGCTACAACTGTAACAAGAACAAAAGAAAATTACCAACCAAATACATATGTAATGGATGCAATGAAAAATAATACTAATATTTTAGAACAAGCAAAATCAAAATTAAGTGAGGATGCTAGAACAAATATTGAAAATGCTATAAAAGATTATGCTAATTCTAATGAAGAAGAATATAGTAATGTTGTATCTGGTGCAAAAGAGGCTATAAGTAATCAAAAAACTCAAAGAGATCAATTAGTTAATGGAACAGTTGTAGAATAATAATAAAGACAATATAGGAGGAATATAAATGCAAGTAATAGGGTTGATAGGTTATGTTGATAAATATGATTTTGTTATAAACCTTGCCAAGACAATAAATATTATGGGAAAATCTGTCTTAGTAGTTGATGCTACGTTGGATAGAAAATTAAAATATGTTATACCATCATTAAGTAATGTTGGTAGATCATATATAACTCAATATAATGATATAGATTTTGCTTTAGGTTTTGATAGTATGCACGATGTAGAAAACTATTTAGCTGAACAAAGTATAAATATAGGATTATATGATTTTATATTAATTGATATAGACAGTCCAAAATCATTTGAATTCTTTAGGACAAGAGGTATGGATAAAAGATGTTTCTTTATTGATTCTAGTGTTTTATCTGTTGCTAAAAATAAAGATATAATAAAGGCTGTTAGAATATATAGTCAAGATCCTGATAATATACAAATGACAAAAATATCATATAAAGGAGTAATGTCAAGGGCAGCAGAAGATTACTTTAAAAAACAAATTGAAGAATATGGAATTAAGTGGCAAGAGCCAGAATATGAATTTCCACAGGATGAAATGGATAAAATTGCTGATATTGATTCACAATATAGTGGTTTAATTGATGTAAAAAAACATACTAAAATGTATTTAAATTCATTATCTGACTTAACTGCTGAAATTATAGGAGATGTTACTAGTAAGGAAGTAACAAAGGCAATTAAAAGGAGGAGAGACTAATGGCAAGAGTAGTATTTTGGAGTCCTGATGCTACTATGACAGGTAATACTCATACTGCAGTAGCTGTTAGTAGTTTAATGGGCATTGAGCATAAGGCAAGCTGCCTTTTAATGCAAGGTAATTTTGATTCTAAAAAAATAGAATCTTCATATACAATGTATGAACAATTAAGAGAAAGTGGAGCTTTGGAAAATGCAAACTTGGGTGTAAGTGCATTAATTAGATTGGTAACAAGTAATAAACTTACATCTGATGCTATACAAAACTATGCAAAACCCGTTTTAAAGGGAAGGTTAGATTTACTTTATGGTATGACAGCCAAAGATAAAGACGGATATAAAGATTTGGTAAATAATTTGCCATATATTACAAGAAAAGCGGCAGAAATATATGATTTAGTATTTATCGATTTGCCAAAAACAGCAAATTATAAATATATAAAAGATACTTTGGCTGATTCTGAAATAGTTGTTTGTACAGTTAATCAAGACGTTGTAAAACTAGATCAATTTTTTGAAAAAGTTCAAAAGATAGATGAACTTAAAGAAAAAAATGTTATTTATGTGATTTCAGATTATGAAAATAAATCTAAATTTAATATATCAAATATTAAAATAAAATATAGAATAAAAGATGAAATATATGCTGTACCACATAATTTCGTTTTTACAGATGCCTGTAATTCAGGAGATGTAATAAATTTCTTTTACAAAAATATCAATTCAGATCCAAAAGATTATAATGGATATTTTATAAGTAAAACAAATGAAATAGTTTCAAAAATATTTGAATTATCAAAGTTAAAAGATAATTAGTTTTTGAATAAAAATAAAAAAGAGGTGATATGATGACAGTTGCATTTATATTTAATATCTTATTAATACTTTTACTTATCGGTTTAGTTGTTAGCTTTTTTGTATACAAAATAAAAAAATCCGATAGTAAAGAAGCAACTGATGAATTATCAAGAGAAAGAGAAAAATACAGCATTGAAAAAATGAAAGCATTCATAAAGAAACAATTTGATGAGATTACTAGAATGAATTTGTATGATCTTGCACTTTCAGAAGAAGAATTTGAAAGAAGAAAGAATGTAAAATATGAGCTAAAAAAAGCTTTACGTGGTGCAGGATATGCAGATAAAAATGACAAAAAGTATGTTAAAACTTTAATGTTTGATTTATTAAGAAATAATTATAAAGTAAACAGTTTTAATATAAATAATGCAATTCCTTTTGATAATTTTGACTCTTTATCTTCACAAGATAAATTTGAGATATTAATGCACGTTTATAAAAAAGCATATAAAACTGATGCTTTAACACAAATAATTACTAAATATAATTTGGATATGCCAAAATATGAGTTTGATCCTGAGGTCCCATCTTATGTTATTACTTCAAGAGAAATAGATCAAATATTTGCTGCTGAAATAACAGATGATACGCTAACTTTTGATGATAAACTTGAAATAGTAGTACAAAGAATTTATCAAGAATATAAGGGTTATAGTGTAGTAGATGATATTCGTGATATGAATATAGATGGTGTATCTGGTGGTGTATCTGGTATTCCACCTTCATTCCTTGATCAACTTACTGATATGGATGACTATTTAGAACAAATGGAAGGTAGAAAGCTACCAATGTCATATGATAGTGTATGGATATTCTATAAAGGTAAAGCTACGTATTTATCTTTTCTATCGTTTGGTAGTGAAACAGAATTAAAAAGAGTATGTCAAAATATATATAAATATAATAATCCAGGTCAATTGTCTGAATCTGTTGGTTATAAAATAAACGAAATGAAAGATGGTTCCCGTGTAGTTGTACTTAGACCTAATTTTTCTGAGTCTTGGGCATTCTTCGTAAGAAAATTTGCTCCACCTACTCTTATATCTGCAGAACAATTGCTTGTTCATGAAAATAAAGAAACAGTAATTGAATTATTAAAATATTTAATAAGAGGTGCAAGAGTAACAGCTATAACTGGTGAGCAAGGTTGTGGTAAAACAACACTTCTAATGGCTATAATGAAATATTTATATCCTACAATTACAATTCGTGTACAGGAAACTGCATTTGAATTGCATTTAAGAAAAATTTACCCATACCACAATATCTTATCTTTAAGAGAAACTGATACAATTAATGGTCAAGAAGGTCTTGATGTTCAAAAGAAAACAGATGGTGGTGTTAACATCCTTGGAGAGGTTGCAACTGATCCCGTTGCTGCTTGGATGATTCAAATGGCTCAGGTTGCATCTAAATTTACATTATTTACGCACCATGCTAAAACATTCCCTAATTTAATAACTGCACTTAGAAACTCGCTTTTGAAAATAGGTATGTTTAATTCTGAAAATGTTGCAGAAGTGCAAGTTGTACAAGTTATAAACTTTGATATACATTTAAAAAGAGGTACTGATGGTACAAGATATATTGAAAGAATAACTGAGTGTATTCCACTTGAAAAAGAATTTAAATATAATAATGACTATAAAAAAGTAAATGACATGGATAAAAAAATGGATAAGTTTATGGATAATGCTGTTGAATATTTTACTCATATGACTCAAACTAGTAATTATACATATAAAAATATAGTTGAATTTGTAGATGGTGCTTATGTATTTAGAAATCCTATTAGTGAAGAGAATATAAAAGCAATGAGAGACAATATGTCACCAGAAGATGTTAAATCATTTGACAACTTCATAGATATGGCATGGAGGTGATAATATGGTTACAAACATAGCAATAGGTTTAGTAGCAATCTCCGTAATTGGTCTTCTTGCACTTTTTATTTACTATAAAATTGTTCGTCACAAATATATAAAAAATTCTGCTCTTTATTCTAAAGATAGACTTGTAGTAAAAGAAAAGAAAAGTAATAAAGACACATTAGATAAAATATATCAAATCGTATATTTAACTTTTGTAAAAATGCCTATTATAAAATACTATACAAAAAAGACAAGATTAAAATTAGAAATGACAAATGATTATACAGAATATGAGTTAAGAAGAAGAACTGGTAAGACTATGTTAACTGCTATTATATTTATGTTTGTATCATTATTTGTATTCTTAAATTTAGTTAATGATTTGTATATGTCATTAATTGTTATAGTAGGTGTATTAATAGTAACAGAAAAGGTAATAGATATAGGAATTACTTCTGTATCGGAAAAAATACTTAAACAAATGCCAGAAGCTTTTACTAGTATAAGGCATGCCTTTCATGAGCATGGAATGGTAGAAGAATCTTTTAATTCTGCTATTGATGATTTAGGTGAAAGGGAGGTAGTACCACAACTTAGAAGAATTAAGGAAGCTATGCTTGCTGAAAATCCTGAAATAGAACTTGAAAGATATTATGACACAGCACCAAATAGATTTTTAAAATTATTTGCTGGAGTATCATATTTAACTTTGGATTTAGGTGATAGAAAAGTTGATGGAACATCTGTGTATCTTAAAAACTTAAATAATATATTAAGTGAGATACATCTTGAAATCTTAAAAAGAGATAAAATTAATTATATGTTTAGAAGCTTAACTGTAATTGCAGTAGCTCCACTTGTAGCGATAAAACCTTTGCAAACATGGGCTGAATCAAACTTTCCAGCACTACTTAATTTTTATGATAGTAGTATAGGATTTTTTATGCAGTCTTTGATTATAGTTTCAATATTTATTTCATATTTAATGTTAAGAATTGTTAAAGAAGACGTTGAAGAAATAAAATTTGATAGGGTTTCTGGAGTTAAATGGCAAGAAAAAGTCTATAAATATCGTTTTGTAAAGATTATAGTTGATGCTTTTAAATCAAGAGAAAATACAAGAAAAAGAAGAAATGAAGAAACACTTATTAAAAATACAAATGCGTATCTTACAATAGAATGGTTATATGTTAATAAACTAACAGCTGCATTAATAGCTTTTCTATTATCATTATTACTTTTATTAAATATGCAGCATATTGATGTTTCGGGGGTATATAATAAGATTAGTGATGAGTTTTTATCTTTTGGTAAGCTTAGTCCTACACAACAAGCAGCAGCTGATGCTATAAATAGAACAGACAATGAATATATTGAAAAATATAAAGGCAAAAAAGTAACAAAAGAGCAAATAGCAAGCGAAATGGTTGATCCTGTTACTGGTGAAGTTGACTCAACAGCTGTTGATAGAATATATACAAAAATAGAAACAGTTAAAAATTCGTACTTAAAATTTTGGCAAGTACTTACAGCTTTGATAATTGCAGTAGTAGCATATTTTATTCCAAGTCTTGTATTAGTTATAAAAAATAAAATAAGAGAAATGGAAAAAGAAAATGAAATTATGCAATTCCAATCAATAATATTGATGCTTATGTATATCGATAGAGTTGATGTTCAAACCATTCTTGAATGGTTAGCAAGATTTTCATATGCTTTTAAAGAACCAATTTCTACTTGTCTAAACAATTATGAATCTGGAGCAGAAATAGCACTTGATGAGTTAAAAGAAGCTGTACCATATAAGGATTTCCAAAGAATAGTAGAACAATTAATTTCTGCTGTTGAAAGAATACCTGTTAGAGCTGCTTTTGATGAACTTGAAACTGAAAGAGCTTATTTCCATGAAAGAAGAAAAGAGGGAAATGAAAGATTGGTTCAAAAGAAAGTTACAATAGGAAAAGTACTTGGATTTGCTCCAATGGTATTACTTATAGGTGGTTATTTAGTAGCACCACTTATGATAGTAAGTATAATGCAAATGATGAGTTACTTTAGTAACATGTCATTTTAAAAGAGGTATAAACATTATAGTTTGATAATGTTGTACATATATTAAAACATAAAATAAGGGGGGAATTTTATTATGGATAATGCTCAAAAGGCAATCATGATTGGTGTTGGTTTGTTTATTACTATTATTGTTATTGCAGCTGTTATGCTTATAACAGGTATGGGACAAGATATGTTACAATCAGGTCAACAACAAGTATCTAACATTTCTGCTAGTTTACAAGCGCAACTAACTTCAGATTTTGATGGAACAACTGTAACTGGTGCACAAGTTATAACAGCAGTTAAAAGATATTATCAAGATGATACAATGGCAATATATGTTATAAATGGTACTAATCAAAAAAGTTATGGTAAAATAAATGCTACTGGTTATGCAAAAGGAACATATGACCAAGTTACATCAGTTGCAGCAAATAATTCACCAGAAAAAGTTGGAACTTTAACTGATACATCTGCTGCTAATACAGCAAATTATGTACCAAACTCAGCTAAATATAAAGCTAACATTTTAAAGATAAAAGGAACTAATGATGTTGTTGGTATTTGTTTTGAAAAAGACTAATCAACAAACATATCATTTTTATTATTACAACAAGGTATATATTAAATTATATACCTTTTGTAATATAATTATTATAAATATAATTTAAATTATAATTTTATATATATTAAAATATCTATTATTTATATGTTTTAAAAATTACTCATATCAATGAATAATTTTTAAAGCACATATTTTAAGGAGGAATATTATGGATGAAAGTTCACTTATGCGAGCCTTAACAGTTGGTGTTGGTGTATTTATAGCAATAGCAACAATAACAGCAGTATTATCGTATTATAATACTGCAAAAGATATGGTACAAGCAGTTGGTACTGGGGCAGACTTTGATAGAGAATATTCAAATTATATAGAAAATACATTATTAAAAACACAAAATGTTTCATATATAACTGGAAATGATGTTAAAAATTTACTTAACTATTTTTATAAAGATGAAAAAGTTCAAATAAATATAGCATTAATAACACCATTGTATTTGGATAATGATGATAATTTATTATCATCAAATTTATCTGGAAATAATGTGAATAATCATGAAAAGTTATATAATTCATTGAGTTCTAAAATAGTACCTACACAAAAATTTAAATTGGAAAGACAAAATACTTCTGGAAAATTAATTATAAATTTAAATGGTATAAAATAAAGGAGTAGATTATGGAGGATACATTACAAAGAGTATTTGCAATTATAATTGCTGTTGTTATATTCTTTTTATTACCACTATATATAGCTTTTGAAAAAAAAGATGATATTTCCTATTCACTTGCTTTAAGAATTACTACAAATTTTGTAGATAATGTGAAAAGCAAAGGATATTTAAGTAAGGAAATGTATGACAATTTCATTTCAAGGTTATCAATAACTGGTAATGTATATGATATAAAACTTGAACATATAGCGAAAAAATATAATCCAGTTATATATTCTTATGATAATGACTATAAACAAATAAAAGAAAAATTTGATTATAATACTTATAAAGAGCAGTTTGAAAATGGTCAGATTAACTCTGCTACTGGAATTTATAAAAACTTAGTATTAGCTTATGAGCTATATGAAGTTAGATATAATGAATCAAATATTATAGAGGCATTAGATTTGAATGAACAAATTATAAGACGTGTAGAAGAAGGGACATCTGAGGCTGAAAATTATAAGTCTGTAAACAGAGATAATATTCCTGTTATATCTGGAATATATCGAACAGATGAAAATAAAGCCTTATATCCTATGAGTAAAGGTGATGAATTTACAGTTATTATAAAAAATACAAATACTACTGTTGCGAGTATATTATTTAATACTTTAACTTTTGGGGCTAATACAGGTAATGATACTAAGGTATATATTAATTATGGCGGTTCTATACAAAGTGAAGAATATAGAAAAACAGTATTAGAATAACTATTGGAGGTGATTTATTTTGGATTTGGCAGCTAATAAAGCTATAACAATTGCTACCGCAGTTTTTATAACTATTATAATAACATCTGGTGTGTTATTTTCAATTGGGCAAATGCAAAGTATATATTCACAAGTGTATGAAACAGATATTAATATTCAAAATAGATTTGGAGAATTTGAATCATTTGATAATACTGAAAAGACAGGTATAGATGTAATGAATGTGTCTAAAAAGTACAGAGATTCAGATTTAGTAAATATATACATTTTAGGAAGCAGTGAAAAATTAAATACTTCTGCTGGTATTAATCGTCTTCCATCAAGGCTTGGTACAAATCCAGGTGAGGTATTATATAAAAGTACTGTAAAAGATGTAAATGGAAGAATAACAATAGAATTTACAAAAAAATAGAGGTGAAATATTATGGAAGATTCAGCATTTGATGCGTTATACACAGGTACATATGTATTAGTATTTATTATAGCTCTTACTATAACACTTTATTTGTTTAACTCTATTATAGACTTTTCAGACTTAGCATATGAATTTAATACAAAAGTTGAAGACAATTCTACCATAATTGATGCTCCAGTTGAGGCAAATAGATTACTTTCTGGTGAAGAAGTATTATCCTATTATTACAATTATGTTAAGCATGATTTATATTCCGAAAAGGTATCACCAGTTAATTATAACGTAAATATACAAATTGGTAGAACTACAAACGAGCTTGCTGGTATGTCACTTTTAGAAATTTCACAAGCAATCGGAATGGAAAATAAGTTTATTTTAAGATACAAAGGCGCAAAATATGGCGATGATGGTGTAAAAAATATAGATATAGATATAGTGAAAGCAACACAAGAACAAATAGATGCTTTAGTTTAGAAAGGTGTGAAATATAATTGAAGGATAATTTAAGTATTATTGTAACTATGCTTGTTTTTGTTATTTTGATAGTTATATTTCCATTATATAACTACTTTGAAAGACAAGATGATATGTCATATAATATTGTTTTAAAGTCTACGACAAACTTTGTAGATGAAGTTATAAATTGTGGTTATATAGATCAACAAATGTATGATAATTTTATTCAAAAATTATCAATAACAGGAAATTTATATGATATCCAGTTAGAAGCCCATAAAAGAACGTATACTAAAGATCCATATAATATGCGCTTAGATACTTTTATTGAGCAGTATAATATTGATTATAATAATGATATTTTTGATCAAGGTACTGGTGTTACTAAACAAAGTAATGTAAGTGTAGATAATAAAGTGTTAAAAAATGGCGTTTATTACCTAAATGTTGGAGATCAAATATATGTAAAATTGAAAAATAGTGGAACTACTATGGCTGGCGCAATATTTAATATAATAGTTCCAACTTCTAAGCAAGAAAGAGTTACAGTAAATTATGGTGGAATTATAAA
This sequence comes from uncultured Clostridium sp., assembly GCA_947361355.1. Lineage (GTDB taxonomy): Bacteria > Bacillota > Clostridia > TANB77 > CAG-465 > CAG-465. The sequence continues at coordinate 66,991 of CANAIR010000002.1, forward strand.
GAATAACGCATGGGAAAAACAAGATATTAGTAATTTGTTTCAAAAAGACATTTATACAGAAATATATGTAGATAAGGCAGTTACACCTGGACTTACTAATAAAATTAATGATAGACCTACATATTCATTAAATGAAAGTAGTGAAATAAAAGTAGTAGTTAAAATATTAAATTACGAAAAATCCCAGGAATCAAATATAGCAAGTATTTTAAAAGACAATTTAAAAATAACAGGATTTGAATCTAAAAAAACAATATTGCCTACAAGTGTAATAAAAAGTGCAAGCTCACCAGAGTGGGTAGCAACATATAATGTAAATAGTATTTCATCTTCTGTTGAAGAATACTTTGGTGGAAATACATATAAAACATGTCAAGTAGAATTAGAACCTGATTTAATTCAAGGAAACTATTTTAAAAATAGTTTAACCTCATCTGATACATTTGTAATAAAGAAAAATAACACAGATACTGCTACACCTGATATTACAGGTGCATATCTAAATGGTAGTTCTTCAGTTGTAAATAACATTGAAATTGGCAGTACTGTAATTTATTATTTGAATTATTATGATTCTACATTAATTGCATCAGCAAATGAAATGAAAAACTATATATCAGCTACTAATTTTACTTATGATGACTTGGTTGTTCAACATGATAGTGGTTCCAAAAGATTTAAGCTTACTTTTTCAAATGTAAGCGGTGAACCAGATGTTAGAATAAAAATAAATGTTGCAGGTGATTGGGCCCAATACTCACAAGGTGGTACAATAAAAAAAGTAGGGACACTTTCATCTCGTGAATCAACTCTTAAGTTTTTACCAAAAAATTATACAACACCTGGTATATATAAATTTGTTATACCTTCTGATGGTAGATATAGATTAGAAGTTGTAGGTGCAAATGGTGGTGGAAATGCTAACTATTCCTCAAATAGGGGAAGTAGAGGCGGAAAAGGTGGAAGAACCGCTGGTACTATTGCACTTACCAAAGGGCAAGTTTTATACATTGTTGTTGGTGGCTCAGGTAAGTCTGCAATTTCTGGCTCTGTTGGTACAGGTGGTTATAATGGTGGTGGAAACGGTACTAAATCATTAACTGATAACACAAAATTTGGTTTTGGTGGCGGTGGAGCTACTGATATAAGATTGTCAGATACTAATATCTCTAGTCCAATTGATGGCTTAAGCAAGAGAATTATTGTTGCTGGCGGAGGCGGAGGCGCTGACGATATTGATATTGATGGAACAACAAATTCTGGAGTACTTGGTAGTATAGATGATGGTTCAGGAGGATTTGGAGCTGGAGGATTAAATAATGGTGGTTATGGTTTTGTTGATGGTTCAGTATCAGGTGGTGCTAAACCAGGAACAACAACATCAGGATTTAGTCTAGGAATAGGACAAAATGCTTCTTCTAGTAATGATGCTGGAGGTGGAGGCGGAGGCTATTATGGTGGCTTTGCATCTCCAACTTCGAATTCAAATTCAGGTGGAGCTGGTGGTTCGGGATACATAGCAGCAGGATTTATAGACATTGTAGGCGCTAATGGAGTAAATTCATCAACTATTGGAAATGGAAGTGCTTCTATAACATATATGGGAAAGTAAGGTGAAAATGTGAAAATAACAGATTTAGCTTTAGTATTTATTGGAATCATATTACCAATTATAATAGTAGTATATATAAATGTTTCTTTTACAATTAAAGCTCAAGAACAAGAAATGTACTATCAAAATATAATTGATATAGCAGCGCAAGATGCAGCAAATCAAATGAAGGAAGTCGAAAATGATGATTCAAATGTAGATTATGGATATTCTGGAGTAGATAACCAAAAAATAAGTGTTAATGCACAAATAGCTGTTGACACATTTTTAAATAATTTATATAATAACTTTAATATAAAAGGTAATGAGGCGGCGCAAAAATATTTACAACTTTTTGTACCTGCAATTGCAATTATAGATTATGATGGTGTCCAAATATCATCAGTTGAATCCTCAAAAGATATGACAGATACAGAAGTACAAAGTGGAAAAATAAATACATATAATAGTGATTGGAGTGTTACAAAGCATGTATTAAAACCAAAAAGATACTATACATATACTTATTCTATAATTAGAGAAGGTGGAGCAAGCGGAATTGAATATAAAATGGTAGATGGAATATCTTCTAATCCAAATGCTGTTTCATATCATGAAATAGAATTTACTATGGATGATTATTTAACACATAGACAGTATGAAAAAAATGATACTAAAGAAAGCCAGCCAGAAAGTTTTTATTTAACAGATGGTAAGTATAATGATAGTCTTGTAAGTGGTATAAGAGCTAGTGAAGCGTCAAATGCAGCTTCATTTAAACAGGAAGTAATACAAAAACTTTCAAGTAAACGTGAAGATACAATTGCAAATACTTTAATAAAAGAAATGACATATGCAACAAATGCTAATAACTCATATGCTAGAAGTGCAGGAATTACGTATAATTTCTCATTTCCAACAACAACACATGAAGAATTATATGGAACAATAAAAAATGTAGGATTTATGGCCTTTGTACAGGGGTTATCAGTTGGTACAAAATATTTGAACACAAAAGCATACGGACTAAATAACTTAGGTCTTGCAACAAGATACTATTTTACAATTCCTAATATAGATTCAAAATATAAGCTTAATTTATATCATAAAGATACAACTTGTCCAGAGTATGTGGTTTCTAAGGTAGATGATATATCACCTAGATATGCTATAACAAAACAACAAGCTGCATCAATGAAAGTTGGATGTACAATTAATGATATAGAATTAACATTCCAAGGATTTTATCCTTGCCCTATATGTAGTCCATAATATGTATAAATATATTAAAAGTAAAGGAGAGTATTTAATTACTCTTCTTCATTTTTATATAATTACTTGTTATTTAAGTATTAAAACTAAAAGGTAAGAAAATTCAAAATATAGGTTATATATTATAAAAATAGAATAAAATATTAAATATAAGATGAAAATAAAATTAATTATATTGTAAAAAAAATAATTTTGATGTAAAATATAAATAGATTAATAAAAAAATATGTAAACAAGGGGAGAGAAAAGTATGATAAAACTACACACACACACACACACACACACAGATGCTATATACATAAAATAGTAGAAGATGATTATACAAATTTTGTAAGAAATGTAAATAAGAATATATATATTAATCTAGTTAAAGAAACAGGATTTCTTTAACTAGGTTTGTTATGTAAAAAATGTATATGTAAAATGTTATATAGCTATATATAATAGTAAAAAATCAAAATAAAAAGTAATTTTTTTATTGCAATTTATATATATAAGAAGTATAATCAAAATATGATTAAATTTTTGGTAAAGGATGGTATATATGATAAGATTAGATAACTTAACAAAAAAGTTTGGTGATTTTGTAGCAGTTGATAATTTATCGCTTGATGTAAAAGAAGGGGAAATTATTGGATTACTTGGTGAAAATGGTGCAGGTAAAACTACTACTTTAAGAATGCTTGCAACAATGTTAAAACCAACATCAGGTTCTGCTTTAATAGATGGATTTGATACAGTAAATCAAGATGAAAAGGTAAGAGAATCAATAGGAATTTTATTTGGTGGAGAAACTGGTTTATATGATAGGTTAACAGCAAGAGAAAATATAGAATATTTTGGAAAACTATATGATATGCCAAAGGATAAACTTGAAAATCAAATAAAAATAATTATTGAAGCACTTGATATGAAAGAATATATTGATAAAAGAGTTGCCAACTTTTCTAAAGGAATGAAGCAAAAAACAGCATTTGCAAGAGCTATTATTCATAATCCTAAAGTATTACTTTTAGATGAACCAACATCTGGGCTTGATGTAACAGCCGCTGTTCAAGTACATGACTTTATAAAGTCATGTAAAAAAGAAGGAAAAACTATTGTTTTTTCATCTCACACAATGGGAGAAGTAGAAAAACTTTGTGATAGAGTAGCAATAATACATAAAGGAAAATTAATTATAGTTGATACACTAGATAATTTAAGAAAAAAATATAATAATGAAAATTTAGAAGAAATTTTCACAAGTTTAATAAATGGAGGTGAAAAGTAATGAATTTTAAACATATATGGATTGTTTTTACAAAAGAGCTAAAAGATTCATTTAGAGATAGAAAATCAGTGCTTAGTAATATATTATTACCTCTAATACTTATTCCAGTTATGTATTATTGTATGAATTTATTTATGAAATCAACAACTGATGAAGTAGAAAATAATATGAAGATTGCAATTTCTACTAATGAGAGTATAGAAGTAGCAAAAGAATTTACTAAACAAAATGTAATTGGAGAAGATAAAATACAAATAATTGAATTTAGTTCAAATGAAGAAGCTAAAAATGCCCTAAATGTAGGAGATATAAATTGTATTTTAGTATATTCAGATGGATTTTTTGAAAATATAGAAAAAGGTATAATTTCAAAAATTGAAATAGAGTATAATTCATTAAAAAGTGCTTCGGAGATGGGAGCTCAAGTTTTAAATTCAAAACTTATGGTACTTAATCAAAGTTTAGCAACTCAAAAACTTATTAGTATGCAAATATCTCCTGAAATATTAAATTTAGTAAGTATTTCACAAATTGATACGTCAAAAGAACTTGGAAATGATAATAATTCTTCAAGTCAAATGCTTATGATGATAATTCCAATGTATTTAGTAATAGTAATAGTTACAGCAGGTGTTCCACTTGCAATAGATGTTTTAGCTGGAGAAAGAGAAAGAAATACATTTGAGGCTCTACTTTCGACAAAAGCTAATAGATTATCAATTTTACTTGGTAAATATCTTGCAATATTAGTATTTTCAATAATAGCTATTGTAATGTCATTTATTGGATTAATACTTGGAATAGTTTTAAATCCAGAAATGTTTTCTACTGGTGAAGAGGTTATGACACTTGCAACAATATTTGAATCAATGAATGTTCCAGTAGGCGCACTTATATTAGCGCTTCTTTGTGCAATTACACTAGCAGTTGTATTTGCAGGAATACAAATTGCTATAAGTACATGGGCTAAAACAGTTAAAGAGGCTCAAACATATTTATCATATATGTCTTTCCCAGCTATGATAATTGGGCTTTCAACAATGTTTATGGGTGCGGGAGATATGCAAGGTTTTATGGCATATATTCCAATATTTAATACAGTTGCATCTTTGAAAATGGTACTTGGTGGAGTAATAAATTATTCATTTTTAATTACAAGTGTTATTGTAAATATAATATTCATAGTAATAGTAATTTTCTTTATTATTCGTATGTTTAATAATGAAAAAATTGTAATAAAATAAAAATATAAAAATATAAAAAATCGAAACTAAAAGATATGTTAGTTTCGATTTTTTTGTTATGAATTTTTAGTAATATATATTATTTTTTCTTTTTACTTTTTTATTCAAATTATAAAAATTTTAATTTTTATGGACAAACAGTAATATTATAATTAAAAGTGAATATATATAATACTATGGGTGATGATATTTGAGAAAATATAATTTTTTATTCTATAATTTTATGTGTTTTTTAATCATAATTACAATTGCCCTTTTTATAATAAATTTGTTAAGTGAAATAGGTAATAATAAAAAAGAAGAAGAAAAAGTATTAGAGCAAAAAGAAGAAAAACATACAATAGAATATAAAGCTAATGAGACTATAAGAATAAAGTTTTCAAAAACAGGGGAAATAGTAGCTATGGATATGAATGATTATCTAAGAGGAGTAGTTCCATCTGAAATGTCTCCAAGTTATGAAATAGAAGCATTAAAAGCGCAAGCATTGGTAGCTAGAACATACACATATAAAAAAATAAGTGGAGGTGGCGAAGGTCAAGGCGCTGATATGTGTGATAATTTTGCTCATTGTCAAGCTTTTTATACAAAAGAAAAGTTATTTGAAATTTGGAGTAGAAAAGGTTATGACGAAAAAACTATTTTTGAATTTTGGGATAAAGTAAATGAGGCAATTGTTTCTACACAAAATGAAATTATAACATATAATGGTGAATGTATAAAAGCTTTTTTTCATGCTAGTAGTCCACAAAAAACTGAAGATATAAGTCAAATATGGGGTGGAGAGACTTTACCGTATTTAAAATCAGTTGAAAATATTGAGGACGAAGGTTACGTAAATAGGACTAGTAAAGTTGAAATTTCATTTGAGGATTTTTTGAATAAATTAAAAGAAAATAATAAAGAATTTAATGAGGTAACTAATGAAAATATAAAAGATACTAAAATAAGTGATTATACAATAAGTGGAAGAGTAAAAAATATTGAGGTATCAGGAATTAAAGTTAATGCTGAGAAGCTTAGAACTATGTATGGTCTTAAATCTACAAATTTTACAATAGAAATAATAGATAATAAGATCATATTTAATGTAATAGGCTATGGTCATGGAGTTGGTCTTAGTCAAGTAGGCGCAAATTATTATGCAAAAAGTGGAATGAAATATGATGAAATTATAAAACATTATTATACAGGTGTTGAAATAAAAAAATTAAATTAAACAAATGAAAAGGAGAATTGTATGAAAATTAGATTCAATAATATTATAAAAAATAAAGAGGCATTAAAAAAAGATAGATTAAATGGTGAAATGAGTAAAAAAGAATATATTAAAGAAAAATCTTCAAATAATAATACAAAAAAGAATAAAGAAATAATAAATAGAAACGTTTTGAAAGAAGAAAAACAAAGGAATATATCTGATACTTATGTAACACCAATATTTAAAGTATATAAAAATGGACGGAGACATTATAAAATATGTACCAAATGTTGTTAAAGATAAAAAACAAAATGAAGATAGCAAAAATGAAGAAGTAAAAATTGAAAACCAAATTAAAGAAATCGATGATAGTAAATACAATAAAAAAGTAAATTCAAACAATGAAAAAAAAGTACCAAAAAGTTCATTTTTCCTATTTTTTTTAATGGTACTGCTTGCAGTTTCTAGTGTAATGTTTGCATATAAAAATTACAAAAATTTAAATCAAGAAAGTTATTCTGTATATAGTAGTATTGATGAAGATAATGTAAAGAATGAAAATAAGACAGAAGAAGAACAAAGTGCTCAGTCTAATAATAAAGATGTAATTCAAAAACAAGAAAATCAAAATCAAGTAGAAAAAGCTAACCAAAAAAGCAAAAGTGCAACTAATATTAAAAATCCTACTAAGACACAAACGCCCAAAATTATACCATTAAATTTTGTAAAACCAATTGATGGTGAAGTACAAAAGATATATTCAAAAGATAAAGTTATATATTCAAAGACTTTAGAACTTTGGAAAACACACGAGGGAATAGATATAAAAGCTAATGAAAATGCTATTGTAAAATCTATTGAAAAAGGTACAGTAGAAAAAATATATGATGATTCTTTTTATGGAAAAACTGTAGTAATAGATCATGGTCAAGGATACAAAAGTAGTTATTCAAATTTAAGTGAAGATATTTTTGTAAAAGAAAAGCAAGTTATAACAAAACTTACTAAAATAGGAAAGATTGGAAAAACAGCAATAGGAGAGATAAAAGATGATTCACATTTACATTTTGCACTTATGAAAAATAATGTAATTATTGATCCAAGTAGTATATTTAAATAATTTTGTCAAATAATAATAGTAATATATTTATAAAAAATGAATATTATGTATTATAAGGTAAAAAGGGGAGATTAATTTGTTAGATATAGATGAAAGAGCAAAAGTGCTTGCAACATATATTATTGAGACAAAAAGTACAGTTAGACAAACAGCAAGAAAGTTTAATATAAGTAAGTCTACTGTGCATAAAGATATTTCAGAAAGATTACAAAAAGTTAATCCTTCTCTTGCTAGCGAAGCTAAGAAAGTTTTAGAAATAAATAAAGCTCAAAGGCATATAAGAGGTGGGCTTGCGACTAAGATGAAGTATCAAAAAATAAAAGTAGATTAAAATAATAAAGTTTTACAAATTATATTGCAATTGAAATGAAAATGTAATATAATTGTAACAGAAAAACGGGAGGATAAAAAGTGATATTTGGACAGGACATAGGAATTGATTTAGGAACTGCAACAATACTAGTATATGTTAAGGGTAAGGGTATAGTATTAAGAGAACCATCAGTAGTTGCAATTGATAAAAATACTAATGAAGTTTTGGCTGTTGGACAAGAGGCTAGAAAAATGCTTGGTAGAACTCCAGGAAATATTATTGCTTTACGACCTTTAAAAGATGGTGTGATTTCAGACTATACAATTACTGAAAAAATGTTAAAATACTTTATTGGCAAAGTATGTGGTAAATTTATTTTATCACCTAGAATTATGATATGTATTCCATCTTGCGTTACAGAAGTTGAAAAAAAAGCTGTAATAGATGCGGCTACTCATGCAGGTGCTAGAAAAGTATCATTAATAGAAGAACCAATTGCAGCAGCTATTGGAGCAGGTATAGATATAGGTAAACCATATGGAAGTATGATAGTAGATATAGGTGGAGGTACAGCTGATATAGCAGTTATTTCGTTAGGTGGTGCTGTAAAGAGTACTTCTTTAAAAGTTGCTGGAGATAAATTTGATGAAGCAATTATAAAATATATAAAGAAAAATCGTAATGTGATTATAGGTGAAAGGACAGCAGAAGATGTAAAAATCAATATTGGGTGTATGTATCCAAAAACAACACTTGAGACAATGCAAATTAAAGGAAGAGACTTAACAAGTGGACTTCCAGTTGAGATAGAGCTTACATCTGAAGAAATGTTTGAGGCATTAAAAGAGCCTGCAAATTTGATAGTAGAGGGAGTACATACTGTTTTAGAAGAGACACCACCAGAACTTTCAGCTGACATTTCGGAAAGAGGTATATATATAACTGGAGGTGGCGGATTAGTCTGGGGGCTTGATAAACTAATTGAAGAAAGAACTGGTATTCAAGTAATGATAGCAGAAGATGCTGTTTCGTGTGTTGCAATGGGAACAGGAAAAGCTCTAAATCATATAGAGTTATTAGAAACTGGTAATGCAGTTAAGATTAAAAAGTTTTAAAAACAAAATACTCAGATATATTAAAAAGTATATCTGAGTATTTTTTGTTAATCAGTAGGCTCGTTAGTATCTTTAGATAACATATTGAATCTATTTTTTCCTACTAAAAAATTAAATTTTCCAGAATGTCCAATTTCGTCTATCATTATTTCCATCAAAATTGAACTATTTTTTCTATCTGGCATTGCACTCATGATTTTTCTGTATTTATTTGCTGCTTCAATTTCTCCAAATAAGGCTTTTTTTAAATTAGCTAAATATGAATTTGTAGGTAACACCTCACTTTGTTTTGATTGTGGTAGTGTTATTCCTGTAAGTGAATAATATACATCTCTTAAAAGTCTATTATGTTTCATTTCATCATCTCTAATACTCATAATGATTTCTTTATCTTCATCCTCAATTGCTTGGTTAATTAATGCACTATAAAACATTTCATCGTTTAATTCGTCCATTACAGAGTTTTTAATCATTTCTAATGCTTCATCAAGTTTATTTTGTTTTATTAAAAAATAATTTTCGGAATTTCTATATTCAGATGAAAAGTTGTCTCTTTCATAATTTGGTTTTTTAAAATTTGTTGTATAGTATGTAACGTTATCTTGGTTTGAAAATTCCATTGGCTCGTATGTAAATGAGTTATTTGTATTATTTTGGTACTGTGCTTTATTAAAGTAACTATTTTCATTAAAATATTCCATAATAATCATCCTTTCATATAATATATATAATATGCAATAATACAAATTATGTTACAAATGTTAAAATTCTCTTATATGTATAGTTAATATATAATATGTTTGTAAGTAATTTAATATAAAAATAAAGTTTTAGTAATAAAAATAGATATAGATATAAAATATAAAGACTTTAACTAAAATGATGGAATTTAAATAAATATTGTTAATAAAGATAAAAATTATTTTATCTTTATTTTTATGTCTTCACTTTGTGGACAAAGAAAAAAAAAAATAGTATAATTAATATGTCAAAAAAGGGGGAAAAAATTTTGGATAAACAAGTAAAAGATGTATTTACAAATTTAGCAAATGAAGATAATAATTTTTGTAATGCGTATGTATCAGAAATAAAATTCTCTAAGAAATTTAATGCTGTAATACTTAATGCAAAAAGCCAAGAAAATATTTCTCTTTTTGATATAGAACGATTTGAAAGAAGAGCATGTAAAGAATATGAATTAAATAGTTTTAAAGTTGATTATATATATGATGGAAAAACAAATGAAATTACAAAGAAAAACATACAAAATATTTTGATGGTTTTAACATCTAAGCAAGATTATACAAAAAGGATATTTGAAAATTGTAATATAGATATAAATTTAGATAATAAATTTGTTACTATTATGCTTAAACAACAGTATGCAGATTTTCTATCTTTCAAGAAAGTAGATAAATATATTAATAAATGTATAGATGTAGAATATGGTACAGGCTATACTGTAAAAATTATGGATGATCCAAGTTTAGTAAAGAATGAAAGTGATAAGCCAAAAATGATAAAACTTTGTGATTTACCACAGTCAAAAATAAATGTAGAACTAGATCAAAATGGCAATCCTGTAAATATGCCAAATGTTACAGTGGGACAGTCTGGAAATGATAAAAAGACTTTTGTTAGACCTAAGCTTACAGAAGAGGAAAAAGAAGAAAGAAAACTTGCAAAACAACCTCAGCCAGAAAATGTTATATATGGTATAAATATAACTACATCTGATAGAATTAAAATAAAAGATATAAATACAAATTATGATAGAGTTTGTTTTGAGGGGCAAATTTTTGAAAGAGATGAAAGAGAACTAAAAAGTGGAAAAATACTTTTAACTTTAGATGTAACTGATTACACAAATACAATAGCTTGTAAAATGTTTTTGGATAAACAAAAATTCGAACAAGTTGATTTAAAATTAAAAAAGGGAAAATATATTTTAGTGCAAGGAAGACCACAAATTGATACTTTTGCTAAAGAGTTAGGTATAATGGTAAATAATATAAATACTACTGAACAACCAGAAGTAGTATATAGATCAGATGATGCAGATAAAAAAAGAGTGGAACTACATTTGCATACTAAAATGAGTGCAATGGATGGTGTTTCATCTGCAACTGATATACTTGAACAAGCGGTTAGATTTGGCCATAAAGCAATAGCAATTACTGATCATGGCGTAGCACAATCATTTCCAGAAGCTCTACATTTTATAACAGGAAAATTTGGTAAGCTTGTAAAGAAAGAAAAAGGTTATCCAACAACACAAGAAATATTGGACGCTGCACCTTTAAAAGTAATATATGGGGTTGAAGGTTATTTAACACAAGATGTAGAACCATTTGCACCTACTTTTGATACTTACTGTGTATTTGATTTAGAGACAACAGGTTTTAATCCAAAGGTAGAAAAAATTACAGAAATTGCTGTTTGTAAAGTAAGAAATGGTGAGATTATTGATGAATTTACAACTTTTGTAAATCCAGAAAAACCAATACCAAAGACAGTTCAAGAACTTACGCATATAACTGATGAAATGGTAAAAGATGCACCAAAGATATATGAAGTTTTACCAGAATTTTTAGAATTTACAAAAGATTCTATATTAGTTGCACATAATGCTAAATTTGATGTAAGTTTTATAAAACATTTTGCTGATGAACAAAAATTAGAATTTAAACCTAGTGTTATGGATACATTAACTATTGCAAGAGAGCTATATCCAACATTTGAAAATCATAAGCTAGGTACAATTGCACAAAATTTAGGCGTTGAGTTAGAAGGAGCACACAGGGCAATTAATGATACTAGAGCAACTGCAAAAGTTTTTGTACTTATGTTGGAAGAAGCAAAAAAACATGGGGTAGATCCAATTTGGTATATGTATACAAATATTGATGATGAGGCAAAAAAATTACCATATTTTCATATAATATTGCTTGCTAAAAATTATGTAGGGCTAAAAAATTTATACAAGTTAATTTCTTATTCGCATATTAAGTATTTTAATAGAAGACCAAGAATTCCAAGATCATTGCTTAATAGATATAAGGAAGGAATTATAATAGGGTCTGCTTGTGAAAGAGGCGAGCTTTATCAAGCAATACTTAATAATGAATCAGAAGAAAAAAAGGAAAATATTGCCAAATATTATGACTATTTAGAAATACAACCACTTGGTAATAACCAGTTTTATATAGACCAAGGGAAATTATCATCAAAAGAAGATTTAATAAGAATAAATAAAGAAATAATAGAATTAGGTGATAAATTAGGAAAACCTGTTGTGGGTACTTGCGATGTTCACTTTCTAAATCCAGATGATGAAATATACAGAAGAATTATAATGGCTGGACAAGGTTTTTCAGATGCCGATAAACAAGCACCACTTTATCTTAGAACAACTGAGGAAATGTTAAAAGAGTTTGATTATTTATCACCAGAAAAAGCTTATGAAATTGTTGTGGAAAATACTAATAAAGTTTCAGATTGGTGCGATAGAATAAGTCCTATATCAGATGAAAAATGTCCACCACATATCGATGGTTGTGAAAAAACGATTGAAGATATTGCAATGAATAGGGCAAAAGAGCTATATGGTGAAAATCTTCCTACAATAGTAAAAGAAAGACTTGAAAAGGAACTAGATTCAATTATAAAAAATGGATTTTCTGTTATGTATATTATTGCCCAAAAATTGGTTTGGAAATCTAATGAAGATGGTTACTTGGTTGGTTCAAGAGGCTCTGTTGGTTCATCATTTGTTGCAAACATGACAGGTATAACAGAAGTTAACTCTTTAATACCACATTATAGATGTCCAAATTGTAAATTTTCTGATTTTTCACCACATGGAGTAAAAAATGGATTTGATTTGCCAGATAAACAGTGTCCAGAGTGTGGAACAACGTTAGAAAAGGATGGAATGGATATACCATTTGAAACGTTTCTTGGATTTAATGGAGACAAAGAACCTGATATCGACCTTAACTTTTCTGGTGAATATCAAGCAAAAGCACATAAATATACAGAAGTAATATTTGGTAAGGGAACAACATATAAAGCTGGGACAATAGGTACAGTTGCAGATAAAACAGCATATGGATTTGTTTTAAAATATCTAGAAGAAAGAAATAAAACAATGTTATCACCTGAAATAAATAGAATTTCTAAGGGGTGTACTGGAATAAAAAGAACAAGTGGACAACATCCTGGTGGAATTATAGTTGTACCAAAAGGAAGGGAAATATATGAATTTTGTCCTGTGCAGCATCCAGCTGATGATCCAAGATCAGATATAGTTACAACACATTTTGATTATCATTCAATAGACAAAAACTTGTTAAAACTTGATATATTAGGTCATGATGATCCTACTGTAATTAGGATGCTTCAAGATATTACAGGGATTGATCCTAAAAAAATTCCACTTGATGATAAAGATACAATGTCTATATTTAGTTCAACTGACGCACTTGGTGTAACACAAGAACAAATAAATTCTGAAGTGGGAACTTTTGGAATACCAGAATTTGGTACTAAATTTGTTAGGGGAATGCTTGTTGATACCAAACCTACTACGTTTGAAGAATTAATTAGAATATCAGGACTTTCTCATGGTACAGATGTGTGGTTAAATAATGCACAAACGCTTATTGAACAAGGCGTTACTACGCTAAATGAAGCAATCTGTACAAGAGATGATATTATGATTTATTTAATAAATAAAGGATTACCACCAAACTCAGCATTTAAAATAATGGAGACAGTACGTAAAGGAAAAGCACTAAAAGATCCAGAAAAATGGGCTGAATATAGAGCACTCATGAAAGAGCATGATGTCCCTGATTGGTATATTGAATCTTGTGAAAAAATAAAATATATGTTCCCGAAAGCACATGCTGCTGCATATGTAACAATGGCATTTCGTATAGCGTGGTTTAAAGTTCATAAACCAAAAGCATATTATGCAGCCTTTTTCTCAATTAGGGCAGATGATTTTGATGGAGATTTTATGTTACATGGAAAACAAGTTGTAGTAGATAAAATGAAAGAAATAGATCAAATGGGAAATGCAGCTGGAAATAAAGAGAAAAATATGTACCCCATTTTAGAGATTGTCCTTGAAATGTATGAGCGTGGGATAAACTTTTTACCAGTTGATATATATAAATCAGATGCTATAAAATTTTTAGTAGAAGAAGATGGAATAAGACCTCCACTTTCTCGTTTAACTGGTTTTGGTGAAGTTGACGCTGGAAAATTAGTAGAAGCTAGAAAAGAAGAAAGATTTACTTCAATTGAACAAATGGCAAGTAAAGCAAAACTTGGTAAGGTAGCAGTAGAAACATTGCAAAAAGCTGGATGCTTAGATGGAATGCCAAGATCAGAACAAATGGATATGTTTGATTTGTTGTAATAAAAAAGATAATAAATATAAAAAATAAGCCTTAAATCATATTTTAGATTTAAGACTTATTTTTTTAGAGAAGCTATTTATTTACATTCAAGCACATCTCCGATTAAAGTAATTTCTTTTGGAACCAGCATTGGGATGTAAGGTCCAGACTGATAAAATGAGATTGACGACCCATTAGGATTATATTCTCCATTTTTTAATTTGGAAGCTGTAACATGCCATCCCCTTTTTCCATTTTGCTTTGAAAATTTTGTCTTTGTAACAATATATTCACCGCAAAATATCGACGTGTTAAACATTTCTTCTTTTAAACTTATATTTAAGCTTTTTAAGAAGCTGTTAATTTTTTCTTCGGATACACATAACCCATGTGCTAAAAAATCTTTTTTGATGTCATCTCGAAGTTCAATCATATCGGCTGTTTTAGTAACTGCAGATAAAGAAAAAACTTCGCCAACAGTTATTATCTCGTATGTTTTTCTGTTTGAATTTCTCAAGTTTTTGTACAAATATTTTGCAGGTATTTCTGTATAAACTTGCATTCCCTTCTCTATTTTAAAAATGTTTCCTCTTTGCAATAATTTTTTCATGTTTTATCCTCTTTCCTCTTCTTAGTAAAGCATTGGTTAATAAAGTTTCTTATATATTATATCAAATATTACATAAAAAGTCAACATAATTTAGAAAAATAACTTGACATTTTAAAAAAAATATGTTAATATATTAGTATAATTCAATATAAAAAAAGAGTGTGTATAAACAAAAATGCGAGCTACACAGCCTAGGTAATAGGTACACTTACATGGAGATATTTTCATAAAAGGAGTCTTTAAAAAAGAAACTTTTTATGAGAATATCTTTTTTTGTTATATAAATATATAACAAAGATACTCTCAAAAATAATTTTTTGAAAGGAAATATTATATGAAAACACAGATTTATGCAAAAGATTTAGTAAAGGAATTTGAAGTAAAGGAGAGAAAAAATTTTTTAAGTAGAAAAAGTGTTATAAAATTAAAAGCAGTTGATAACATTAATTTAAATATAAATGAAGGAGAAATAGTAGCATTTATTGGACCAAATGGAGCTGGAAAGTCGACAACTATAAAAATGTTTACTGGTATAATACATCCAACTTTTGGAGAAATTTTAATTGAAGGATTATCACCAATTAAGCAAAGAAAAAAACTTGCATATAAAATTGGATGTATGTTTGGACAAAAATCTCAGCTATATATGCACTTATCTGTAATTGAAAGTTTTACGTTACTTGGAAGTATATATGATATGTCTAATGAAGAAATTTCGTATCAAATAGAATATATTTCTAAATTATTTAATATTAAACATTTACTTTATAGGACTGTAAAATCATTATCTTTAGGACAAAGAATGATTTGTGAAATAGCTGGAAGTATAATTCATAATCCAAAAATTATTTTTTTGGATGAACCAACTATTGGGTTAGATGTTATTGCTAAGCAAAATGTAAGAGATGTTATAAAAAAATTAAATAAAGAAAAAAATACTACTATATTTTTAACAAGTCATGATGTAGGAGATGTAGAAAATATTTGTAATAGATTAGTAATTATAAATAATGGTAAAATTGTAAAAGATGAAAAAATTTTGGATTTAAGAAAACAGTATATGAATATAAAAGATATAACAATTTATTTTTCTTCTATTTTAGATAGTAGTAATATACTTTTAAAACTAAATGATGTATATCACGAAAATTTTGAAGTTATACAAGATAAATTATATATGAAAGTGGATATATCAAAAAATAATATAGTAGAAGTTATAAATTATTTTTCTAAGCTTGTAAAAATAGAAGATATACAAATTAAAAGTATAAGTATGGAAGATATAATAACTAAAATATATAAGGAGAAAAAATAATATGTGTAAGTATTTTAAAGTTATTATATTTAATTTAAAGAGTGAATTAAATTTTAAAGCAGACTTTATTGCATCTTTATTTTCATTTACAATACATGTTTTAGTATTTAATTTTTTATGGGATTTTATTTTAGGAAATAAGCTTACTTTCAATTATACTAAAAACCAACTTATTTGGTATGTAATAATAGGAGAATTAATTACATATACAAGTAGTCGAAGTTATAAGAAGATATCAGATATGATAAAAACTGGTCAAGTAAGTATTATGCTAATAAAACCAATAAACTTTTTAGGATATATTATATGTGAAGAAAGCATAGCAATTGTAAAATTTATATTTAATTTTATATTTGCTATAATACTTGGAGTATTATTAGCAGGGAATATTAGATTAAATTTTATTAACATTATATATTTTTCATTATCAATGTTTTTTAGCACATTTTTACTGACTAGTCTTCAAGTAGTAATAGGAATAAGTGCTTTTATAATAGAAGAAAATAGAGCAATATATAATATAGTTATAAAATTTATATTACTTCTACTTTTTACTCCGCTTGAATTTTTTTCAAATAAAATTAAAATACTTTTAAAGATGTTACCGACAACATATGTAGTTTATCCAACTTCTAAAATATTTGTTAAATTTAATTTTATAGAAGATATTTATTTAATATTAGGACAATTAATATCTATTATTATTATATGGTTTTTAATTATAATATTATATAAAAAAGGAGTGAAAAATATAAATGTTAATGGTGGCTAAGAAGAATATGAAATTTTTTGTAGTATCCTTACTTATTAATTTAAAATCTGTTCTTGTATATAAAACATCATTTTTAGTACAATCAATATTTATGGTAATAAATAATTCATTTTTAGTAATATTTTGGATTAAAATATTTCAGAATGGTAATGAAATTACAGCTTTTTCATTTAATGATATATTGTCACTTTGGTCAATATCAGCTTTAGCATATGGTATAACCTATTTCTTTTTTGGTGGAGTATTAAATATAAATAGGTATATAATTGATTGTACAATGGATAGTTATATGTTGCAACCAAAATCAATCCTATTAAATATTATACTATCAAAAAGTGATTTTTCAGCTTTTGGGGATATGCTTTTTGGTATAATCATTATAGTAATTTCACATAAGGAAAATTTATTTGATATTATATTATTAATATTTTTTGGTATATTTGGAAGTATATTTTTTCTATCAACGGAAATTATTATGAGATCAATTAGTGTATGGATTGGAGATACTGAAAAATTAAGTGAAAGATATATTCATACTTTGCTAACTAATTTTTCTGTTTATCCAGAACAAATATTTCCAAAATGGATAAGAGCAATTTTGTATACTATTGTTCCAGCAGGATTACTTTCATATTTACCAATAAATTTATTAAGTAATTTTAGTATATTAAAAATATCAATATATTTTATATGCGCAATAATATATTTATTTATTGCTATATTTGTTTTTAATCTTGCAATTAGAAATTATAATTCAGGAAATTGTTTTAGTCTAAAAATATAATAATTTAGTTATTTATGAAAGATTAGTGAAAAAAGCTCTAAACACTTGAAAAATTATTAAAATAGTGTATAATATAGGTGTGAGGTGAATGCTATGAAATTAGATTTAACAGGGCTTCGTATAGAAGTAACAGATGCTTTTAAAGAATTTACTGAAAGAAAAATTGAAAAACTATCAAAGTTTTTCGAGCCAGATACTATTTGTCATGTAACATTTACAGATAGGTCAAAAGGTAAACAACATATAGACATTAGAATTGAATACAGATCTCGTACTTATATTGCTGAAGAAGAGTGCGAGGATATATACTATGGTTTAGAAGAGGTAATTTCTAAAATTGAGGGTCAAATAAGAAAAGATAAAACTTTAGCTGAGAAAAAAAGAAAAGAGACTATTAATTCTGAAGAAACAGTTGAAGATATTGAAAATCTTATGGATGAAGAATAGTATTTATAGTAGTTCTGCAACATATTTTGTTGCAGAATTTTTATATAATAGTATATGTAAGAAAAATGTCAATTTAATTATGTAGAGTTGTTGACATTAAATTTTGTTTATGCTATAATTATTTGTATATTGAAGTGAGGTTGAGTCATGAAAATTAAGTCAAGAATAACAGAAATTGTAATTTTAATTTTAATAATTGTAATTGCATCAATAATTGCTATTAATGTTAAGGATGCTCTTAATAAATCTGAACTTGAAAAGTTAAGTGAAGCAAGTGATATTGCTAAAACTTTAGATGAATCTATAAATGTTGAAAATGCTGAACAATTACCAGAAGAAGAAAAAATAAGCTTGGCTAAAGGTTCAATTGCTGTTATAGATATACCATCTGTTGGAATAAGAGGGCAAGTTGTTGAAGGAACTTCTGATGCAGTATTAAAAAATTATATTGGAAAATTTATTGGTTCAGCTGATCCTGGACAAAGTGGTAATTTTTGTGTAGCTGCTCATAATAATATATATACAGAAATATTTAGAAATTTATATAAATTAGAAGTAAATAGTGAAGTAAGAGTTATTACTAAAGAAAAAGAGTATATATATTTAGTAAAATCAGTAAATAAAATACAGCCTACACAAATTGAAGTTTTAAATGAAAATCCTAATTTACATGAAATAACTTTAATAACATGTGCAGATATGGCAAAAACTAGAATTGTTGTTAAAGGAGATTTAGTTTCAGAAAAAGAAATTTAGAAAATTGAATTTATGTAATCTTTTTTAAATAATATTGTGCAAAATAGCATAAAAAATGTTGACTTTCTTCATTTTTTATGCTATAATTGTATTATGGTTAGGAATTATGTAAATAATATATAATAAATGTAGAAAAATGGAGGAAAAGAAATGAAAAAAATTAATAATTTTAAACTAAAAATATGTATGCTTATTTTTGTATTAGTCCTTATGATAGTACAAGTAGGTCCTTTTTTAGTTTATGCAGATGAAAGTAGATTAACATTTTCTTGGGTAAGTTTTGGCCTACCATGTACAAATGAATATTACAATGGTAATGGCTTAGCTTTTGCCAAAGCACGTGTTGGTCAACATGTTGGTTATTGTTTAGATTATGGAGTACCTTTACCAACAGGAACTGGTGGTACAGTACAATATTTAAGAAAGTTATCTCCAGTAACTACTGCAGTAATAAGATATGGTTATCCTAATGTATCAGCAGCTTCACTTGGTGTTAATAGTGATGAAGAAGCTGAATTTGCAACACAAATAGCAGTTTGGGGAGTTGTAAACTCATCTAATTCTAAAGATTCATATAAAACTAGTTGTGTTTTAGATATGGATAACTTAAAACCTACATATGGTTATGAAGCTTATATGACTAGAGTAAAAGCCGCTGCAAGAAGACTTATGGAAAGAGCATGGGCTGATCCTTATTACTCTAATCCTAAATGTTATATTAATCCAGCTAATGCTAAAATGAATGTTGGTTCTGAATATATGTTAGCAGGACCATATGAAATAAAAGCAACTGGATTTGAAGTTTCAAGTATATCAGTTAGCTTATCTAATGCTCCAAGTTCAGCACAAATTACTGATGCTAATGGTAATGCAATATCAAAAGTTAACAATGGAACTAATGTATATGTAAAATTACCAAAAACATTATCAGGTTCTGAACTTACATTAAATGTTACTGCTAGTGGTAGCACAGCAGTAGGTAAAGCTTATGGTACTGGTAATATGTCAGATGCTAAACAAGATTATGGTATAGTGACAACTGAACCAGTTCAATTAAGTGATTCTTGTAAAGTTAAATGGTCTTCTTTAACAGGTAATGTTAGAATTTATAAAGTAGATCAATATGGAACTAAAATTCCAGGTGTAAAATTTGATCTTAAAGATATGAATAATAATGTTGTTGCATCAGGTACAACAGATACAAATGGTATATTAGAATTCAAGAATTTAAAAGTTGGTAGATATAAATTAGTTGAAGTTTCAGTACCAAGTAATTATATAATGGCAAAAGATCCATTTGAATTTGAAGTTACTACTGGAACAACAAAAGAAATTACTTTCCAAAATAAAAAAGTAGCTCCTGGTAAAATTCAAATTACAAAAATAGATCAAAATAATAACACAATACCAGGTTGTACATTCGAATTAAAAGATGCAAATGGTAAGGTTATTTACACAGGAACTACAGATAAAGATGGTATTTTATCTTTTGATAACTTAGAGCAAGGTAAATATTATTTACAAGAAGTATCTGCTCCAGAAGGTTATGAAATGAAAAAAGATGCTGTTGAAATTGATGTTCCAAATAATAAAATAGTTACACTAAAATTCCCAAATAGAAGGGTAAATGGTGGACTAAAAATAATTAAAGTTGATGAAAATCAAAAACCTCTTGAAGGTGTAAAATTTGAAATATTAGATGCAAACAAAAAAGTTATAGATACAATAACAACTAATAAAGATGGTATTGCTGTAACTACTGCAAAATTAACAGTTGGAACATATTATTACAGAGAAATTTCAGCACCAGATAATATTATAATTGATACAAATGAATATCAATTTAAAATCAATGGTTATGATGAAGTAGTTATAAAAAATATAGTAAATAAAATCAAAAAAGGTAGACTTACAATACACAAAGTTACTGAAGGTGACAACAAACCACTAGCAAATGTAACATTTGAAATATTAGATGCAAATAAAAATGTTGTAGATACAATTGTTACAGATGCAAATGGTAATGCAGTTACTAAAGAATTACCAGAAGGTAAATATTATTATAGAGAAACTAAAGTACCAGAAGGAATAAAATTAGATACTACAGAACATGAATTTACAATGGGTTACCAAAGTATTACAAAAGAAGTAGTAAATGAGTATTCTAAAGGTAAATTAAAAATAATAAAAGTAGATGAAAATGATAAACCTCTTGAAGGTGTAACATTCCAAATACTAGATGAAAACAAAAATGTAGTTGATACAATTGTTACTAACAAAGAAGGAATTGCTGTAAGTACTGCTGATTTAACAGTTGGTAAGTATTATTACAAAGAAATTTCAGCACCAAATAATATTATAATAGATACTAATGAATATGAATTCAAAATCTCTAAAGATAATGAAGTTGTAATTAAAAATATAGTAAATAAAATCAAAAAAGGTAGACTTACAATTCATAAAGTTTCAGAAGGAGATAAAAAACCAATAGCAAATGTAACATTCCAAATATTAGATGCAAACAAAAAAGTAGTTGATACAATTGTTACAGATGCAAATGGTAATGCAGTTACTAAAGAATTACCAGAAGGTAAATACTATTATAAAGAAGTAAAAGTTCCTGCAGAATATAAATTAGATGAAACAGAGTATGAATTTACAATGGATTATCAAGATGTAACAAAAGAAGTAGTAAACAAATATGCTAATGGTAAACTTAAAATATTAAAAGTAGATGAAAATGATATTCCTCTTAAAGGTATAGAATTTGAAATCTATGATGAAAACAAAAACCTAGTAGATACAATTGTTACTAATGAAAAAGGTGAAGCAATTTCTAAAGATTTACCTTTAGGTAAATACTATTATAAAGAAACAAAAGCACCTGAAAATGTTATAATTGATAATAATATGTATGAATTTAAAATTTCTAAAGACAATGAAGTTGTTATAAAAAATGTTATTAATAAACTTATAAAAGGTAAATTAAAAATAGTTAAAACAACTGAAACAGGAACTCCAGTTCCAAATGTAACTTTCCAAATTTTAAATGAAGCAAAAGAAGTAATTGAAACAATTACTACAGATAAAGATGGTATTGCTGAAACTAAACTTTTACAATCTGGAAAATATTACTATCGTGAAATAGAAGCACCTGTAAATGTTATTGCTGATCTTACAGAATATGAATTTATAGTTGCAACAAACGATGAAGTTATCGAAAAAGAAGTAATTAATAAATTAGTAAAAGGAAGCTTAAAAATAGTTAAAACAGACGATTTAAAAGCACCTCTTGCAAATGTTAAATTTGAAATACTTGATAAAGATAAAAAAGTAATACAAACAATTGTAACTGATGAGAAAGGTATAGCTATATCAGACAAATTAACAATAGGAAAATATTACTATCGTGAAGTAGAAGCACCTGAAAATGTTGTAATGGACACAAAAGAACATGAATTTAAAGTTACTGAAAATAATCAAGTTATCGAAAAAGAAATCGAAAACAAGAGAATTGAAGGAAAACTTATAATTTATAAAAAAGACAAAGATACAAAGAAACCAATTGAGGGTGTAACATTCCAAGTACTAAATGAAGCAAAAGAAGTAATTGCTACAATTACTACAGATAAAGATGGTATTGCTAGACAAGGTGAATTACTAAAAGGAAAATACTATTTTAAAGAAATAGAAGCTCCAGAAGAGTATATCATGAATACAAAAGAGTTCTCTTTTGAAATCAAAAAAGATATGCAAACTGAAGAAGTAACTGTATTCAACGAGCACAAAAAATTACCAGTAACAGGTGGATTTATTGGAACTAATACTTTAATAGTTATTATAGTATCAGTAGTTGTAATAGCAGGTTATGTGGTAGTAAAACTAGTACTTAATAGAAAGAATGAAGGTCATGATAATAACTAATATTGATTGTTATAATTTAAAAGAAGAATAGTTTAACTATTCTTCTTTTTCAAGAATAAATGAGAAATATTAATATTTATAAAACTTGTTTTATTATAGGATTGTGATAAAAATGGAATTATTAGATTTTAAGGAAAAAATAGATTTAAAACAATTAGAAAAAGTGGCTAATTGTATAAAAAAAGGTAAGTTAGTTGTATTCCCAACTGAAACAGTTTATGGAATAGGTACCAATGCGTTTGATGAAATGGCAGTCTCAAATATTTTTAAAGCAAAGGGAAGACCTAGTGATAATCCTTTAATTGTACATATAGCAAATTTTAAAATGCTAGATGAATTAGTGACTAACGTAAATGAAGTAGAAAAAAAGTTAATGAAAGCATTTTGGCCTGGTCCTTTGACAATAATATTGCCCAAAAAAGACGTTTTACCGCAAAATGTAACATGTGGTCTTGACACTGTAGGAATTAGAATGCCTAATAATGATATAGCTTTAAAACTTATAAAAATGGCTAATGTGCCAATTGCTGCTCCAAGTGCAAATGTATCTGGAAAGCCTAGTGGAACAACAATTGAAGATATTTATTTAGAGTTAAAAGATAAAGTTGAATATATGATAGATTCTTCTATTACTAATATAGGAGTAGAATCAACAGTAGTAAAAATTATAGACAATGAAGTAGTAATTTTAAGACCTGGAAAAATTTCGCCTGATGATATAAAAAAAGTGGGTGTGAATGTAAAATTACATGATCATTTATTTAAAAATATTAATATAAATGATAGAGTTGAGTCTCCAGGAATGAAACATAGGCATTATGCGCCATCTACTAAAACAATTTTGGTAGATGGTGTGGATAATGAAAAAACGTGTGATAAAATTTTTAAATTGTTAGATGAAAATAAAACAAAAAAAATAGCTTTATTAAGTTACGAAGAAAACA
The DNA here is from genome assembly GCA_947361355.1 of uncultured Clostridium sp. Lineage (GTDB taxonomy): Bacteria > Bacillota > Clostridia > TANB77 > CAG-465 > CAG-465. The sequence goes on from CANAIR010000002.1 coordinate 91,080, forward strand.
AAAAAGTATTTGATAATTTTGACATTGAATATTTAAGTCTTGGAAAAATGGGTGATTTAAATGTTATATCACAAAATATTTTCACAAACCTTAGAAAAGTTGATAAATTAAATGTAGATTTTTGTATTGTTCAAGGAGTAGAAAAAGAAGGTGTTGGTATTGCTATAATGAACCGATTAACAAGGGCTTGTGAATATAATGTAATAAATGTGTAATAAAAAATGAAATATTTTATAAAAATAATTTACATTTGATATGATTTGTGCAATAATATATATTGTGATTTTTTAATTGGGGGGATTTAAATGGTATATATATTAACAGGGGGACCTGCTACAGGAAAAGGAACAAGATCAGATATATTATCTAAAGCTTTAAATATACCACATATTTCAACAGGTGATATATTAAGGGAAGTTGCAACAAGGGATAATGATATAAATCAAAGACTTGCTAAAGGAGAATTAATTTCCGATGAAATTATTACTAAATTATTAGAAGAAAGATTATCAAAAGATGATTGTAAAAATGGTTTTGTACTTGATGGTTATCCTAGAACTTTGTCACAAATAAAATTACTTGATAAAGTACTTGAAAAACTTGGAAAAAAAGTTGATAGAGTTATAGAACTTACAGCTCCAGATGAATTAGTTTTTAAAAGAATATTAGAAAGAAAAAAATGTGATAACTGTGGTAAAATGTATGGTATTGACTTTCCATCTAGAGTTGAAAATGTTTGTGATGACTGTGGTGGTAAGTTATCTATTAGAGCAGATGATACAAAAGAAACTTTAAAAAATAGAATTGAAACTTATAGAAAAAATTCTAAAGAAATATTAGAATATTATAAAAATATTGGACTTTTAAAGACTGTTGATTCTTCAGGTCATTCAGAAAGAATTGTAAAAGAAGCAACAGAAGACTAGTAAAAATAGAAAGTGTGATAAAAGTGATAAATATAAAAACAGAAAAACAAATAAAATTAATGGAAGAATCTGCTGTGTGTCTAAAAGCAGCACTTAAAGCAATTGAAGAAAATATACGTCCTGGTGTTTCAACGCTATATTTAAATGAAGTTGCACAAAAAGCTATGAAAGAACATGGGGCAATACCAGCTTTTAAAGGGGTACCATGTCCATATAGGGGAGGAAAACCATATAAATGGGCAATATGTACATCTGTAAATGATGAGATAATACATGGTATACCATCTAGTGATGTCATTTTAAAAGAGGGAGATATCGTAAGTGTTGATTTAGGCACATACAAAAATGGTTGGGCTTCTGATGCAGGTAGAACATATGCTGTTGGAAAAGTATCACCTGTATGTGAAAAATTAATAAAGGTAGCTAAGTCGGCATTTTTTGCTGGAGTAGATAAGGCAATCGTAGGTAATAGAATTGGAGATATTTCAAATGCAATTCAAACATATGTAGAAAGTCAAGGATTTTCTTTACTTAGAGAATATCAAGGTCATGGTATTGGTGAAGATATGCACGAAGATCCAGGTGTTCCAAATATAGGTAAAAAAGGAAAAGGACCACGTTTACAAAAAGGTATGGCACTTGCAATTGAACCAATGATATGTGAAGGTAGTCCAGAGGTATATGTAAAAAGAGACATGTGGACAGTTGCCACTTGTGATAAAAAAATGACAGCATATTATGAAAATACAATTGTTATTACAGATAAAGAGGCAAAAATATTAACACTTGATTATTAATTTTTTAAAAGATAGAGTAAAGTTCTATCTTTTTTATTTTGTAGTTTTTAAATGTATATTTGTTTTTGGTAAAGCAAAAAAAATATAAAATATATTGTTTTTAAACTATATTTTATTTTTTTTATAAAAAATTATGTAAATTTTTTTAAAAAGTATTGCAAATAAATTATATATATTTTATAATAGTATTGAGGTGATTTTTTTGAAGAGATATATCGATGAGGGAACAGGAAAAATTGTTAATATCTTAAATAATGATGAAGCAAATAAAGTTGTAAAAATTTTTATAGACTTTTTCTTTACAGAAACTACTATGCCAGAAGGTAGATTAAATTTAGTAGTATTACTTAGAGACTTTATAAAATTAACAGAAATGGAAAATATTTATAAATTCATAGAATATATAGAAGAATACAAAAAAAGTTTAAAACTTTCTAAAGATGATGAAAAAGATTTTGATGTATTATATAGATTTTTTAAAGCATATAAGGACTTTAGTGAACCAACTATCAATATTGAAGATGCTAAAAATTATATAAGTGATATGACTAATAAAGAAGAAGAACTTTCTAAAAAACCTAAAGATAGTTTAGATAAAACTGAAAAAATTCTTAATGTGCTTTTTGAAAATGGTTTTGTTCTATGTAGACTTGCAAAAATATCATGTGATACATGGGAAAACAAAATTCAAAATCAAATAAAAAATGATAAGAAAGAAGCCATAATTTCAATAGAACAAGAAATAGCATATCAAGATTTATTAGAATTTGCTTCAAAAGAAAAAGTTGGAACTTCTAAAAAAATAAGTAGTAAAGATGTTAATACAAATAGTACAAATTCTACAAATGAAAATAAGGAAAAAGAAAAAGTAAATGAATCTGAAATTAGTGCATCAAAAAATAGTAAAGTAAGTATTGATGTACAGGTTCCAGAAAAGAAAGAACCAATTAAAATAGAAGTAGAAACTAAAAAAGCAGAAATAAATGATAAAAAAGAAGAAAAAATTGAAAATGTTCCAAATAAAGAAGTAAAAACATCAACTATACAAATAAATCATGGATTTGATATAGGAAATAACGTTACTCCTGAACCTCAAATAACAATTAATGCAAATAAACCTGAAAATATTCAAAAAGAAAAAGTATCAGAAAAAAAAGAAGATAAGGGACCAGAAATTCAAATCAATCGTGGTATTCAAATAGAAGATGATGTTCCACAAAGGCCATCAAAGCCTCAAATGCAAGATAAGGCAGAAAATATTTCTAAAATAGATAACTCGCAAAATAAGGTTGAAAAAGAACCTACAATACAAATAAATCGTGGAATACAAATTGATGATGTTCCACAAAAACCAAAGCCAAGTGCAAATGATCAAAAACCACAAGTAGATAATAACTTAGAAAAAAATAAAAAAGATGAAGGGTATATTTCAAATATACATATATATGTACCTGGAGTTGATGATGAAGAAAAAGAACCTAAAAACGTAAGTCCTTTAGAAATTAAAAATGCTACTGAGGATGTGAATCTTAAAGATTCTGTTGAATTTTTCTCTAGTGTATTAGATAGTAGAAGATCAAATGACGATGATGAAGAAGATAGTTTTAGAGATTAAATATGCAAAATGATGATTATACATATTCAATAACACAAACAAATTATATCATTAATTCTCTGTCAACAGATGTAAAAGAAAAAATACCACAAGGTGTTGTTAATTTCTTTGATTATAATTCTGATATGACATTGATAAGTGATGAAAATGATAAAAAAAATATGTTTGATAATTTTACAGAAGATACATTAAAATTTCTAAAGGTAATAGATTATTATATTAATAATAATTCTAATTTTAAAATGTAGAAAAATAGTTTATAATATCCTAATATAAATTAGATAAAATCTAGTTTTATTTAGGGTATTTTTTATATAATATTCTTATTTTTTATTGACAGTTTAACATAAATTTGTTATAATATATGTGTTAATTAATGCCTTGATGAAAATAGGTGTTAAAAAAGCATATAAATAGGAGGAATTGTAGTGGCTAAAGATGATGTTATAGAAGTTGAGGGAATAGTAACAGATGCGTTACCAAATGCTAATTTTAAAGTAAAATTAGAAAATGGTCATGAAGTATTAGCGCATATATCTGGAAAGTTAAGAATGCACTATATAAAAATATTACCTGGTGATAAAGTAAAGCTTGAATTATCAACTTATGATTTAACTAAAGGTAGAATTACATGGAGAGGAAAATAAAATTCCAAATATTTATTAATTTAGAAATAAACATTTATACTAGAGCGGCTGTGGAAGTTGCAGGCCTCGTAACTTCTAATTTAGTTTTATGTTTATTATATATACTTACTTTTGTTAAATAGATTTAACAAAACTTTAAGGAGGATTTAAAATGAAAGTAAGACCATCAGTAAAAAAAATTTGTGATAAGTGTAAGGTTATCAGAAGACATGGAGTAGTTCGTGTAATCTGTGAAAATCCAAAACACAAACAAAGACAAGGTTAATGTGGGGGTGTAAGATTAAATGGCACGTATAGCTGGAGTAGATTTACCAAAAAATAAAGTTGCAGAAATAGGATTAACATCAATATATGGTATTGGTCGTTCTGCATCAAGAAAAATACTAGCTGAAGCTGGTATAGAAATTACTAAAAGAGTGAAAGATTTCACAGAAGAAGAAGAAGCAAAAATAAGAGAAATAATCGATAGAGATTATACTGTAGAAGGAGATCTTCGTAAAGAAGTTGCTCTTAATATTAAAAGATTAATGGAAATTAATTGTTACAGAGGTCAAAGACATAAAAGAAGACTTCCTGTTCGTGGACAAAGAACAAAAACTAATGCTAGAACTAGAAAAGGTAAAGCAAAACCTATTGCAGGAAAGAAAGGAGTATAGAAAATGGCTGGAAAAAGAAAAGTAGTAACAAAGAAAAAAGTAAAAAAGAATATATCTACTGGAGCTGCACATATTCAATCATCATTTAACAATACAATTGTTACAATGACAGATTCGCAAGGTAATGTTATATCTTGGGCAAGTGCAGGTGGACTTGGTTTTAAAGGTTCAAGAAAAAATACTCCTTATGCAGCAGGTCAAGCAGCTGAAACAGCAGCTAATGCAGCAAAAGAACATGGATTAAAAAGTATAGAAGTTTATGTTAAAGGACCTGGTTCAGGTAGAGAAGCTGCAATAAGATCACTTCAAGCAGCAGGATTGGAAATAAACATGATAAAAGATGTTACTCCAATACCACATAATGGTTGTAGACCACCAAAAAGAAGAAGAGTATAGTGGGGGTGTAAAGATAAAATGGCAAGATATACAGACGCAGTATGTAAAAAATGCAGAAGAGAAGGTATTAAACTTTTCTTAAAAGGTGAAAGATGTAATTCTAATAAATGTGCAATTGATAGAAGAACATATGCACCAGGTCAACATGGAAAATCAAGATCAAAATTATCTGAATATGGACTTCAACTTAGAGCAAAACAAAGAGCAAAAACTTATTATAGGGTTTCTGAATCACAATTCAGAAAATATTATGATGAAGCATTCAGACGTGAAGGTGTAACATCTGATATCTTATTTGAACAATTAGAATTAAGATTAGATAATGTAGCCTATAGAATGGGAGTAGGTACTTCTAGAGCAGAATCAAGACAACTTGTTGGTTATGAAATGTTAGAAGTTAATGGAAGAAAAGTAAATATTCCATCTTATATTTGTAAAGTTGGAGATGTTATAAAAGTTAGAGATGAAAAAAAGGATAATAAAACAGTAGTTTCTGTTTTAGAAGCTAATAAATTAAAAGCTATTCCTTCTTGGTTAGAATTTAATAAAGAAAAATTAGAAGCAAAAGTTCTAAGAAAACCAGTTAGAGAGGATGTAGACTTAGAAGTAGCTGAAAACTTAATTGTTGAGTTATACTCTAAAAACTAGTTAAAATCATTTAAATTAAATAGTGTGTGTAATCAGAGCACACTAGAAGGAGGAAAAAATGATTGAAATGCAAAGACCAGAGATAAAATGTGTTGAAGTTGACGTTGACACATATTATGCAAGATTTGAAGTAGAACCTTTAGAAAGAGGTTTTGGAATTACATTAGGTAATTCTTTAAGAAGAATATTACTTTCTTCTTTACCAGGATATGCAATAAATACTATAAAAATAGACGGAATAACTCATGAGTTTTCTACAATTCCTGGTGTTACAGAAGATGTTACAGATTTAATACTAAACTTAAAGCAAATATGCTTAAAATCTAATGATATGGATCAAAAGGAAATGAGTATTAAAGCTAAAGGACCTTGTGAAGTAACAGCTGGAGATATTATAACTGATTCTACAATAGAAGTTGTAAATAAAGATTTACATTTAGCATATGTAGATGAAGGTGCAGAATTAAATATTGAAATGACTGCTGTAAAAGGCAGAGGATATATTGCAGGCGATAGAGCAAAAGAGCCAGTAGCATCTGTAAATATACTTCCTATTGATTCAATATTTACTCCTGTAAAAAAAGTAAATTTTGATGTACAAAAAACAAGAGTTGGTCAAGACGCTGATTATGATAAACTAATTATGGAGATTTGGACTAATGGTGTTATAGAACCATATCAAGCTCTTAGTATGGCAGCAAAAATATTAAATGAACATTTAGAAATGTTTATAGATTTATCTGAAATAGCTAAGACTATGTCAATTATGTCACAAAAAGAATTATCTATGAAAGATAAACTTTTAGAGACAGCTATTGAAGATCTAGATTTTTCTGTAAGATCATTTAATTGCTTAAAAAGAGCTGGAATTCATACAGTTGCAGATATTGTTAATAAATCTGAACAAGATATGATTAAGGTTAGAAATCTAGGTAAAAAATCTTTAGAAGAAGTTATCAAAAAGGTAGCAGACTTAGGACTTGAATTTAAAAATAAAGAAGACTAATTAAGGGAGGAAAAGTAAAATGGCAGGAACAAGAAAACTTTCTAGAACAACTTCTCAAAGAAAAGCTTTATTAAACGGATTAGTTACATCTTTAATATTAAATGGGAAAATTGAAACTACTCTTGCAAAAGCAAAAGAAATTAAACCATTAACAGATAGTTTAATTGATTTAGCTATAAAAGAAAAAGACAATTTTGAAGTTAAAGAAAAAACTGTATCTCGTGCAAAATTAGATAAAAATGGTAAAAAAGTAAAAGTTCAAAAAACTTCTAAAAATGGAAACAAATATGAAGTTATTGATAGAGAAGTAGTTACTGAAAAAGTAAATGTAGATAAACCATCTAAACTTGCAGCAAGAAGAAAAATGTTTAAAACATTAAATAAAATTAAAGATTTCAATGGAAAAACTGTTGATTTGACAGAAAAATTATTTAATGAAATTGCACCTAAATATGAGGCAAAGGGTGGATATACTAGAATAATAAAATTAGTTGCTAGAAAAGGCGATGGAGCTGAAATGGCAGTAATTGAATTAATATAGTAAATATATAAAGAAAATCATGTAGAATTAGTTCTATGTGATTTTTTTTGCATTAAAATAATTATTAAATTAACAATAACTAAATAGGATTTTATATATGTATGAAAATAATAGTATATATTATATATTTAGAATACGAAAAAATGATAATGAAAGTGGTGGATAGAAAAAAACATAGTTGTTTGTGGCGTAGTTAGATACCGCTCAAGTCCTTCTATTTCAGGTTATAAATTTTAGAGTAGAGGTATATCATCAGATGGAATAACATCACGGACTCAATTATATATAAAATAAAAGATTACATAAAATTTGACTTTTCTTAGGTGATTTGATATAATATATTGTACTATAAAAATAATTCTAAAATTAATATGGAGGAAGAAGGAAAAATGATTAGGAATATTATTTTTGATGCTACAAATGTTTTATTTGAATTTAACAAAAATAATTTAATATATCGATGTGGAGCTACTTCAAGTAATTATGACATTTTAGAAGATGAAATATTTAATAAAGTAATGCCATTACTTTATGCAGGTCTTATTGATAAAAAAGAGGCTGTAAAAATGAGTTGTATAAGTTTGTTAAATAGTGGTAATAATGATTTAGTTCCAGTTTGTTTAGCAATATATGACAAATTAAGTAGTTTTCTAAAAATAAATGAAAACATGTTAGATTTAGTATCAAGTTTAAGGGTTACTGGTTATAAATGTTATATTTTATCGAATGCAGTTGATGATTTAATATGTTCTTTAAATGAAATGAAAAGTAAAAAAGGTAATTTTTTATTATTTAATGCTTGTATGCTTTCTTGTAATGAGAGACTTTTAAAACCATCATTTGCAATTTTTGAAAAATTTTGCTATGTTAATAAATTAGAAGCAACTGAGTGTTTATATATTGACAGTGATGTAAAAAATTTAGATATAGCAAAAAAACTTGGAATGAATTGTTATGATTTTAAAGGATACGATAAATTTAAGGAATTTTTAATTAAGGAAAATATGATTTTGTATTAATATAAAAACTACACAAATAGATTAAAGTCTATTTGTGTAGTCTTTTTGTATATTTGAATTAGTTATAATAGAATGAACATTTGAAGCTAATATATCGTATTTTAGATATTTTTTTGTATCCTCAGAAATATTATTTAGTACTTTGTTATTTAAAGATGTTATTAAATCAATATCAGATTTTTTAGCAATTTCAGATAAAAGTAATTTTCCATTTTCAGAACATGCAAGAATATGTGCATAACCAACTTTATTTTTTATGGCGTAGTTAAAGTCCTGTTTTGTAATATTAAGTAATACGTTAATTAGCATTCTTTTAATTTTACTTAGTTGATATCTTTTCGATTTAATATTTTTTGTAAATTCTTCATAATTTAGAGAATTATTTATTTCCTTAACAATTTTATTTTCTAGTCCTTCTGTAACTTCATATATACTTTGTAAATAGTCTAAATTATTAGAAACAATTTTATATTTTATTATATTAAATAAATCGTCATTAAAAGTTGCTTTATTATTTTTTATTAAATTATATGTTCCTGTTGGAATATATTTTTTTAATATATCAATTTTATTATCCTTTATGCTATTTCTTATACTAGTTGCACTAGTAAAATTATTATCATTGTTATTAAGTAAAATTTCATTAAAATCTGATGACTCACGTTTTATTAAATATGGCTCTATATTGCTATTTAAGAGCTTTAAATTTTTGATATATTGTAATCCTAAAATATTATTTGGCTTGCTTATAACGTAAATTTGATCATTTGATAGATATTTTGAAAGTGCATTTGTTCTAGCAGTTGCAAAAGATATACCATCTTTTAAATGTTTATTAATTTCTTCCCAAATTTCTTTATCTTTTTGTATAAATATATCTGATACAGCATTTAATAAAGAAATATTATCACATTCACTCCCAAAGCAAATACTATCTACTATATTTAATTTATTAAGTATATTTATAGCACCAAAAGCAAAAGAATCGGCACTTGAATTTGCATATATAGTTGGAAGTTCAATTACTAAATCTATTCCGCTTTTTATAGCAATTTGCGCCCTTTGAAACTTATCATATATTGCAATATTTCCATTTTGTGTAAAACTACCAGACATTATTGCAATGCAAAAATCACAATTTGTTATTTCTTTAGATTTATTTAAATGATAAATATGTCCATTGTGCATAGGGTTGTATTCTGCTATTATTCCTGTTACTTTCAATAAATTACCTCCTTTTGCTATTTACTTTTTCTTGTAAATTATATGTATATATGGTATCATATATATATATTAAGTTCAAGTAAAAAAATAAAATGAAAAAAGATTGGTAAGATGTAATATGTATTTATATGTAGTTATAAAAGAAGAAAGTGAGTGTAAATTAGATGTAGTCTTAAAGGATAAGGAAAATATAGAATTGGCTACTGGTAAAAAAGTTAAAATTATACCATATAAAAAATTTACTATGAATGTTATAAATGAAGTATCACCAAAAGCTATTATATTTAGCGGTTTTGCTCCAGATTTAGATACTTTTGATAAAAATGACTTTTTAGTAATAGACAAAGTATTAAAAGAAGTAAATATTCCTATTCTTTGTATTTGTGATTCACATCAATTACTCACAGAATTATATAATAAGGATATATATGAGGTAGATAAATTATATAATTATTTAATAAAGCCAAAAAGTAAATGTGATAATAATAGATATAAAACAAATGGATTTTATACTATAAATAATTTAAAAAATGATAGTATTTTTGAAAATTTGCCTAATAAGTGTAAAATGAAGTGTTTACATTCTTGTGAAGTAAAAGTTATTCCAAAAGAATTTATTTTAATTGCAAGTAGCTATCATTCAAAAGTTGAGTCAATTAGGCATAAAAGTAAATGTATATATAGTACACAATTTCATCCAGAAAAGTATGACAATGAACATTTGGATGGAAAAATATTTCTTAGAAATTTTGCAAAAATAGTTGATAACTATTGGAAAGAAAAGTTGTTATTAACATAGTTTAGTTGATAATGTGGATAATTTAATTTTATGGAGGAATAAAAGTGAATAGTAGTGAAAGAAAGAATGTTAAACTATATACAGATGGTGCATGTAGTGGAAATCCAGGACCAGGTGGATATGGTGCAATTTTGATATATAAGGGAATTGAAAAAGAAGTATCAGGGTGCGAAAATAATACAACAAATAACAAAATGGAAATAATGGCTGTAATTAAGGGCTTAGAGATGATAAAAGAGCCTTGTAATGTAACAGTATATAGCGATAGTGCTTATGTAGTTAATGCAGTAAAAATGGGATGGCTTCAAAATTGGAAGAAAAATAACTGGGTAAAAGCTGATAAAAAGCCAGTTAAAAATGTAGAACTTTGGGAAAAATTAATAGCACTTATGAAAATACATAATGTGGAATTTATAAAAGTAAAAGGTCATAGTGATAATGAGTACAATAATAGATGTGATAAACTTGCAGTTGAACAAAGAGAAAAACTTGTACTATAAATATATTATAATTTAGAATAAAGAGTCACCATTTAACATATCATGTTGTGTGGTGATATTTTTATGAAAGAATTTATAAAAGAATACATTAATGAAAATATAAAAATAATTTCAGTAATTTTTTTTAGTATTATTATAGGAGTAGTATTTGGACTATTTTTGTATCAAATTATTACTCCTGAGATTAGAACTGATTTAGTAAATACAATGAAATCAACATTAGATTTAACAAAGCAGGAAAATTTTGAGGGAATAAATATTATTAAAAATGGAATGGTTTCAAATATATTTTTAGTTATTATAATATATTTAATTTCTCTTACTTTAATATCCCCATATTTAACTGGGTTGCTTTCATTATTTAAGGGAATATCAATTGGAATATATATACCAACACTTTTTCAAATATTTGGTGCGTCCAAAGGAATACTAGCAATATTTTTATTAGTTGTAATACCAAATTTAGTATATATTCCCTCATATATTTTTTTGGCTACTAATTCAATAAATTTTCATTATTCTTTAATAGGAAATGAAAATAAATTTACATTATTAATAAAAGAAATTATAAAAATAGTCATAGGTTTTTCAATTATGTTTTTAGGAGTAGTCTTAGAACAGCTTACTTCGTATTGGATAATATCGATATACAGTACATTGTAAAAATATGAAATTCGACAAAATTATAAAACATTACATAATTTTCAATAAAATACTTGCAAATTTGAAAAAAATAGTGTACAATATTGATGTAAATACGGAGGAACTAAACATGAAAATTATAATAGACGAATTTATTGAAAGTTTAAAAGCTAGACAAGCTTCACAAAATACAATTGCATCATATGAGAGAGATATAATGCAATTTAGTAATTACTTTGAAGGACAAAATAAAAAGATATTTGATTTAACTAAAGAAGATATGCAAGATTATATTAATCATTTAATAGCACAAGGAAAATCGAATTCTACTATATCTAGAAGTACAGCATCTATAAAAAGTCTTTATAGATATTTATTGAATAAAAATCTAGTAGAAGAAAATATTGCAGAAAGTATAGAAGCTCCAAAGGTTGATAGAAAAGAACCTATGATACTTACACAATCAGAAATAGAAACTTTACTTGAACAACCAGATTTATCAGAATTAAAAGGACAAAGAGATAAAGCAATGCTTGAAATATTATATGCTACAGGTATAAGAGTAACAGAACTTATTTCTTTAAAATTAGAAGACGTTAATTTAACAAATGGCTATATAAAAGTTAAAAAGAAAAATAGTGAAAGACATATTCCATTAGGAAATCTTTCTTTAAAATGTCTAAAAGAATATATAAATAAAGTAAGACCTTTATTAATTAGGACTGAAGATGAAAAAACATTATTTATAAATACAAATGGTCAAAAAATGACAAGACAAGGTTATTGGAAGATTTTAAAACAATACAAAGAACAAGCAAAAATCGATAAAGATATAACTCCACATACAATTAGACATTCTTTTGCGGTTCATATGTTACAAAATGGTGCAGAAATAAAAACAGTCCAAGAATTATTAGGACATACTGACGTTGCATCTACTATGATGTATACACAAATGTCTAACCTTAATTTAAAGGATGATTATTTAAAATCTCATCCAAGAGCGTAATAAAAATTTGAAATAAAAAGAGCATGGTTATTAAAATGGTAACCATGTTTTTTTTTATGAATAGTATTATTTAGTAATTATTTATTAAGTTTATTTAAATAAATTATGTAAAATTTTGTTTATATAAATGTAATAAAATCTGATATTTATATTGACTATAATATTTACTTGTGATATAATTAAATACGAATATATAGTCGGAGGTTAAAAATGTTTAATATAAAAAGATATGTAAAATTTATGTTTATTATAACAGTTATATATATTTCAATATCTATTATGATACCATTTAAAGAAATAGTAGCTGCATCAAGTATTAGCATAAGTGGACCAACTGTTGTAATTGAAGGTCAAAGTGCTGTATTTAATGTAGTATATCCACAAAATGCAATATATATTAATTTATCAAGTGGAGATGTAGTTTTAAATGGTTTTCAAGCTACTATTAGTGTTACTGGTAGTGGTAATTCAAGAAAAATTATTTTAAATAATGTAAGAGGAACTGGAAATGGCAGAAGTATATCTATTGCTACTGGTACAGGTTATATAGGATCAAATAAAATTGAAGGAGTTACTTCGAATGCGTTTAGAATTAAAGGTGTAAATGATAGTACTGCTACACCAAAGCCAAATAAACCTCAAACTAATGTTAAACCAAATAATACTACTCCACCTGTAAATAACAATCAACAACAAAATGGTCAAGAAAATAAAGATCAAAATAATAATGCAAAAGAAGAACCAGAAAAAAAAGAAGAGGAAAATAAGGAGCAAAATAAAGAAGAACAACCAGATAAAAATATAGATTACGATGCAAAAATTCCAATACCAAATACAGGAAAATAGTTTTTAGAAAGGAAGATAAATTATGTTAAAAACAAATTTAAGTAATAAAAAGATTATAATAATTCTTATTTCTGTTTTAGTTGTAGCAATTATAGGCTTTATAATTTCTTTTTTCCTATCTAGAAATAGTTTTTTTAATGAAGAATCAGAAGATAAAAGTAAAGTTATAACAGATTCGAAACAAGAAAATAGAGATTTGCAAAAAGAAATATCAGTAATTAATGAAACATATAAGGATGCTAAAGCATGGATTAAAGTACCTGGCACTAGTATAGATTCACCTGTGTATCAATCAGATAATAATGATAGATATTTAAGAAACGATAAAGATAATGCACAAACAAGATGGGGAGAAAATTTCTTAGATTATAGATGTAATATAGATAATATAAATAAAGAAAAGCAACATTATATTGTATATGGTCATAACACTGAAATAGATTCAAGATTTACACCACTTTTAAATTACAAGAATGAGGATTTCTTTAAAGAGCATAAATATGTAGAATTTGCTACATTAAATGGTAGCTATAAATTTGAAGTATTTTCTGCTTATTCAACAAGTACAGATTTTTACTATATAGATACAACTTTTAGAAACCTAGATGAATTTGGAAATTATATAAAATCACTAAAAGAAAAAAGTGAATATGAAACAAATGTAGAAATTACAAGAGAAGATACAATTTTAACTTTATCTACATGTGATTATGATATTGCAGATGGAAGATATGTTGTACATGCAAAACTAATTAATGAATAATTAAAAAGCTAAGTCATTTAAATGATTTAGCTTTTTTATACTAAAAAACATAGATCGACATATATAAATTTACATAAATATTGACATTTTCACAAAAATATAGTATAATATAAGTGTAGGATTAGATTTTTTAGTCCCGTTTGTAACTATAAACGTGAGAAATTATTGTTTTTTAATAATTTCCTTTTATTTTAAAAACTAAATATCGATTACAATTGAATATAGATTAAAATTTAAGGAGATTAAAAAAATGGGTATTACAAAAAATATCGGTATAGCTGCAGTAAGCGCAGCAATGATTGGAATTTCAGCAGTGATGCTTTGGAGTCCATCAGATGATGTAAAAAAAGCAGAGCCAACACCGATGAAGCCTAAGGTAACTTCTGAGAAAACTCTTGGTCGGCTTCCTAAAAAGTCTGATAAAGACAAAGAAAAAAAGGAAGAGAAGAAAGAGGAAGAAGTTTCCTACGAAGTAGTATATAATGGTTATGATAACTATGACTATTATGGCTATGGTTATGGCGGAGTAGGCGGAGATGCTTCGTATACAACAGCTGAACCTAATGCACATGTTGAAGAAAATACAGTTGCTAACCAGGCAGTTGTTGAGCAGCAAATTCAAGAAGATGCTGAGGAGCAGGCTGCTGAGGAAGCAAAGAAGGAAGTTGCTGAAAAGGAACTTCAGGTTGTTTATCTTGATGAAAGTAAAGAAACTACTACAGTTCAGGAACCAGTAGTAGTTGTAACAGATGATGGAAAAGTAACAACATCTACAGATGTCGGTGAAAGTGGTTCATCATCTACAGGCGACAACCGTGAGGTTATTGATTTAGGAGTAATTTCATTTGGAGATGAATCTACTGTATCAACTTCAACTCAGGCTGCAGCATCTGTTGCTACGCCACCACAGGAAGTTGTAGATACACAACCTCAGCCTGTAGTAACTCAACAGCCAGTTGTAGCAGAGCCTGTAGTAGAAGAGTTACCAGTAATTGAAACAGTTGTAACATCAGAGCCAGTACCAGACTATACAGGTTCAACAGTTGTTGCAGAGGGCTTTGACGGAGCTGTTATCGATGGTGTGGAACTTCTTGAGGGTGAAGGGCTTTTAGAAGTAGTAATCATGAACGAGTAAAATTTATTAGAAAGAATGGTCAAATTTTTGATCATTCTTTTTTTGGTGCAAATTATGACAAACTTTTGCATTTATATATGGTATAATAGTTTTGAGGTGGGAATATGAAATATAAATATGAAGATGGAAATTTAAATATTAATTTAAATGAAGAATTAGATATGAAAAATTGTAAGTTATTAAGAACGGTAATAGATGGTTATATTATGAAATATCAACCAAAAGAATGTGTACTGGATTTAAGTAATGTTGAATTTATGGATAGTAGTGGTATTGGACTTTTAATAGGAAGATATAATCTACTTAAAATGTTAGACTCTAAAATGACAATTATAAATCCAACAAGTAGTATAAAAAGAGTATTAGAATTATCTAATATAGGAAAAAGTATAACTATGAGGTGTGAATAATGAATAATTTTATAAAAATAGAAATAAAGGCATTACTTGAAAATGTAGCCTGTGCAAGGGTTGCTATAACATCTTTTGTTTCTAATTTAGAAATTACAATAGATGAATTAATGGATATAAAAACGGCATTATCAGAGGCTGTTACAAATAGTATAGAACATGGATATGAAAACATATTAGATGAAAACTCTACCGTTGAAATTAAAGCATATATTTATGAGCAAGATGATGATAGCTTTGTAAAATTGGAAATAAAAGATAGAGGAATAGGAATAGATGATATAGAACTTGCGCTTACTCCTACATATACAACAAAACCAGAACTTGAACATGCTGGCATGGGATTTACTATAATGGAAAGTTTCATGGATGAGATTTTAATAGACTCAGATAAGGAAAATGGTACAGTTGTTACTTTGATAAAAAAGATTAAGAAAAAAAAGTCATGATTTGTTAAAAAAATCGAAAATTTCTAAATATTTTTTACATAAGTATTGTAAATTCTTTTATTTAAGTATATAATCATAGTATATTATATGAGGTTGATGGAGGAAGTATATGGAAAGAAAAGAGTTTAACAGTGTAGAAGAAGCAATAGAATCCCTAAATAGTGTTAGAAACATTGATTATTCAAGTGTAGATAATGTAGGTGAGATTACAGAAAGAGAATTTTATAACAACTTAATGAATAATTTTATGGGAACAAGAAATATAAGATTTACTGCTGAACAAAGAAGAAATTATCAAGAGGCTTTAAGAAAAAAAGGTCTATTATCTTATGCTGATTGGAAAAGAAGACAACCTAATAGAGGGCAAAAGGTTACATGGAAAGACTCTGTTGAAAAGGGCTCACTTGATGTTCCTGTTAATTTGTTTAGCAAATTAGTTGAAACAGATGATGAAAGAAAATTTGAATATATAAAAGAAGTTGCTACTGATGAAAGAAAATCAGATGTTGGTATAAAATGGCTTGATAAAAGTGCAGGTATTTTAAAAGATCTTATTTCTAAAAATAGAGACTCTAAAGCTACTAAATCAATAAATGCTGATACCAAAGTAATATTTGATGGTCAAAGTAAAGGAGAAAGAATTCTTTCTGATACTCAAAAAGATATTTCAAATTTTGTAGCAAGCGTATTAAATGAAAAAGAAAAACAAAAACAAAGAGATAATAGGACGGTTGATCAGATAATGGCTCAATCAGAAAAGGATTTATCAAATTTTGTTAATGATATCTTAGAGGAAAGGAAAGCTCAAGGACAGCAACAACATGCTAAAAAACGTGGTATTACAAAAAAACAAGAATTTGATGATTTCTTTACTAAAAGTCATAGAAATTTTAGAAATCATGATGAAGTAATTCAAGCTTTAAATTCTATTAAAAAAATAGATTTTGATAGAGGACCAAGTAAAGAAGAACAACAAAGATTTTATTACGATGTTATGCAAACTTTAGAAGATGCTAATGATTTGGAAATTCCAGACGGTGGAGAAGGTAGTGACATAGCTTTTCAATATAGGCAAGCTTTAGGAAATATTGGTTGTAAAACGATGAAAGAGTTGAAAGTAGCTGGTGCTATGAATAGAAGTGTAAAGCGTCCTGCTAAAGTAATTGATTCAATACTTAATTCAAGAAGACATAATGATAACAAAGGATTTAGAACTGCAGTAGATAAATTAAGAGATGATTATAAATTAAGAGATTGGATAGATGATACTAAAATAACATTATTAGACAGAGATGAAAGAAAAAGGGAAAAACTTGAAAGAAGAGAAAAGTTTGTAAGAAGAGAAGAACCTGAAGAAAGAGAAAAAGAAAAATATCCAGTTCCAGTTACTAAAAAAAGAGGATTTTCTTCTATTAAAAAAGCTTTTACAAGAGCTGGAATAGCAACATTAGCATTTTTAGGAGTAACAGTAGGTGCTGCAGGTTCGCTTGGTAGCAAAACTCAAGCAGAAGATGTAGATGAAAAAGTACCTAAACCACTTAAAATAGAAGATCAAAAAGATAATAAGTCTAAAGATAAAGTAAAAGAAAATAAAAAATTAGAAAATAACCTTAAAGAAGCAGGTATAAATGCACAAAGTTTTGAAGATGAATTAAGAGATAGTACAAATTATGTTGGAGGTAATTACTATAATTATCAAGCAGACCAAAATTATACTGTTGCACCAAATTCACATACTGAACAAAATACACAAGCTAATGAAAAAGAAGCTCAAATAAGAGCAGAAGAAGATCAAGCTGAGCAAGAAGCTATTGAAGCAAAAGAAGAAATTGCAGATGTTGAGTTAGAAGTAGTTATGGATGGTAATAATGAAATAGGTGAAATAGTAGATAGTGGTACAAAAGCTCCAGAAACAGTAGTAGTTGGTAATGATGGGTCAACCGATATTCAAAGCCCAGTAACTCTTCCTGGTGATGGAAGTGATTCTATCATTGAGGATGATAGAGAAGTTGAGGATATGGGGGAAATTTCATTTGGAGATGAAGATTTTTCAGAAGATCTTGAAGAGGAAGATAAAACAGTTGATGATGATTACACAAGATAAATTTTGACTTTAAAATATTGACAATCATAAAAATTGAGATGAATTTTGTTTCGTCTCAATTTTTTTTAAACCATATATATTATAATATTTAATAATATAATAGTATAAAATGCAGATTTATACATAAATAATTGAAAAAAAGCTTAGAATAGTATATAATATAATAACATATAATATGTTGAAAGGAATGATAACATGTTAAAATTATATAATACACTTACGAGAAAAAAAGAAAAGTTTGAACCAATAGATAAAGATAAAAAGATTGTTAAGATATATACATGTGGACCAACCGTGTATAATTATGCTCATATAGGTAATATGAGAGCATATATTTTTATGGATACTTTAAGAAAAGTATTAAAATATAATGGATATAATTTAGAACATGTTATGAATATAACTGATGTTGGGCATTTGACATCTGATGCAGATGAAGGCGAGGATAAAATGGAAAAATCTGCAAAAGCTCAAAAAAAATCAGTATATGAAATAGCAGATATGTATACAAAAGCTTTCTTTAATGATTTAGATAGTTTAAATATCCAAAAACCTGAACATATTGTTAAGGCAACAGAACATATAAAAGAAATGGAGGAATATGTAAAGGAAATTGTAGAAAATGGTTATGGTTATGAAACCTCTAAAGGAATATATTTTGATACATCTAAGTTGAAATCATATGGTGAACTATCAAAAATAAACATAGATAATCAAAAGGCTGGAGCAAGAATTGATGTAGATAAGGAAAAGAAAAATCCATTGGATTTTGCACTTTGGATAAAAGCCCCAAAAGAACATATAATGAAGTGGGATAGTAAATTTGGTCTTTGCTATCCAGGCTGGCATATAGAATGTAGTGCAATGTCTAGGAAATACTTGGGTGAAAAATTTGATATACATACAGGTGGAGTTGACCATATACCAATTCATCATGAAAATGAAATAGCACAATCAAAAGGAGCTACTGGAATAAATCCTGCAAATATCTGGATGCACGTTGAATTTTTGTTAATTGACAACGGAAAAATGTCAAAAAGCTTAGGAAATGTATATAAAATTTCACAATTGGAAGAGAGAGGTTTTGAAGCATTATCATATAGATATCTATCATATACATCACATTATAGAAATAAGTTAAATTTTACATGGGAAGGATTAAAGTCTTCACAAGTGTCACTTAATAGATTAAGGGAATTAACATTGTCTCATAAAAATAAAGAATGTAGAGTAGATGATAAAATATTAGATGAGTATAGACAAAAATTTTTAAATGCAATAAATGATGATATTAATATGCCTGTTGCTATGTCAGTTGTATGGGAGGCTGTAAAAATTGATAAAAAATCAGATGATATTTTTAAATTAATAATGGAATTTGATAAAGTTTTATCATTAAAGTTAGATAAGGAAAATGATAAAAAAGAAAGTTTGATAGAAAAGCTACCTGAAGATATAAAAGAGTTACTACAAAAAAGAGAAGTGGCTAGAAATAAAAAAGATTATGATTTATCTGATTTAATTAGGGATAAACTAAAAGAAAAAGGGTATATAGTCAAAGATTCAAAAGAAGGACAAAAAATAGAGAAAGTGTAGGTAAAAAAATGCCAATATTAAATAAACAAAATGAAAAAGATGTTAAAAAATATGAAAAATTTGTTTCAGAGTTTGATGGCGCTAGTTTAATGCAATCACTTAATTGGGCAAATGTAAAGTTTAATTGGATACAAGAAGCTGTATATGTAGAAGATGATGAAAAAAATATTATTGCAGCTATGACATTACTTTTAGAAAAAGTACCACATACTGATACGTACTTTATGTATGCACCGCGCGGTCCAGTGTGTGATATAAACGATATTGAATTAGTAAAGAAATTAGTAGTGGAGGCTGAAAAATTAAAAGAAAAATATAAAATTTTTGTATTAAAATTTGACCCAAATATAAAATATAATGAGAAACTAGAAATTATGTATAAAGAGGCTGGTTTTAAGGTTTTAAATAAAAACATGAATAAAGATGATCTTATTCAGCCACTTCATGATATGGTATTAAATATTGATGAATTCTCAGAAGAAGAATTAATGAAAACTTTTGCTGAAAAAACTAGATATAATATAAGGCTTGCAAAAAGAAAAAATGTAGAAGTTTATTATTCTAGAAAAGAAGAAGACTTAAAAATATTTTATGAGTTATATAAGATTACTGCTATAAGAGATAAAATAGGTTGTAGGGCATATGAATATTTTAATGCAATGTTAAATTCATATGATGAAAAACATTTAAGAATATATATAGCAAAGCATGAAAATGACAATTTATCAGCTGCAATTGCAATAAATTATGGAGGAGAACTATTTTATCTTTATGGTGCAAGTAGTAATGAAAAAAGAAATTTAATGCCTAATTATTTAATGCAGTGGGAAATGATAAAATGGGGACTACAAACAAAATGTAAAAAATATAATTTTGGTGGTGTTTTAAATCTAGATCCTCAAAATGGATTATACAAATTCAAAATAGGATTTTGTAAAAAGGATGGAGTTACCGAGTATATTGGAGAAATAGACAAAATATATGATAATAAAATATATTTGATTTATACAAAATGTCTCCCTATTTTAAAAAATATAAAAAGAAAAATTAGAAATATAAAAAGAAAAGTTATATCAAATTAGTATTATTATAAAAAAATATTAAAGATAGAATATCATATAAAGCACATTCATAGAATATATAAAGGAGTGTGCTTTATGGATTGTAAGTTAGAAAAGGAAAATGAACTAAAATTAATAAAAACATTATCTATAATAGGGTTTTTTGTGATCGTTTTTTTAGGTACATTATTACATTTTGCATATGATTTTTTCAATAATAATTTATTTATAGCCTCATTTAGTGCTGTAAATGAAAGTGTATGGGAGCACTTAAAAATTGCAGTTATGCCCACTTTTGTATGGACTATTATAGAATTAATAGTACTAAAGTATAGACAAGACAATTTGTGGTCATCGCTTCTATTAAAAATAATTACTATAATGAGCATAATTACATTGGGTTACTATGGCTATACATATATTTTGGAAAAGCATTTTTTACTTATTGATATACTGTTATTTTGTATTGCAATACTGTTTGGACAGATAGTAGCGTTTAAAGAAATAAAAGCCAAAAAGATAAATATAAATTATGAAGAAATATCTAAGTATTTAGTACTTATTATATTTTTAATGTTTGTCTTTTTTACTTTTTTACCACCGAAGTTAGATTTATTTAAAGATGAGGTAACTAGCACATATGGAGTGTTTAAATTAGAATATTAGGAGGAATAAAATGGATAGAGAGATTTGGAAACCAGGTACTATGTTAAATCCAGTACCAGTTGTACTTGTAACTTCAAAATTTGAAAATATAGAAAATGTTTTCACTGTTGCATGGACTGGAACTATATGTTCTGATCCAGCCATGACATATATTTCCGTAAGAAAAGAAAGATATTCATATGATTTAATTAAAAATTCTGGAAAATTTTGTATCAACTTAGTAAATGAAGATTTAGTATATGTAGCTGATTATTGTGGAGTACGTTCAGGAAAAAATGAAAATAAATTTAAAATTATGAATTTAGAAACTAAAAAAGCAACTAATTTTGATTGTCCTATTATTGTAAAAAGTCCTGTTGTATTGGAATGTGAAGTAACACAAATAAATGAATTAGGTTCACATGACATGTTTTTAGCTAAAATATTGTCTGTTGATGTTGATAAAAAATATATGGATGAAAATGGAAAATTTGATATGCAAAAATGCAATTTAGTGTCATATTCACATGGGGAGTACTACAAATTAGGTGAAAAACTAGGAAAGTTTGGATATTCTGTAAAGAAAAAATAAATTTATTAGAGTAATTTTAAAATAATCAGAAATTTATATTAATTTCTGATTATTTTAATTGACAATATTTAATAGGTATAATATAATATATTTAAAAATAGTAATAGTCATAAATAAGTATTTAATGATGAATGTTTTAATTATTTGTGACTGTTATAAAATTGGAGGTACTTAATATGAGTATAGCTGAATTTACTTTAGAAACTAGTTATTTAATTTATGATCTTGAAAAAAAGATTGCGCGTGAACGGAAAGAAAAATCCAAAATAACAACAAAAAAGCTAAAAAATGTAAATAAATTAATTAAACGATATAATGATATATTAATTGAAGCTAAAAATAATTTAAAATATAGTGAATGTTATAAAGTACTATACTTAAATGGTAAAAAAAATATTATTTCCAAATTTGATACAAGACCAAGTGATATTAAACAAGTTATAGAAGCAATTAAAAATAATTCATTTGATAACTTAGCTGAGTATAAACAAGTTGAAGAAAACGGAGTTATACTACGGAAAAAGCGGTATAAACCGTATAGGATTAAGCGCTTTGCTAGACTTTTGAAAGCTGCAAAAGAAACTGACTATAATTTATTTAAAAACTTTTTAAAAATTCCAGATGTCAACCATACTTTAGAGGTGATAATGAAAAATGAATTTGGTGATTTAGATGTATATATGGGAAATAAAAAAAGTAAGAACTTCTAAGAAAATAAAAACTGATATATAGATTAATAAGCTATATATCAGTTTTTTTATAATCAAATTTCAATTTAAATCAAAATTATAGTTATAAAGTTATAATAATTAAATTATAACTAATAATAATTTTAGGTGAGAATATGAATGAAGAAATTGAATTTTTGGAAAGTATATATCAAAATGTAAAATTTACACAAGAGTCAATTGCAAGAATTATAAAAATGAGAGATAAAAATGATGAATTAAATAGTATAATTAAACAGCAATATTTAGAATATAAAAAAATATCAAATTCTGCAAAAGCAATGATAGAAAGAAGGAAAAAGAAAGTAAAAGAAGTAGGTGTAATGACTAAAATTGCTACATATGTAGGAATAAAGGCAAACATGTTAAATGGTGAAGATATATCACAAATAGCACTTATGCTGGTTGAGGGAAGTAAAGTTGGAACTGAACAGTTAAATAGGTATATGAATGAATATAATGTTACTAATAAAAATATTATAAATTTGGCAAATAGGCTACTTAATATAGAAAAAGATAATATACAAAAATTACAAAAATTTATATGATTTTAACTAAAATAAAAATGTAGTATTGAAAAAATAATAGATTTGGTATAAAATATAATTGAAAACAATTGAAAGATATATGTAAACAAAAGGAGAGGAAAGTATGAAAATACTACACACACACACACACACACACACACAACTGTTATAAACAAAAAATAGAAGAAAATGTTAATACAAATTTTGTAAAAAATGTAAATAAAAATGGATATATAGACCTAGTTAAAGGAGATGAATTCCTTTAGCTAGGTTTTGTATGGTTAAAAAAGAACATGTAAAGATAAGAGGAGGAAAGTATGAAACAATGTAAAGAAAAAATGGGTAAAAAAGCCAGTAAGAAACTTTTTTACAAAACCAACCCTTATGGAGGTATATCACTAATAGTGCTAGTGATAACAATAATAGTAGTTATAATACTTGCAGCAGCAGTAATTATATCATTGCAAAGTAATAATCCGATGGTAGAGGCAAATAGAGCAAGATATGAAAGTGATGTAGCAAATATGCAGATGATATTTACAAATACAGTAGGAAAGATAATGGCAGAAAAACAAGAGGTAGTAGGTATAAGAGAGTGCCAAATAAATCAAGTAACAAGTGGAGTAAAAAGTGCAACAGGAGAAGTAATATATACGATAAATAATGAAGATGCAGGAAAAATAATATTTACAAATGAAAAAAGTGAAGAAGTAAATAACTATATAACAGGAAAAAAACTACCAATATATAGTAGTCAGACAAAATGGAATGTAGATAATGATGGAATATTAAGATTAAGTGTAGGAAACAAAAGTTATCCATCAAATGGGTCAGATGGAGGAGATTCATCGGGAGGAGATACTGTAATACCTGGAGGTGATGGCAATGATAGTATTTCAAGGAAAGAATATGAAGAGTTAAAAGCAAGTATTGAACAGATAAAAAATGAACAGTCTAAATTAAACGCAAAAATAACATCTTTAGAAAGTAAAAATCGGAGAAATAAGGGTTGGAGAAGTAATGATGGGAAGTGTTGGAGCTTTTGAACATGTGTATAAAATAGTTACTTTTAAAGAACCAATGAAGGATAATAATTATAGTGTGGATTTGACTTGTAGTTCACAAGTATCGTATTGGGCCCAAGCCAATCATTATTTAGCCAAAAATAAAACAGTAAATGGTTTTGAAATTGTACTTTATAATAACTCAGAAACAAAATCAGGTGAATTATTATTTAATTATATTGTTATGCCATATACAGAATGAAAATTTAAGTAAATTATTATGAAATAGGTACAAAATAGAGAATATTTCATTAAAATTACATAATTGTTTATTTTTTTAATAAAATGCTTGCATTATACATATAATTATAGTATAATATACAATATAATGCAAAAGTGAGAGGGTTACAAAAATCCTCTCACTTAAGTTTAAGTGGTAGGTGAAAAATTTGGGGATAAAAATTGAAGAAAAAGTAAAATCTGTTATTAAAGAGAAAATAGAGCAAAATGGATTTGAAATTGAGTATGTTGAATTTGTAAAAGAAGGGGAAAATGATATTTTAAGAGTTGTTTTAGATCGTCTTAATTCTAGTGTAGATGTTGATGATTGTGAAAAAATAAGTAGATTAATTGAAGATGATGTTGATAGCTTAATATCAAAGGAATATATTTTGGAAGTATCATCACCAGGTGTAGAAAGACAATTAAAAAACATTGATTTATATGAAAAATATTTAGGTAGTGAAATATTTGTAAAATTATATAAGAAAATAGAAGAAGGAAAAGAAATTACAGGAGTATTAGAGAAAGTAGATAGAAAAAATAATACTGTATCTTTAAAAATAGATAAAAAAATTATTGATTTAGAATTATCACAAATAACATCAGCTCATACTGTATATGATTTTGAAGGTGCTTTAAAAGAAAAGAAGCCTGTAAATTTGAATAAATTAAACAAATTTAATAAAAAATAAATAAAATAATAAAATTTATATAATAATATAAATAAGTTATATAGGGGGATTTTAAAATGAAGAGTGAGAAAATTAGTTCAAAGGAATTATTTAATGCAATTGATCAAATTTATGAAGAGAAAGGAATAACAAAAGAATATTTAATAGAATCTTTAAAATTAGCATTAGAAACTGCATATAAAAGAAATTATGATACTAATGAAAATATTGTTGTAGATATAAATGAGCAAAATATAAAAGTATATGCTGTAAAACAAGTTGTAGAAAAAGAAGAAAATATAGAAGATAAAAGTATTCAAATAACACTTGATGAGGCTAAAAAATATAGTAAAAGAGCAAAATCAGGCGATACTATAAATATTGAAGTTACTCCAAAAAATTTTGGTAGAATTGCAGCAGCAGCAGGAAAACAAATTATTGTACAAAGATTAAGGGAAGCTGAACGTGATTTAGTATATACACAATATGCAGATAAAGAAGGTCAAATTGTAGTAGGTGTTGTACAAAGAACAGATAAATTTGGTACTATTGTAGATTTAGGAAGAGTTGAAGCTTTAATTCCTGTAAAAGAACAAGTTAAGACTGAACAATTACAAACTCACCAAAGGATAAGAGTATATGTAGAAAGTGTATCTGAGTCAGGAAAATTTGGACCTCAAATAGTATTATCTAGAAAGTCACCAAATTTTGTGAAAAAATTATTTGAACTTGAGGTTCCTGAAATATTAGATGGAATAGTAGAGATAAAAGGTATAGCTAGAGAAGCTGGGAGTAGAACTAAAATTGCTGTATGGTCAAATGATGAAAATATAGATCCAGTAGGAAGCTTAGTAGGAAAAAAAGGTATAAGAATTCAACCTATAATAGATGAATTAAATGGTGAAAGAATAGACATAATACCATATAGCGATGACATACCAAGTTATATTATAAATGCTTTATCTCCAGCTGTGATATTAGCGATTGATATAAATGATGAAGAAAAAATGGCAACTGTCGTTGTTCCAGATGATTCGTTATCATTTGCAATTGGTGCTGGTGGACAAAATGCTAGACTTGCAGCAATGCTTACTGGGTGGAAAATTGATATAAAAACTGAAACTCAAATAAAAGAAAAAATAATTGAGTAAATTTAAGGTGATTTAATGAAATCTTGTAGAACTTGCATAATATGTAGACAAAAAGAAAATAAAAGAAATCTTTTTAGAATAGTATCAGATAATGAAAAAAAAGCATATTATGATAAAAACCAAAAATGTAATTCAAGAGGAATATATTTATGTAAAAAAATGGAATGCTTAGAAAAATGTATTAAATTAGTAGATAAGAATAAATTAAATATTAAAATTTCTGTGGATAAAATAAGTTTAAAAAGTGTAATAAAAGATGTAGAAAATGAATTGGGGGAATAAAGTTTGGGAAAAATGAAAGTATATGAATTAGCAAAAAAAATGGGTATTAAAAATTCTGAAATGATAGAAAAATTAAATAAAATTGGTATAGAAGTAAAATCACATTTGTCAACTATCGAAGAAGATGTGGCAAATAAATTTCTTGCTAAGTCTTCAAGCAAAAAGCAAGATTTACCAAATGAATCTAAACAAAAAAAAGAAGCAAAGCAAGAACAGGTGCATATTATTAGGAGAAATATAAGAGTTATAAATACCAATGGAGATAAAAAAGAGGTAGAACAGATAACAACAAATATTACTGGAAATATAAAAAAATCTCATATTGTTGAAAATGAAAGGAAAAATTCTAACAGAAATAGTGATTTTTCTAAAAATAAATCTAAAAACCAATATGATAGAAAATCTAGATTTGCAAATAACAGAAATATAAATGTTGTTATTACAAGAAATGGTAAGCCAATTGAAAAGAAAGAAGAAAAGAAAGTAAAACAAGAAGAAATAAAAGTCGAAACAAAAAATAATATTCCTGCAAATGAAAAAGAAATGAAAGTTGAACAAACAAAAAATAATATTGTAAAAGAAAGTCAAAATAATAAATTTAATGCGAAAAATAACTATAATACCCAACAAAATAATAAATCTCAAAGACCTTCAAATTATAAAAATGATAGGTACGAAAGAAATGATAGAAATGATAGAAACGATAGACAAAACTCAAGAACAGGACATAATAAGTACAATAATTCAAATGGTATAAATACACAAACAACAAATAGGTCAAATGATAGTTATAGAAATAATAACTACAAAAATAATTCCAATAATTCTGGATATAGAAATTCAAATTATAAAAATTCGGATAATACTTCTTATCAAGTTAATAAATTTATAAAGCAATCTTCTAATGCCCCAGTTGAACAAAAGGAAACTAGAGAATACAATAATTATTCTTCTGATAAGAAAAAATATGATAAACCAAATGTAGAAAATAAAAAAGAAAAATTAGATAAAAATAAGTTAAGAGAGAAAAATTCTAGAGTATCAACTTCGAAATTAAGAGGAATGGAAATTAATTCTGATGGACTTATGGAACTATATGAAAGAGACTCTGATAATGTTAGAAAATCAAATAAAAAAATTAAAAAACAAAAAAATGCTATGAAGCAAACTAAAATTATTCCTATGACAGAAGTGAAATTACCAGAAATAATGACAGTTAAAGAGTTTGCAGAAGCTATAAAAAAACAAGCTTCTGAAATAGTAAAAAAATTATTTGCTCTTGGAATAATGGCAACTATTAATCAAGATATTGATTTTGATACAGCGTATTTAATAGCAAGTGAATTTGGTATTACAGCTGAAAAAGAAGTTGTAGTAACAGAAGAAGATATTTTATTTGATGAAAGTGAAGATGATGAAAAAGATCTAAAACCAAGACCACCTATTGTTGTTGTTATGGGGCATGTTGATCATGGAAAAACATCACTTTTAGATAGATTAAGAAGTGCTAATGTTGTAAGTGGTGAAGCAGGTGGAATTACACAACATATTGGTGCATATAAAGTTAAAATAAAAGATAGAGAAGTATGCTTTTTAGATACACCAGGTCATGAAGCTTTCACTGCCATGAGAGCAAGGGGAGCTCAAGTTACTGATATAGCAATTATAATAGTTGCTGCAGATGATGGAATAAAGCCACAAACAATTGAAGCAATTGATCATGCAAAAGCTGCCGGAGTATCTATTGTTGTTGCAATAAATAAAATAGATAAGCCAACTGCAAATGTAGAAAAAGTAAAGCAAGAACTTTTAGAAGTGGGACTTGTGCCTGAAGAATGGGGTGGCGATACAATATGTGTACCTATATCCGCTATGACAGGAGAGGGAATTGACAATTTACTTGAAATGTTACTTTTAATAGCTGATATGAAAGATTTAAAAGCTAATCCAAACAAACAAGCAAAAGGTACAATAATAGAAGCAAGACTAGAAAAAACAAAGGGGACAATAGTATCTATGCTTGTACAAAGAGGAGAGTTAAATGTAGGAGATACAATTGTAGTAGGTGATATGGTATCAAGAATACGTGCTATGAAGGATGATAAAGGCAAAAAAGTAAAAAAAGCAGGACCATCCACTCCTGTTGAGGTATTAGGTTTATCCCATGTGCCTGAGACTGGTGATGTATTCTATGAAGTAGAAAATGAAAAAGTTGCAAAACAACTAATTGAAAAAAGAAAAGCAAAAGCTCGTCGTGATCTTATAAAACAAGGTACAAAAGTTACTTTAGATGATTTGTTTGGAAAGATTAAAGATGGTAAAATGATTGATTTAAATATAATAGTAAAGGCTGATGTTCAAGGTTCAGTTGAAGCTTTAAAAGAATCTTTATTGAAACTTTCAAATGATGAGGTAAGAGTAAAAATCTTACATGCCTCTACTGGCGGTATAAAAGAAAGTGATGTAACGCTTGCTGCTGTTTCAAATGCTATTATTATAGGATTTAATGTAAGACCAGAAAATATTGCTGCTACACAAGCAGAAAAAGAAAAAGTTGATATGAGATTATATAATGTTATATATGATGCTATTGATGATGTTGAAACAGCGATAAAAGGACTTACACCAAAAAAATATAAGGAAGTTATGCTAGGAACAGCAGAAATTAGAAAAATATTTAAGATTACAGGTGTTGGTATAGTAGCAGGATGCTATGTTAAAAGTGGTAAAATTGTTAGAAATCAAATGGTTAGAATTGTTAGAGATTCAATCGTTGTCCTTTCAGTTAAAATAGATAATTTAAAAAGGGAAAAAGATGAAGTTAAAGAAGTGGCAACTGGTTTTGAATGTGGTATTAAATTAGAAAAATTTAGTGATATTAAAGAAGGTGACATTTTAGAATGTTACGAATTAGTAGAAGAAAAAATATAATGTGAGGTAAACTATGCAAAAAAGACATGAAAGACTAGAACAGGATGTAAAACTTGCACTTAGTCAAATTATTACATATAAAATTAAAGATCCATCAGTTACAGGACTTATTTCTGTAACTGATGTGAAAATAACTCCAGACCAAAAATATGCAAAAATATACATAAGTATATTTGGTAAGCAAAATAAACAAAAGGTTTTAGATACTTTAAAAAGTGCCAGTGGATTTATTAAATCTGAACTAGGAAAAAGTGTTCGTATGAGAAATATTCCAGTTTTGCAATTTGTGTATGATGACTCAATTGAATATGGAAATTATATGGACAAGGTTATTGATGAAGTTATAAAAAAAGATAATGAAAATAAGAATAATTAAAATAACTAAATAAAGGGAAGTAATTATATGTTTGAAAATATAAAAAAAATTTTAGATGAATCAAATCTTATATACATCGTAGGACATAAAAATCCAGATGGAGATTGTATAGGTTCTACATATGCTTTATGTTTAGCATTAAAAAAGTATGGTAAAGAGGTTAAAATAATCATGCCAAGTTTTTCAGATAGTTTTAACTTCTTGCCAAATATCAATATAGCAGTATCAAATGTATTAGAGGAAAAATATGATTTGTTATTTGCACTTGATTGTTCTAATCCTGAAAGACTAGCTATAAGTGATGAGGATATTAAAAAAGCAAATAAAATTGTGATGCTTGATCATCATGAAATATCAGCTCCTTTTGGAGATGCTAGATATATAGATTCGACTAGACCAGCTGCAGCAGAAATAGTATATAATTTTATAGAATATTTAAACATTGATATCGATAAAGATATTGCAACGTATATTTATACAGGTTTAATGACTGATACAGGTAGTTTTAATTATGAATCTACTAAACCATCTACATTAATGATTGCTTCAAAATTGCTCGAAAAACAAATTGATTTTGCTTATATTTGCAAAAAATTAAATGATACTGTAAAAGAATCAAAATTAAAATTACTTGCTAAAACTATTGATAATATGGAAGTATATTATGATGGAAAACTTAGATATAGTTTTGTAGATTATAACACTATTAAAAGTTTTGGACTAGATGATGAGGATGCAGAAGGAATGACAAATTATTTGCGAAAGGTAGAAGGAACAGAAGTTGCAGTATATGTTAGAGGTAGAAAAGATAATACAGCAAAGGTAAGTTTGCGTTCAGGTGGAAATATTGATGTATCAAAAATAGCTATAAAATTTGGTGGAGGTGGCCATAAAAGAGCTGCTGGATACACAATGATTGGTGATATAAAAGAGCAAAAAGATAATTTAATAGATTTAGTGGGAGTGATGCTAAAGTGATAATACCTCAGGTTAAAAATGGAATTTTAAATATAGATAAACCACAAGGTATAACATCTCATGATGTAGTAGATATAATAAAAAAGATATTTCCAAGTGTAAAGGTAGGTCATACAGGTACATTAGACCCACTTGCAACTGGTGTTCTTCCAATATGTATAGGTGAGGCTACTAAACTTACAAATAACCTTACTTGTGAGAGTAAAAAGTATAAGGTTAATATATTACTTGGGGTAGAGACGGATACGTATGATGTAACAGGTAAAATTAGGTTTGCTAGTGTATTAGATAAAGATGAAATATATATAAAAGAAAGAATAAAAAGATTTGTTGGAAAACAAGAGCAAATACCTCCAATATACAGTGCTATAAGAGTTAATGGTAAGAGGGCATATTCATATGCAAGAGAAGGAAAAAATGTAGAATTAGAACCAAGAAGTATAGAAATATTTTCAATAGATAATATTGTTGTTGATTTACCAAAAAGAGAAGTTTCTTTTGAAGTACATTGTACAAAAGGTACATATATAAGAAGTTTAGTACATGATATAGGTAAAAAAATAGGTTGTGGAGCTATAATGACTGAACTTAGAAGACTCCAAACAGGAAATTTTAAAATAGAAAATAGTATTAAATTATATGATTATTTAAAATTAGATTATGATGATATGTTAAATAAAATTATATCAATTGAAGAATATTATAAAGAGGCAAAAAGAGTAAATTTATCAAAAGAAGACTTTATAAAATTTATTAATGGAGTTAAATTTGAAATTAGCACTCAAGAAAAGATAGTTAGAATATATTTTAATAATAAATTTAAAGGTCTTGGAATAGTTGAAAATAATATTATGAAAAGATATATTGTTGAGTAACATAAGTCTATAATTTATATAGTAAAAAGTAAAGTTTTAGTGAATATGAAACATTATTTTTTTATTTTAAATATAAATGTTACAGTTTTGTTACATTTATATATTAATTGCTGATTTTTTCTATAAAATATTGCGTCAAATAATAAATTATGATAAAATGTAGGAAAAGAAAAATAGTATTTTTAAGAGGTTATTATGAAAAAAACAGAGAGAATATTTGATTTAAGTTTAAAAACTTATATAAATATGAAATTCTAAAAATTTTAAAGACTTAGTTGAAAAATATTTTTAACTGGGTCTTTTGGACTATAAAATATATCAAAATGTTTTTTTTTCAGTGTGATGGGGGATTTAAATAATTTCTAAAAAATTTTTATGGAGGAATTAATATGAAAATAGCTTTTGAAAATAAAAATATAGAAAATAAAAAAAGCGGAGTAACATTAATGATACTAGTAATAACAATAATATTAATTATGCTACTATCA
>CANAIR010000003.1 GCA_947361355.1 uncultured Clostridium sp.
GTAAAATATATAAAAATTAGTGAGGGTGTTATATCTGATAAGTTTAACATTCATAACTTGAGTATATATATTACTTCGAATTTTGGAAGCCTAAAAAAAGGTGTGGGATATGTTACAAAAAATAATTTGAATAGAATTAAGAAAAAGTGTTTTGAAAGTTAAAAATAGTAAAAAGCTACCTATATTTCTAGGTAGCTTAAATTCAAGGAGATTATATATAGTATTATTAGGTTATATTTAAAGATAAATATCTAATGTTGAACATTATTTAAAACATTCAACTAATATATATTATGAAAAATAAAATAGTTTGTTACATTTTTTTATTTTAATAAATTTATTCATATTTATATTTTATTTACATATAGTGTAGTAATAGTTAAGGGGGATAAAATATGTTAGTAAATATACATACCAAAAAGTTAAACTTAAATAAATGTTCAATAAATGACCATATAAGTGATTGGATAGAGCAAGATATTATTGTACCAGATAGTAAACCTGATGCAGTGAAAATAGTTAATTTAACTGTTACACCATATGTTAATGATTTTGAAATTATGGATGGAAAAATAAAGGTTATTGGAAAAATAAATTATTTTATAATTTATATGGTGGATGATGAAAAGTTTAATACTAGAGGTTTATTTGTAAGTCATCCATATTCTGAAATACTTAATGTAGATGGAATAACAAGTTCAATGAATGCAAATATTGATTGTAGATGTAAAAATGTTATTTATTCGTTACCAAATGAAAGAAAAATTGCTGTAAAAAGTGAAATAGTATTTGATGTATGCGTTAAGGACTGTATTGAAGTAAACTTAATACAAAATTTTGATGAAGAAAGTAATATAGAGTGTAAAATGTGTAATAAAAATTTTAGTAATATCATACAATCAAAGTCAAATATAATTGCATCAAAAGAGGATGTGATGCTTCCTAAAGAGGCAGAAGATTTTTTTGAAATTCTTGATTTGGAAACTAATATAGTTAATACAGAATTTAAAGAAAGTTATAATAAAATAATGGTTAAAGGCGACATAGATATAAAAATAATTTATTTAGCTGATAATCAAAATGAAAGTATTAAAACTGTAAAGCTTATAATACCATTTTCAGCTATGATAGAGCTTGAAAATATAAATGATAGATCAAAGTTTGATATAAAGTATAAAATGAGAGATTTTAGTATTAAATTAAATGAAGATATTACATCAACTAAAACAATGACGGCTAACTATCAAATTGATGTTGATGTAGTTATGTATGAAGATGAGGAATTAGAATATGTTGAAGATTTTTATAGTCAAACAAAAGAATTAGACTATAATAGTGAGTCAGTAGAAGCCGTTTCAAAAAATTTTATACATACTAAGAATATAGACATTAAAGAGACTTTATCAAATATATTGCCACAAAATACAACTATTTTAAATTATACTATAGATACAAATAATATTAATCCAAGTTTTAAAAATGGTGTTGTAGAACTAGATGGAAATGCAAAAATTAGTTTACTATTGCAAGATTTATCGAATATGGAACTTGAAAATAAAGTAGTGGATATATTAATTAATGAGAAATTTGATTTGGAAAATGTACCAGAAAATATGAATGGATATGTTGATATAATTGGTAAGAATGTATCAATTACACAAAGCGGATCTGATTTAGAAGTAAGATTATCCATTGATATAAGAGTAAATATAGAAAATATAACCGTTTTAAATATAATAGAAAAAATTGAAGATAGAATATTAAATTTGTTAGATATGGATAGTATAAATATATATATTGTTAAGCCAGAAGATTCTTTATGGAAGATAGCTAAGAAATATAAAACTAGTATTGAAAAGATAGTTAAGACAAATGATATTTCTAATCCTGATGAGATTGATATCGGACAAAAACTACTTATAATTAGGTAAATATGCGATTAAAATATTATAAATTAACATTAAGACAAATTGGAAATAAAAGTCCATTTGTCTTTTTTTTCTTTCTAGTTTTTATAATAAGTGGTTTGTTTGTATATATATTTAATAAAAATATAGAGCCTACGTTTAGAACACTTTGCGAATCAAATGCAAAAACTATTGCTCTTATCTGTGCAAATAATGCAGTGTATGAATCAATTGAAAATATAAAGTATGATGATTTAATAACTGTTCAAAAAGATGATAAAAATAGAATTACTGCCTTAGTGTCTAATTCAATTTTAATGAATAAAATATCAACAAATGTAACAACCAAGATACAAGATGAATTAATTAAAAAAGAGGAAAGTAGTATTATTTTTCCAATAGGAAGCATACTTGGTATGAAAGTTTTAGGTGGATTTGGTCCAAGATTAAAAGTAAAAACGGTACCAGCGGGTGGAGTTGTTGCAAATTTTAAATCTGAATTTACATCAACAGGTATTAATCAAACAAAACATAGAATTATTTTAGAAGTTTCTACATCAGTTAGAGTATTAGCACCATTTTTCACAGATTTTGAAACATATACAAATAATATAATAGTTGCAGAAACTGTTATCGTAGGAGATATTCCTAGTTCATATTATGATATTGATGGAAATCCTAGTAATACTCTTGGAATAATTGAATAAAAAATATATACAAAATTGGTAAATAATGGAAATTTATATAATATTACTAATTTTGTATTTTTATATTTTGAGTATTTTGTAAAATTTTATGTTTAGTATATTGACTTTTTTAGCTTTTAAAGGTATAATATATAAGTATTAAATATAGTTAGTCGACTATACCCCGGAAAGTTTGACTCGACTAAAATTATCAATTAGGAGGATTTTTTAATTATGAATAATACTACACATAGCGTAAAAGCTAAAGAAATTGAAAAAAAATGGTATGTGATAGATGCTGAAAATAAACCTCTTGGAAGAGTAGCAAGTGAAGTTGCTAAATTATTAAAAGGCAAACACAAACCAACTTATACTACACATTTAGATTGTGGAGATAATGTTATAGTTTTAAATTCAGATAAAATTATATTAACAGGAAATAAATTAAATCAAAAAGTATATAGACATCATTCTGGATATGTTGGTGGAATGAAAGAAACTCCATACAAAGATTTAATGGCAAATAATTCAGATAAAGCTTTATTATTAGCTGTAAAGGGAATGTTACCTAAAAATTCTTTAGGTAGAACTTTACTTACAAATGTAAGAGTATTTAAAGGTAATGAGCATAATCTTCAAGCTCAAAAACCTGAGAAATGGGAATTTTAGGAGGAAGTAAAAAATGGCAAAAAAAGAATATATATATGCAACAGGAAAAAGAAAATCTTCAATAGCAAGAGTTAATATAATTCCTGGAACTGGAAAAATAACTATTAATAAAAAAGACATGAATGAAGTTTATACATTAGATACTTTAAAAGCTATTGTATTAAAACCTTTTAAAGTTGCAAATATGATGGAAAAATATGATGTTGTAGCAACAGTTCATGGTGGTGGATTTGTAGGTCAAGCAGGTGCATTAGCACATGGTATTGCAAAAGCTTTAGCAACTACTGATGCAGACGTACATGCTATTTTAAAAAGAAATGGTCTTTTAACTAGAGATTCTAGAGTAAAAGAAAGAAGAAAATATGGCTTAAAGAAAGCAAGAAAAGCACCACAATTTTCAAAAAGATAAAAAGCTTTTTATGCAAAATATCGAAAACCTCAGAAGTTTCAATACTTCCGAGGTTTTTTTGATTTTATAACTTTTTGTTAAACAACCTAAAAATCTTTCAAAATCAACATTTCTCATTTTTATATTATACCTAATTATTTTAGAAATATGCACGCAATATGCACAAAAAATAAGAAAATCTTTGTAATTATTAATATAAGTGATAATTAAAAAAGCCAATTATGCACTATAATTTATCTGTACATAATCTCTAAAAATTAAATCTATACTATCTATCAATTTTACGCAACATAGCATAGTGCCACTTTGTTGAGTAATATCGGCATATATTGCATCAAATCCCATAAACCTCATTATATCAGTAGAAATAATAGCTTTAATATTTCCCATTGTTAATTTAGTACATTTTTTAGCTTATATTTATTTAACATATAATATCACATACTATATATAATTAAATCAAAAATAGCTGAATACTTTAATTTTTTCAGAACTTTGATATATTAATATAATTTTTAGTATAAATAATATATCTAATTTTTTTAAATTTTTATCCAAAATATAAAAAAGCTCAGAAGTTTTAATGCTTCTGAGTATTTTTTAATAATTATTTTTTTGTTGTTTCTTTATTATTCTACATTCTTTACATCTTACAGGTTTATTTTGAAATCCTTTTTCAGCATAAAATTGTTGTTCACCAGCTGAAAAAACAAATTCATTGTTGCAATCTTTACATGTAATAATAATATCTTCATAATTTGATTCCATTTGTTATACCTCCTTTTAGATTTGATTTGAATTACTTTTTTTACTTGACCAATCTAATAGAAGGTAAAATATTTAAAATAAATTCATGTGTTTCTTTTTAGAAACTATAATTATTTTATCATATAACAAGAAAAATTACAACAAAAACTATAAAAATATTGATATTTTAAATATTAAGTTTATATAATTAATTTGTGAATGTTGAAATTTATACTAAAATATGGTATAATAAAACTAGTGAATTATATTTTATGTAACTAATATTTTAGTAATTGTAAGTATTTTATAATTAACAGGAGGAAAACAATGAAGGTAGGTCAAGCAGAAAATCAGTTAATTAATGAGTTTAAAAAGTTTAAAG
This sequence comes from uncultured Clostridium sp., assembly GCA_947361355.1. Lineage (GTDB taxonomy): Bacteria > Bacillota > Clostridia > TANB77 > CAG-465 > CAG-465. The sequence continues at coordinate 4,801 of CANAIR010000003.1, forward strand.
AAGATTACCTGACCCAATTAGAAAGTATTGAATATGGAATAAAAATTTCAAAAAAATTCTTAGAAGTGGATGAGGATGATGAAAGTTTAAAATTTCCATTAGAAATTATATCTAAGTTAAAGTGCTTGCTTATGGAATTAAATGTTTTTAGTAACGATGATGGAAGTTGGGAGTTTAAATGTAAACTAAGTCAAAATAACTGGATTGTATTAACTAGTAATCCTAATAAAACAAATGGACTTGAAGATCCTATTAATGAAAAAAGCATTATATATGCTCTTATGGCATTCCGATTAGAAATTTGCAAACTTATTTCAGAGTTCAAGGCTATTCAAAGGGGAGTTGATAAATATTTTTGGCCACAATTTGAAACGGATTTAGAAGAGATTGTACTCCAATATATTAATTATTATGTATATAATTGATAATATTAATAAAGCAGTGATATTTATAGTATCACTGCTTTACTATAACTATTTATTCTTGTCATCATCTAAACATATTTCAAAATTATCTATATCAGTTTGTGATAAATTAAAATTATTATTTTCTATTATTTTTATATTTCCTTTCTCAAATTCAAATAAATCAATTAAATCACCATTATAATATAAAAATCCATTTTCTATTTGACCTTTTGGATTATATTCTTTTAAACTACAACATTTTTTAATAATTTTATTTAATTTTTCATTTGGTATACGTGGCATATTGTAGCTTTTTAAAAAATAAGTTGCCATGACATTTCTTATAATTCCTGAACGAAATTTTAAATATGAAATTAATTTTTCTTCTGGAATTGAAAAGCACTTTCCATGCCAAAATATATTTTCACCATCAAAATGAATGTTAAAGTAGCTAAATAAATTTTGTGAAAATAATGCTATAATTTCATTTGAATGTGTTGATTCATCAGAAGGATCTAAATCCTTTACTAGAAGCATTGGTTCAGGAAATATAAAACTTATTTCATCAGCACCATGTATAGCATAGCAATTGTATTTTTGAGTAAAATAAATTGCAGTTTTCTTTAAAGTATTTAAAAAGCTTCCTTTAAAATCATACATTAAATTAATTTCTTTGTTTTTAGTTATATCTTTTCCATCAAATCTAAGTACTAAAGGTTTTTTAGTACTTACTTTCATATTATATTTTTTTTGCCACATATAAAAATAACTGTTCCACATAAAAATTTCTCCCAACGTATAAATAAAACAAGTAGGAAAATTCCTACTTGATATATGTAATAGCTATAAAAATAGTTCTATAATATATTTCATGGAATATGCTCCAGTACATAATATTACATATAACTTAATTATATAATATAAATTTAATAAAGTCTATATATTTTTGTCATATAATATGAATTTAGTGGAAAATAAAAAGATAAGTGCTCAAAACTATTGCAAAAATAGCTAATTTATAGTAAGATTATATATAGTGAAAGTATAAAAATAAAAAGGTGAGGGAAAATGAAAAGAATTGAGATTTCTGATGAAATATTTGATACATATATAGAGCCAGAAGACATATCACATGATTTGATGGATGTAAAAGAAGTGGCTAGAATAAATGGAATTATTTCAAAACTTAGAATGTTTACTAATAATGTTTCTGAGCTTACAAAGTCTTATACTAGTATTCTTATGGATGATAATGTTTCATACATATTAAAAAAAGTAAGTCAAGATTTAATATTTGCAAAACATTTTCCAGAATTTTATGAAGTTAATCAATATGGAGAAAATGTTATAAATTGTCAACAAAATTCTCTTTATCATAAGTATGGTGTATTTAAGCATATATTAGCTACTATTGAATCAGTAGCTAATTCACAAGCACCTGTTGGAGATTGGCAAAAGAAAATTTTAAAGTGGACTATGTTTTTACATGATATAGGAAAACCATATGTAAAAACCATAGCAGAAGATGGAACTGAAAGTTTTGCAGGACATGATGATAAATCAGTTGAACTTGCTAAAGGAATACTTGATAGATTTGAATTTGATGATAATGATAAAAAAATTATTCTTACTTTAATAAAATATCATGATAGATTTTTAAATGAGGGTGAAATTACAAATGATAATATGAAATTTTTAGCCTCTGAGTTAGATAATAACAAAGAATTATTTTATCTTTTAATTGATGTTAAGACTGCTGATGCAAGAGCTAAAAATATCGAAGTTTATAATAATTTTAAAATAGTAAGAAATAAATATTTAGAATTTATAAATAATTATTTTACATATATGCAATCTAATCAAGCTGAAAGAGAAAAAGAAGAAAGTAGTACTCAAAATATAAGCCAAGATGAGATGACTAATGCTGAACTTACAGCTTTACTTGATTCTGTTCTTTCTAGAAGAGCAATAAAATCATTATATCAGCCAATTGTAGATGTTAAAAACCAACAAGTATGGGGTTATGAAATATTTACAAGAATTGAAAGCCCAAAAAGAGTAGATATTTTAAGATTTTTTGAATTTGCAAGGGATACTAACAAATATGAAAAATTACAACAAGTTTTACTTATTAATGGTATAGAAGATTTTGAAGACTTAAGTTCTAAGGAAGCAAAAAGGCTTTTTGTAAATTCTGATTTTACAAGTTATGAAAAGTATATAAATAAACCTAGACTTTATGATATGATGTCTAGAAATAAAATTATAATAGAGTTTCAAAATTATGAGAAAAAGGATTTCAATAAAATTCAAGAAGTTATTGACCAAATACATAATAATGGTGGTCTTGTTGCATTAGATAAGTTTGGAATGGGTTCACTTACAATTGATGATATTGCAACGTTAAATGTTGATTATATTATACCAGATATGTCTATAATACAAAATGTTGTAAACGATTTTGAAAAACAAAGATATATAGCAGCGCTTGTTACATATTGTATATCAAATGATTGTGAAATGATAGCAGTTGGAGTAGAAAATATTCAAACTTTAGAAACTTTGCAAAGGCTTGGAGTAAAATTAATTCAAGGTTATTTCTTTGCAAAACCAAATTCCAAAGTTAATTCTATAAATAGTAGTATAAAAGAAAAACTAGAAGAGTTAACACAGGAAACAATATCATAGGCTTTTATATATGTAAAAAAATATATACAAAAAAATGAAAAAAGTATTGACAAACATTTGTTTTTGAATTAAAATATACTTATAAACAAATGTTTGTTAAAATTTAGGAGGTAAATATGATATCAGAAGAAAGAAAAAAAGCTTTAGATATAGCTATGGCGCAAATAGAAAAAAATTTTGGAAAAGGTGCTGTTATGAAACTTGGTGAAGTTGGTAATGTAAATGTTGATTCTATACCAAGTGGAGCATTAAGCTTAGATGTTGCATTAGGAATAGGCGGTTTTCCTAGAGGTAGGGTTATTGAAATATTTGGACCTGAATCATCAGGAAAAACAACAGTTGCTTTACATGCAATTGCAGAAGCACAAAAACAAGGTGGAATAGCAGCATTTATTGATGCAGAACATGCTTTAGATCCAGTTTATGCTAAAAATTTAGGTGTAGATATAGATAATTTAATTGTAGCTCAACCAGATACAGGAGAGCAAGCTTTAGAAATAACAGAACAGTTAATTAGAAGTGGAGCTGTTGATATTATAACTGTTGATTCTGTTGCTGCTTTAGTACCAAAAGCAGAAATAGATGGAGAAATGGGAGACTCACATGTAGGTTTACAAGCAAGACTTATGTCTCAAGCATTAAGAAAACTTACAGGTGTACTTAATAAATCAAAAACAGTTGCGATATTTATAAATCAATTACGTGAAAAAGTTGGAATAATGTTTGGTAATCCTGAAACAACTCCAGGTGGAAGAGCATTAAAGTTTTATTCTTCAGTAAGATTAGATGTTAGAAAACAAGAAGCAATAAAAATAAATGGAGAAGTTATGGGGTCTAGAACAAAAGTAAAAGTAGTAAAAAATAAAGTAGCTCCACCATTTAGAGAGGCTATATTTGATATAGTTTATGGTAAAGGAATATCAAACGAGGGATGTGTTTTAGACTTAGCAGTTGACTTAGACATAATAAATAAAAGTGGTGCTTGGTTTGCATATAATGGTCAAAAAATAGGTCAAGGAAGAGAAAATGCCAAAGCATTTTTAGCTAGTAATCCTGAAATAATGAAAGAAGTTGAAAAGAAAGTAAGGGATAATTACAATACAGCTTTTGAAAAGAGTATGGGAGAAATTCCAGAAGCAGGAGCAGAAGAAAAAGAAGAGATTGAAATAGATGAGTAAGGAGTATATTTTATGAGCTTTGAACTTGCAAAAGAAAAGGCAATAAGGTATATAGTGATAGCTAAAAAAACTGAATGTGAAGTAAGAAAAAAATTGGAAAAATCGGGTTTTGAAGAGGATATTATAGATGAAGTAATAAAATATTTACAAAAACTTGATTATATAAATGATACTGAATATGTAGACGCATATATTAGACAATGTATGCGTCTTTTAAACTATTCTATATATGAAATTAAAAATAAACTATTGCAAAAAGGTATAAAAAAAGATATAATTGAAGAAAAGTTACAATTATTATATGAAAGTGATTATGAGAAAAATATAGTTGAAAAGTTACTTAAAGGTAAACTAAAATCTATGGAGCAATTGAAAAGAAAACAATATTTATATAGACGTGGTTTTAGATGTAATTTTGATATTATAGATTAAGTAAAAGGGTGATTATATGAAAGTTCCAACACCACATAATGGTGCTAATCTTGGTGATATAGCAAGAACTGTTCTTATGCCAGGTGATCCACTTAGAGCTAAGTATATTGCACAAAAATATTTAACTGACGTAGTATGCTATAATGAAGTAAGAAATATGCTAGGTTTTACTGGAAAATATAAAGGAGTAAAAATCTCTGTTCAGGGAAGTGGAATGGGTGTTCCCTCGATGGGAGTTTATTCAAAAGAATTATTTGAAGGCTATAATGTAGAAAATATAATAAGAATAGGAAGTGCAGGAAGTCTTGCTAATGAAGTTGCAAGTAATTATTCAAATAATACAAAGTTAAATGATATTTTAGTAGCAGATAATGTATTTTCAGATTCTAATTATATAAAAGCAAATAAGTATAATGATATAAAGCCAGTTGCTTCAAGTAGTTTGTTATTAAAATTAAATAAAGTATTAGAAAAAACTAATATTAACGTAAAAATTGGAAATATTTATACATCAGATACATTTTATATGGAAAAAGAGTTATTAAAAGAGATTTCAAAAAAAGATATACTTGGAGTAGAAATGGAAACATTAGCTTTATATACAAATGCTCGTGTTAGTAATAAAAATGCAATTGCAATGTTTACGGTTACAGACAATATTATAATGGGGCAGTCTGTATCATCAGAAGAACGATTAAAAGGTCTTGATAAAATGATAGAGCTAGCACTAGAATTAGCTTATGATTGTGAAAAAGATAGATAGGAGATAAAATGCAAAATATAATACTTAACAATAAACCTAAATATAAATTTGTTATACAAAACTTTGAGGGGCCACTAGATTTATTATTATACCTAATTTCAAAAAATAAAATGAATATATTTGATATTTCACTAAGTGAACTTACAGATGAATACGTTTCATATTTAGATGAAATGACAGAACAAAATTTAGAAGTAACATCTGAATTCATAGTTATGGCTGCGACGCTTCTTGATATAAAGGCAAGAAAATTGCTACCAGTGATTGAACCAAAAGATGAAGATGAAGAGGTTGTTAGTGAAGAAGATATTATATCTAGAATTATAGAATATAAAAAATATAAGGAAATATCAAATTATATTAATGATATCTACCAAAATAACTTTGGAAGTTTTTCTAAACCTTTTGAAAAGATAAAATATAAAAGTAATACTAAATATAATGGGGATAAGTTTGATAAAAATGAAATATTTGAAATATATATAAAGATACTTAGAAACAATGCTAATAAAATAAATAAAAAAGCAGAAGAAATACAAAAGATTGCTGTGTATGAAAAGGTAACTGTTCAAGACAAGGTAAAACAAATTGTAAATTATTTAAATCAAAATGAAAGAATGGTATTTAATAATATATTTGATCCAAGTAAATGTGATAATATCGAAGTTGTTACAGCTTTTTTAGGTGCTTTAGAGCTTAGCAAGTTAAAACAAGTAGACATTTCTCAAAATTACCTGTTTTCCGATATTAATATTGCTAAAAAAGAAAATGCAGATTTTAAAATAAGTTTTAGCGATTTTACTGAAAATTAGTTTTATTTCAAGCAAAAAAATATATGTAAACAAAAGGTGAGACATGTATGGTAAAACTACACAGGTGCTTAAAAAAGAATTAAAAGTATTTATACAAATTTTGTAAAATATGTTTTATGAATGTTATCACTTATCATGACTATAAATTTTTGTACATTGGTGTATCAAATTTTTGCTGCTGAAGCGTTTAAAAGTGTTACTACAGTATCTCCTGCAAAAATAGTTATAAATTATAATACTGCAAGTGAGTCTAAAGTAGGTATCTTTATAAATAACAAAGGTGAATCTAACTTAGCAAAAGGCGTTAAACTGGATTAAAAGAATTTAAAAAATATTTTAGTATTATGTAAAAATTTGATTGAAATAAAAAAATATATATGATATATTCTATTAGAAAAAATAGTATAATTTCAAATTTAATAAGGAGGAATATTTATATGGCTAAGCTATATTTTCGGTATGGTGCAATGGGTTGTGGAAAGACAATTGATTTACTTAAAGTAGCATATAATTATGAGGAAAGAAATAAAAAGATTTTAGTATTATCTCCAGCTAAGGATGATAGATATGGCGTTGGCAAAGTTACTACTAGAATTGGAATTGAGCGTGAAAGTATAGTTGTACCAGAAGATATGAATATATATCAATATGTTTGTAATTTAGATGAAAAAATTGATACTATACTTGTTGACGAGGCTCAATTTCTTACAAAAACTCAAGTTTATCAATTATCAGATATTGTGGATTATCTTGATATCCCAGTTATGTGTTATGGTTTAAGAGCAGATTTTAAGACTAACTTTTTCCAAGGTTCTGGTCCTTTGATGGCAATAGCAGATAGTATTGAAGAGATAAAAACTGTTTGTGAATGTGGAAAAAAGGCTACTATTAATATGAGATTTATTAATGGTAGAGCTATGTCAGATGGAGAACAAGTTGTAATTGGAGGAAATGAGTCATATAAATCTGTATGCAGAAAATACTATAAAAAGTATATACAAGAGTCTAAAGAAGTAAAATAAAAATAGTATTTATAAAAAACTTATCAGTTATATTATAATTGATAAGTTTTTTTGTTACATTTTAATATATTTTACTTTAATTGTGAAAATTTTGTGTATTTGGAATAATAATGTTGAAGTTCAAATATAATTGTGATATAATGAATTAGCACTTAAAAAGAAAGAGTGCTAAAATGAAATGGAGGTGTTTTTTATGTTAAAACCATTAGGTGATAGAGTTATTTTAAAAGAAGCTCAAACAGAAGAAACTACAAAAAGCGGTATAGTATTACCAACATCTGCAAAAGAAAAATCAGCAGTTGCAGAAGTTGTTGCAGTTGGTCCAGGTAAAACAGAGGATGGCAAAGAAATTACTATGACACTTAAAGTAGGCGATAAAGTTGTCTGCTCTAAATATACAGGAACAGAAATAAAATATGAAGGTGTTGATTATACTATTGTAAAAGAAAGTGATATTTTAGCAATAGTAGAATAAAGGGGGTATTAATTATGGCAAAAGAAATTTTATTTGGAAGAGAAGCTAAAGAAGCTTTAGAAAAAGGTGTAGATACTTTAGCTGATGCTGTTAAAGTTACATTAGGACCAAAAGGCAGAAATGTTGTATTAGACAAATCTTTTGGTTCACCACTTATAACTAATGATGGAGTATCAATAGCAAAAGAAATAGAACTTGAAAATAAATTTGAAAATATGGGAGCTCAACTTGTAAAAGAAGTAGCTACAAAAACAAATGATGTTGCAGGTGATGGAACAACTACTGCAACAGTTCTTGCACAAGCTATGATAAAGGAAGGACTAAAAAATGTTTTAGCAGGAAGTAATCCAGTAATAGTAAAAAAAGGAATAGAAAAAACAACAAAATTAGCTGTTGAAGAAATAAAGAAAATTTCTACTTCAATAAATGGTAAAGAGGATATTGCAAGAGTTGCTTCAATTTCAGCTAATGATGAAGCAATTGGAGAGTTGATTTCTGAAGCTATGGAAAAGGTTTCAAAAGATGGAGTTATAACTATTGAAGAATCTAAAACAATGGAGACAAACTTAAATGTTGTTGAAGGAATGCAATTTGATAGAGGTTACTTATCTTCATATATGGTAACAGACTCAGATAAAATGGAGGCACTTTTAGATGAACCATATATTTTGATAACTGATAAAAAGATATCAAATATTCAAGAAATATTACCAATTCTTGAAAAAGTGGCAGAGCAAGGTAAAAAATTGTTAATTATTGCGGATGATTTAGAAGGAGATGCGCTTGCAACATTGGTATTAAACAAATTAAGAGGAACATTTACATGTGTAGCAGTAAAAGCACCAGCATTTGGCGATAGAAGAAAAGCTATGCTTCAAGATATTGCAATACTTACAGGTGGAGAAGTGATTTCATCAGACTTAGCTATGGAATTAAAAGATACTGATATATTGCAACTTGGCCGTGCAAAACAAGTTAAAGTTCAAAAGGAAAATACAATTATAATTGATGGGTATTCAGATAAAGAAAAGCTAGATTCTAGAGTAAAAGAAATACGTAGCGAAATTGTTAATTCAACATCAGATTTTGATAAAGAAAAACTAGAGGAAAGACTTGCAAAATTAATTGGTGGAGTAGCAGTAATAGAAGTTGGTGCAGCTACTGAAACTGAAATGAAAGAGAAAAAATTAAGGATTGAAGATGCTTTAAATGCTACAAAAGCCGCAGTTGAAGAAGGAATAGTAGCAGGTGGAGGAACAGCCTATGTAAATATTCTTGAAAAAGTAAAAGAATTTGCTAATTCTTTAGAATCTGATGAAAAATTAGGTGCTAAAATGGTTGAAAAGGCTTTGGAAGCTCCTATAAAACAAATTGCATTTAATGCTGGCGTTGAAGGTGCAGTAATTGTTGATAAAATACAAAGCTTAGAAAAAGGTTTTGGCTATGACGCATTAAATGACAAATTTGTTGATATGAAAAAATCAGGAATAGTTGATCCTACTAAAGTTACAAGATCTGCTTTACAAAATGCAGCCTCAATAGCAGCTATGATTATTACTACTGAAACATTGGTAGCAGATAAGGTAGAAAAAGACGGATGCAGTTGTTCATCACATGATATGCCAAATCCAGGAATGGGAATGTATTAAAAATTGAAATTAAAAAATAACAAGGTAGAACTAATTTAGTTAAAACCTTGTTATTTTTTTACATTATAAATAATATAACTTTTAAAATAGAAAATGCAAGAGCTAAGAAAAAACCAATAATTGACATTGTAATGGCTATTTTTGATTTAGATGTTCTTGAATAGAGCGGAGATCTTGTATATTTAAAACTTATAGCACTAAGTATTATTCCAATTATTGAAATAATAAAACCAAACATCGGTATTATCCATAGAATTAAACTTGATATACCAAATATAGTTGCCAAAATAGACCAAATGTTGTTAACAGTTTGAACTACTTCATATTGAACACATTCTACTTCATTTCCATCTTCATCTACATAAGTATATTCAGTTTTTTTAGTATTAGAATTTACGTATTTTACTGAATTTTGATAATCTTCATTATTATATTGAGTTTCATCGTATTCCTCAGAATTATTATTTTCATCTTCGTTATATTCATTTAAGTTATCTTCATTAACTTGTTCACTAGTAGTAATTTCTTCTTTTTTATCTTCTCCCATCTAACAACCTCCATTTATTATACAAAAATTTTATACTAAATTATGTAGTTTGTCAATACATATTTTAGTTTTAAGTTTCTGCAAATGTTATGTTGTAATAGACTTGAAATAAAAAAATATATAAAGTGGTTAACTGATAAATTGAAATAACAACAGAGCAAAAAGGAGTTGAATCACTATGTATATTATATCAGAAAATTTAAAAGATAATAAATAACATAAATTGTATTGAAAAATTACATAAAATAATATATAATAAAAATGAAAAGGTGGATTAAATGGAAGAATTTAGACAAAATATAGATTTACAAACTGTATCTATGCAGACTTTAGCTTTTATAGGAGATGCAGTATATAATGTGTATATAAGATGTTATTTAGCTTCAAAAAGCAACCAAAAAACTAATAAATTGCATAATGACTCAATAAAATTTGTAAGTGCAAGGGCTCAATCAAAAACTGTTGATATGTTAATAGATAGTTTAAAGGAAGATGAAATAGCAGTATATAAAAGGGGAAGAAATACAAATATAAGTAGTGTTTCAAAAAATGCTGATATAGTAGAATATAAAAAAGCAACAGGTTTTGAAGCTTTAATAGGATATTTATATATAAAGAATGAAAATGAACGTTTAGAAGAAATTATAGATTTGTGTATAAAATATATAAGTGAAACTTAAAAATGGCAGGAGGAATAAAATGGAAGAAAATAATAACGAAGAGAAGGTTATAGCACCTAATTTAAAAGAAATTTTAGATAAAGTTTCTAAAATAAAAGAACTCTCTCCAAGTGAAATAGCAAAATTAAAAGAAAAAGTTAAAGAGAGTACTGATTTTAAACACTTGATTGAAAGTGTAGAAATACCAAAAGATAACTATGTTATATTTACTGATGGTGAAGAACAACTAGTATATGAAAATGGGGAGTTTTTCCTAGTTTCAACTGTTGATAGTACTAAAACAAAAAAGAAAAAAAAGAGATTAGAAGCAAAGGATATGTATATTGAATATTTTATAAGGTATACTTTGAATAAAATCCAAGGTAAAGAATATATTAATATTGAAAGAACTGAGCCTGTTCAAGAAAAACAAGAGGAAATTAAATCAAAAGAAGATCCTTCTAGTGAATTAAAAATTGAAAAAAGTAAAATTAAAGAAGTAAAAATTGACAAAAAAACAAAAGATATAAATAAGGAACAAAAATCACCAGAAGATAAAAGAATGGAAGAAATAGATAAAGCATTAAAGAGCATGGTAAATCCTGTTAATGAAGAATATGAAAGAACAAAAATAATAGATAAAATTAAGACTGGAAAAGAAAAGTCAGATAAAATAAGGTAAAATTTATATATTTTTTAAATAAAATAAGTTTAAATTTAAAATTACATTTAGAGGGGAGTATATGAAAAAAAATAAAAATGAAATTGTGTATTGGATTTTTTTTATATTAATTCTTATGACAATAAGTATTTGTATAATTTTATATTTTAGATTACCAAAATCACTAAATTATGAATTAGATAATACGCAAGTTGTTAAAGAAAATATTATAATAAAGTAAATAAAAAAGTAATTATAAGATAAAATTTAATCTCATAATTACTTTTTATTATTTTACTATTGTCCTATAGCATTTTTTACTTGTTCTATATCTGCTTGACCAGCGGGAGCCGCTGGAACATAGTAACCTTTTTCTTTATCTATTAAATAAACATGCCATTGAATATTTTCTAAAACATTTCTGTTTTGTATTAGTATATCTCTAAAATTTTTATCATTTGATTGCTCTATAGCAAATTCACATTGTTTAATTAAAGCATTTACGCTAGATAAAATATCACTCATTGCAACTTTTTCAGTCATAACGCACCTCCTATAATAATCCAGATATTTCTGATTTAAGTGATGTACATTTTGTACATATTTCATCAAGAATATCTGTAACATTTGTATCTTGTGTTAATGTTTTATAGTAAGTTATTTTATCACAAAGATTTGTGCAGGCACCACATATGTGTCTTATATTTTGGATTTCAATTTGATTTAAACTATTCATAATATACCTCCTAATAAATCCTAAGTATATTATGTGCAAATTTATATTTTATATACTTATTTTTATAATAATTATTTTATAGTTGGTTTAGCAACTAAAGAAGCAATAAATCCAAAAGTTACTGCTGCTGCAATTCCTGCTGCTGTTGCCTTTACTCCACCTAAAAATATTCCTAAAAAGCCAATTGAATCTACTTCTTGAATAACACCATTTCCTAAACAATAACCAAAACCTGAAATTGGAACGGTAGCTCCAGCACCACCAAAGTCAACAAGAGGTCCATATACACCAATTGCAGTTAGAATCGTACCCAAAGTAACAAAAAGTACAAGTATTCTTGCTGGTGTTATTTTAGTTTTATCTATTAATATTTGACCTATACTACATATTACTCCACCTGTAATAAAAACTTTTAAATATTCTAAAAATATATCCATATTACACCTCATTTTCGATTGCAACGGCATGTGCTATCGATGGTATACTTTCGCCTTGTTGACAGGCAAGAGGACTCATTAATGCACCAGTTGCAACTATTAGTACCTTATTTAATTTTTTTGTTTTTAATTGTTCAAAGAAAAATCCACTAAATACACTTGCCATACATCCGCAGCCGCTTCCACCACATTTTACATCTTGCGTATTTAGGTCGTATATTATTGCACCACAATCTTTATGAATATTTGAAATGTCTACGCCTTCATTATTAAATAGATCGACTAGAATTTGTGAACCAAGAGTTCCTAAATCTCCTGTAATTATTGCATCATAGTAATCAGCTTTTCTTTGGGTATCATTTAAATGTGTAGAAATTGTATTGTATGCTGCTGGTGCCATAGCGGCTCCCATATTAGCCATATCAGTTATACCAAAATCAATTATTTTTCCTGGTGTTGCATGAGTTATGAATGGACTTTGTATTGAAATTTCTTTTGGTACTACAATAGCACTTCCACTACCTGTAACAGTACATTGTGCCGTTGAACTCATTTGGTTACCATGTTCAAGTGGCATTCTAAATTGTCTTTCAGCACTACAAAAATGCGAAGATGTAGCTGCAATCGCTTTTTTTGCATATCCTGCATTTACAAATAGGCTAGCAAGTGTTAAAGACTCACAAAATGTTGAACAAGCTCCATAAAGACCAAAAAATGGAATTTCTAAATCTCTAATACAGTATCCTGAAGATATACATTGGTTAAGTAAATCTCCAGCAAAAATATAATCAATACTTTGATTATCAGTTGGAACCTTTGTTAATAAATTTTCTATACAAGTTTTCATTAATTTACTTTCTGCTTTTTCGAAACTTTTTTCGCCAAAAAAAATGTCGTCTGTATGTGTATCAAAATACATTGCAAGAGGACCTTGCATTTCTTTAGGTCCTACTATGCTAGATGTATGTAAAAGCTTTGGAGTATTTTCTAGTTTTATAGTTTGATTTCCTATTTTCATATTTATACCTCCCATTATATAAATAATTTAATTAGCCAATATATAAAGCCAACTATTACAGAAGTGGTAATACCATAAACTAATACTGGTCCAGCAACTTTAAACATATTTGCACCTAAACCTAAAATATATCCTTCCGTTTTAAATTCTATTGCTGGCGCAACAATTGAATTTGAAAATCCGGTAATTGGTACAACAGAACCAGCACCAGCAAATTTTCCTAGTTTTGAATATAAATTAAGTGCTGTCAAAAATGCTCCAAGAAATATTAAGCAAATTGAACAAATATTTCTTGCATCTTTTTGTTCTACACCATAATACATGGAAATATTAATTATAATTTGTCCTATAATACAAATTAAACCACCAATTATAAAAGCTAATATTATATTTTTTACAATCGGACTTTTTTTAGCTTTTGAATCTACAAAATCAGAATATTCTTGATTTGTCATATTAATATTAGAGTTCATTTTTTCATCACCTAATAATATTATTTGCAAAAAAAATTAAAATATAAGAAAATTTTTATTTTAATAGATTATTATTTATATAGATTTAATATTATTTAGAATATTAGTTTATATAAGCGTAATTTAAAAATACAAAATTGTAGTAACATAAAACTGAGATTTAAATAAAAAAATTTCATTAAAAATATATTAGATGGGGCATAATATTTGTAAAATTTTCTTAATTTTAAACCTTAATTTTTGCGATTATGTAGTATAAAAAATAGAAAAAAAAGTCGAAAACTTTTTTTTGATTTCTATTGAAAACTAGTAAAAAGTTTGATATAATAATTAAAGTTAAAGTAGTGGAGGTAGTAATAGATGGAGAACGAGAAGAAGTTTGGCAATGAAATGTTTGGCTATGATAAAAGAGAGGTTGAAGATTATATTAAGTCATTAAAAGCTGAATATGAAAGTAGAATTCAAGCTGAAAGATCTGATGCAAATAGAGTAGCAAATGAATTAACAATACTTAAAAAAAAGTTAGAAAGATATGAAGTAGATTACGTTCAAAAACAAGAAAAAGTGGCTAATGCCTTAATAACAGCTGAAGATCAAGCAAAAAAAATCGTTGAAACCTCAAGAAGCGAAGCATTGCAAGAAAAAGAGCGAATCGAACATCTAATAGAGATGGAAAAAGAAAAACTTTTAGACATAAAAAAAGATGTGATTGATTTAAAAGAAAAGACTATAAAAATGTTAGATAAATATAGTCAAGAGATGAATAATTTATTAGAGTAAAATTAAATTATTGAAATTATGAAATTTATAAAGTTTATAAAATAGTAATATATCAAAGGTAACTATAATAAAATAAAACAAAGGAGAATGTTTTATGAAAATTATGGTTGCCTTTTTAGGTAAAAAAAATAAAAAACAAAAGATAAATTTTGAAAAAAGAAATTTAAAACGTTTAGAAAAATATAATGTTAATAATAGTTATAATAAAATAGATAGAACTAAATTAAGTAGTAAAAAAATTATAGATATATTTAAAAATAGTAATAATATTTCTCGAAAAGGAAAAAATAAGTTATTAAATAATACATATAATAAAGATAATATACTAAGTACAGAAAAATTTATGAGTGAAGAATTATTAAATGCTAATAAAATTAATACAGATACTAAAAATTTTAAAATTAGTAAAACGGTTTATTGTATACTTGCTAGTCTTCCTGTAATAGCTTTTTTGTTAATTTTTAGTAATAAAATTAGTAGTACTCTTATGTATTTTGCAACAAACCTTAGACAAGCAGAAAACAATAAAATTCAAATAGCTGATTTAATTGCTACATATGGTTTGTATAATTCTAATAATTATATTATAAAAAATAAAGAAATAGTTCAAAATATAGAAAAGGCAGAAGAAGTAGTTGTAGAAAGCGACGAGCAAATACTAGATAAGGAAGTACAAATAGATGATATTCAAACTTTTCTTGGAAGCGAAAAAGTAAATGTTCAAGTAACAGAAAATTCAAAAAATATTCAAAGAGTAACAGTAGGCACAACTAAAATCTTGAACTATTCAAGTAAACGAGATATAGACTTTGAAGGGTTACTTAATACAAATATAACGTTGACAAAAAAAAGTGATAAAATTTTATTATATAATACTCATACATCTGAGTCATATGTAAATAGTGAGAATTATAAGTTTGATTATACAGGAACGATGAGGACAACAGATGCAAATTATAATATGTTATGTATTGCAAAAAGATTTAATGAAAATTTACAATCAAAAGGTTTTGAATCTTTTCAAAATACTACTCCACATGACTATGGAACATATACAAGTGCATATGCCAAGTCTAGAATAACCGTAACAGAAGCTTTAGCCAAAATGCAAGGTGCTGGAATTATAATAGATGTACATCGTGATGCTACATCAGATTTAAATTTTAGACCTTTTGTGAATATAAAGGGAGTAGATGTAGCACAACTTATGTTTGTAGTTGGGGTTGGAAGTGATAGTGTAAAAAATGACAATTGGCAAGATAATTTAAAACTTGCTTTAAAATTACAGCAAATAGCAGATAAGCTATATCCAGGATTATTTAGACCAATGATTATTAGAAATTCTGTATATAATCAGGATTTAAATAAATATTCTTTGCTAATAGAATTTGGTGCTACTGGGAATACTATTGATGAAGTAAAGCTATCTACTAGATGTATTACAAATTTATTAAATATCTTATACAAAGATTGACTATATTAAATTCTATATGATATAATAAATTTTCAGATGAAAGGAAGAGAAAAAATGCCAGATAAATTAGTTATAGTGGAATCGCCTTCAAAGGCAAAAACAATAAAGAAATATTTAGGAACTGACTTTGAAGTTATCGCATCTCAAGGTCATATAATAGATTTGCCAGCTAGCAAATTAGGCGTTGATGTAGAAAATAATTTTAAGCCTGAATATAAAACAATGAAGGGAAAAGCTAAAATTGTTAAAGAAATAAAAGATAAGGCAAAAGGAAAAAGTAAAGTATATCTTGCAACCGACCCTGATCGTGAAGGTGAAGCTATTGCATGGCATATAAAAAATGTACTTGATATAAAAGATACGGATGAATGTAGAATTGCATTTAATGAAATAACTAAATCTGCTGTGAAAAAGGCAGTGGAATCGCCAAGAAAAGTAGATAATAATTTGGTTGATGCACAACAGGCAAGACGTATATTAGATAGAATTGTAGGTTATAAACTCTCTCCACTATTATGGAAAAAAATAAAAAGAGGACTAAGTGCGGGTAGAGTTCAATCAGTTGCCTTAAAACTTATTATGGATAGAGAAAAAGAAATAAGAAACTTTAAATCAGAGGAATATTGGTTGCTTAGTGCAAAGCTTTCTAAAAAATCAGAAAAAGTAATTGCAAAATTTTATGGAGATATTAATGGAAAAATTGATTTAGTTAATGAAAAGCAAATTAATGATATTATAAAAGTTATAGATGGTAAAGAGTATAAAATAGTTGATATAAAAAAATCAGAAAGAAAGAAAAATTCGCCACCTCCATTTACTACTTCTTCTATGCAACAAGAAGCTTCTAGGAAACTTGGTTTTAGTGTTAAAAAAACTATGATGGTTGCACAAAAGTTATATGAAAATGGTTTTATTACATATATGAGAACAGATTCAACTAGACTTTCTGAAGACGCAAAGAAGATGGCAAAATCATATATAATAGATAGTTATGGTAATAATTATTACTTAAATAGAGTGTTTAAGGCAAAAGAAAATGCACAAGATGCACATGAGGCAATACGTCCTAGTAGACTAGATGTTGATGTATCTTCATTTAGTTCTGATGAGCAAAAATTATATACATTAATAAAAAATAGATTCTTGGCTTCACAAATGTCTGTTGCTGTATATGATACAACAAAAATTATAATTCAAGTAGAAAATTATATCTTTAATTTAACAGGTAGTATTATAAAGTTTGATGGATTTATGAAACTATATATTGAGGGAAAAGACGATGGTGGAAAACAAAGTGAAGAAAGTGAGAATATTCTTCCAGAATTTAATATTGGAGATGTATTAAAACAGGAAGAATTAATGCCTGAACAAAAATTTACTGAACCACCATATAGATATACTGAAGCTACTCTAGTAAAAGTAATGGAAGAAAAGGCAATAGGAAGACCTAGTACATACGCACCTACTATTTCAACAATATTAGATAGAACATACATAGAAAAAGATAAGAAGTTTTTAGTTCCAACTAAACTTGGAGAAATAGTTAATGATATGTTAGAAGAATATTTTAAAAATATTGTGGATGTTGCATTTACAGCTGATATGGAAAATAAACTTGATATGATTGCTGAAAATAAAGAAAGTTATGTACATATGCTTACTGAATTTTATTCACCTTTTATTACACATTTAGAAGAAATTGAAAATAAAATAGAAAGAGTAAAGATTCCTGAAGAAGAAACTGATATAAAATGTGAATTATGTGGAAAAAATATGGTTATAAAACAAGGAAGGTTTGGAAAATTTTTAGCATGTCCTGGTTATCCAGATTGTAAAAATGCTAAGCCTATTGTACAAGAGTGTGATGTCCCATGTCCAAAGTGTGGAGGTAAAGTATTAATTAAGAAAACTAAAAGTAAAAGAAACTTTTATGTTTGCGAAAATAATACAAATACTGAAGATAGTAAATGTGATTTTATTTCTTGGAATAAACCAAATAAAGATGGAACTGTTGATGAACATAAAAAAATAACTAGAAGAAAATCTACAACAAAGAAAACTACTAAAAAAGTAACAAAAAAAAATTCTACTAAGTCTAAAACAACAAAAAAGAAATAAAATAGAACTTCAAATGTAGGTAAAAATTAATCCACTTTTGAAGTTTTCCTTTTTATAATGATAAAATGAATATAAACTATAAAATAATGAAAATATAAGTTGTAAAATATAAGTCGAGTAAATATAATAATTTTACTCGACTTTATATTATAAGAGTGCAAAAAAATTAAAGATTGATTATTAAATAATCATGAAATAAAAATTATATAAAATATAAAAATTATAAAAAAATAAAAATTGCAAATAATATTATTATGATTTATTTTATAGGATTGTTAGTTGGATTTTTAAACGGTTTATTTGCAAGTGGTGCAGGGCAAATATTAGTTTTTTATTTAATTTTTATAAAAAAATTTGATACTCACTTGATGAGAGGTGTGAGTGTAGCTGTTTTATCTTTAGCAAGTGCTATCTCAATATTTGGATATAGTAGTTTCATAGAATTTGATATTATAAAAGTGTTAGTTATTATAATAATAGCAGCTATTACAGGATATATAGGTTCAAAACTTATGAAAAAAATACCAGCAAATATTTTAAATTTAATATCAGGTGTTTTAATACTTGGATTAACAGTTTATAAAATTGTAGTAGGAGGAAGTTGATTATGTGGATAACTTTGATATTGATTGCTGTATTTAGTGGTATAGTAGCAGGTATGGGGGTTGGTGGTGGTAGTTTGTTTATTTTACTTACTAATATATTTAATGTTTTTTCACATAAAGAGGCACAAAGCTATAATCTTATTATGTTTATAGTTGTTGGTATATTTGCAACCATATCTAATTTTAAAAATAAAAATATTGATAAAAAAATTTTAAAAAAATTATTTATACCTGTTTGCGTAGGTAGTATCTGTGGAATGTTACTTGTAAAGCACATTGATGAAAATTTTTTAAGATATATTTTCTATTGTTTTATGGTATTAATTGGAATTTATGAAATAATTTCTAGTTTAAAAAATATATTTTCTGCAAAAAATAAAATTGAAAGGAGTTGATTAAAATGAATTTTACAAAAGGTGCTTTAATAGGAATTGTAGCTGGTACTGTAATTGGTGTAATGAATAAAGAAAACATTATGAGTGCTTTTAATTCTACAAAACGTGAAATGAAAAGAATGAAAAGAAAATATAAAATGATATAAAAAATAAAAAAGGCGTATTGCTAAATCTTGCAATACGCTACTTTTGCTAACGCATAAAAATTCTTAAACCGATTTCTGTCATTTTGTTGAAGATTTCCAGTACTCTGTCAACTATGATAATATACCATTATTCATAATTCCTACACCAATTAAAGTTAAAATAAAGCCTGAACAAAATATTAAAATAAAACCTATAAATAACGATAAAAGTAAAAAGCTAATAAATGAATTTGTTCTATTGTATATGAAATAATCAATTGAGGTTGTAATTAGTGATACAAGAAATGTTATCAGTATAGAAAGAAAAATGTTATACATTCCATTTCTTATAATAGCACTAATTATATTAAAAATAAGTGTTATTAAAAAAGTTAATTTAAATCCATAGTATTCAAAACACAAATAAATTATGTACGATGAAAAAATAGCAAATATTAAAGAAAATATAACCATGATAATACCTCCATAAATAGAATATCATTAAATTGTTTTTTTATCAAGAAATTTGTATTATTTATTTTTTTATTAATTTTATACTTAAAAAATTTGTTGATTTTTTTTGTATATTGATATATACTATATAAGATAAGAAAGTGAGGTTGTAACTATGGAAAACAATTTTACACAGTGGAAAAGTTTTAACAAAGGTGTTTGGTGCAATAAAATAGATGTAAGAGATTTTATACAAAATAATTACACTAAATTTGAAGGTGATGAAACATTTTTAAAAGGTCCAACTGAAAATACAAAGAATTTATGGGATAAGGTTTCTAAGCTTATGAAAAAAGAAACACAAAAAGGTGGAGTATTAAATGCAGATACTAAAATTATATCTACGATAACGTCTCATAATGCAGGTTATATAGATAAAAATTTAGAAATTATAGTGGGATTACAAACAGATGAACCACTAAAACGTGCAATGATGCCTAATGGTGGTATAAGAACTGCTATAAATGCCTTAAATCAATACGGATATGAGATTGATAAGGATGTAGAAAAGATATTTACTGAATATAGAAAGACACATAATCAAGGAGTGTTTGATGCTTATACTACACAAATGAGAAAATGTAGGAAAAGTGGAATTATAACAGGTCTTCCTGATGCTTATG
Source organism: uncultured Clostridium sp. (assembly GCA_947361355.1). Classification (GTDB taxonomy): domain Bacteria; phylum Bacillota; class Clostridia; order TANB77; family CAG-465; genus CAG-465. The sequence goes on from CANAIR010000003.1 coordinate 25,391, forward strand.
GCAGAGGAAGGATAATTGGTGACTATAGAAGAGTTGCACTTTATGGAATAGATGTACTTATAGAAGACAAGATGAAACAAAAACTTGATTTAGAAGTTAATGTAATGGATGAAGAAACAATTAGAAGAAGAGAAGAATTATCTGAGCAAATTAATGCTTTAAATGAGCTAGCAAAAATGGCAGTTACATATGGTTTTGATATATCTAGACCAGCTTCTAATGCTAAAGAGGCGATTCAATGGACATATTTTGCTTATCTTGGAGCAATTAAAGAACAAAATGGCGCAGCTATGAGTATAGGTAGAATATCAACATTTTTGGATATATATATTGAGCGTGATTTGCAAAGTGGAGTTTTAACAGAAGAACAAGCGCAGGAATTAATGGATCAATTAATTATAAAATTAAGAATAGTTAGATTTATGAGAACAAAAGAATATAGTGCTTTATTTGCAGGAGATCCAAATTGGGTTACAGAATCAATTGGTGGTATGGCTTCAAATGGAAATACTTTAGTAACAAAAAATTCATTTAGAATTTTACAAACTTTGTTTAATTTAGGACCAGCACCAGAACCTAATTTAACTGTTTTGTGGTCTAATAAATTACCTGAAGGATTTAAAAAATTTGCATCAAAAGTATCAATAAAGACAAGTGCAATACAATACGAAAATGATGATTTAATGAGCCAATACTATGGGGATGATTATTCAATAGCGTGCTGTGTATCACCAATGCGTACTGGTAAACAAATGCAGTATTTTGGAGCTAGATGTAATTTGGCAAAATCTTTATTATACGCAATAAATGGTGGGAAAGATGAGATAACAGGAGACCAAATAGGGCCTGTAATGAATACGCTAAATGGTGAGTATTTAGATTATGATGAAGTTGTAAAGAGACTTGAAAATATATTTGAATGGGTCGCAGGAGTATATGTTAACGCATTAAATATTATTCATTATATGCACGATAAATACGCATATGAAAGATTAGAAATGGCATTACATGATAAAGAAGTAAAACGTACTATGGCTTGTGGAATTGCAGGACTTTCAGTAGTAACAGATTCTCTTAGTGCAATAAAATATGCAAAAGTAAAACCTATAAAAGATGAAAGAGGTATAATAGTTGATTTTGAAGTAGAAGGAGAGTATCCATGTTATGGTAATGATGATGATAGAGCAGATGAAATAGCTATAATGGTTCAAAAAATGATAATGGAAAAGATAAAAAAACAACCAACATATAGAAATTCTGAACATACTATGTCAATTCTTACTATTACTTCAAATGTAGTATATGGGGAGAAAACAGGAACCACTCCTGATGGTAGAAAAAAAGGAGAACCATTTGCACCTGGTGCTAATCCAATGTACCATAGAGAAAAAAATGGTATAATATCAGCCCTAAATTCTGTTGCTAAACTTGATTTTGAAGAAAGTCAAGATGGAATATCTTATACTTTTTCTTTAGTACCATCTGTTCTTGGTGATAGCGATGAAGAAAAAATAGATACTTTAAAAGTATTACTTGACTCCTATTTTGAAAAAACAGGACATCATATAAATATAAATGTTTTAGATAGAGAAGTTTTACTTGATGCTATGGAACATCCAGAAAAATATCCACAGCTTACAATTAGAGTTTCTGGTTATGCAGTAAATTTTGTAAAACTTTCTAAAAAACATCAGCTTGATATTATATCTAGGACATTCCATGATAAAAAGTAATTAAATTAAAAATAATAAAAAAGCAAAAATCTAAGGAAAAAATTAACCTTAGATTTTTGTTTTTTAACAATAACTTTTTTACTTTTTATATCTTAAATTATTTTCTTTGATATATACAGAATAAGTTGTTGTTTTTTCTTTAATAGGTTTTATGAATTTAAAATATGATAATAGACAATAATATTTACTTTCTTTAGTAAACTTATATATTTTATCATTTCCTTCAGAGATAATTTCATATGAAGAAATTTCGTTATATGAAATAATTAAAGGTAAAGATATTTCATCATCATATTGCATAACTGTGTAAGTTTTTGCTCTATTATCAAATTTATTTAGTTCAATTGTAACAGCTTGCTTTTTACTACCCTTTTCTATTTGATATAAAGATACTTTTTGGGTTGCTATTGACGGTTCATTTATAGTTATGTCTATAAATAGTAATATTGCTAAAAAAATTATAGAACACAAAATAGCTAAAGCAAGTAAAGGAGTATTATAAAATTTATCACTATATATACAGAAACTTGTACAAGTTAAGGCTATTATAAAACAAAAGTAAAAGATTAATAATGAATAATCTATATTTGCTAAAAATATAGAATTGGAAAATATAAAAATGAAAATAAGAGGAATTAGTAATAATATTTTTACAAGTTCTTTTTTATTAGTTATATCAATTTTTCTATCGTAATAATAATTTATAAAATATCCCAAATATATACAAACTAAAAAATTTATAATTACAGACAATATAAATAAGATTTTCATATTAGTATTTTCTCCTTTTTGTTATTTTTTAGTTAGAACTAATAAGGTTGTATCTTATTAACTTTTGCTTTTAATGTTCTTCGTATAATATTAATTAGTTTCAAATTAGTGACACCTCCTATAGTAAATTTGGTTATAAAATTTTTTATTATTATACCATATTAACTATAAAAAAGCAATATTATGTAAATATAATGTTATAAATATATAAACATAGATACTAAAACATAGTACAAATATTAATAATAAAATGATATATCATATATTTTTCTTGTGTTTGTTTAGCTTAACTGATATAATTAAAATGAAAAAATATAAGAGGTGTAAAATATGATTGGAAGAATACATTCAATAGAAAGCTTTAGTAAAGTTGATGGGCCAGGAATTAGATATGTTGTATTTATGCAAGGATGTAATTTACGATGTAAGTTTTGTCATAATCCTGATACTTGGGAAAAGTTTGGTGGAATAGAAATTAGTGAGGAAGAATTAATAGAAAGAATATTAAAAGCTAAAAGTTATTTAAAAAATGGGAAAGGTGGAGTTACTTTTACTGGTGGTGAACCACTTTTACAAATGGATTTTTTAATAAATGTATGTAAAAAAATAAAAGAAAGTGGAATACATATAGCAATTGATACAGCTGGTAATTTTGATACTACTGACGAAAAGTTAAATGAGTTGATAAAATATGTAGACTTATTTTTATTTGATATAAAACATATGGATGATAAAGAACATAAAGACTTGGTTGGGGTTTCTAATGATAAAATATTAAAGCTTGCAACGTATATATCAAATGTAAAAAGAGTTAAAATGTGGATAAGGATAGTATATATACCTGGAATAACTGACAAAAATGATAGTATAAAGAAATATAAAGAGTTTATAAAAACTTTAGAAAATATAGAAAAAGTAGAAGTTTTGCCATACCATGAAATGGGAAAATATAAATGGAAAGAATTGGGATTAGATTATAAATTAAAAAATATAAAAATACCAAGTAAAGATGAATGCAAAAAGATTGAAGAATACATTTTTGACAATAATAAATAAATGTATGCTTCATAATAGGATTTTTTACATAAAATTACTTAAATTTATACATCTTTTTAGTAAATTTACTTGCTATTTATATTAATTTATAGTAAAATTATATATGTATTGAAGACACAAAATATAAACGTAATAATAGTGAGGTAAAATTATGGTTTACAAAAAATTAACAATATTTACACTGATTATATCTATTGTAGCTGCTTTTACTTGCAATTTTGTTTTTGCAGCTGACAGTGTAATTTCAAATGATAAAATATTAGATTCTACTTTACAGATATTAATATTTTTACAAAAGTATTCATGGCCTATTGTAACTTTAGTTTTTGTATATGCTCTATATAAATTCTATGTTATGGGATCTGAATATTTAGATCAAAAAATAGTTGGTCAAAAAATGATAATTGGAATATCAATTTTCATGGTGTTAATCCAATGTTTGCCATTGGCTTACGCATTTGTAATTGTAAATACATAAGAAAAAGGAGTAGTTTAAATGAAAGTATTATTTGGTATTAATAATGATAATACAGTAAAAGGTATTGTAGATTTTTATGAGAAAAAATATAATGAAAAATTAGAATATAAAAATGTATATTATTTTAAACAATTTATAAAAGAATTATCAACAGGTGATTATCAAAGAGCTGTTATGTTAGAAGAGTTAGAAAAATTTCCTACTAATAATTATGCCCAAATTGATGATTATTTATTTAAAAATATAGATTCTATGACTGATGTTTTTGATGCAAAAAGTATTGTATATATAGCATCTGATAGAAGAAAACTTGGTGATGATTTTCTTGCTAAATTATTTAATTTAGGTATGTATACAGTTCTTACAGGGCAAGAAAGAACTAAGGGAAAAGTTTGTGATGCTATAAATAGACCATTTTATAAAAAAGATGTAAAAAAATATTATGATAATATCTCAGAAGAAAATGTATACAAATCTGCAGAAGTATCTGAAATAGAAATTCAAAGAATAATATCATATTACCAAAATCAAAATGGTGTAACTGATAAATATAATGAAATATTTGATAGAATATCTGTACAATATACAGATGATCAATTAAAGGTAATCATAAACTTTTTACCACAAGATGTTAAGCAACATTTATCTTTTAATAATGAAAAATATAAGGAATTAGTTGCAAGTATGCCTGAACCTGCACCTGTTGAACAAGTACAAGAAACACCTAGCAATACAAAAGGTTCTCAAAGTGCTAATAAAGCTGAACCTCAAAGAAGAGTTGTTCAAAAGCCAAAAGAAGTATTAGACAAGCAAAAAGATGCTAATGCTGTAAGAATAAAAAAAGAACCAGAAATTGTAGAGAAAATTGTTGTTCAAAAAGTACCTAGTGAACCAAAAGTTGTAACACAAGTTTTAGAAAAAGAAGTAGTAAAAAATGTTTATGAAGTTCCTAAAGATTATAAAAAAGTTGTTGCATTTGTTGGTCCACCAAAGTCTGGAACTACATTTTGTATAAATGCTATTGGTACTTATCTTGCTAGAAATAAAGTTAAAACTGCAATAGTTGATTTAACAAGAAAAAGAGATTCATATACAATTTATACATATGACAATGAAGGTAAAAGAAATATAGCAGCTGAGAGTATGCGTTATGCTTCAAATGGTTTAAATGAACCTCTTATGTATGATAAGCTAAGTGTTTATACAGCAATGCCTGGTGAAGATAGAAAAACATACAATTCAGGATTATTAGTTGATACTATTATGCAAAACAATAATGTTATATTAATAGATACAGACTTTACAACACCATCTGATTATTTTAGACTTTGTCAAGAAATTTATGTAGTTCAAGATATGGATATATTGAACATAAACCAATTGACTATATTCTTAAGACAAATAAAATCACGTGGAGTTCCTATGAATAAGATAAGAGTTATTATTAATAAACATGTAAATTGTGCTTTGACAGCAAAAGATATATTAGATGGTATAGCTACATATACAAGTTATGATTTGAAAATGTTTGATGAATTATTTAATTCTAATGCAATACCATACTTTATATTACCTTTTGATTCAGAAAATTATAAAAAGTATGTTGAAATGATTTTCAAATATCAAAACAAATTCAATTCGTTCACACAAGATTTTAGAGAAGCGTTAGGTAGAATAATAAACTCTATATATCCAATTGGTGAAGTAACAACAACAACAACTACTTATTCTACAAATAAAAGGAGTAAAGTTTTTGGAAAATAGTAGTATGTTTATACAAAAGATGAGGAAGTGAATATATGTTACCAGTAATATTAGTTGCAATTGCTGTATCTTTATTATTACTTTTAGATATATATGTAGAATTAGAAAATAATAAGAGAATATCCAAAAATGGCAAAATAAAAAATGGAATAGTAGATAAAACTATACAAGATATGTATAATATAATGGGAAATACGAATTCTACTGATGAAAAAATATTATCTTTAAATAGAGTGCTTATAAAAGCTTTTAAACCTAAATATTCATCAATAGTTTTATATGATGGTAATAAGTATCAAATGAAAGCAACAAATGTAGAAGAAGATTTTATAGAAGCTATTTCAAATGTAGCAGAGGAAAATATTTTTAGATCAAATGTTATAAAAAATGTCTCTAAATATTCTGTTGCAACAACTGATAAAAGTTTAGCATATAAAAGTGCACTTGAAAGAAAAATTAGATCTGCTATTTTTTCACCTATATATTATAATAATATGTTTTTAGGATTTTGGTTTATTGAAGATACCAAAGAACACGCTTTTGATGGAATATCAAATTTGGATTTAGATAAATTTAAATATAATCTGAGTTTGTTTATTGAAAATATAGCTAAGCAAAATACAATAGAAATAGCAGAAAATACAGATAAGCAAACAGGGTATTACAATAATTTATATTTATACTCAAATGCAAGAGATATTCTTATTTCACATGATACTAGTTCTATTAGTTTAATATGCTTGAAAAACATACCAGATATTAATGAAAAATATAGTAGAAATTTAGGTAATACTTTGTTAATTAAAGTAACAAATGCTATAAAAGACATAGTATCAAAAGAATCAATACTTGTTAGATATAGTGGTATTAGACTTTTAATAATAACACCAGGTTCAAATGCTCAAGTATCACAACCTATAATGGAAAGAGTATTAAGTAAAATAAAATCTGAAGTTGAATATGTTGATGATGAGAAAGTAGCAGTTGAATCTCAAATTTTAATTCATACAGTAAAAAAACAAAATAATATAGAAAAAGAAATACAAAACATGATTTCTAGAATTGATACTATGAAACCAGTGAATGTAATAAAAATTCTTTAATATATATCATTTATAATAAAAAAATATAATATAATGTATAAAGGAGTGATTTTTATGGATCAAAATACAACAGTTTTTTCTCCTCAAAAGGATGAATCAAAAAGAGTTAAAGAGATAATGGAACAGGTTGTAGCAGCTTTGAAAGATAAGGGATATGAACCAGTAAGTCAAATAATAGGTTATATATTATCTGGTGATCCAACATATATTACATCTCACCAAAATGCTAGGGCTTTAATTTGTAAAATTGAAAGAGATGATTTATTACAAGAAATGATAAGGAAATATCTTGAAATATAGGTAAAAATATGAAAAGAATTCTTGGAATAGATTATGGTGATGTAAGGGTAGGAGTAGCTATTTCTGATCCACTTAGGATTACTGCTCAAGGATTAGATAATCTTGTTATTAATGGTAGTGATAAAAAATTTTTTAGTGGTATCAAAAAATTAGTGCAGGATTATGATGTAGAAGAAATAGTAATTGGTTATCCCAAAAATATGGATGGTACAAAATCCCAAAAAACAGAAAAGATTGATGAACTAATTAATGGATTAGAAAAGTTAAATTTAATAGTTCATATATGGGATGAAAGGTTAACTACCGTATCTGCATATAAAACTATGAGAGAGTTAAATATTTCTCAAAAAAATAAAAACAAAGTAGCTGATAAACTTGCAGCTACCTATATATTAGAAGGATTTTTAAATAGAAAAGGGGAATCAAAATAATAGATTTACCTTTTTTATTTTTTATAAAAAAAGAACAAATGTATTGACAAAGAAATAATATTATATTATAATAATATAAACAAATGTTTTTTTAGAGGTGAAATATGATTACTACATTACATATAAAAAATATAGGAATAATAGAAGATATAACTATTAATTTAAATAGTGGTTTTAATGTCTTAACTGGTGAGACGGGGGCTGGAAAAAGTTTAATAATTGACTCTTTAATGATATTGTGTGGTGGAAGATTTTCAAAAGATATGATAAGAAGGGGTCAGGAGTATTCATTTGTGGAGGCATGTATATATGTTCCTAAAAATGAGTATGCAGAAGATGGTAATATTATTGTATCAAGGGAAATCCATATAAATGGGAGAAACCTTTGTAAAATAAATGGAAGAATGGTTACTGTTAATATTTTAAAAAGTATTATGACTAATATTATTGATATTCATGCCCAAAATGATAGTCATGATATAATGTTTCAAGCAAGCCATATTAATTATTTAGATAATTATGCAAATAATGAAGTAATATCTTTGAAAGAAGAGTATAGTAAATTATATAGTGAGTATAAAAAAATAAATGAAGAACTTGAAAATAGTTTTGGAAACGAAAAGCAAAAGCAAAGGACATTAGATTTACTTACATACCAATTGAATGAAATAAATAATGCACGTTTGAAAATGGATGAAGAAAATAAACTTGAAGAAAAACTAAAAATTATACAAAATAAAGAAAAAGTGTATAATAACCTTACCAAATCAAGTAATATTTTAAGTGATAATATTATATCTAATTTTGAAAACGTAATAAGTTGTTTAAGTAAAATAGAATCCTTTGATGCTAAGTATATGCAAAGTTTAACTTCAATTCAAAGTTTATACTATGATGTACAAGATATATATGAAACTTTAAATGGTTATTTATATGAAAATGAGTATTGTGATTTGGATTCTAACGAAATAACAAGTAGATTAGATTTAATATATTCATTAAAACGTAAATATGGAAATAATATTGATGAAATATTAAAATATAAGTCTGATATACAAGAACAAATAGACAAAATAATGAATTTAGAAGAATATAATAAAAGTTTAAAAATAAAATTGGATGAAATAAAATTAAAAATGAATGAAATTTGTAATAACTTACATGAAAAAAGAGCTATATATGCTAAAAAGTTAAGTGAAAAGATAAACAATGAATTAAAAGATTTAGAAATGGAAAGTGCTTCATTTAAAGTAGAAGTTAATCTTGAAAATCAATATACAAAAAATGGTTTAGATAAAGTAGAATTTGTTATTTCAACTAATATTGGCGAAGAATACAAACCACTTGTAAAAATTGCTTCAGGTGGTGAAATGTCCAGAATTATGTTAGCTATAAAAGTTGTACTGGCAAATATTTCTGAGACATCTGTAATTATATTTGATGAAATAGATACAGGTATTAGTGGAACAGCCGCAAGGGCATTTAGTGAAAAAATGAAAATACTTTCAAAAACACATCAATTAATTTGTATAAGCCATTTACCTGTTATTGCAGCAAAAGCAGATTATAATTATAAAATCCAAAAAGAAGTTGTTGAAGATAATACCATTACGAGCATAAAATTGTTAAATGAGTCTGAAACATTAAATGAAATTGCAAGAATTTCTAGTGGAAATGTTACAGATATTTCATTGAAACATGCTATGGAACTAAGAAAATCATGTGAAAGTTATAATAAAATTTCAGCTTAAATATAAATGTTTTTTACATTTTTTAAAATGATAATTTAAGAATAAAAAATTAATTTTTTTTGTTAATTTTAACTAAAAATGTAAAAAAATAAGAAATGTATATACAATTAAAAAAATTTAGTGTATAATACTTTTATAATAAAAGGAGGAAAATAATAATGAGTAAAGACGAAAAGATAGAAGGATGTGCTTCAGGTTGTGCTGGATGTAGTGGTTGTGGACATGATCATGCAGAAAGTTTTTTACCAGAGGGATTAAGTCCTGTAATTACACTTACTGATGAAAACGGAAAAGATAGTAAGTTTGAAATTTTAGACGTTGTTGTTTTAGAAGATGAAAGAGAATTTTTAGTTGTATCTGAAGTATCTAATGACGAAAAAGAAGATATTGAAGTTGTAATTCTTGAGATTAAGCAAGAAGGTGAAGAGGAAGTTTATGATACAGTAACAGATGATAAACTGGCTGAAAAAATATTTAATGAATTTGTAAAACAACAAAAAGATTTGGAAAAGTCAGATGATTAATTAAATTAAAAGGTATTTTGTTATAATTGTGAAAGCAAAATACCTTTTTTGTATGTGTAGTGAAATTTTGGTGAAAATGCCTTACTAATGTTCACATTTAAAGCTATTTGTGCTATAATATGCGTAGGTGATAAAGAGTGAATGAAGCATATAAATTATTTAATATATCAGATAAATTGATTAGTATCACAGAAAAATCAGAAAATAATTTAAAAGAAGAGTTTAGTAAGATAGAAAGTATAGCATTATATAACCAGGCTAAAGTTTTAAAGGCCTTTAATGAGGCAAGGATTTCCCAGGCACATTTTGGCAAAACGACTGGTTATGGTTATAATGATATAGGAAGAGAAGCAATTGAAAAAGTATATTCTAGTGTGTTTAAGTCAGAAGATGCTTTAGTAAGGGTTCAATTTGTAAATGGAACACATGCAATTGCGACAACTTTAAGAGGTATTTTAATGCCAGGAGATACACTTCTTGCAATTACTGGTACACCATATGATACACTTTGCGAAGTTATTGGAATTAATAAATCAAGTAAATCACTAATTAGTTATGGTATAAAATATAGTCAGATAGATTTGTTAGAAAATGATGATATAGATATTAAATCAGTATTAGAATATTTGAAAAATAACAAAGTTAAAGCTATACATATTCAACGTTCACGTGGCTATGCACTAAGAAGAGCTTTTAGGATAAGTGAAATAGAAGAAGTGATAAAAAAAATTAGAGAAATTGATAAAGAAGTAATAATAATGGTAGATAATTGTTATGGCGAATTTGTTGAAATGAAAGAGCCTATAGAAGTTGGTGCTGATGTAGTATGTGGAAGCCTTATAAAAAATATAGGTGGAGGACTTTGCGAAACAGGAGGATATATTGTAGGTAGAAAGGATTTGATTGAACTTTGTGCAGTAACACTTACATGCCCTGGAATAGGAAAAGAGTGTGGTGCTACAATGGGGCAAAATAGAAATATGCTACAAGGAATATTTATGGCACCCGCAACAGTTAAAAATGCAATGAAATCAGCTATACTTTCAGCCAAGATAATGGAAGAATTAGGTTATGAGACTTTTCCAAATTCAAATGCTAAAAGAGCGGACATTGTACAATCTATTAAATTTTCAAATAAGAAAGATTTAATAAAGTTTATCCAAGGAATCCAAAAAGCCTCACCTGTAGACAGTCATGTAACTCCTTTTCCGTGGGAAATGCCTGGTTATGATAGTCAAGTAATAATGGCTGCTGGATCATTTATTGATGGTGCATCTATCGAGCTTTCAGCAGACAGTCCAATAAGAGAACCGTATGTTGCATATATGCAAGGAGGACTTACATATGAATCAGCAAAACTTGCTATATGTTCAGCAATACAAAATATGATAAGTTAGATGGTGTATAAAGATGAGAGTAGTAGTAATTGGTGGTGGAGCAGCTGGTATGATTGCAGCTATAACAGCTGCAAAAGAAGGAAATGATGTTACTTTAGTTGAAAAAAATAGTTCTCTTGGAAAAAAAATAAAAATTACTGGAAAAGGTAGATGTAATTTAACATTTGATGGAGATATAGATGATTTTAAATCTAATATAGTAAAAAACTATAAATTTATGTATAGCAGTTTTAATAAATTCAGCAATAAGGATGTTGTAGAGTATTTTAATAATCTTGGGGTCAAAACTAAGGTTGAACGAGGTGGAAGAGTATTTCCAGTTAGTGATGATGCAAATGAAATTGTAACTGCTTTAAAAAATCAGTTAAAGCTATATAATGTAAACATATTATATAATAGCAGTTTAATTGATTTAGTAGTGGAAAATAATAATATTATTGGAGTGAAGCTAAAAGATGGTAAAATATTAAATTGCAATAAGTGTATAATTGCAGTTGGCGGGAAAACCTATCCAGCAACTGGAAGCACTGGTGATGGGTATAATATAGCCCAAAAATATGGTCATAAAATTATAGATACTTTACCAGGACTTGTACCTTTAAAATCAAATGATAAAATTTGTAAAGAATTACAGGGGTTATCTCTTAAAAATATTAAGTTTAAGTTAATAGAAAAAAATGGTAAAATTATATATGAAGAATTTGGTGAAATGTTATTTTCTCATTTTGGGATTACAGGTCCAGTAGTATTAAGTGCAAGTAGTAAACTAAATAGAATAGATAATTTAGATGAAAAAATTAAAAATCATGAGATTTTTGCTATTATAGATTTAAAACCCGCTTTAGAATTAGATGTTTTAGATAAAAGGATTTGTAGAGATTTTGAAAAATATTCAAATAAAGAATTTAAAAATAGTTTAAATGATTTATTACCACAAAAACTTATTCCTATTGTTATATCACTTAGTAAAATAGATGAAAATAAAAAAGTGCATCAAATAAAAAAAGAAGAAAGAAAAAAGATAGTTGAAATACTTAAGTCGTTGAAAATTTGTATATCAGGTCTTATGCCAATTGATATTGCAATAGTTACAAGTGGTGGGATAGATGTAAAAGATATAAATCCTAAAACTATGGAATCAAAAATTGTAAAAGGCCTGTATTTTGCAGGTGAAATTTTAGATGTTGATGCCTATACAGGAGGTTTTAATTTACAAATAGCATTTTCAACGGGAGTAACCGCTGGAAAAAATAATTGAAATTAATAAGGAGGAAATATATAATGGATGAAAAAGTATTTATAAAAGAAAAAAAAGGAGCACCAGTAATTGTAGTAGCTTTAGTAACTGCAATTGTTGGAAGTCTACTTGGAAGTTTATTTACATATTTTGTAATAGAAAATAAAGTTGATTTAGGCTCAGGTGATGGAGGAAAAAATGTAGTTAATACAAAGTATGAAATAGAAAAAACTGATAGTCCAGTTGTTGCAATTGCACAAAAAGCTGGTCCATCAATAGTTGGTGTTAAAATTACATCTGTATCACAAAACTTCTTTGGTTCTTTACAAGAATCTGATGAGGAAGGTTCAGGAATAATTTATAGCGAAGATGGGTATATTATAACTAATTATCATGTTATTCAAACAGCTATTAAAAATTCTACTGCTAAAGTGCAAGTAACTCTAGCAAATGGTGAAGAAACATATGATGCAACTGTTGTTGGTGGAGATGAAACAACAGATTTAGCTGTTATAAAAATTGATAAAACTGGGCTTACGGCAGCTGAATTTGGTTCATCTAAGGATTTAAAGGTTGGAGAACTTGCAGTTGCAATAGGAAATCCTTTAGGACAAGAACTTGCAGGAAGTGTTACTGTTGGATATGTTTCAGCTTTAAATAGGAAGCTTACAACAGATGGCAGAACATATAAATTAGTTCAAACAGATGCTGCAATTAACCCTGGAAATAGTGGTGGAGCTTTAGTTAATTCACAAGGTCAAGTAATTGGTATTAATACAGTTAAAATTGGAGCAACTGAAGTAGAAGGGATTGGTTTTGCAATTCCATCTGATGATGCACTACCAATTATAAAAGAGTTAATTGAAAATAAAAAGATTGTTAGACCATATATAGGACTTTCTGGAATTAATGTTGATAAAAATACAGCTAAAATTAACAATATAGTCGAAGGAATATATGTGGCACAAGTTATGGCTAATACTCCAGCAGCACAAGCAGGAATACAAAAAGGTGATGTAATAGTTTCAATTGAAGGAAAAACAGTAAAGACAATGGAAGAGTTAAATGAAGTTAAAAATTCCAAAAAAGTGGGAGATGAAATTACATTAAAAGTAAATAGAGCAGGAAAAGAAGTAGAAGTAAAAGTTACACTTGCTGCTGATGATAATATTTCTACTAATTTAACTAATTAAAAGTATATAAACTTTAATATTAATAAAAGTAAAAAGACTAGCACAAATTTGAAATTATGTGCTAGTCTTTTATATTTATTCAAATATTTTTTTGTATAAACTTCTGCGAATCATGAAATTTTCTGTTTGTGCAAGTGCACGAAGTTTTTCTATTTTGCCTTTTTCATCTAAAAACTTGAATTCTTCATATTCACAGCTTACTATTTCTTGTGAATAATGAATTTTTTTACCTTTTTGATTTGTATATTTTACGAGTATAAATTTGCCTTTTTCAAAACTTTCTTCAAATACAAATCCTTCTACATTTGCCTTGTTCATTATGATACAGTTCTGGATATTTTCCATAATAGCAATCCCTCCATAAATTTATTTTAGGTTATCTAGTTATCTTTATTACAGTATATGCTATAATATAAGTTAATGTGTAATCTAAAGGTTGTATTAATTTAAAAAACTCTAACTGTGATAAAAAATAATAAGTTCCAAAAATACTACTTAAAACATTTCTACTTGAAGAAGATTTTTATTTTCTTCTGGTAGAAGTTCACAAAATAAAATTTCAAATAAATCTCCACGGATTTTAAAAGTTTCTGTACCCGCGAGGCTATTTAGTAATTTTATTTTATCTTTTGTAGGTAACAAAAACATTTCGTTATATTCTTTTGTTAATACTTCATGGGGAAAATAAATCTTATAACCTCTTTTCTTTTTGTAATTTATAAGTGCAAATGAACCATAACTATTGCACTCGAATACGAGCCCAGTTGTGTAATCATTAGTTGGAATAATTTTTTTTATAAAACTTTTAATCATTTTTTCTCCTTCATAAATTTATTTTGGTTTATAATATGAATCATTAATATTATAACATATATCTTTGTACAAGTCAACATAAAGCACTGAGCTGCATAAAAACAAAATATCCATTTGAATTTGAATTATATCAGAAAATGTTATATAATATATGTGTAAAATGTAGATATGAGGTAGTAAAATGGGCAAAAAGGTAATAATAGCAGAAAAACCAAGTGTTGCAAGAGAATTTGCAAAGGTATTAAAAATAAATGGTAAAAATAATAATGGATATATAGAATCTGATGAATATATTGTTACATGGTGTGTAGGTCATTTAGTTACAATGAGCTATCCTGAAAAATATGATGAAAAGCTAAGGAGTTGGAATTTGAGTACACTTCCATTTATTCCAAAAGAGTATAAGTATGAAGTTATAGAAAGTGTGTCAAAACAATTTGAAGTTATAAAAAATATATTAAATAGAGAAGATGTAGAATCTATATATGTATGTACTGACTCAGGAAGAGAAGGAGAATATATTTATAGATTAGTTGATGAAATGGCTGGAAGACCAAACAAAGATAAAAGACGTGTTTGGATTGATTCACAAACAGAAGAAGCTATATTAAATGGTATTAAAGAGGCAAAGGAATTATCTGAATATGATAGTTTATCTGATGCAGCGTATTTGAGGGCAAAAGAAGATTATTTAATAGGTATAAATTTTTCAAGATTATTATCACTAGGTTATGGAAAGGATGTAGCTAAAAAATTAAATGAGGAGCGTTTAGTTATATCAATAGGGCGTGTTATGACTTGTGTACTTGGTATGATAGTAAGTAGAGAAAGAGAAATAAGAAATTTTAAGAAAGTAAATTATTATAAAATACAAGGAAATTTTGGTGAAAGTGTAGATAGTTCCTTTACTGGTGAGTGGAAAGTATCTGAAAAATCAAAATGTTTTGAATCATCTAAGCTATATAATGAAACAGGATTTAAAAAGAAAGAGGTTGCTGAGAATTTTATAAAATACTTACAGGAAGTAAATACCAAACCTATAATAACGTCTATAACAAAAAAAAGTACTAAGGATAAACCACCACTTCTTTTTAATTTGGCAGAACTGCAAAATGAATGTTCAAAAAGATTTAAGATAAGTCCAGATGAGACGTTACAGGTTGTACAGGAACTTTATGAAAGGAAAATGGTAACTTATCCTAGAACTGATGCAAGAGTTTTATCTAGTGCAGTTGCAAAAGAAATTACTAAAAATTTAAATGGTCTTGCAAAATCAAAAATAGATGAAAGCGTAATGCAATATATTAATGAAATGATTAGCAAAAAGTATTCAACATCTCTTGCTAAAACAAAATATGTAAATGACTCCAAAATAACTGATCACTATGCGATAATTCCAACTGGTCAAGGATTTGAAAACTATGATAATCTTACAATACTTCAAAAAGCTGTATATCATGCAATTGTAAAAAGGTTTTTAAGCATATTTTTTCCACCTGCTGAGTATAGTAGGGTATCTGTAACTGTAAATATTGAAAATGAAGAATTTACTTGTAATGGTAAAGTTTGTACCAAAGAAGGATATTTGTCAGTACTAAAAATAGATAAAGAATATGATTTAAAAGTAAGAAATAGTGTTAATGGGAAAGTTGATGAAAAATCCAATGTGAAGATAAAAGATAGTGAAAAAGAAATTTTTGAGGATACAAAAAATGCTGATGAAAAGACAACAAACTTAGGTATTTTAGCAAGCTTAAAAAAGGGACAAACTTTAGAAAATATATCTTTAGATATAAAAGAAGCTGAAACATCACCTCCATCAAGATATTCTTCGGGCTCTATAATTCTTGCTATGGAAAATGCAGGCAAATTAATCGAAGATGATGAATTAAGAGAACAGATTAAAGGACAAGGAATAGGAACTAGTGCAACAAGGGCAGAAATTATAAAAAAGCTTGAGAGAATAATGTATATTAATACAAATAAAAAGACACAAATATTAACTCCAACAAAAAGAGGAGAGGCAATATATGATGTTGTGGTAAAGACTATACCTGATATGTTAAATCCTGAACTTACAGCTAGTTGGGAAAAAGGCCTTACAATGGTAGCAGAGAAGAAGATTCCAGCAGAACAATTTATGGAAAAGCTTGAAAGTTATGTTAAAACAAAGGTAGTAAAATACAAAAAAGCAAGAAATGAATATTTATATGGATATTAGGTATACATATATAATTAATTGTTAGATAAAAATATTTAATTATATTTGTATTTATAATTTAAAAGTATCAACTATAAGTCTATAATTATATATAGTTAGATAATCTTTTAAATTCTTTTATTATTTTTTAGGTTTAAGTTCAATACAGGGTAGAACATAGTTAATATATGAGTGCAACCATATAGCATATATATTTTTGCTACATAATTGTCTTGTTAGACGTTTTATTACTTGTGTATTGTCTGTGTATTAAGTTCATTTATCTGACAAATACACTCAAGTAATTTTTTATATTTATTAGTTAAAAGATAAATAAATTCGTAGCAATATTTATATTATGTAACATTATATTAAATTTTTCTTTGTAAGCAAAATAAAATTGATATAATAGTAATAATAATTATAATACATAAAATATTATGTATTTGCATAATATTTTAAAATAAAAAATTTATAATATTACGTTTTTTATTTTTGCATAATATATCTAAAGTAGTATAAAATTGTAAGAAAAAGGTTTTTACTTTGATTTACTTGATTTTTTTATATTTTATAGTATAATTATACTATAAGTTTTAAAGGAGAGATTAAAATGGAATATAGTGTCATAGAAGAAAAAATGCAAAAGGTAATTGAACATTTAAAAGATGAGTTAGCAAATATAAGAGCTGGTCGTGCAAATCCAGCAATTTTAAATAAAGTAATGGTTGACTATTATGGTACGCCTACTCCTATAAATCAAGTAGGTTCAATATCTGTTCCTGAGGCAAGGCAAATTCTTGTTACACCTTGGGATAAATCAATGCTTGGTAGTGTTGAAAGGGCAATTCAAAAATCAGATATAGGAATAAATCCATTAAATGATGGAAATTGTATAAGAATTACTTTTCCTGAACTTAACGAGCAAAGAAGAAAAGAATTAGTTAAAGAATGTAAATCGCTAGGGGAAGAATCAAAAGTAGCTATTAGAAATATTAGACGTGATAGTATTGATAAAGTAAAATCTAGTCAAAAATCTGGTGAAATTACAGAAGATGAGCTAAAGTCATCTGAAGAAAAAATTCAAAAGATAACAGATAAATATGTTGATAGTATAGATAATATAATTTCTTTAAAAGACAAAGAAATTATGGAAATTTAATATTAAAGAGGTAATGTAGTGAAGCAAAGACTAATATCATCGGTAATATATTTTTTATTATTGCTTTCAATTTTGGTAATTAATATACCGATTGTAGATACAATAATAGTAGTGTTGGTATCACTAATTGCAATACATGAATATTGTAAAGCTTTTAAGTCGATAGGTTATAACCCCATTGCTAGCATAGGATATATAGGTTGTTTAGGTATCTTTTTAATGGGAATACCATTAGAATTTGAAAGTAAGATTATTATTATTAGAGTAGTATTACCAATACTTATAATAGGTTTATTTATATATATTATTATAAAGAAATTGAAAGTAACAGTAATTGACATAGCAGTTACAATACTCTCACTAATTTATATACCATTCATGTTTTCATTTGTAAAACTTGTTCTTAGTATGCCAAACAGTAGAGGTATAATTTGGTTTGTAATTTTAGGAGCATTTATGTCAGATATTATTGGATATTTAATTGGAAGAAAGTTTGGAAAAAGGAAATTATGTCCTTTAATAAGTCCTAAAAAAACAGTGGAAGGTTCAATAGCAGGAATAGTTGGAGTAGTTATTTCGTATGTAATTTTAACAATAATATTAAATAATTTTTTTAATCTTAACTTAAATATGGTAATAGTTATAATAATGGCAATAATATGTGCAGTTGCAGGTCAATTTGGGGATTTATCTGCATCAAGTATAAAAAGATATTGTGGAGTAAAAGATTTTGGATCAATTATGCCAGGACATGGTGGAATTCTTGATAGGTGTGATAGTATATTGTTTGTAGCTCCGATAGTATATATCTTTTTTAGACTATATTTTAATTTATAAAAATAAATGGATATTAATAGATAAAATAGAATTTAGGAGGAAAGAAGTTGTATTTTATAATAGCAGTATTAAAGCTTATAATTATATTAGGTGTAGTAACAACAATACATGAATTTGGGCATTTTTTATTCTCAAAAATTTTTAAAATTGGAGTAAATGAATTTGCAGTAGGTTTTGGACCTGTAATATTTCAAAAGAAATATAAAGATACAATGTATTCATTAAGAGCAATTCCACTTGGAGGTTTTTGTGCTATTGAGGGTGAAGATGGTATATCAGAAAAAGAAAATTCATTTGCAAATAAAAATGTATTTCAGAAGGTAATAGTACTTGTAATGGGAGCAACATTTAATGCAATACTTGCAACCATAATATTTATCTCAATAGCTTTTGTAACACCTACTTACACAACAACTATTACTGGTTTTCTACCAAATTCAGTTTTAGAAAAAGCTGGAGTAAGTGTTGGTGATAAAATTGTTTCAATAGATTCAAGAAAAGTTACTTTACAATCTGAACTTACAAAACAAGATTATGATTTAAACAAATCTTACGTTACAGTTGAATATTTGCACAACGGGGAACTGAAAAAAACAATTGTGGAGGATGCTATAAAAGAAATAGGATATATTGGTGTATCATTTAAAATAGCAGAGGACAATCAAAGTGTTACTAATATAATTGATATGGTAGCCTCTGGTGGATCTTCTGTGGAGGCTGGTTTAAAATCAGGTGATAAAATTTTATCAGTAAATGGAATTACCACTAGTAATTCTTCAGAAGTAATATCTGTAATACGTGAAAACCCTAATAAAGATATTAATATTTTGATTGAAAGAAATGGTCAAACTTTAGAAAAAAATATAAAAGTAGATAGTAAAAAGTTGTTTAGTTTAGATTTAGAGTCTACAGAAAAAGTAAAAACAACTCTTCCACTTGCAATTTCTAGTGCAATTAATAATGCTAAAACAATAATAGGCTCATATATAGATTTATTTAAGGGAAAAGTTGGTATTAAAGATATGTCTGGAATTGTAGGAATAGGTGAAGTAGTATATAAAACAGAGGGATTATTAGAATTTTTCAATTTGATGGCAATTATTAGTTTAGCAGTAGGTGTAGCAAATTTATTACCTTTCCCTCCACTAGATGGTGGAAAAGTAGTTATAGTAGTATGCGAAGCGATATTAAAAAAGAAATTACCACCTAATGCAGAAGCAATAATTTCATATATAGGTTTTGGGTTATTAATTTTACTTACTATTGTAGTAACATATAATGATTTAATTAGAATATTTTAATAAGAGTGTTAAATGCACTCTTATTTTTTATAATTTTTTTATTTTCTTCATAAATTAAAAAAAGACAAGTATAATTTAATATGTATATGTCAAGGAGGTTATTATATGGAATACTTTATACTTGTTGTAACAATAATAGCAGTTATAATAGTTGCAAAAATATTTTCATGGCCATTTAAAAAAATATTAAAATTATTATTAAATATAGCTATTGGATTAATACTTATACTTATTGTTAATAATTTTGGAGTAAAAATAGGACTTCATGTACCATTTAATAAAGTAACAGCACTTGTTTCTGGAACTCTTGGAATACCAGGAGTTATATGTCTTATAATATTAAATTATATATTTTAAAAAAATATGTTTTTCTTTTAAATAAACATAGTATATTATTTCTAAATTAGTAAAAAATAATAAAAATGGAGGTTTTTATGAAAAAGCTTAAATTTAGAAAGAATGTAATATGTTTATTATTTATTTTTATATTAGTAATTATGTTATATTCGTCTATAAATATAGATAGTATAAATATTTTAAAAAACATATATATTTATGGAAAAGATGAGGAAAGTTCAACTTCAAGTAATGAAGAATCAACTGGAGATGATATGACAAAATTACTAGCAAGGCTTATAAATGGAGAAGCGCGTGGTGAGCCATATGAGGGGCAAGTAGCAGTAGGAGCGGTGATATTAAATAGAGTAAAAAGTCCAAAATTTCCAAGTACTATACCATCTGTAATTTATCAAAATGGACAATTTACATGTGTTAGAGATGGACAATTTAATGTACCAATAGACGAAGATTCAACTGTATATAAAGCAGCTACTGAGGCAATGAATGGCTCAGACCCAACTAATGGAGCTTTGTATTTTTATAACCCAAGTAAAACTAAGAGTAAGTGGCTATTTTCACTTAAAACAACTACCACAATTGGTGAACACAGATTTGCATTAGGAGAGTAATATGTTAGAAAAATTTGAAGAAAAAATTAGTAATATAAAAGAAAAAATAAATAAAAAATATTTATCAGTAGCTATTTTTTTTGTATTTGGTTTAGTAACAATTTTTTCATTAGAAATGTCAAAGGATTATAAAATACAAAAGCAACAAGTTCAAGATGAATATAATAAGTCTATGTATGAAGCAGTTTCATATATAAATAATTTAGAAATAGAACTTGCAAAGTTGCAAATTACTAATACCAAAAGAATAACTTCAACAACACTGGCAAGTATTTGGAAACAAGCAAATATGGCAAAAGAAAATTTTGAAAATCTTCCTACTGAACAAGGAGCACTACAAGATGCGTGTAAGTATTTATCACAAGTTAGTGATTATTCATATACACTTATGAAAAATGTAGTAGATGATAATAGTATAAGTCAAAAGCAGTACAATGAGATTAATGATATGTATAATAAATGTATAACTTTGAATAATGTTATGTTAAGAATATATAATGATTTAAATACTGGTAGAATAAAATGGGATGAGTTAAAAAAGGATAGTGAAAGTAAATTAAAAAATGTTGAAATTTCACAAGCTGTATCAAACTTTGATGGGATTAATAAAACTTTTCAAGATTATGAAGGGTTAATATATGATGGAGCATTTTCAGATCATTTGTTAAATAGTGTTCCAAAATCTCTTGTAAATAAAGAAGTAGATGTTAAAGAGGCAAAAGAATATATAGAAAGAATATTTGGAATAGAAAATATTGAATATATAAAAGAAAATGGTGAAAGTAATGGAAAAATTGATTTATACAATTTTGAATTAAAACTAAAGGAAAAAGATATGATAATAAATATATCAATTACTAAAAAGGATTGTAAAATGTATTTAATGATATCAGACAGAAAAGTTGAAAAAGAAAATTTAGACATGAATACAGTCAAAGATAAAGCAAAAGAATTTTTAAAAAAATTAGGTATTACAAATATAGAAGACACATATTATTTAAAAAACGAAAACATGGCAATTATAAATTATGCTGCTGTACAAGATGGCGTAATACTCTATCCTGATTTAATTAAAGTAAAAGTAGCTTTAGATGATGGCCAAATATGCTCTTTTGAATCACAAGGATATATATTCAATAATACCAAAAGAGAAAATTTAATCCCTAAAATAACAATAGAACAAGCACAAAATGTTATAAATAAAAATATTGAGGTAATAAGCAAAAGATTAGCCATTATTCCTACTGATTCAAATGACGAAGTTCTTACTTATGAGTTTAAAGGAAAAATTGATGAAAAAGAATTTTTAGTATATGTTAATGCAGCTACAGCAATTGAAGAAAAAGTACTTATGATATTAGAAACTCCAGGTGGTACTTTAACAATGTAAAAAATATACATATTTTAAAAATATGTTGAAAAAAGAAAAGATTAGTATAAAATATAATTAGAAAATTTAGTACAATAAAAATAGGAGGCTTTTATAACAATACAGGTACCGAATGTCCAGTGTCGTTTCGTGGGTATAATTATCCAAATGGTACTTACGGTGACATAGGTGGGCGTTGTCAGCTTTATATTAAGTAGTACTCCTATATTTAGTTTCGTAAAAATAGATTTGTGTGTGAAAAGGTACAGGGTTAAATTGCTCTGTACTTAACTTTTGATAAAATAGGTATGAATGTAATAAGAAATTATTTAAATACTAAAGGGAAAGTATTAGTTATTTTTCATTAGTTTTTTACTTTTTATATAATTTTTTGTAATAGAAAATATTTAAACATTATGAAATTTTCTATTCTAAAAAGATTGACAAATTACATAAAACAGTGTAAAATATATAGAATATGTAATTAGAATGTAGAAGATATGGATAGGAGTGATTGTATGATTAGTATTTATAAAACAAATAAAAAAACTGGAAAATTAGAAGAGATAGATGCTCCAGTAAAAGGTTGTTGGATTAATATGGTAAAACCAACAGAAGATGAGATTAAAGTAATAGCAGATTTAGTGCAAATAGAGGAACAGACAATCAGATATCCACTTGATATATCGGAAAAAGCGCATATAGATGAAGAAGATGATACTGTACTTATAGTAGTTGATTCACCTGCAACTGAAATAGATAATAATGAAAAAATATATACTACTTTACCAGTTGGTATGATAGTTGTTAGAGATGATATATTTATAACTGTATCACAAGCGGAAATAAATGCAATTGAAGGAGTAAAAATAAAAGCTAAAAATAACTACCTTCAAACTGAAAAAAAATCAAGACTTGTATTTCAAATATTGTTTGATATAGCACAAGATTATATTAGATATTTAACATATATAAATAAAGATATTGAAATGTTTGAAGAACATATGTCAAAAAGTATGAGAAATAAGGAATTACAAAGGATAATGCAATTTGAAAAATCTATGATATATTTTAATGCCTCTGTAAAGGGGAATCAAGTTGTTCTTGAAAAATTAAATAGAGGTAAGGCTATAAAATTATATGAAGAAGATGAAGATATATTAGAAGATACAATAATAGAAAATAGACAAGCGATAGAAATGATTCAAACATATAGTGAAATATTAAATGGAATTATTGATATTTTTGGTACAATGGTATCAAATAATTTAAATATTGTAATGAAGGTACTTACATCTATTACTTTAATTATATCAATTCCAACAATGGTATCAAGTTTTCTTGGTATGAATGTTGAATTTCCTTTTAATACAGGAATTGTTGGCTTTTATGAAGTCATTGCTAT
This sequence comes from uncultured Clostridium sp., assembly GCA_947361355.1. GTDB lineage: Bacteria > Bacillota > Clostridia > TANB77 > CAG-465 > CAG-465. The sequence goes on from CANAIR010000003.1 coordinate 49,184, forward strand.
ATCTATTATAGCTACAATAGCTGTTACATTTTGGTTAAAAAGAAAAAATATGTTATAAAAAATAAAAGTATTAGTTTATGTGTTTTATACTAATACTTTTATTTTTTTATTCTTCATCATCAGATTTATGGTATTTACACCAATCATTTTCTTCATTAGTTGATTTATCTAATCTACATGTATAAGTTTTATCTTTATTATCAATAGCATTTACACAATTTTTACATGTATCATTTTTTCCTCTTCCCATTTTTACACCACCTTTAATTTATTACTTATATTATATTACTTTAATTAAAAAAAAACAATATAAAGTAATTAAAATTGTATTTTTATTTTATTTCAAATATAATTTTGATATAATAGAGGTGTGGTGAAAAATGAAAAAGTTTTTAATTATTGATAATAGAATGAGAAAAATAGAAAAAGAAAAATTAGAAGTTTTAGGGTATGAACTAATAGAAGTACCAACGAAAAAAGATTTGTATTATGAAGTATCTTCTCATGTTGATATATTTTGTGCAAAGATAAAGGATAAAATTGTTTTAGAAAGTACAATTTTCGAAAAATTTCAAAGTTTAAGTAATGAAAATGTTATTTTAGATGAAAAAATCATAATTGGAAATAAAAATGTAGGTAATGTATATCCTTTAGATATTTTGTATAATGTATGTAATATTGGAAATTTTGTTATTCATAATTTTAAATATACAGACTCAAAAATTCTTGATTTAATTGAAAATTTGAAATTAGAGAAAATAGCTGTAAATCAAGGTTATAGTAAATGTAGTATTGCAGTAATAGATAATAATAGCGCCATAACTTGTGATAAAAAAATATCTAAAAAATTGAAAGAAAATGGAATAGATACTTTACTTTTAGATAATGTGAATAATATAAAATTATATAGTGAAAATAATAGATTTTCTAACATGAATGGCTTTATAGGTGGTGCAATTTCCAATGTAAATGGAAAAATAATTATATCTGGTGATTTAAAAAAAATAGATGAAGATGATAAAATCAGAAAATTTATAGAAAAAAGAAACCTTGAAATAATTGAATTTAAAGGCTTAGATGTAATAGATTATGGTGGAATTATACAAATATAGTTTTTATTATTTAACTTTTAAATATTCATTGCACAATATACTAAAATTTGATATAATATAACTATAAATCAAACTTTCGTTTGATTTATGTATTGTAAGATAGTGAAAATAAAGGAGAGTAAAATATATGAGTGAATTATTAAATGGGTTAAATGATAGGCAAAGAGAAGCAGCAGAGTATATTGATGGACCACTTTTAATACTTGCAGGAGCTGGTAGTGGTAAAACCCGTGTGCTTACATATAAAATGGCATATTTATTAGAAGAAAAAATAGTACGACCATGGGAAATACTTGCAATAACATTTACTAATAAAGCTGCCAAAGAAATGAAAGAAAGAGTAGAAAGTTTAATTGGAGAAAGTGGAAATGATATATGGCTTGGAACTTTCCATTCAGTTTGTGTAAGAATATTAAAAAGAGAAATTGAGTTAATAGGATATTCTAGAGATTTTAATATATTTGATGAATTAGATAAAGAAAAGGTTATAAAAGAAGTAATAAAAAAGTTAAATGTTGATGATAAAAAATATCCTGTATCTTTAATAAAATATGAAATAAGTCAAGCAAAGGATAAAATGATAAACTATGAAAAATATAGCAAAGATGCAACAGGAGATTTTAGAAAAGAACAAATTGCAAAAATATATGAACTTTACCAAAAAACATTGAAGCAAAACAACGCAATAGATTTTGACGATATATTAATGCTTACTGTTCAAATTTTTATAGAAAATCCTGATAGACTTGTATATTATCAAAATAAGTTTAAATATATTTTAGTAGATGAGTATCAAGACACAAATAAAGTTCAGTTTTTATTTATAAGTCTTCTTGCTGCAGCACATGGTCACATTTGTGTAGTTGGTGATGAATCGCAAAGTATATATGGGTTTAGAGGAGCTGATATTTCTAATATTTTAAATTTTGAAAAAGAATATGAGACTGCAAAAATTGTTAAATTGGAGGAAAATTATAGAAGTACTCAAAATATTTTAGATGCTGCAAATGAAGTAATAAAAAATAATAAATCAAAAATAGATAAAAATTTATGGACACAAAATAATAGTGGTGATAAAATATGCTATAAGACTTTACCAAATGAATATGAAGAAGTTGAGTTTATAGTAGAAAAAATTGATGATCTTTGCAGAAAAAATAAAATGAAATATTCAGATTTTGCTTTACTTTTTAGAACTAATGCACAAGCTCGTGTTTTAGAAGAAGTATTTATGAGAAGTGGAACACCATATAGATTAATTGGTGGTCTTAAGTTTTATTCAAGAAAAGAAATAAAGGACTTAACATCATATTTAAAATTAGTACAAAATCAAGATGATAATATTGCTTTAAAAAGAATTATTAATGAACCAAAACGTGGAATAGGTGATACTGCTGTTGATAAATTAGATGCACTTGCATTAGAGAAAGGAATATCAATTTTTAAACTTATTCAAGATAGTAATAATATAACTGGTATAAGAAGTGCAGGTAATATTATTATGTTTAGAGATATGATGAATGAAATTATATCTAAAAAAGATGAATTAAAAATTTCTGAATTAATGAAAATGATATTAAAAAATTCTGGTTATGAGGCCATGCTAAATGAAGGTGATAAAAAAGAAAATGAAATGAGATTTGAAAATCTTATGGAATTTATTGGTGTTGCTATGGAATTTGAAAATGAACAAGTTGATGCAACTTTGGCAGACTTTTTAGATAGTATTGCACTTGTATCAGATGTTGATAAATTAGATGATGAGACTGAGGCTGTTACTCTAATGACAATGCACAGTGCAAAAGGTTTAGAGTTTGAAGTGGTATTTTTAGTTGGAATGGAAGATGGGTTGTTTCCGTCAAAAAGATCTATTGAGGAAGATGAATCTGTTGAAGAAGAAAGAAGATTATGCTATGTTGGAATTACTAGAGCAAAACAAAAGCTTTATATAACTAATGCTTCTAAAAGGACTATGTATGGTTCTACATCATATACTATACCATCAAGATTTATTGATGAAATACCAGAAAAATTATTTGATGATGAAGGAGTAGAAAATATTTCTTTGAGAAAAAGAAAATCTGAGAAGTTTATTGATCCAGAATATTCGCAAGCTGAGGGAATCATATCAAGGGGAGTAGGAAGCCTTGATTCAGTTTCGAAATATAACAAGGCAAAATTTGGATTAAGTGTAGATAATTTCTTAAAGAATATATCAGGTGTTTCATCTAATGCTAAATCTTCTACTATAATGAAAGATAATAGCAATATTAATTATGCAGTAGGAATGACAGTAAAACATAAAAAGTTTGGAACTGGCATTGTTCAAAAGGTTGAGTCTGAGGGCGAAGATTATAAATTAGATATTATGTTTGATAAATTTGGATTTAAAAGGCTTATGGCAAATTTTACTCCACTTGAAATTTTAGATTAGTATGGAGGATTAATATGGAGGTAAATGGAAAAGAAAAAATCATACCTGAAATTATATTAGAAGTTGGTTTTGATTTTAGTTTTGATGAAGAGAAAATATGGAAATTAGATTATCCAATAGAACAAGTTGATATTTCTGTTTTAGAGTGGCATTTTAATATACCTTTTTGGAATTTTGAAGATGAAATATACAATTTGAAACCAATTGATGTTATTAATGATAATATAAAGTATAATAGAGAATATAAAAGAATATTAAATTCTGATTTGACATTTCCAATAGATATAATGGAAAATAAAGGAAGATATGTTGTATTAGATGGACTTCATAGACTAGTTAAATATAAGTTATTTGGAATAGACAAAGTAAAAGTTAGAATTATTCCAAGAAGTGAAATTAAAAACATATCTAAGTAAAAAAATATATAAAAGAGTACAAAATATATTTATTAAGTACTCTTTTAATTTTTATTTATAAAAATTATATTACAAGAATATTACAAAAGCATAAAAATAATATGAAATTTAATGGTAAATTACTACTTTTTTTTAAAACTAGTTCACAAATTAAAAAATATATAGTATAATTACCTTTATAGAGGTGGTTATCTTAAAATGGATAAAGTATGTAAAATAATTGTCGTAGCAATACTATTAGTTATAGTGTTAGTTATGTTTTTTTATACAGATGTTAATGTAGCTAAAGCTAACAAACAAGAAGCAAATTTAGTAGTATTTGGTGATAATATAACACCTGAAAATAAACCGTTTGTAGAAGGAAATGGAATATATTTACCAATAGATATAGTTGAAAAATTTTTAGATGAATATATTTTTTATGATAAAATTGCAACAAAAGTTATTATTACTACTGAAAAAGAAGTATACAAGTTAAAATTAAATGAGAATAAAATGACTAGAAATTTTGAGGATGTAAGTATAGAAAATCCAGCTAAAAATGAGAATGGACAAGCATATATTGATATAAATCTATTTAAGGATATATATAACGTAAAAGTTGAATATAATGAAAATACATCTACAATTTCAATAGATAAAAAGGAAGAGTCAGACTTACCAGTAAAATATAATAATGTAAAAGTATATGATGATATATCAACAAAATCTAATGTTATAAGTACATTGGGAAAGAAAAATACTGTTAGTGTGTATACTGAAAGTTTGAAACATAATAGATGGTATAAAATAAAAACAGATGATGGTACTATAGGATATATTTCAAAAAATAACGTTGATGTAAATACTAAACCAGATGATAGTGAAAAAAATAATGCTAATGAAAATAATCAAACATCACAAAATACATCTGTTGGTAGTATAGATTCATCAGATGAAAAAATTATTATGTTTTGGCAATATGGAAGTAATTTAAAAACTTTAGGTGAAAAAATTGATGGAGTAAATGTAGTATCACCTACTTGGTACGAATTAAAAAATTCATCTGGAGAAATTAATTCTAAATTTAGTAGTGAATATTATAAAAAAGCCAAATCTAATGGATATAAAATATGGCCTATTGTAACAAATGGAATTGATTCAGCAAATTATATGCCAGCTGATACGTCATCAATGCTAAATAGTGAGCAAAATAGAGAGCAATTCATTAAGAATATGTTAAAAATTGCAAAAGAGAATAATTTAGATGGAATAAACATTGATTTTGAATCAATGAAAGAAGAAGATAAGTTAGTATATACTCAATTTATTAGAGAACTTGCACCAATATTTAGAAATGAAGGTATAAAGGTTTCAGTAGATATGTATTTTGTAAATTATATAGATAGAAAAGGAATAGGGGCAGCAAGTGATTATGTCATATTGATGGGTTATGATCAAAGAGGTGGATGGTCATCAGAGTCTGGCTCGATTTCAGAAATATCTTGGGTTGAAAAAAATATTGAGTCTTTAATAAATTCTTCTAACATACCAGCTGAAAAAATTATACTAGGTGTTCCATTTTATACAAGACTTTGGACAGAAAAGGCAGGCTCAAACAAACCTACAACAAAAGTTTATGATATGAATGATTGTCAAGATTTCTTAAAGACAAATAAATTAACAGCTAGTCTTGATGAAAAATCAGGGCAAAATTATGCTGAATATACAAAAGGTTCTGTTACATACAAACTATGGTTAGAAGATGTGGATTCAATGAAAAAAAGAGTAGAAATAGTAAATAAATATAATTTACATGGAATATCTGGATGGCAAAAGGGACTTGAGACAGATAATGTTTGGAAAGCAATTAATGATACAATAAAAAAGTAATAATTTAAATTATATATTAAAAAATAAAAATAGCTGATTTATATTAACTCAGCTATTTTTTATTTAATTTTAAACAATATATTATAATTATAATTGCTACAATAACACTTAAAAAATCCATATAAATCATAGATATTATAGCTATAATTAAAGATACAATTATACCAATGATTGTTGAAATTTTATCAAATTTTACTAAAGAAATCAAAAATAATATAAGCATTACAATAAAAGTTACTTTAAAACATATTGCTAGTCTTGTAGCTTTAGTTATAATTTGATATATTAATCCTAATGTATAAATTAGTATCATAACCAATGAAATAAGTAATAAATTTTTTTTACATTTATCTTTCAAGATATTACCTCCAAAAATTACTTTCATTAAAATATTAGCATAATTTATAAATTTTTTCAATAAATTTTAACAATTTTATAAATTAATTGATTACTTCTGTTGTTGACATAATATAAAAACTATGATATAATTTTATCGAAAAAAATATGTTTTTAATATAATTATTGAAAGGAGAGTAATAACATGTCGTCAAAAGAAATATCTTATGCTAAAATTAAAGAGTTACGAGATAGTAATTTAGAATTAAACTTATTATTGTGTGAAATTGAAAGAAAAACTGAAGCATTTATAGAAATGAAAAATTCAGCTCGCTCATATAATCCTAAGGGGAGCAACGCATATAAGGTAAATTTTAAAGTAAATGCCGTTAAGATGACAGCGGATGAAGAAAAAAGTATTTTAAAATATTTGTATTATAAGTATATTGAAAAGGTAAGAGGGGATTCCTTTGTAATGAAAAAATGCTTGCTAGCTAAAAAGTATAAAATTATGACTGTTGAACATGAATGGATGTAAAGATAAAAATAAGAACTCAAAATAAAATGAGTTCTTATTTTTTATGGTTTATCATCATTATTTATTTTTATAACAGGTGATTCATAATCTTCTGTTATTGCTCCGCCATCAATTGAAGTATCTTCTATAGTTGGTTCTGAATCATCAAATATAATTTCAAAGTCATCGGGAATATCTATAGAAGGAGTAGGACTAGCAGGTTTATTTTCTATAATATCAGATACATTGTTATTGTTAATAAGGTTATTAGGAGCATTTGTATTATTATTATTATTATTATTATTATTATTAGAAACTTTTTTTAATTCTTCATTTAGACGTGAAGTTGTACTAACACCAAATAGATTTTCGTCGTTTGTAGTATTATCACTATCATCAATAGTGATTGTTGGATTATCTGGTTTAGACATCATGTATTTTTCAAAATTAAATTTTTGTACATCAGCTTTTTCATTATATTTTTCATCTAAGAAAGAAGTTTTACCTTTTCCATATACTGATGTGCCTTTTGAATCTTTAGTTTTATAAAATACATTTCCAAATCCTTGATTTTGAATTTTATAGCCTTTCATTCTAATTTTTTCTTTAATTTCTAAGGCTCTTTTTTTCTTTAATTGACCATCTACTATATCAAATTTACTTGAATCATCTGGTACTTTATCTTTACCAAATGCTTCTTCCCAATATTTACTATCCTCTGGTACAGTATCACCAAATACAATTTGAGTTTTTGTATTTGCAAGAACAACTTGTCTGTAATAGGCTTGACCACTTTTTTCAAGTTGTGATAAGTTTTGGATTGCAACAGTAACACCACATCTATATTTTCTAAATAGTGTAAACATTACTTCCATGTCTTTTGTGATATATTCAGGAAACTCATCAATATATAAAAAATGTGGAGTTCTTGATTCTTCATTTCCTTTTCTTCTTAAAACAGCATCTTGAAATTGTAATATAAAGAACATACCGAAGGCTTTAGCTTGTATTATACCTAATTCACCTTTTCTTGAACAAGCTGTTATTACACTACCATTTTCTAATGCTTTGTCAAAATCAACTATATTATCTTTTCCACAAAGCGCTGCTTTTAATCCTGGATGACGAATTAAGTTATTAAGTTGAGTTATAGCACCATATAGGAATTTTTCAGTATCTTTTCTTCCACTTCCACGTGTGCCAGGAATTTCAAATCCATTTATATTTAAAGATGGCTTATAAAAATTCTTTTCAAAATATTTTATAAGTAGTTTATATTTTTGCTCTAATTCTGGTATTTTTTTCATTTCTTCTGTCATTTCTTCAACAGCGTCAAAATTATATAAAAGTTCTAGCATATCTTCAAGACTTGCAATTTGTCCATTGTGAAGAATTGGATACATCTCTTTTAGTAATATAGATAAATTTTGAAAAGCGTCCATTGTAACTTGTGTAAAGAATGGATCTCCTGCTTTGCCACCACCAGTACTTTCATACATAGCGTTAAGAACGTCTGCTATTATAGAGGCAACTTTTGAAGGATCTGGTATTGCAAATGGGTTTATACTTAAAGTTTTATCTGGTACACCAGGGTCAACATTTAATACATCAATTTCAAAGTTATTTGCTACTCCAATAACTTTTGAAATAAAGTTACCATCATTTTCCATAACGGTCATACCTAAATTTCTGTATACAATTTCACCAGTTGCATTATCTATATATTGTAATACAGGTTTAACTGAATTATAAAATTCTTCTTCCATACCACGTCTTGGTTTTAAATAATTCAAACTAAATTGTCTATTCATAAACTCATTATTAAAAGGGCCTTGCATATATGCTACGCCACGTTTTAAAAGTGAATAACCTATTTTTTTTGAATATTCTCTTAGAAAGAATTTCTTTTCTAAATCAAAAGCACTCATAGGAAGTAATACGGTTGCTGTTTTACCAGTACCAGTTGCACCTTGAACTAATGTTGCTTCATAACGTTTTTTTTCTGGTACAATAATGGGTATAGAAGTACCTTTTTGTTTACAAATAATTGTTTCGCAAGAAAAGGGACCTGTTTCACTTTTTTCAGGTGTCGCATTTATTCCTTGAAATCCAGCTATTGCTCTTCCCATATCTTCTTCTCTTAATATTTCTAAAAAATAGTCTACGAGTTTAAACAACGTTACAAAAGGAGCAGCAAAGCATAAAGTTCTTAAAGCAGGTGAAAAAAGTTCAGGGTATAATCTCATAACTTCATCATATCCTGGTAGTTTTCCAAGTAAGTACCAAGCACCATTACTTATCCAAGTACATGCCATTCCTCCAATAAGTATTCCAAGAGTTGTGCATGTTATCATAAACATATGTATTCTTTGGTTATCATCTTTTGGTATACCAGAATTTACGTAAAAAGAAAATGCAAAAACTGGCATAAGTAAAATTACAGTATATAAATAAGGAGATATGGTATTATGTATTCTTGAAGAACCTACCATAAATCCAAGCATTCTACTTATAGAAAATAATACTAGTATGGCTGTTATAGTATAAAAAATATAAGTGAATAATTTATTTGGTTTCATTTTTATATGTAATTTTTTAAATAAATTTTCTATCAAATTTATCACCACTTTCAAAGTAAATTAAATAAATTTTGCGTTTGACAATATTATAAAATTCATATATAATAATACTATAAAAATGGCAAAATATCAAGATATTTTAGAAAAAATATACTAAGAAGGGAAAAAAAATATGAAAATAATAATAGGACTTGGAAATATAGGTAAGGAATATGAAAATACTAGACATAATGTTGGATGGATGTTTTTGGACTATATAGAAAAAAAATTAAATTTTAAAATAGAGGAAAAAAATAAAAAATTGGATAGTTATATATCACAAATATATATAAATAATGAAAAAGTAGTTTTTGCAAAACCTACTACATATATGAATTTAAGTGGCCATGCAGTTGAAAAGATAAAAAAATGGTATAAGGTAGATAATGAAGATATATTAATAGTATTTGATGACATTGATATACCATTTGGTCAAATAAGATTTAAACTAAGTGGTAGTGGTGGAACTCATAATGGAATGAAAAATGTAGTTCAGATGTTAAATTCTAAAGATATACCAAGAATTAAAATAGGAATTGGTGGAATAAAGCATGAAAAACAAGATTTAGTTGATTTTGTTTTAGAAAAGTTCTCAAAAAAACAGATAGGTGAGTTAGATACTGTATTTGATGAAGCTTATGAAAAATTGATAAATTTTCTTGACAATTAGTATAAAAAATGTTAAAATATATAAGAATTCCGCTCACTAAAGGTTTAAATGTGAATGACACTACCTCATGTGGCGAGAGAAAGTTAGTTTAAGGAGGAGTTTAAATGTACGCAATAGTTGAAATTAGTGGAAAACAGTATAAGGTACAAGAAGGTGACATTGTTTTTGTTGACAGATTAGAAAATGAAGAAGAAGGAAATAAAGTTACATTTGACAAAGTTTTAATGATATCTGATGACAAAAAAGTTACTGTTGGTCAAGATACTGTTAAAGGTGCTAAAGTTGAAGCATCTGTAATTGGACATGGTAAGTCTAAAAAAATTATAGTTTACAAATATAAGGCTAAGAAAAACTATAGAAGAACAAGAGGACATAGACAACCATATACTAAAATACAAATTGAAAAAATATCAGCTACAACAAAAGCTAAAAAAGCAACAGCTGAAACTAAAGAAGCAAAATAAGCTTAGTAGTAAACGAAAAAATTGATTATGAAGGAGTGAATTTAAGTGGCACATAAAAAAGGTATGGGTTCTACAAGGAATGGTAGAGATAGTGAATCTAAAAGACTTGGAGCCAAAAGAGCAGATGGACAATTTGTTTTAGCAGGAAATATTTTATATAGACAAAGAGGAACAAAAATACATCCTGGTATAAATGTTGGATGTGGTAAAGATTACACTTTATATGCGTTAATTGATGGTGTAGTTAAATTTGAAAGAAAAGGTAGATCTGACAAAAAAGTTAGTGTATATCCTGTAGTTGAAGAATAATAAAAATATCCACTGGTATTTATACCAGTGGATATTTTTTAATAAAACCATATGCTCCAATTCTATATATTTCTTTAGAATTCAAAACAATTACATTCTTTGCATTTGTATTTTGTTTTGCAACCTTTGCATACTCATTTTTGCAATGTGCATTACCATGATTAATAAATAAACAATTTATTTTATTAAATTTGTTTAAAAATTCAAGTAGCTCATCTTGTTTTGCATGAGATGACGTTTCATTTGTAAATTTAACATCAGCTTTTTTTATTATAATTTGTTCATTTTGTGTTGTATAATTTTCACCAAACGAAATTTCTTGTAACATACGCCCTAAAGTACCTTCGGCCATATAACCTAAAAATTGTATTAATACATCGCTTCTTGAAAGCCATTTGGTTATATATTCATAAGAAGGCCCAAAACTTCCCATACCAGAACTTGATATAACGATTTTTGGATCAGTAGAATTTATAACTTTCTCTCTTGTAGCAACTTTTAATTTTTTATTTTTCTTTTTTTGAAGAAATTTTTTACTCTTTTTGCTGAATTCTTCAATATTTGTTACTACTTTATATGCTTTATATGGTGTATAATTTTTTGAATTAGGCTTAAAAAGATTTTTAATCTTTTCTAGTTTTTCGTTATATTCATGAGGCATTACACCATCCAGATAAACTTTATATCTTTTAGGAATAATATGCTCATCTTGTAAACATTTAACAAAATATTCAGCTTCTTGATATCTACCAATTGAAAATGCAGGAAATAATATACTTTTGTTTTCACGTATAGCTTGTTTAACATTATTTAATAAAGTATATTCAATTTCACTTGTTTTTGTTGCACCATAGGTTGCCTCTTGTGTGATAGAAACAGGTGAATTTAAAATAAATTTTGGTATCTCTGGAACTTCAAAAAAAACGTTTCTGCTTGAATAGTCACCAGAAAAAATAACATTAATATCTTTTTCGTTTTTATAAGAAAAATTCATATATATACATGAAGCACCGAAAAGATGACCATTACCCAAGAACATAATTGATATGTTTTCGCTTAATTTTATAAGTGTATTATATTCATAACCACATGTATTTTTATATGTTATGTCTAAATCTTTTTTGTTATATATTGGATTATATTCTTTTTTTGAATTGTTTAGTATTTCACAGGTATTATCTAAAGAGACTGATAATAATCTTTTAGAAATATTTGTAGTATAAATTTTGTTTTTATATCCATTTTTATATAACATTGGAATGCGTCCACAATGATCTGTATGAATATGTGTTAAAAATACATAAGATAGTTCCTTTGGATCAAAACATAATAGGTTATTTCTATAAATATAATCTTTTTCTTGAAATTGTCCAAAATCTACTAAAAATTTTATTTCTTTATCTGGTAGCCGCAAAGTACAATAAATACCAGATCCTGTTACCTCGTCGTGCATTACTTCATAGTCAAGATACATATTTGCTTTTTGTCCCATTTATTCTCCTCCTTGAATTTAAAACATAATTATATTTTAATTCTAAACTAATTTATTAAATTATATAATACGATTCATTATTTTGTCAAATAAATATAGAAAAAATCTTTAAAATATAACAAAAAACAGTGTATAAAAATTTTAATACACTGTTTTTTATATAACTATAATAACAAAAACTAAAATAATTGAAATTGAAATAAAATTTTTAGGCATTATTTATTTTATCTTTTTACCAAAAAAACTACAAAATCTTATGTTTACAATTGAGTCTAAAGAATTAGTATCAATTGTGTTAATAAGTAAGTTAATTATTTGTTTATGTTCCTCTAAAGAACAATCATTTCTAAGCAAATGCAAATAAACACTATTTTTTAGATGCTTTTTTGCAATTACTTTTTTATTTACAACGTTTTCGATTTTTGCTTTAAGTTCTGCAGCTGTTTCCTCAAAAATTGATGATTGGTCGATTTCTGCATAAATTAGTGGAATTTCGTTTAAGTTTCTTGGCATTTGATAAGTATCAAGCCAGCAAACTTTTTTTGCATTGTTAGTATCAAGAAAATCGCATCCTGTTATTATTGCGTCTTGATAAAAACATTCTTGAACATAAAGTACTTGGTAATCTAAATAGTAGCTTTTAAATACTTTACATTTTAAAGTGTTTTCTAAATGTTTCCGCAAAGGTTCAATTAAATTTAAATCTTCAAATCTAAAACAACCAATCATGATATACCTCCTTTTTATAATTTAAAAATGATAACAACATAACTATAATTATATTATATCATTTTATATAAATTATGTCAATTAAATCAACAGATATACAATAATAATTGTGTATTTAATTTTATAGAAATTTAAATTAGATTTTAATTTAGTAGAAGTAGTTATAATTATTATCTAATATATTTTATAATGATTTTACTATAAATATCAATATTAGTTTTACAGTATAATAATGCTTGATGTATTGGTATAAAAATGTTATAATAAAAACACCTACTCTTAGGGAGAGAGGAGGTGCTTATTTAATGGCTGAACTAATTGTTGTACTATTTCTTATGTTGTTGATTACAATAGAATCAAATCGTAGAAATAGTAAATAGCTAAAATAGTAGTTAGTATGTTCTAGTGCTAACTACTATTATTTTATGTAAAAAATATTTATATATACAAAAAAGGAAGATAGTTCTAGATATCTTCCTACTTATTTAACTTTGAACTAATTATTGCAACATATTGTTGTATTTATATTATAACATTTTTGGTTATAATTGTCAAATTTTTTTACTATAAAAAATATAACAATGATTAATTTATATACATATAAATAGTATTCTTATTAGTATAATTATACTTGATATACAAGTATAAAAATGTTATAATAAAAACACCTACTCTTTAGGTAGAAAGAGAGGTGTACTCATGAGTGAAACCATTATATTACTTATTCTATTAATAATTCTTATAAGAGAACTTAATAAAAAGAATAAGTAGCTTGAAAAGTAATAGAAGCGGTAACTTCTATTACTTATTTTATGTAGAAAAATATATTATATACAAAAAAGATAAGACAGCGGTAACCATCTTATCTTGTACTATGAGTTTTAACCATTATATAACAACGTTGTATTTATATTATAACATTTTTGGTTATACTTGTCAAACTTTTTATGCAAAAAATGTTGTAATAAAAAATACCTAGCATAAGCTAAGTATCAATAACTGGTGCCCCAGAAGCGATTCGAACGCCCGACCCACGGCTTAGAAGGCACTCATTTAATATAAAAGTTCTATGTAAGCATTTTCAAAGACTTATGCTATATAATAAACAAATTAATATATATAGTCCAATCATCTTAAATTATGATAATTATATCATAATAATTGTTATTATTCAATACTTTGTATGATAATTTTTCTATACATATAAATAATATTAATTAGTACAATTATACTTGATGTATCAGTATAAAATGTTATAATAAAAACACCTACTCGGTAAGAGAGGAGGTGAGCTAAATTGACCGACACAATAATAATTCTATTTCTTATGCTTTTAATTATAATAGAGCTAAATAAAAGAAATAGAAAATAACACAAAGTAGTCTAGTTACAGCTAGACTACTATTATTTTATGCAAAATATTAATATATATACAAAAAATGAGAAGATAGTTACAGCTATCTTCTCGAACTAAATTGACCGATTAATTGTACAACATCTTGTTGTATCTATATTATAACACTATAATTAATAGATGTCAATATTTTTTGCATATATTTTTTGTTTCACATTATTGACAAATATACATTGTTTGATAATTTTTCTATACATATAAATAATATTCTAATTAGCACAATTATACTTGATATATCAGTATAAAAATGTTATAATAAAAGCACCTACTCTGGTGTACTAAATTGACCGACACAATAATAATTCTATTTCTTATGCTTTTAATTATAATAGAGCTAAATGAAATAAATAAAAAATAACACAAAGTAGTCTAGTTACAGCTAGACTACTATTATTATTATTTGATCTGACATCATGTCTTCTTTTAACTGATTTTTTATATAACTTTCTATTGTTTTTTTATTTTTTCTTACTGTACTACAGTAATATCCTCTAGAACAGAAGACACGATTTCCATATTTATACTTTAAATTTTCATGTCTTTCAAATTTCTGCCTCTATTATTTCCACTTTTTTTACATAATTCTCTTATTATTAATCCTATTTCCGAATTTAATTCTCCATATATTTCTTTTCTTCTAAATTTTGATGCAAACACTATATTATACTTGCATTTCCATGTTGTATGTGCTAAACTATTAGTGTCGTTTTTCATACGACCACTCCTTTCTATGATTTTTGTTTCAGGCCGTCAAACCTATTTTTATTATATCATAGTAGGAGTTTTTTTTGATACCTTTTGCAAAACTATAAGTTCTTTTTCCCCCAGTAGAACTGTGGGTTTATTTTTACGCAAAAAATAGCAAGGTGCGAATAAATAAAGTACGCACCTTGCGTTTATTATTTCCATGGCTTTTTGAAAGGGTTGGTATTGTATGGAACTGGTTTTTCATCTGATATTTCTTTTGCTTCTGTTGCAAAAATTTCAATATAGTATATCGGATGAAAATATGGCATTTCATTAAATAATTTGACTTTTGTTATATCAAAATCTTTTTCGAAGTAATTATATTTAGCTTTCTCAAATTCCTTTCCATATATTTTACCTTTCATATCTTTTTTTGCATCATGCCAGCCTATAACTGAGGTGTTATTTCTTACACCATAGTTAAAACCTAAATCTAAAAGCATATTTACCATTTCAACTGGCAGAATTTTTTTATAAGGATAAATATTTGGATAAATGACTGCATGTTCAAATCCTCGATTGGCGTAATACTGAATAATTTTAGTAATTTCATAGCACATTTCTTTAAAAGTTGATAATTTTTTCTCCATAGTATTCTCCTTTTACATAATAAAAAAATATTTTTACTTTTAAAAATATAACTATAATATATTATACCACATTTTTAGTAAAAAGTAAATATTATGTAATCTTTTTGTGAATAATCTATGATAAAATCGCCTTATGAAAATAATCAGTGATTACTTCACCCTATGCCCGCGGCAGGTGTGGTATAATAGAGGTATGAGAAATTTTATGAATAAAAAAGAATTATTAAAAAAGATTATTAGTGAAGTTTGTGTTAATGGAAATATTACTGTTAAATTTGCTAGCCAAAGATTAGGTTTTTCAGAAATTATATTAGTATAAAAATGTTATAATAAAAGCACCTACTCTGGTGTACTAAATTGACCGATACAATAATAATTCTATTTCTAATGCTTTTAATTATAATAGAGCTAAATGAAATAAATAAAAAAATAACACAAAATAGTCTAGTTACAGCTAGACTACTATTATTTTATGCTATTTATTAATTTATATACAAACATAAGAAGATAGTTACAGCTATCTTCCCGAACTAAATTGACCGATTTATTGTACAACATCTTGTTGTATTTATATTATAACATTATAAAATTTAAGTATTTTTCCCAGTAAAAAAAAATTCACCACCTTTACTTTTTCATAAGATGATGAGTCCGTAAGTCCCGAACTAAAAATTAGCAAAAATAAAGTTAAGCAAAAATTTGAAAATCTGCTTAACTCTAAGTAACTGGTGCCCCAGAAGCGATTCGAACGCCCGACCCACGGCTTAGAAGGCCGTTGCTCTATCCAGCTGAGCTACTGGAGCATTTATATTACTGTTATATTTTAGCACATTAAATAAAACTTGTCAATATTTTGCATAAAATTTACAAAAAAAATTATGTACAGGAAAGTATAAAAAATATATTTTTTTTATGTCGAATTAAAATAAATAATAAAGGTAGCGATATTTAAGTAAAAGAACAATTGGCTTTTTTAAAAGTTAATTTTTATACTTATAGACTAATACTATTACGTACTAAACAGATAATTATATGTATTTTATTGACGTAATAAATATATTTTGATATAATAGCCTTTAAAACTATATTAAATTGAATAATAATTTATAGGAGGATTTCTTATTATGGAAAAATTAAAAGAAAAAAATTGTAGGAAAAATGTTGCATGGCTTGCAAGAACTATGCCACCACATTATGGACATTTATATTACTTATTAACGCTATTTGAAAAATTTGATACTGTTATAATTATAATTGGTTCATGTTATGAACATGGAGAAACAAGATATTCTATTTCTGCATTTTTGCGTGAAAAGATGTTAAGAGCAATGCTTGAGGAAGCTCATATATGTAAAGAAAAGTATGAATTTATTCATTTATCAGATTATAAGGAAGATGAAAAATGGTATAGTGAACTTGTAAATATCTGTAAATTAAAAAATGTTTCTTGCATTGCAACTGGGAATGAGTGGGTACATGATATTGTAAGAAAGCATAATGAAGAAATAGAAGTAAAAGACTTTGAGTTAAAGTATCCTTTTAAATATCGTGCTACTGATGTAAGAAATGCAATAATAGAAAACGATTTTTCTAAAATAAAGAGATTTGTTCCTTTTTCAGTTTTACAAATTTTATTGACTAATGATTGTTTTAAGAGTATACTTTTAGCAAATACAAAAAATGCAGTTCACTTTGTACCAGGAAGACAAACTGTTGATATGGTAATTTTATTTAAGGATATTGATACACAAATATTATATGTACTTCTTGGAAAAAGAGATAATAAAAAACAAGATTTTCCAGGTGTACTTGCTCTGCCAGGTGGAGCAATTAAAAATTTTGAATCGCCTGAAAGTGCAGTATTAAGAATTGTAAGGGAAGAAACAGGATTATTATTAAAGATTGTTGATGAATCTTTTTTGCAGCCACCAGTTACCTTTGAGAACATAGATACAAATCTTACAACTATGAAAAAAGTTGGAATTTATAGTTCTGAAGATGTATTAGTTGCTGGTACTAGAGGTGGATCAAGTCAGTGTTTTAGTATACTTATTGAGGATAAAATAGAAAAATTTAGAGAAAAATTAAAGCAAAATTCAGAGTTATATGATCTTGACTTTTATGAGATAAATAGTATAAGGTATAAATTTTTAGCTTTTCAACATAGTGAAATGATTGAAAAAGCAATGTCTATTTCTAGAGCAATGCCAAAAATAGAAATAGATAAAAAAGATAAAAAGAAAGATTCTATTTGTATATCAGTAATGGGGTCTTCATATATAGGAAAAACAACTGCTGTGCATGGTATAATGTATAATTTGAGGCAAATACCAGTTGATGTTGAAATGGCATTTGAGTTTGTAAAGGAAGAAATATATGATAGTCATTTAATAGAAAATTTAGATGATAATTTATATGTTTTTAATAATCAAAATAGGAGGATGTTGAGTCTTATTGGAAAAGTTGATTATATCATAACAGATGTACCTTTATCTATTTTTTCAACATATGATAAAATTGAAAATTATATTATTTTATTAAAAGAAAAAGATAATGAGGAAAATTTTAATGAAAATTCATATATTTTAGAGAAAAAACTAATAAATATAGGATGTAAAATTGACTTTGCATATAGTCCTAATGAAGCTGTTAAACTTGCTTTAAAATTTGTATATGAAAATCAAAAGGATGAAAAAATAAAATGTAGAATTTTAGATTTTATAAAAAAATTATAAATAAAATTTTAATAAAAGGGTATGAAATATAAAACGGTATAACTTAAAATTGTTAGGTTATATCGTTTTATTTGTCTAATTTTATCATAATATTGATTAAATAAAGTAAATAATATATAATAAAAATAGGAGGAAGCTTTATGAATAAAAATAAAATAGATAAAAAATATAAATGGAATTTAAAGGATATATATGAAAATGAAGAAAAATTAAAAGAGGATATTAAAGAATGCGAAAAATTACTGAGTTATTTAGATGAGTATAAAGAAAAAATAAATATCTCTTCAGATATGCTTTTTGGAGTATATGAATTAATGGAAAAAATAGAAACTAAAATTATAAAAATACAAGCATATGCTATGTTAAATTATCATATGGATATGTCTGATTCTAAAGCTAGTAAACTATATAATGAAGTAGAGGATTTTTTATCAAAAGCTAAAATAGCTAATTCTTTTGTTGAACCTGAAATTACAAATATAGAAGAAGAAAAATTGAGAGATTTTTTTAATCAAGATGAAAGATTGAAAAAATATGAAAGAGAAATAAATGAAATTATAAAAAATAAAAAACATATATTAACAAAAGAGCAAGAATATGTAATTTCAAAATATGGAAATGTGTTGGAAAGTTTTTCAAATATATATGATTTACTTTGTGATGTAGATTTTAAATTTGGTACAATTTTTGATGAAAATAAAAAAGAAGTAATGCTTACTCATGCTAATTATTCGTTATATGTTATGAGCAATGATGAAAATGTGAGAAAACAAGCTTACGAAACAATGTTAAAGAAATATAAGGAATATATTAATACAATTACTCAAAATTATTTAAGTTCAGTAAAAAAAGATGTAATAACTGCAAATCTTAGAAATTATAGTTCATCATTACATAAGGCTGTTGAATCAGAAAATTCAACTATAAAAGTTTATGAAAAATTGATAGAAACAGTAAATGAAAATTTACCAGTATATCACAGATATTTAAGATTAAAAGCTAGATTACTAGGTGTAGAAAAGTTAAATCAATATGATATTTTTTTAGAAACTTTAAATACAAATGGGAAAAAATATGATTTTGAAACTTCAAAAAATATTGTAATGAAAGTTTTATCATTATTTGGAGATGAATATACGGAAATATTAAGTAAAGCATTTGAAGAAAGATGGATAGATGTATATGAAAGGGCAGGAAAATATTCAGGTGGATATAATATGGGAGTTTATTCAGTACATCCATATATACTTTTAAATTTTGTTGATGATATAGATTCACTTAGAACACTTGCCCATGAACTTGGACATTGTTTGCATTCATATTTTAGTATGAAAAATCAGAATTTGTTTAATTCAGATTATACAATAATGGTTGCCGAAGTTGCATCTACTGTAAATGAAATAATTCTCTCAGAGTATTTAATAAAAAATGAAAAAGATAAAAAAATGAAAGCATATTATTTGAGTTCTCTTTTAAATGTTATAAGAGGAACTTTGGTTGTGCAAACAATGTTTGCAGAGTTTGAAAAAAAAGTGCATGAATATGTTGAAGATGACATTCCTTTATCTTCAGAGGAAGTGTGTAATATATACGAAAATATAAATTATAGATATTTAGGTGATATAGTAAAGCCAGATGAATATGGAAAATATAATTGGGCCAGAATACCACATTTTTATAGAAATTTTTATGTATATAAATATGCAACAGGAATTTCATCTGCAATAGCTATTGCAACAAGAATACTATCTGGTGATGAGGAATATAAAAAAAGATATATAGAAATGCTAAAGCTTGGAGGCTCAAAGGATCCTTTAGAACTTTTAAGATTGGTTGATGTTGATTTAGAAACAGACAAACCAGTTAAGGACGCATTTAAGTATTTTGAAGAAAAAATTATTGAATTAGAAAATTTGGTAAATGAATTATAAAAATTAGAAAAATTGTCATAAAATATAATTATATTTTACATATATGTAAACAAAAGAAGTTCGAGTAGAATAAAGAAATATAACTGTATAAATAAAAAGTATACAGTTATATTTTTTATATGTATTAAACATTGTAACATAAATACTATTATTCTCTTTTTTTCTTTACTTTTCCGTGGTATAATATGAAAAATGGAGAATTTAGAATGAATTTAAAAAATATATTAAAGAGCCTTATAGATATTATATTAATTTTGTTTTTAGTTATATTGTCAATAAAAAAAGGTGGCTTTTATAAAACGGACTGTTTAAGTTTTAATTTGGTAATAATAGCACTTGGTACTATATATATTTTTTGTTATTATTTATCAATTATTTTAAAAAAATATATTAAAAAAAGAAAAGACAGTATAAAAGAAAATAGTTATAAATTTGATATAATTGAATTAATGCTACTGTTATTGGTAGCTGCATATACACTTCCAGTAATATTTGGTAACTATTCAAATTTGTCTGATAGTATATTTGAAATGATTAGATATTTAAACATATATATAATTTATTTTATAGTAAAAAGATCAAATAATAAAAAAGTATATGTTTTTTCAATACTATTCATAACATTAATTTTGTGCTTCCTTGGAATTGATGGAATTTCAAATAGGTATTTAATAAATATATTAGAGAGCGTAGATTCTGGTTATCTTACTACAAATAATTTATCAAGAATGTCATCAACAATACAATATGCAAATGTATTTTCTTTGATTTGCTTATTATCATATATTTATTTGTTAGATGTTATTAAAAATTTAAAAATTGAAAAAATTAACAATAATATTATTAGGACTATAAAATATCTGTTGATGTTTTTATGTATATTTATATATTTTGCTTCAATTATATTATCACAATCTAGAGTTATATTAGTTGTATGTATAATTTATACAATATATGTATTTATAAATAAAGAAAGTAAGAATAAACCATTAATTTTTGTTACTCTTCTTTTAAGCTTTACGTATTCTAATTTGTTTATGAAAATTTTACAAATAAATAAAACATATACATATATTTTAATAATTGTAGCATCAATTATTTTGACATTTATAGTATTTATATTTTTTAATATTATTAATAAAGAAAGTGTTATAAATAATGTTAAAAAATTAAGGAAAGACATAAAAATAAGTGTAGTTTTTAAATTTATATTCACTATAATTATGATTTTATTTTTTATTTTAATTTTTTATATAAAAGAACCAATAAATCTAAATAGTAGTGCAAATAATAATAGTATATCAAGAAATATATATAATTTAAACAAAAATCAATTAAATGAAGTTTTAGTAAATATAAAACCTAAATTGGAAGATACTAGATATACTGTAAGATTTTTTGTAGTAAATAAAAAATTAGAAACAAAACAAATAAAATCATTTGGTTATTATTCAAATACAACTAATTGTTTTAAATTTGATTATATGCCAGATAATGATTTTAAATATATGATTATAAATATTGAATGTGAAAAAGGAAAATTGGAAGTAACAGATATTTTAATAAATAATAGGAAAAACTATATAGATTACTTGTTATTTCCATCTGAAATCATGTATAGAACAAAAGATTTAGTAAATGGTGATACAAGCTATACGCAGCGTTTATTATATATAAAAGATGCTATAAAGATATCAACTAGCTCATTAAAAAATATTTTGATAGGTTTAGGTGGAGAAGCCTTTAAAAATACTTGTGACATGGTAAAAGAAAGCAACTATTCATCAACAGAGGTGCATAATATATATATTCAGATATTTGTTGAATCGGGTCTTATAGGAATTATAATATTTTTAGCTATTATGATATTAAGTATTAAAAATAGTAAAAATAGTATTGAAAAGCTTTTAATAATAGTTATATATATAACATCTTTATTTGATTTGAATTTTTCTTTTATGATTGTAATGTGTATATTTGCAATATTGTTGGGGATAGTAGTAAGAAAAGAAAATGGTAAATTTTATTTTAAAGATAGTGAAAAAAATAATTTGGAATATTTGAAAGTACTTTTATATAATTTGTATTATATTATAGCTATTATTTTAAGTATTGTAGTAACTATAATATTGTTAAAAGCAAATACAGCATACTATATGAGAGTACCAAAACTTTTAAATGGAAATATTATAGAAAATGAAATTATAGAAAGTATTAAAATAAAGAAAAAAAGAATATCATTGGATAAAAGTGAAAATGTGTATATACTTTCATTATTAGAAGATTATGATATGTGTTTAAATATAAATGAAAGTCATTTTCAAAATAAGACTGAAAAAATAAATATTATTTTAGATTTAGAAAAAAGGCTGATTGATTTAAAAAATAATGATAAATATAATATAGATACATTACTTAAATGTATACAATATTTTAGAAGGTATATGAAAGAATTAGTAGATATTAAGTTTAGTGAAAATATAGAATATGGCTATGAATATTATACAAATTTAATAATTTCAAATTTAGAAGAAATAGAGACTATGTATAGTAACGAAGACTATAAAAATACTTTAAAAGAAGAGTATAAAAAATTATATAATGACATATATTTATTAAATACTAAATTAAATAGTAAGAAAATAGATGAAATTTTTTATATGTTAGAAAAAAAAGTTATGTATTAAATAGGCGAATTCGCCTATTTTTTGTTATATGCGTGATGTTTATTATACTTTTTCATTCTCATTTGTTGAAATTTGATTTATACAGTGTATTCTTAAGCAATAAATAAACATTGCAAAACTTATCATCATTAAAGCAAAGAAAAAAGCGTTGAAAAATATTAATATTGAATTTATTATACTAATTGGTATTAAAAGTCTAGATAAATATATCATGCTAAATGCTATTGTGCCAAGTATTGAAAAGATAATTTGACCTAAAACACTATTTAAGCATATTTGAATACGATAGTCTTTTTTTGTTAACAGTACTGTAAGTAAAATAAGCATAATAATTGCTATTAAAAGTGATATTGCAACAGGTATGAATATTAATGGTAAGTTACCAAAAAAGTATAATATAGTAGCTAATATACTAATTACTAAACTAAATAAAATAGAAATTAGTCCACAGTTATTCCACATTTAAATCACCTCCTTATATATATAATAGAAATATATATTATATGATATGTACAAGCATACTCAATAGTTACAAATTTATTTACTATAAAAACTTAATTTTTAGATTAAGTTTTTGTATTTTTTAATAAAAACTTGATTTTTTTAGAATTTATGATATAATTGTTATGTAAAAAATCGTAAATAATTAGGAGGAATATAATAATGGGTTGGATAGATTGGACATTATCAGTAGTTACAGTATTAGTTGGAATAATTCTAACAATTATCGTTATGCTTCAAAATAGTAAAGATTCACAATCATCTATAACTGGCTCTAATACTTTTTATGGAGCTAATAAATCAAAAACACTAGATGGTGTTTTGTCAAAATATACTGTTTTTTTATCAGTAGTATTTTGTATACTTTGTTTTTTAACAACAGTATCAATTATAAAATAAATATATAAATAGGTGAATTATGAGAAAAAAATGTGAAAATAAAAGTAATATTTTTAATATAAGTGAAGATGAGTATATAAGAAAAAAGGAAGTATTAACTTCCTTTTTTTTAGATAACTCGTATTGTATAATGACAGCTAAACAAATTGCTAATATTTTAAATGTGAAAAAAGAAGAAAAGGAAATACTTTTTAAAATGTTAAATGAGCTGGAATTAGAAGGATTAGTATATGTTGATGATAGTAAAAGATATGTACTGACTAGCTCAAAAAAAGAAATAGTAAAATGTAAGTATGTAGCAAAATCTGAAAAATTTGGGTTTGGAATTTGTGAAAATGGTGAAGATATATATATTGAATCGAAATATTCAAATACAGCAATGAGTAATGATGATATTTTAGTAAAAATCATTAAGCAAAAATCAAATAATAAAAGTGCAGAAGGTCAAGTTATAAAAATACTAAAAAGGAATACTTCAAAAGTAGTAGGAAGATTTATAAAAAATAGTAATTTTGGGTTTGTAGAACCAATTGATAATAAGATAAAAGATATATATATACCAAAAAAATATGCTATGAATATAAAAGATGGAATAATGGTTGAAGTAGAAATTCTTAAATACTCTAATGGAAAATCTAAGGCTGAAGGAAAAGTAGTTAATATAATAGGAGATGAAAATACAGATAATATTGAAGTAAAGGCTTTATATAAATCCTATTGTTTAGATACATTAGAAATATTTGATGAAAGAATAGAAAAAGAGTTAGAAAAAATTCCAGATATTGTACAAGATAGTGAAAAAATTGGTAGAGAGGACAGAACATTAAATACAGTATATACAATTGATGGTGATGATGCTAAGGATTTAGACGATGGTGTTTTTGTTAAAAAAATAAATAATGATAAGTATTTACTTTCAGTATATATAGCAGATGTATCACATTATGTAAAAGATGGAAGTGCTTTAGACAATGAGGCTTCTTATCGTGGTACAAGTATATATATTCCAGGCACAGTTTTACCAATGCTTCCAAAAAAACTTTCAAATGGAATTTGTAGTTTGAATCAAGGTGTAGAAAGATTATCACTTGCTATTGATATGACAATTGATAATAAAGGAAATGTAATAGATAGTAATATTTTCAAAACCGTTATAAAAGTTACAAAACGTATGACATATGATAAGGTGTATAAAGTACTTACAAATTCAAATAAGGAAGTATTAAAAGAATATGAGCCATATATTAAAGACTTATATGTGATGAAAGAGCTTGCTTTAATTTTAAATAATAAAAGAAAAAAAATGGGTAGTATAAATTTTGATATACCTGACACTAAAATAGTACTAGATGAAAATTCAAATTTAGTAGATATAAAACCATATGATAAAACAATAGCAAATGATATAATAGAAGAATTCATGCTTATTGCTAATATGACAGTAGCTAAAAAATTTTTCTTTTTAGAGTTACCATTTCTGTATCGTATACATGAAAAGCCTGATGAAGAAAAAGTAAGAGAACTTAATGAAGTACTTACAAGTTACAATAAACACATAAAAGGAATAAAAAATATACAGCCAAAGGTATTATCTAGTTTACTTGAAGAGTTTGGAGATGAGGAGCAAAAAAAATTTATTTCAACATATATGTTAAGGGCATTGAAGCTTGCAAAATATAGTGAAGAATGTGATGGACATTTTGGACTTGCAGCTAAATATTATTGCCATTTTACATCACCAATTAGAAGGTATCCAGATTTATTTATACATAGAGTTATATCTGATTATATAGAGTCAAATACTATTATACCAGATGATAGAATTAGTAAATATAAAATTCAGGCACAAAAGTATGCCTTAACTTCGTCTGAAGCAGAAAAGCAAGCAACTATTATAGAAAGAGACTTTGATGATTTATATAAAACTATGTATATGGAAAAATTTATTGGTGAAAAATTTGAAGCAGTAGTATCTTCAGTTACATCTTTTGGTATGTTTGTAAGATTAGAAAATACAGTTGAAGGGTTAGTTCCTTTTAACTATATGCCAAATGATGATTATTATGAATATGATGAAAATAGGAAGATATTAATTGGTAGAAAAACATCAAAAGTATATAAGGCATCTGATAAAGTAAATGTAGAACTTATTAGATGTGATGTTAAATCAAAACAAATAGATTTTATGATAATAGAGGAGTAAAATGGAAAAGAAAATTAAAAATGAAAACAATATAAGTAAAAAAAATATGTTATTACAATATTTGAAGGCATATAAAGAATGTTTTATGAAAAAACAAATAATTGTATTTGTAGTAAGTTTAATTATATTTTTAATAGCTTTTTATATTGGAATGACTACAATAGATTTTAATATTCCATTTACCAAAGATATAAATGCTATAACAAATACTAATATTTTACAAATAGGTTTCGCGTTTGCAAGTGTATTAGCGTTTCTTTTAGCGTTAATTCCATTTGTAAAAAATCTATCTATTATTACTATATTTTATTCATATTATATGGCATTTAATGTAGTTAATATGTTTTTCTTACCAACATGTAATAAAACTTTTTTGTCAGCTTCTGTAATATTAAGTACTTTGGCATTATCTTTTAATATTGTTTTATCTATGAATTTATCAAGTATAATAAATGAAAGATTTATAAATTTAAAAAATAAATTCAAAGATAATAAAAAAGAAGTGCAAAAGTCTAATGAAGCTTTAAATCTGTATTTAAATAAAAGTTTTTTATTAGTAACGTTTGTAATTTGTATGATTATAAGTATTGTTAATTTAGTGGTTATAAAATTTATTTAATTTAAAAAGGAGAAATGACGTGAGAGTAAGATTTAATCCAAAAGCAGAGGAACAGTTGCAAAATGAAAAAAGGTATATAGAAAATAAAGATAAAATTCAAGAAATAATAAATAGTTGTGAAAATAAAAATAGAAAGATATATTTAGAAGTTGGAATGGGTAAAGGTGATTTTATATCAAAACTTGCTAGTATAAATAAAGATGATATATATATTGGTGTAGAAGTTTCTAAACCAGTACTAGCACTTGCAATAAAAAAAATAAATAGATTTGAAAAAGAAAATAATATTTCTTTGAATAATTTGTATTTAATGTCCTTTGATGCAAAAGATTTAAGTAGCATATTTCATGAAAATCAAATTGAGAAATTATATCTTAATTTTAGTGATCCATGGCCTAAGAAAAAGCATACCAAAAGAAGACTTACGTACAAGGATTTTTTAGAAGAATATAAGAAAATATTAAAAAATGATGGGATAATTGAGTTTAAAACTGACAATAGAATATTGTTTGAATATAGTTTAGTAAGTATGCAAAATTATGGTATGGAATTTTTAGAAGTATATTTGGACCTTCATAAAACAGATATAGAAAATATTGTGACTGAGTATGAAGAAAAGTTTTCACCTAAGGGACCAATATATAAATTAGTTGCTAGAATGAAATAGTAATAAAAAATAAAACCAGTGAAATGTTTGAAATCACTGGCTTTTTATTGGCTGGGCTGGCTGGATTCGAACCAGCGAAATGCCAGAGTCAAAGTCTGGTGCCTTACCGCTTGGCGACAGCCCAATATATTATATTTATAATTTAAAGCGATGGGGTGGATAATGGGACTCGAACCCATGATTTCCAGTGCCACAAACTGGCGCTCTAACCAACTGAACTATATCCACCATCAGTCACTTTTATATTTTAAACTATTTTTTATCATTTGTCAATATTTTGTGCAAAAATAAAAAAAAAATTCATAAAATATGGAAAAATAAAAAAATTACAAAAATTGTATTAGTCTTTTATATAATTTTTAAAATATTTGAAAAGTAAATAAATTTTTAATCATTAGTTGACATTTAAAGGATGGTAATATATAATATAGAAAATAAAAAATTATTTTTTCTAAATTTTAGAAAGAAGTTAAAAATTATTTAATTTAATAATTTAAAATTAGGAGGAGAAAAAAATGGGTAACTTTGAAAACATTAATGTAACAGCAGGAGTACGGGAAGTTTTTGAAAAGGCAAGTATAATTTCAAACATGTTTGATGATGAAACTATAAGATCAGCATATGTAATGATGTCCATTTTTGGTTTTAAAGAAGCTTTAATTAATAAGTTTTTTTGTGAATATGGAATAATGGTTATGCCAGAACTTGTAGTACCTTCTTTACTTTATAGTAAGGAAAATTTTGAAGATGTTTTTGGTAAAGAGGCTGCCGAAAAATGTTTTAAAAATGATGAAGAAACAAAAATTGAAGTTAAAGAATCAAAATCTGAAGATAATGATTTAAATAAAAGTGAAGTCTCTGAAGAAGCATTTGAAGAGGTATCAGATAATGATTTAAAAGATAAAGTTATGCAAGTTTTAAGTGAAATCCTAATTCCATTAGGTGATGAAGGAGAACTTGAATTTAATTTAGATATTGTCTATTCAAATAAACTTTTAGAAGCTTGTGAAGACGCTGCAACAAGATGTATTTTGGCAAGACAAAATTATTTAGATATAGATAATTTGTTATATTCGATTTTGAAAAATGAAAATAGTAGTGCATATAAGATGGTTAAAATTATATTAGACAGTTTGCAAATTGAAATGGCTGAAATTTTAGAATTTATTGAACAAAATGGACAAATCTATGATGTTACGAGTTCAAAAACCAAAATAATTCTTCCAAAAAAACTTGAGAATTGTTGTACAGTTTTAAACGATAAATATACATTAGGCCAAAAGTGTGATATTCTTGGTAGAGAAAAAGAAATTTTTGAACTTTGGACAATTTTTTCAAAAAGAACAAAAAGAAATTCTGTATTAGTTGGTGAGGCGGGAGTTGGAAAAACTGCTATCGTTGAAGCTTTAGTACAAGAAATTGTTAACGAAACCTGTCCAAAAGAATTTTTTGGTTATACAGTAATAGAGTTAGATGTTGGAGCAGCTATTGCTGGTACAAAATATCGAGGAGAATTTGAGGAGAAAGTAAATAATTTAAAGAAGTTTTTAGAGAAAACTCCAAATATAATATTATTTGTAGATGAGATGCACCAAATGATGGGGGCTGGTAGCTCTGAAGGTAGTGGAGTTGATTTAAGTGGAGCTTTAAAACCAATTTTATCGAGAAATGATGTAATATTTATTGGTTCTACAACCTTAGATGAATATGAAAAATATATAACAAGGGATTTGGCATTTAAAAGAAGATTTGAAAAAACTATTGTAAAAGAACCAAAACATAGTGAAGTAAAATCTATGATTTCAGAAAGAATAAAAAACTTGTCAAAGTATCATGGTGTGTCTGTAGTTGATAATTTATTAGATTATATTATAGTATGTGCATCAGCATTTGATTTTTATGGTCATAATCCTGATAAATCATTAGATTTATTTGATAGAAGTATGGCTGTTGCAAAAATGAGAAATTCTGATAAATTAGAAAGAAAAGATGTTGATAAAGTTTTTGAAAAGTATTATAAAAAGTTTGAAAAATGGCCAACTTTAAGAGCAATGTCAATAGCATATCATGAATCAGGACATTATGTATTTGCAATGGAAACGATGCTAAAAGAGGAAGAAGAACCTATTGCTGTTTCAATTGTACCATCTGAGGAAACTTTAGGGGCATATATATATGATACGAAAGATTCATTTTGCTTAAAAAATAGAGAATATTATGAAACTCAAATAATGTCATTACTTGCAGGACGTATTTCTCAAGAAGTATATTTATCTGCTGCTTGGGACTCTGGTGCTAGCTCGGATATATTAAAAGCAACTGAAATTGCAAAAGAGATGATTACGAAATTTTCTTTAGTAAAAAGTGGTAGTAATGATATGCCTGCAATATTCAAAGAAGAATATAGATATATTAGTAATGAAAAAAAAGATAAAATTACAAACAAAGTTGAAGATATATTAAAAGAGTTATCAGATAGGGTAAGAAAAATGATGAATCAAAAGAATATAAAAGAAGCTATTGAAAGGGTTGCTAATCTTTTGTTAGAAAAGAAAATAGCTACCGCAGAAGAATTAGAAAAAGCCTACAAAGGCTAGTAATTGTTTAAGTCATAAAATCTTGTATAATTGTATAAGATTTTATGGCTTTTTTTATATGAAATTTTATTGACTTTAATATATCAGTATAATATAATATAGTAAAAAAGGGTGATATTATGCTAATTGATGTAGAAAGAATGAGGCTTTTAAAGACTGATAGTCCAGAAATGAAATTTAAACTATTAAAACCTAATATAGAGAGGTTTTTTAGAGATTATATATATTATTTTAACGTTTATGATAGACAAGAATTAATTATTGATTCAGGATATTTGCCTTATCATTATTTAGATAATGAAGTACTTGAAAAAGTAATTTCACTTTTGGAGGGAGAACTAGGTTATAACATTATAATTATGAAAACAACTAATACGCTTCAAAAGGGTTATCAAAAAGGTGATTTAATTAATATTCGTTTATTTGATAAAAAGGAAGCAACTGCAAAAGAAGTTGATGACTACTTTAATTTGAAAATGTTTCAACCACTTTATTCATCATTTCACAATTATAATAATATTTCAAATGATGAAAAAGAAAATAAATCATATGTATCTTGTCTAAACTCAAATAATAGATTTCTATTAGATGATTCATCAGATATGGACGGTAGTAATACAAAATATAATATGTAGTAAAGAGGTGAAAAATTGATTCTAAAAAAATTTAATAAAACAAAAATAATATTAATAATAGTTCCAATTATCATATTTATATTTTTAGCAATATCTATAAAAGCTGGAATTAGTACAAATTTTGAAACATGGGTATATAACGAATCAGTTGAGCATATGTCACCAATTTTAAATAATGTAATAAAGTGTATAACACATATTGGAGATGGAGTTACAGTAATGATATTTTGTAGTATGTTGTTGTTATATAAAAAAACAAGAGAAAAAATTGGAATACCTGTATCTATTGCCGTTATAACTTCTGAAGTAATAAATTTAGTATTAAAGCAAATTTTTGCTAGACAAAGACCAAATATTTTACAGCTTGTAAATGAAACAAGTTATAGTTTTCCAAGTGGTCATTCTATGATAAATGCAACAATTTGTACTATGCTTGGAATACTTGTAATAAAAAATATATATAATAAAAAGAAAAAAACAATTTGTTTAATTATGTGTTTTTTGTTACCAATAATTATAGGATTTACAAGAATATATTTAGGTGTACATTTTTTTGGAGATGTACTGGGTGGAATACTTCTTGGATTTGCAGTATCAGTAGTTGTATATACAATACTAAAAAAAGACAATACAAAATTTATAACTGACTAAAAAGGAGTGGTTAAATGGAAGAAATAAAAAAGATAGCAGATAAGTTAAAAATATCAGAAGAATATATAAATATGTACGGAAAGTATAAAGCTAAGATAGATTATAACTATATTAAAGAATTAAAAGATAAAAAAGATGGAAAGTTAATACTTGTCACTTCAATAAACCCTACGCCATTTGGTGAAGGAAAAACTACGCAATCTATTGGGCTTTCTATGGCTATGAATAAAATTGGAAAAGAAACTTTAGTAGTACTTAGGGAACCATCTTTAGGACCAGTATTTGGAATAAAAGGTGGGGCAATTGGTGGCGGAAAATCAACAGTGGAACCTAGTGAAGATATAAATTTACATTTTACAGGTGATTTTCATGCTATTAGTAGTGCTAATAATTTGTTATGTGCAATAATTGATAACCATATTTATCAAGGAAATACTTTAAATATTAATAAGGATAAAGTATTAATAAAAAGAGTAGTAGATATGAACGATAGGGCTTTAAGAAATATAACAATTGGAGTTGGTGGAAAGACAAATGGTATAGAAAGAAATACAGGATTTGAAATAACATCTGCATGTGAACTTATGGCAATTTGTGATTTATGTGAAAATGAGATAGATTTAAAAAATAGAATTGATAATATGTTAATTGCGTATACAAATGATGAAAAGCCAGTATATGTAAAAAGCTTAAATTGTACTAATGCCATGTATGCACTTTTAAAAGATGTTATTAATCCAAACCTTGTGCAAACTGTGGAAAACAATCCATGTATTATGCACCTTGGTCCATTTGCAAATATTGCACATGGTTGTAATAGTTTAATAGCTACTAAAATGGCATTAAAACTTTCAGATTATGTGGTAACAGAGGCAGGCTTTGGAGCTGATCTTGGGGCAGAGAAGTTTTTTAATATAAAATGTAGGATTGGAAATTTAAAACCTGATATGGCAGTTATTGTGGCTACTATAAAGGCTATGAAATATAATGCTGGTATAGATTTAAATTTACTTGATATGGAAAATATTGAAGCTATAAAAAAAGGAATATGTAATTTGCAAAAACATATAGAAAATGTAAAAAAATTTGGTGTTCCAGTAGTTGTATGTATAAATAGATTTGATAATGATTCAGAAAGTGAAATAAATTACGTACAAGAATATTTAAAAAAATTGGGTGTAAAATGTGAAGTATCAACAGCATATAAAGAAGGCTCTAATGGAGCAGTAAATCTTGCTAAAATGGTTTGCAATACACTAGATAGTGAAAGTTCAAATTTTAAAACTTTATATAAGGATAATAGTAGTATAAAAGATAAAATAGAAACTGTATCTAAGAAAATATATGGTGCAAATGGAGTAAAATATTCCAATTTGGCAAATGATAAGATAAATAGTATTGAAAAATTTGGATTTGCTAAATTACCAATTTGTATTGCTAAAAATCCTAGTTCTTTATCTGATGATCCAAAATTACTTGGAAGACCAACCAATTTTTATATAAATGTTAAAGATATAAAAGTAAATAGTGGAGCAGGATTTATTGTAGTATATACAGGAAATATAATGACAATGCCAGGTCTTGGAAAGAAATGTAAGTACGAAGAATTTTAAAATAAAAAGACTATATAGGTTATATGATTTAATCTATATAGTTTTTAATTGTATATTTAAGTAGTAATAAAAAGATATTGCTTGACATAAAATTAAAAATGTTATATAATGTTATTGAAAAAATAACAAAACCATATAATAATTTTAAAAGGAGAAATAATATGACTGAAGTAGCCAAAAAAATAGAACTTATTAAAAGAATTGATGATGAATCCATTTTGTTACAGGCATTTAAGCAAGAAGATGATGAGAGAATTATAGAAGCTATATTAGAAAAAACTAAAAATGCTGAACTTGCTAATCTTATAGCGGAAGATTTTAAGTTACCAGAAAATATTCGTTTGGATTCTTTAAAAAAATGTAGTAATGATGTCCTAAAAGCTAGATTTGAGGATATAAAAGAAGCTGAGCAAATAAGAATAAGTGCTATTTGTCTTTTTGATGGTGATTATAACTGGATGAAAATGTTAGATAATGAATCATCTGAAGCTATAAAAAAAATAATTATAAAAAATAAGATATATAGCCAAAGTTTATTAGTACAAATAGCATTTCGTGAGTATAATAATGAAGGGTTAGTAAAGGCTGCTTTAAGAAAAGTTAGTGATGAAAAATATTTATTGGCAGCTTTTGACAATAATGATTATTATAATGTTTTAGAAAAAATTTTTGTAAAGCTGAAGGTACGAGAAAATATAATAAGTGCGATTGATTATATTGATGTAACAAAAATAAGTAGTGAGTTTTTATTTCTGATATTAGGTAAACTAGTGCGTTTTGATTTGTATGATAAGATAACAAAAATTTTGTTAAAAATAGAAGTAGCAAAAGTTATAGATAATTATATTGGATATATAGAAAATAAGGAATTACTCGAAATTATTAAAAATGAAGCAAGTTCTTGGTATGCAAGAGCTTTAGCTTTAAATAAAATATCATAAAAAATAAAGGAAAATTGTAAATTTCTATTTACAATTTTCTTTTTTTGATATATTATATATTGTATATATGAGGGGTGAGCATATGCAAGTTAATTTAATTATGCAAAATAATAACGAAAATACGTTAGCATCACAAATAATAGAAGCTTTTGAGAATAAACCAAAAAAAGCTTACTTTTTTTGTGGTAATTTAAGAGACACAGGTTTTAAATTAATCGAAGAAGGTATGATAGATAGTAAAGCTAAAATATATTTTGCCATTGGTATAGATAAGAAAAATACAACAAGAGGGATGCTTGAAGATATACTTACATATACAAAAGATGTGTATTATTATTCTAATAATTATATAAAAGAATTTAATTCAAATTTATGTGTTTTTGAATTTTCTAAAGAGGCAATAATTTATTCTTGTGGTGAGAAAATGTCTGATACAAGTATGACAGAAGATTTTAATATATATACAAAATCTATATTTAATTTAGAAGATGAAAAAGAAGCAAAATTATATAAAGAGCAAATAAAAAATCTAACTAAATCAATAGAAAAAGAGTTATTTGAAAAACTTACTAAAGTAAAAATTGAAGAATTGATTGAAAAGAAAGAAATATTTACTACTAGACAATATGTGCATAATGTTAAAAGTATTGCTGAGCTACTTGGACAAGAACAAAATAAATCAAATGATGAAAAGTCAGATTCTAATGATGTTGTTGAAAGTACTGATAGTATAGAAATTCCTAAAATTGATTTATCAGATATGGATTTTGATATTTCAGATATAGATGTTTCTGGTGTTGAAGAATCAATTAATGAAAAACAAACAGAACAAAAAGATATAAAAAGTAGTAAAGAAAATAATGATACTGAGGAAATAGAAGTAGAAAATTTATCTGATATGACAGATCTTGCTGATCTTGCAAAGTTAGTTGATTTTAATGAAGAAGAAAGCAAAAAAGAAGATGTAATAGATGAAAAAAGTGAGTTTTATGATGAAACTTTAAAGAATATGGAGTTTGATGCTAATTCTACACTGGATATAAATGATATGTTATTTTCAAAAGCCGATATGAAATTAGATTATACAGAAGAAGATGAAGAAAATGAACAAGTTATTGAAGATGAAATAGTAAAAGTAAAAAAAGTAAATTTAAATAACATTACTAATTTTATATATGAGCTTCCTTCAAAAACTACTAAAGGACAAGATGTATCATCTTTAAAAATTCCAAACTATATTCAAACTATGATTCCAGAATTTTTTGAGCTTGTAGATAATTCTAAGAATATTGAAATAGATGGAGTAAATTATAAAGTAAGGGATATAAAATTAGAAATTGTTGATGTAAAGGAAAATAACAAGTATACAGATAGAAATGCTAAAATTATGCACAAATTAGGACAATCATATATTACATTTAATGCAGATTGTATAAAAGATATTCTTTTTGAAGAATCTGATATTGCAAGAGTTATAAAACTTGCTTCAGATGTATATCATATAGAAGTTATTTCAAAAGATATGCAGGAGTATAAATTATGGCATAAACTTTGTAATAAGACATTTAAATCTTCTACTAGAAAATATGGTATGATGTAAAAAATTATGTAAGTAAAAATATAGATATTAACCTAGCTAAAGAAAGCAGATTTCTTAGTTAGGTTTTATTTATTAAAAAAAGTTAGAAAAAATATTATTTTCATATATTAAATTTTAAAATACTTGAAAAATAAGTCTATTTATAATATAATTTGTAGAGAAAAAGGGGTATTGATATGCAGCTAAAAAAGATAGAATTACAAGGATTTAAGTCCTTTGCAGATAAAACAGAAATAGTATTTTTAGATGGAATTACAACAATAGTAGGTCCAAATGGGAGTGGTAAATCAAACATATCAGATTCACTTAGATGGGTTCTTGGTGAACAAAGTGTAAAATCACTTCGTGGCTCAAAAATGGAAGATGTAATATTTTCAGGCACACAGGCAAGAAAAAAAGTTGGATTTGCCCAAGTTTCTATATATCTTGATAATACAGATTCAACACTTCCAGTAGAATATAAAGAAGTGGTAGTTACAAGAAGAGTATATAGAACAGGTGAGTCAAACTATTTAATAAATAATAATGAATGTAGGTTAAAAGATATACAAGAGTTATTTATGGATACTGGTGTAGGAAAAGATGGTTATAGTATAATATCACAAGGAAAAATAGATGAAATATTATCTACTAAATCGGAGGAAAGACGCCATATTTTTGAAGAAGCTTCTGGTATAGTTAAGTATAGAACTAGAAAAGAAGAGGCAACAAAAAAGCTTGCAAATACTCAAACTACACTTGCACGCTTAAATGATATATTAAGTGAGATAGAAAATATAATTGGACCACTTGAAAAAAAATCAGAAACAGCAAAGAAATATTTAATGTTAAAAGATGAACTAAAAATATTTGATGTTAGGCTATTTGTAAATTTGGTTAATGATAATGTTGTAAATCTTAATAAACTAGACGATGTAATAAATACTTTTGAAAATGATATAGAAAATGAATTGAAAATATCTAAAGAATCTGAAGAACAAAAAGTCGCTTTAAAAGAAAGAATACAAGAAATTACTTTAAAAATTGAAGAAACACAGGAAAAGTATTTTAATATGCAAAGTGAGGTAGAAAAACTTTCATCTAAAATAGAAATAAAAAATACTGAAATTGAAAATGGAAATCAAAATATAAAAAGATTATTAGATGAAGTAGAAGAAGATAATAATAGGATTTTACTTTTAGAAGAAGAAATTGAAAAAAGACTACAAAAAAGAAAATCAATGTCTGACAATAAGAAAAAGTTCGAGATAGAATTAGAGGAAAAGCAAGAACAGCTAAATAAAATAATGAATACTTTAGATAAAAAAGATATTCAAATAGATGAAATAAAGAAAAAAATAGATGAATCAAATGATGAAAAATATGATTTGAAAGTAGATATTAGTAGTATTGAAGCAACAATTGAAGCAAATGAAAAACAAATAGAAGAAAAGAAAAAAATAGCTCAAAAAAATATATTTCTTAAAGATTCATTAAATCTTGAAAAAGAGGAAATATCACAAGTTTTAAATGAAAAATCAAAAGAGTTATCAAGTATTAATAATACAATAGATTTAAATAGTAATATAAAAAAAGAGTATTTATTAGATTTTGAAAAGATAGAGAAAAATGTATCTGTATTAAAAGAAAAGATAATGGTAGGTACATCAAAACTTAATTATTTAGTAAATATAGAAAAAGAAAATGAAGGTTATTATAAAAGTGTAAAAAGTGCATTAGAATATTCTAAAAGTAATAGTAGGGTATATGGTACACTTGCAAGTCTTATATCTACTAAAGAGGAATATGAATATGCAATAGAAATAGCGCTTGGAGGTTATATTCAAAATATAGTAGTAGAATCAGAAAATGAGGCTAAGAATATAATTTCATACTTAAAAGAAAAATCTTTAGGAAGGGCTACTTTTTTACCACTTACTAGTATAAAGGATATTAGATTTGATTTAAAATCGAAGGCTTCAAAATGCGAAGGCTATATTGCTGTTGCATCAGAGTTAGTAAAATATGATAAGAAATACTTTAAAGCTATAAATTTAAGTCTTGGGACAACTGTAATAGTAGATACAATAGATAATGCTATAAAAATGTCCAAAGTATTAAAAAATAGTGTAAGAATAGTTACTTTAGCTGGTGAGTTAATATCAGCAACTGGTAGTATTACTGGAGGACAGACTGCCAAATCTAAATCAGGTCTTATAGGTAGAAGTGAAAAAATAGCAAATTTAAAAGAAAGCATTTCAAAAGATGAGAATGAATATAACGAAATTGCTACTAAAATGAATGAGATAAAAATGAAAATTGATTCGGTTGAGTCAATTTTGGAAGAAAATAAAGTAAAAAAAGATGAAATAAATATTGAGCTTGTAAAATATAATGAAAAATATGAACATATAACTAATGAAATAGAAAAATTAGAAACAACAAAACAAAATTCAAATTTAGAAGTAGAAACTTTAGAAAACGAGAAAAATTCATTACTACAAAAAATAGAAATATATAATGAAAAGATAGAGAAAATAGACGAAGAAAATGAAAAAAATCAAGTAGTAGTAGATGAATATAGAAGATTTAATAAAGAAAAATCGCAAGAAATGGATTTTTTAAATGAAGATATTGTAAACTTAAAAATATCACTTTCTTCTTTTGATGAAACAGTGTCTTCTATTGATGAGATGAAAGAAAAAATAGAACAAGATATAGGAAACTTTAAATTTAGTATTGATAGAAAAAATGAACAAGTTGAATTATTAAAAGAAGAAATAAAAAATTCTATTAAAGAAATTGAAGAATTAAAAGAGTCAATAAAATCTCAACATAATTCTAAAGATGAATTTACTAAAATAGTAGAAAAATTAAAATCAGAAAAAAATGAAATTACTGTAAATCAAGAAAAAGTAGAAGAAAATATAATTGAATGTTTAAAAAACATTGAAAAATTAAAAGAGGAAAAATCAAAGGTTGAATCTAAAAAAGTAAAATTTGATTTGGAAATAGAAAATATAAAAAATAAGATGTGGGAAGATTATGAACTTACAATTTCTGGTTGCAAAAAAATGTTGGAAAATATTGAAGTAGATGAGCTTGATACAAAGCAAATAAGTAAAAAGGCAGAAAATATTAGAAAACAAATTAAAGATTTAGGTGAAGTAAATATAAGTGCAATAGAAGAATTTAAAACAACTAAAGAAAGATATGATTTTATATCTAATCAAAAAAATGATTTAGAAGAAACTAAGTCAAAACTTAATAATCTTATTTCTAATATGACATCTATTATGAAAAATCAATTTGCTAAGCAGTTTAAAATTATTACAGAGAATTTTAATGAAACTTTTAAAGAATTATTTGGTGGAGGTAAGGCAGATTTAAGACTATCGGATGAATCAAATATATTAGAAAGTGGAATTGAAATTGAGGTTCAACCACCAGGAAAAAAATTACAAAGTATGATGTTACTTTCTGGTGGGGAAAGAGCACTTACAGCAACAGCACTGTTATTTGCAATACTAAAAATAAAGTCTCCGCCATTTTGTATACTTGATGAAATTGAAGCAGCACTTGATGATGTAAATGTCCATAGATTTGCCGAGTATATTAAAAAATATTCTAAAAAAACTCAGTTTATAGTTATAACGCATAGAAAAGGTACTATGGAAGTAGCTTCATCAACATATGGCGTTACAATGCAAGAATATGGTATTTCAAAAATCGTTTCTATGAAATTAAAGTAAAAGTATTATTAATAAATTAAAAATTAGAAAATATAAATATAAGTAACTTTAATTTTGATAATGCAAAAGATACAATGATGATGTTTTATCAATGTAATAATTTGACTACTACTATTAATATTAAATCAAATAAAATAGAAAATTATACAAGTATGTTTGATTATAGTTCGATTATATCACCAGCAAAAATAACAGTAAATTATACAGTACAAAGCTCAAGTATAGTAGATAGTATGATAGCTACAAAATCAGCCTCTTCAAATGTAGTAAAAGGTATACAAGTAGAATAAATATAAAACATATAATAAAAAATTAGTAAATATGAAAAAACTTATTTACTAATTTTTTATATAGGGTGACATTATCACATATTAAACACCCATCTTGATACTAATTAATTGACATAATTTATATAATATGTTATAATGATTCAAAAATAGTTATATTAAATATTAATTAATATTTAGGAGGAGAAAAAATGAAAACGATTATTGAAGGTAATAAAGAGGAAAAAGTTCAAATGTCTAATAAATATATTGAAGAAGAAAAAAATAATTTATTTATGAATAAGCCTAAAAAGAAGTTTTTTAATTATGATAGAAAAAGAAGAATAAAAAAAGTATTTAGGACCTTTTTTATAATTATAACTTTAGTTATATATATAGGAGTACTTGTAGTAATTGGAAAATCGGCTGATTACCATTTTAATACTATTTACGATGAATATGAAGAATTAGATAAAGAAGCAAGGTATATGGTTGAAATGGAAATGAAAAATCTTACTTCATCAAAAAATGTTTATGTTCATTTCTTAGTAGTGTATAAAGATATTGGTGATTATTTTTATGAAGAAAAATTACCACAAGACCAAAAATATGTTGCTTTAATATATAATGCAATGGATAAGAAATTTTTATTTAAATCTAATATTGACTATCTGGTAAAAGATATTGTAGTAGAAGATGTTAAAGATTTTAAAAATGAAATACCAGATTATTTTAAACTTGTAGAAGGTCATATTAAAGAAAATGTGTATATGACTGATTTTAGTACTATAACTAAAGATACTTTTGGTGGACTTGATAAGGTGGAAGTTGTTACTCTTCTTATGTTTGGTATAGGTTTAGGACTAACTGGATTATTTATTTTACTAAGTATGATTTTCAAAAGATAAGATTTAAAAAAATAAGTATAAATGTGAATTATAGAATAAAAATTCATTTTTATACTTATTTTTTTGCATTTTCTATACTTTTTTATAAAATTTTAATTTTTTTTCAAAAAACTATTGACAAATAGAAAATATATGTATATAATGTTAATAACAAAATGATAATAACACATGAATATTTTCAAGTGTAAGCATTAAATTTTAATTATAGTTTAAAAATAATGTTTTAGATTAATCGAAATATTCATGAAGTTATA
The DNA here is from genome assembly GCA_947361355.1 of uncultured Clostridium sp. Classification (GTDB taxonomy): domain Bacteria; phylum Bacillota; class Clostridia; order TANB77; family CAG-465; genus CAG-465. Next base: position 89,842 of record CANAIR010000003.1, read on the forward strand.
ATTTTGTTAAAAAACTAAAAAAATGTTTCTTAAGAGAGGAGAACAAAATTATGAAGGCAAATTTAGAGCAAATAGTTGATTTTTCAAAAATTGCAAAAACAGAAAAAGAATGGACGCTGGAGAAGTTGCGTCAGATCAAAAAAGATGAGCCAGATATGGAATTTGATGAGATTTTACAAAAAGTAGAAGATATGAAAGGCATAGAAGTAAAAGATCTTATCAAACTGGCAGAAGAAGAAAAAATGACTCCGGCCGTAAATGACATCAAAAAGTCACTTGTAGTGGTAATTGATGCACAAAATGATTTCCATGAGGGTGGCAGCCTTGCTGTACCTGGTGCAAGGGAAGACACAAAAAGGACAATTGAGTTCATTTATAAATGGGCTCATAAGATCACAAATGTGATGTTATCATTGGATACCCACACGGTTGCACAAATTTTTCATTCAATTTTCTGGATTGATAAAGACGGTAATCATCCTGATCCTTATACTGTTATTGAACCCGAGGATGTTGCAGCAGGAAAGTATAAACCAGCGTTCCATGTAAATGTGGCAATTGATTATCTAAAGGGACTTAAAATTGAGGATAAGAAAAAGCTTTGTATATGGCCAGAACATTGTTTGCAGGGAACACGCGGATGGCTTCCAGAAGAACAGCTTATGAATATGATTTATTTTTACTCTATTGCTAGAGTATCCAGACCTATTTTTTATTTAAAAGGCCAGGATGCAGACAGTGAGATGTATGGAATATTTGAAAAAGAATATTCTAAAGATGGAGTAACAATGAATCAGGCTGTGCTTAAAATCCTTTCCATGATTGAAAAGTATGATGTTATTTATTTCCTTGGGCAGGCTAAGTCGCATTGCGTACTTGAGTCCATGAAGCAGTTCCTTAAAAGATATGAAAATAGGCCAGAGATTACATCTAAGGTGGTATTTGTTATAGATTGTAGCTCTTGTGTGCCTGGCTTTGAAGATGAAACCCAAAGAGAACTTGATGATCTTGTAAAAAATTACGGCATTAAAGTAATGAAATCTACCGAAATTCAAATGTAGCAAAAAACTAAAAATAATAACGGAGGTAGCACTATGAATAATGAAATGATTAATGAAGAAATTTTTGGCGTGGATGATTATGATTTTGGTCAAAATATGGATGTAGAAGAGGTCGATGTTGAAGATCCTACTTTATTTTCCATTACAATTGACAAATCGGGAAGTATGGATGACTACAATTGTGTAGTTCCAGATTGTATTCAGACAGTAAAAGATGCAATAATTGATTCAAAATCTGAGGATGAATTTGTTGTATCAGTAAATTACTTCAATGAAAATGTGACACTTGGTGGTTATCAGAATATAAATGATGTATCAACAGCGTTTGATGCGGATGGTCTTACAGCATTATTTGATGCAATTGTTATTGCTGGTAAGGCTTTAAAATCTGAAGATGAAACAGGATATTATGATACTATCAGGAAATCAGGTAGAACACCAAAAGGAATTTTTGCTATTTTGTCTGATGGATGGAATAACGCTTCTAAAGCTTCTGCCGAAGATGCAAAGAGGGTTGTAGCCCATTTGAAATCAAATGAAATTATCACAGCGTTTATCGCATTTGGCGACGACGCAGTAGGAATTGGTGAACAGTTAGGATTTGCAAATGTCCTCAATGTTAGAGAAGCAAATGAAAAAGAGCTAAGAAAAATCTTTAGGGTACTTTCTAAAAGCGCAGTAAGAGCATCAAAAAGTGCAAAGGCAATACCTGATGGTAATTTCTTTCAGGTATAAGTATTAAAGCTTAACAAAAAATGTAAGGGGGTATGGTTTAAAACTATATCCCCTTAAAAAAAAGGAGGAAGTTTTAATGGCAAACAAGACTATTATCGTAAACAAACTTGGAAATGATCATTTGGCAAAATCTAAAAATAATCAAGATTATTTTTTTGTATCTGATAAAGTAAAAATGGTATTTGATGGATGTTCAGATGGAGACAATTCTGAAGTAGGTGCTATACTTTTTTCAAGCTTTTTTGGTGAATTAGAAAAGGAAAAAATGGAAGCACCGGAATTTTTTGAAGAAAATGTAAAAGAAGTTTTTAATAAAATGTTAAGTATAACTAATCGTATAGATTTTATATTTAACAAGTATTGTTTTACAATTGTTGCAGTATTTGAGACAGATACAGACTTTATAGTAAAATATGTAGGTGATGGGTATATTATTACAAGAAAAGATGATGAAATTGAGTATATATCACTAGAGGATGAATGTAAAGATGGCTATCCGAAGTATTATATATACAATTATATAGATCCAGAATATTTAATTGATTATAAAGAAGGTGTTAAAATTAGTACAAAATGTTTTCCAAAAGACAAGTATCAAAATATAGGAGTAGCTACTGATGGTTTAAGATTTGCACAAAGACTTGAGTGGCAGGAACAAAATAAATTAAAGGAGTATTTAATTAATGGAAAATCAGTTGGAATAAAAACACTTATTAATAGGAATAGAATACGTTTTCATGATGATATTACAATATGCTTTTAGGAGGTAAATAATATGGCAATAAATATTAAGGAAAGTCAACTTGGAAAAAAATATCAATTTGTAACAGAAGGCGGAGAAGCAAAGATATATAATTATTCAGATAAATATTTGTTAAAAGTTTTTAATGAAAACAGAGATTTACATCTTAAGGAAAAAAAAGTTGACCTTTGGTTAAGCGACAATTTTATTTCTGGCGTTGTATCTCCTGTTGATAAAGTATATATTGATAATAACTTTAGAAGTTATATACTTGAAAATATTAAAGATTCAGAAGCTATATCAATGTTTTCTAAGAAAAAGCATGTACAACTTTTAAAGATTTCTAATAAAGATTTAGTAGGATTAATATTAGATGCTTCTATTAAGCTTGAAAACATACACAAAAGTGGAAAAGTAGTAGGTGATATAAGTGATAATAATATTCTTGTTAAACTTGTAAATAACTTATATACATCATATTACATAGATGCTGATAGTTTTGGAATTGGAAATTTTCCGCCTGATGCGTATACAGAAATGTATACTGATCCTAATGCCATTGATAGATCTGGAAATGCTAAGTTAAGTAAAGAAACAGATATGTATGCTTTTGCAATTCTTGCATTTAAAATTCTTACAAGAATACATCCATTTAATGGTACATATGAAAAAGATAAAAATATGAATACCATTGATAGGATGAAAAATAAAATATCTGTGCTTGGAAATCATGGCGTAAAAATACCAAAAATTGTACCATGTTGGAATTGGATTTCACCAGATTTATTAAACAACTTTTATGAGATTTTTGAAAAGGATAAACGGTGTTATATAACTACTTTGCTTAAGGATTTGTATAATAATATGTTGTATTGTGATATACATAAGAATTTTTATTATTCTAAGTATAATAAATGTCCTCTTTGTGACAAATCTGCTAAAGTAAATGCAATGCCTACTATTGTAAAAACTAATACTTTAGATAGTAAAATTAAATTGTATACAATACTTTCAAACGATAATATTGAGTATATTTTTGATTTTACAAAATATGTAGATAAAGATATGAACGTTATACATCTTAACTCTAAAAATATTTGGAAATACAAAAAAGGTTGTAATGTAGAATTTACCAGTGATGGAAGTCATGTTTTTGAAGTGTATAATGATAAAATTATAGTTTACGAAACTAAAAGTAAAAATCAATTATCTATTATTAAACGTGCGTATAAATCAAATTATGTAGCAAAAAATAACGCTATATATTATATAGACGAAGGAATGTATTTAAGTAAATTGGAACTCACAAAATACGGTATTGCAAAATCAAGAATGTTTAGTATATATGCAAATATGCTTATTGAAGTAGATAAAACGGGTAAATTTTTTACAGCTGTATTATATCCAAAAAATATGATAATTGTTACTGATAATTTTAACCTTAATTTGGGTTATGATGGTAAAATAACTGAATATGCTATAAAATATGATAAGGTAAGTAAAAATTGGTTATTTATTTATGAAACAAGTAAAGGTGAGCATAGAACTATTATAATTAGTAATGGAAAAGTAATATTTGATAGTAAAATATATAAATATAGTGCTTATCCACTTTCTAATATTTGTTTTGCAAATAATACAATATTTTCACCTTCTCATAAAAAAATAGTAGGGATAAATTGGAATGCAAATATTGTTAAAAACTTTGATATTGATATAGTTACAGAAGATTCTATATTGGAGTTTGAAAATGGTGGATTTAATATTGTAACTGATAATAAAATTTATAGATATGGAGCATGAATAAAATAAAAAGGATGAGTTGGTAAATTTACTAATTCATTCTTTTTTGTTTTGAAGTATAATTGAGGAGTTATGACATTAATATCAAATAATAGTTTTTTCTTAATCAAACAAAACTATTAGATAAGAATGAAAAATATAAGAGGAAAAATATAAAACAAATATTGCAAAAAAAATTTATATGTTATATAATTAATACATATAAAAGTATAAAAAATATGTAAACAAGAGGAGAGAAAAATATGATAAAACTACACACACACACACACACACACACACAACTGTTATAAACAAAAAGTAGAAGAAAATATTGATACAAATTTTGGAAGAAATGTAAATGAAGATATAGATAAAAAAGTAGATATGAGCCTAGTTAAAGGAGATGAATTCCTTTAGCTAGGTTTTGTGCGTTAAAAAATAGATAAATAAGAAAATATAAAATATAAAACAAAAAATATGAGGTGGAATATATGAAAAAAAGTAAAGGAAATGGTGGTATATCGTTAATAGTATTAGTGATAACAATTATAGTAATAATAATACTAGCGTCAGCGGTTAT
>CANAIR010000004.1 GCA_947361355.1 uncultured Clostridium sp.
TGTGTGTGTGTGTGTGTGTGTGTGTAGTATTCTCATATTTTATTCCCCTTTAGTTTACATATTCCATTTATCATATTTTATATTTTTATTATATAATAAAATATAAATTATAACAATACTTTTTTATTTTTTCTTTATATTCTCTAAAAATACTTTTATAAATTCAGCATTTGATTTAGTCTTTACAATAATATTCATTATCTTTTCTACCATTTCAATATTTGTAAGATTAGAGTTATTTTGTGACATTAATCTTCTTATACAAGTACTACATTCTTGCTCTGTTTTATTTAACAATAAATCTTCTCTTCTAGTACCTGATTTATATATATCAATAGATGGAAATATCCTTCTTTCACTTAACTTTCTATCTAAATGTACTTCCATATTACCTGTTCCCTTAAATTCTTCAAATATAATATCATCCATTCTACTTCCTGTATCTGCAAGTATTGTTGCAAGTATTGTTAAGCTTCCACCATTTTCTATATTTCTTGCAGCACCAAACAATTTTTTTGGAAAATGAAGACATGCTGGGTCAAGTCCACCAGATAAAGTTCTTCCACTTGGATCAACAGTCAAATTATTAGCTCGTGTAAGTCTTGTTAAGCTATCTACAAGTATAACAACTTCTTTATTATGTTCGACTAATCTTTTTGCCCTTTCAAGGACCATTTTAGAAACTTTAATATGATGTTCTGGCGATTCATCAAATGTTGAATGAATAACTTCTGCATCTATTGACCTTTCTATATCTGTAACTTCTTCAGGCCTTTCATCAATTAATAATACCATTAAATGTACTTCTGGGTTATTCTTTAAAATACCATTTGCTATTTGTTTTAAAACAGTGGTTTTTCCAGCCTTAGGTTGTGCAACAATTAAACCACGTTGACCTTTACCAATAGGTGCAACTAAATCAATCACCCTTGTAGAATATTCTTTTTGTGAAGTTTCTAATTTTAGTCTTTCAGTTGGATATATTGGAATCAAACTTTCAAAAGGTCTCCTTTTTAGTGCAATATCCACTCTATCGCCATTTATTTTGTCAATATATATAAGTGATGGAAATTTATTTTGTGGATCTGTTGTAAATCTTGCAATACCTTTTAGCATATCACCAGTAGATAGTCTAAACCTTCTTATTTGAACTTGTGAGACATATATATCTTTATCTCCTGGCAAATAATTGTCACTTCTTAAAAAACCATACCCATCTGGCATTACTTCAAGTATTCCTTCTGCTATATAATCTGTTTCTGGATTTTCTATTTGTATGTCTACCTTGTCTTCTAATTCGTTACTATCTTCTAAACTTTTTATAATTTCCTCTACTAAATACTCCTTTTTTAATCTTTGGTAACCATCAAGTTTTAAATTTTCTGCAATTTCTCTTAACTCTGTTAAAGTTGATTTTTTTAAACTCTCCTTTGTATACATAATTTAACCTTCTTTCTTTTTTTATTATTTATATTAATTTTGCAAATAAATCATATTCGTTATAATCTATAATTTTAACTTTTGTAAAATCACCTACTATGACTTTATTTGCACTTTCTTCATTTATTTTTAGATATATTCTTCCATCAACATCTGGTGCTTCACATTCTGATCTGCATATAAAATATTTATCATCATCAGATATATCTTCAACAACAACTTCATATTCTTTATTTAACCTTTTTTTATTCTGATTTAATGAAATTTCTTTTTGTAGCTCAAATATTTTTTTTAATCTTTCTTGTTTAGTTTTTTCATCAATTTGATTTTTCATATCATATGCTTTTGTGTCTTCCTCTCTTGAAAAAGCGAATGCACCTAATCTATCAAATTTTAAATCTTTAATTGAACTCAATAATTCTTTGAAATCATTATCAGTCTCACCAGGAAATCCAGCTATAACTGTAGTTCTAAGGATTGCATCAGGTACCATTTTCCTTATTTTTTCTACCCTTTCATATATTATTTTTTTAGTATCAAATCTATTCATGGATTTTAAAATTTTATCTGATATATGCTGTATAGGTATATCAAAATAGTTACATACTTTAGGATTACTAGCCATTTCTTTTATAAGATCATCTGTTGTTTCAAAAAGATACATATATAAAACTCTAATCCATTTTACTCCTTCAATTTGAGATATTTTATTTAATAATTCTGAAAGCTTTAGCTTACCATATATATCTTTTCCATATTTAGATGTATCTTGTGATATAACACAAAATTCTTTAATACCTTGTTTGGCTTGTATTTTTACTTCATCTAATATGTCTTCCATTTTCCTACTTTTAAAATTCCCTCTAATTAATGGAATTGCACAATAACTACATCTATTATCGCATCCATCTGATATTCTTATATAGCTTAATGGAAATTTAGTAGAAACTATTCTATCATTAAATTCAAGCTTACGATTTAAAAATTTTTGATTTAAAAATTCAGATAAAATCTCATCTATATTATCATATTCATCTACGCCAATACACAAATCTACTTCTGGCATCGACTCTAATATTTCTTTTTTATATCTTTTTGCTAAACATCCAGTAACTATTATTGATTTACATTTACCATATTTTTTATATTCTGCCATTTCCAATATTGTATCTATTGCTTCAATTTTTGCTGAATTTATAAAACCACAAGTATTTATTATTATAATATCAGCTTCATCAGGTTCATTAACAATATTCATATTATATTTTTTAAACAAACCTAAAATCATTTCACTATCAACTTGATTTTTACTACATCCAAGTGTCACTAAACCAATATTCATAATATTCTCCCTTCATATATAATTATTATACCATATATGTAACAAAAAATAAACAAAAAGTATTAAATCGGCCTTACTTTCGACCGTATTCGACAAAAAAAGAATCAATTTACTGGCAAATTTCATAATGCTTTCATATACATAACAAATTAATTTAATACATAAAAAAACTTTTGTTTGACAATTAATATTACATATGATATAATTTAACAAACAAAGGTTTGAGGAGGAATTTTTATATGAGTACTAATAATTTAAATGCACAAGAACAAAGAGTTCTTGACTATATTAAGGAGCAAATTAGAGACACTGGTTATCCACCATCTGTAAGAGAAATATGCGCCGCATTAGGTTTTAAATCAACTTCTTCAGCGCATCAATATATTTCACGACTTGCTGATAAAGGCTATATTTCAAAAAAGGATTTAAAAACTAGAGCAATCAGAGTTGTTGGAGCTGAATCAACAATAGCTATTCCTATTGTTGGAAAAGTAGCAGCTGGCGAACCTATTCTTGCACAAGAAAATGTCGAAGACTATCTTTCAATTGGAGAAAGCTTTTTTACACAAGATGCACTAAAAAATGATAATTTTATTTTAAGAGTACAAGGTGAAAGTATGATAAATGCTGGTATAAACAATGGTGATTATATAATAGTTACTAAACAAGAAACAGCAAGAAACGGTCAAATTGTTGTTGCTATGATTGAAGGAGATGCAACTGTTAAAACATTTTATAAAGAAAATGGACATGTAAGATTACAACCTGAAAATGATACTATGGAACCTATTATAGTTAAAGATGTTCAAATACTTGGTAAAGTCGTTGGATTAGTTAGAAAAATGTAATATTAAAATGTATAAAATATAATAAAAATGATTATAGTGTTGCTTAGACACTATAATCATTTTGATATTGTATTTTATACATATACCCTTTTCACAAAAAAAAATAATCTACATATTATATTTATAGGTCGGGGGTGTTTTAATGAAACTTGATAATTTAAAAATTGGACTAGGTATTACCGGCTCATTTTGTAATTTTAAAGAAATAAAATCTGTAATTGAAGATTTAAAACAAGAAAATGTAGAAAAAATTATTCCAATCATTTCAAATAGTACAAAAAATTTCGATACTAGATTTTATAAGGCTAAGGATTTTGTAAATATGTTAGAAGAAAGTACTGAAAGCAAAGTTATAGATACCATTGTAAAAGCTGAACCAGTTGGTCCAAAAAATTTAGTGGATGTTATATTAATTTGTCCATGCACTGGAAATACTCTTGCAAAACTTGCTCATGGGATTACTGATACACCTGTTTTAATGGCCGTAAAAAGTCATATTAGGAATAATAAACCTGTTGTAATCGGTGTTTCTTCTAATGATGGTCTTGGTAAAAGTTTACAAAATATTGCTATTTTAATGGAAACAAAAAATATATTTTTTGTACCTTTTAGACAAGATGATTTTATATCAAAACCAAAATCTTTAGTTTTAGACTACTCATATATAATCGATACACTAAAAGATGCTATGGAATTTAAACAAATACAGCCCGTTTTATCTAGAGTTTAAAAGAGTATATAATACATAAAAGACAGTTGGAACACTATATAATTCCAACTGCCTTAACTTTTAATAATTTACTACTTCGCTGGCATTTGTATACATGTAGTATACAGAAAATATGAATTTTTTTATCTGAGTCTTTTCTCTAAATTCAATTTTCTCGTTGCAGTTTTCAGCAAAAAACTGACTTAACTCATTATATTCATTTAAAAAAGATGTATCTCTTGAAATATCATATTTAAAAGCATGAATTAATGCTTCCTTTATTTCGAATTCTTGATACTCTTTTCTTTTATAAAGGTTAATTAAGCTTAATTTTTTTAGTTCTCCTTTAGAATTAGAATCTGCAATAATTGCCCATTCATAATCTAACTCAAAATCCACATCATCACTTACTACTACCCTATCGACCTCGCCATCTTTAAGGTACAATATAGATTTCTTGTTCTTTTTAAGTTTACCCTTCATCATAAACCTCCTCAAATTTATTAAACTTTGAACCCTTTAAAATTTCAATGATATTATATCATATTACTTATTTCATGTCAAACATGTTAAGTTAAATTTTGTATAATCGCAAGAAACCATTTTATAATCTATATTGTCTATAACTCCCTCTTTTACCATGAAATGACCATAACCATGTAAATGACCATATATACATTTACTAACGCCATAATCTTTCATTATATCACAAAACTTTCCTATAAATGGTGGAAAGTGCATAGCCACGATAATTTTCTTTTTATTTTCTAATCCTTTATTAATTTTTAATCCACTTTCTAAAGAAAGTATTAGTCTATTTTCTTCTCTAGCAATTATCTTTTTATCTAATACTTTATCACTTTTTTCTGTCTTTCCCCATCCTCTTGTACCACATATAATTAAGTCTTCTACTTCATACGAATTATTATGTAGTATTTTAATAGAAGAAAAATTGTTTTCTATAAAAAATTTATTTAATTTAGTTACAGTGGAAAAATAATAATCATGATTCCCTCTAAGTATAATTTTTTGTCCTGGTAAATCATTAATATAGTTAAAATCTTTTACTGTTTCTTTTAAAGTCATTCCCCAAGAAATATCACCTGGTATTATAACTGTGTCAGTGTCTTTTACTTTATTTTTCCAATTTATAGCTATTTTATCTTCGTAGTTTTCCCATCCAATTCCAAATATATTCATGGGTTTATCTACACCAAATGATAAATGTAAATCTGATATTGCATAAATTCCCATTTTTCACCTCCTTATCTTTTTTATTTTTCTACAATCTTTATATTAGCTACTGCATTTAAATCAAGCTTATCATGTATGTTATAGTAATTACCAACTAAGTAATTGTAATGTGCTGCACTACCTATCATTGCAGCATTATCAGTACAGTATACAAGTTCTGGCATATATGAATTATATCCATTCAAACTTGCACTTTCTTGTACCATTTTTCTTAATACTCTATTTGCAGATACACCTCCTGCAAGTACTATATTTTTTAACTTTAGACTTTTCATTGCCATCATTGCATTTTGTGTTAACTCCTCACATACTGTTTGCTCAAAAGAGCATGCCATATCTTCTTTTCTTAAAGAATCTTTTTCTTTATGTGCAATATTTATAACAGCTGTTTTAATACCACTAAAACTAAAATCAAGATTATCAAATTTTGTCTTTGGTAATTTATATGTAAAACGTCCATTTAAAGCTAACTTCGATACTTCTGGCCCACCAGGATATGAAAGTCCAAGCACTCTTGCCACTTTGTCAAAGGCTTCTCCAACTGCATCATCACGGGTTTTTCCTATTATTTCAAATTCTGTATAATCTTTTACATGTATTAAATGCGAATGTCCACCAGATACTACAAGTGCTAAAAAAGGTGGCTTTAAATCTTTATGTGTTAAATAATTAGCTGCAATATGACCTTCTATATGATGAGTTGGAACTATTGGTATATTTAAAGAATATGCAAGCGATTTTGCATATGATACACCAACAAGTAAAGCTCCTATTAGTCCTGGTCCATATGTAACTCCTATATAATCTATATCACTAAAATTAGTATTTGCTTTTTCTAAAGCCTCTTTTACAACATATGAAATATTTGTAAGATGCTTTCTTGATGCTATTTCAGGTACAACACCTCCAAAATTTTTATGTATATCAATTTGAGTTGATATAACATTTGAAAGAACCTCTCTTCCATCTTTAATTATTGCAACTGATGTTTCATCACAACTTGTTTCTATACTAAGTCCTATCATAATTTCTCCTTTAACTAACGTATTTTTATATAATCATAAATAATAATTTCTCTATAAAATTAACAATTGGCGTAATAATAAATACACCCGCATTTGTAACAAAAAATATAACTATTATATAAAATGAATATATTTCAAGCACATCAAATTTTCTCTTCAAATTTGTAGGTAAGAAAAATCTCAATACTTTTGAGCCATCAAATGGTGGTAATGGTATCATATTAAACACACTAAATACCACATTAAATTGTATTGTAAGCATTAACATATTCAAAAAAATATTACTTACATTTGTAGATAAAATTGGTATAATAACTCCTGTAATTACTAATACTTTTAAAATAAGTGTTAAAAGTATTGCAACAAGTAAATTTGATAAAGGTCCAGCAAATGCAACTAACATATTATCCCTTGCTCTTTTCTTAAAATTTCTATCATCTACCATAACAGGTTTACCCCATCCAAATCCAAAAAGTGCAATACACAAAAATCCCATCCAATCAATATGTCTAAATGGGTCTAATGTCAATCTTCCAAAAGCTTTTTGACTTTTATCTCCTAATTTATACGCTGTAAACGCATGTGCAAATTCATGAATAGATAATGATATAATAAGTGCAGGTAAAGTATATAAAAAAGATATTAACCCCTCTCTTGTAAATATATCAAACAAAATCATCAACTCCTTAACTTTTATCTTATTATATCATATATAATATATTTTTTCTATAAAAAACAAAAATATGAGACTACAAATTAATGTAGTCCCATACTATTTTTTATTATAATAAAACTATTAACAAAAAAACAACTAAATTACAAAAACTATGTAAAGATATTGTTACAAATATATCTTTAGTTTTAAAAAAGCGATAGCTAAAGTATAGTGATTCAAATATATATGCCCAAATATAATAAAAGGCATTAGTATCGTTTATAACATGACATAATGCAAATATAAAAGCAGAAATGCCAATATATAAATATTTATTTTTTATAAACTGGTATGGCAATAACCTAAAAAGTATCTCTTCTATTATCGGTGCTATTATTATAGCATATATTAAAAAGTTTATTGGCGAATTTTCTAGATCTTCTAATAACTCCAGTTGATTTTGTGAATTACCAGAAATAAAAATATTAGTAAATACGTTGCATATAATATGCACTGGTATATACATTAAAATTTCATGAAATATTTTATAAATTTTAGCCTTTATTTTACATTTAATTTCATTTAAATTTATATCTTTTGATAAAACTAAAATTTGTATCCGCAAAGTAAACAACAAAATTGGCACTAGTGCTATTAGAAATATTATATCTATTGTTGGAAAAAATAAGCTTGTAATAAGACAAGTATATATAATAAATGCTAAAAAACTCCAAATCTTTTCTTTTTTCATAAATTCGATAAACTTAAAAATTATTGCAGTAGCCATAAAAATTCCTCCTTATATTATAAAATTTTTATTAAACTTTTACCTATTAATTTGCAATAGCAAATTAATTAAAAAACTCCAATTATGTTATATCACACATTTTATATAAAATCAAGAAAAAGAACAGCTTTAATAACTGTTCTTTTATATAACTTATGCTTTTCCATTACATCCTAATACATTAACTATTTTATGTGCTACCATATTCTTTACTGCTTCTCTTGCTTTTCCTAAATATGTTCTAGGATCAAATACCTCAGGTGTTTGTACAAAGCATTCACGTATATTTGCTGTCATAGCAAGTCTTATATCACTATCTATATTTATTTTACAAACAGCCATTGTAGCTGCTTTTTTTAGCATCTCTTCTGGAACACCCTTTGCGCCTGGAATATTTCCACCATATTCATTACACATTTTAACAAATTCTTGTGGAACAGATGAAGCTCCATGTAAAACAATTGGATATCCTGGTAATTTTTTTGATATTTGGTCTAATATATCAAATCTTAATTTAGCATCCCCTTTAAATTTATATGCCCCATGACTAGTACCTATTGCAATTGCCAAAGAATCACAACCTGTTCTTTTAACAAATTCAACTGCTTCATCTGGATTTGTATACATCGCGTCATCTTCTGATACATTTACATCATCTTCAATACCAGCAAGTTTTCCAAGTTCTGCTTCTACAACTACTCCTCTTGCATGAGCATAGTCAACTACCTTTTTTGTCAAAGCAATATTTTCTTCAAAATCATATTTAGAACCATCAATCATTACAGATGTAAATCCACCATCTATACATGCCTTACAAGTTTCAAAATCTGGGCCATGATCCAAATGAAGCGCAATAGGTATATCTTTACCTGCTATTTTATTACACTCAATTGCGGCTTCTACAAGTTTTGTTAAATATACTGGATTTGCATATTTTCTAGCACCAGCAGATACTTGTAAAATAACAGGCGCGTTTTGCTCGTTAGCAGCCTCAACAATTCCTTGTATTATCTCCATATTATTTACATTAAACGCTCCTATTGCATAACCACCTTTATATGCCTTTTCAAACATTTCTTTAGTTGTTGTTAATCCCATATTATTACCTCTTTTCTAACCATTTTATACTATAATTAATTTTTTCTATTAAATCTTGTTCTTACATGTTGTTGTTCTAAATCATTTCCTTGAATTTGTAAATCATTTTCATCTTTGGTGTTATTTTCTTTTAAAATTCTAAGTCTTTCTTGTAACTGTGCCTCTTTTTCACTTGCTACACCACTTTCCATTTCTTGCATAAACGAATTTTGTTCTTCACCCTCTTGAACTTCACTATTTTCATCTTCTTTTTGATCTTCTTTTTGAGTTTCATCTATTTTTTCTTTCATTTCTTCATTATTTATATTTTCAACATCATCACTAGAATCATCATATGATACTTCACGACCAAAACTTATAACTTCAGCTGATTCAATTACTTCAGTAGCATGAACCAAATCACCTTTTTCCAATGCGTCTTGTGCATCTTCAATTAATTCTGAAACTACTTTTTGACTTGTTTTTCCAAAATCTTGACTCATATCTTGAATTTGATTAATATTTCTATCTCCCACATCTTCTTTTTTGTTTTCGTAATCCATTTCTTGATATGAACCCGCTACTATTTTATCACTACGCGCACCAATTGTTCTATTTGAATATTCAATATTTTCATTTTCTTGGCTAATATCTTGTTGATACATTTCTAATGTAGGGTCTTGAGAGCGCATTTCAACTGTTAAATCAAAATATTCTTGTTGGTAATAATCCATACTTGATTTAAATTGTTCTGGTGACATACTTTCCCTATTTTCAGAAATTTCAAGCATTTTTTCCGCTATCTGATTTCTTCTATCTAGTAAAATATTAATTCTTAAAATATTATCTTCAACTTTTAAATCATTTGATTTTGTAATTTTTTTCATATCATTTTCAAGTTTTTCTTTTTTAGCTTTAATATCTTTATCTTGATCTAATTCTTTTATATCTAATCCTTTTGACCTAGCATATTTAGAATACTTTTTTTCCATATTCTTTAAATATTTTTCATATAAAACCAATTCTGTTCCTTCTTTATCACCAACAGTCATTGATTCCTCTCTTAATTGTATATTTTTATACTTTGTTAGCAAACTATCATATCTTTCAAAAGCCTCTTCATAAACTGCTTTCATAAGTTCTGCTTTAAAATCTAAACTCTCAGTAGAATCTGCTTTTTCCTCTTGCTCTACTTTTTTAATTGCACGCTCTTTTGTCATATCATCTACTTTTTCATCTTCAAAAACTTCTTTTGACATATCCCTAATTTGTTCTTCTTTTTCGTTTTCATCTATATTTTTGCCATGCAATTTATATCTTTTCATAAGTTTTTTATATGCACCTATGCCAAGTATTATTTTTAGCGTACTTTGTAAATCATCTCCATTTTTTTCATTATAATATTTTAACAGCATTTCATTTGTTCTATCAAACTCAGAATTATATGCTAGTTTTTCTATATCTTCTCCTTGCGAATGTATGTCTATACTTTCATCTAAAAACTTTTTTATTGCTTTTTCATATTCAGTTTCATGTTCATTATTAATATTTACTTTTTCCTCTTCCATTAAATCATCTCCTAGTATTATTCTACTACATATATATCATTTTTTCAATAAAAATTTGTTAAAATATTATAACATTTATATAATAAATTTAATATAGAAAATATTTAATATTGATTTTTTATACATACAAATTTCAACAAATTATATCAATTTTATTTTAAAAAAATAATATATATGTTAATATTAATACAAGGAGGAAAAATATATGAGAATTGTAAAATTTATTATTATTGTTATATTAATCGTAGGAATTTGCTTTGGTGTTCCTTGTTTTTGGCAAAACAACATAAATATTAATGATTACTATTCTAAAGGAGAAAATGCAAATACAATAGGTCCAATGGGTTATTATGGTTTAATAGTTGAAAATGAAAATGCTGATAATGCTATAATAGATAATTCAATAAATATGATGAAAGATTATGGAAATGCCTTAAAAGGTCAAAACAAAGAATATAGTCAGCTATTATTTACAGTTGAATTATTGCTAGGCATATTTATAATTTCTATTGGCATAATATTGCTAAAACTAACTACAAAAAAATATATATCTTATGCTTTTATAGTATCTGGTACAATATCAATTATAGGGTATATACTCTTATTACTAATATCAATAAATTAATAAAAACGACCTGATAAAACAGGTCGTTTTCATTTTACATATTAATGGTAGCGGCGACTGGAGTCGAACCAGTGACCTTTCGGGTATGAACCGAACGCTCTAGCCAACTAAGCTACGCCGCCATACTATTAGTATTTCACTAATAATTAATATTATACAATATTGAATATACGTTGTCAATATTTTTTACTTATTTTTTTATTATTTGGCATTTACATATAAAAAACATATTATTTAATTTCAACTTTTCTTATATAATTTATTACTACAATTTTTACAAATACCACTTATTTGTAAAGAATGTTTTGTCACATAAAATCCTGTTTGTTTCATTATATCATCAGATAATTTTTTAATAGGACATAGATCTATTAATATATCTTTTTTGCAAATGTCACATACCAAATTATGCTTATGCACATTACTATTTAAAAAATAATATGCGTTTTTATCTTCTCTTATTTCTTTAGATAAAACATTTTCATCACATAATTTATTTACACATCTATATACTGTAGACAAATTCACATCGCATGTTTTACTTAAAATATTATATATTTCATTAACATTTATTGGCTTTTGTATTAAATTTAAAATATGTACGATTTGTTCTTTGTTTTTTGATATTCTCATTTTTTAAATTACACTTTCTATAATTTGTATAACAATACCACTAAATACACCAAGGATATATAAAATACCTAATATTTTTAAATTTTCTTTTTGATTATGGTTTGATTTAAATAGTACTGCAAGCCCAATTCCTGCTCCTGTTGCTAGCCCAGATATAATAGCACCAAAACTTATTTTCCCAGCAATGTATAATTTAGTAAGTAATACTGATGAAGCACAGTTTGGTATAAGTCCTATTAAACCAGCTACAACTGGTTGAAATACAGTTCCACTCATAAGTAATTTTGAAAGATTTTCTTCACCAATTAAATGTATAATAGTGTTTAATATAAATGACACAATAATTATAAATAAAAATACATTTATAGTATGTTTTAAAGTTGATACAAATATTCCATTTTCTTCACAATGACAATTTGAGCAAACCTCATGTATATGTTCATGTGTTTGTTCTATCTTTTTTGTTTGGCTATCTTTTTTATTAAAATACATTTTATTTAATACAAAATCTATTAAAACACCAAACACTAATGCTATAACAAATTTAACAATTAATATTTTTATTAGCAACCATATATTATTAGGATATGATAATAATACTGGAATAGCCTCATCAGATGTTGCTAAAAATACTGCTAATAAAGTTCCCAAAGTTATTACTCTACTAGAATATAAATTTGATGCTGTAACAGAAAATCCACATTGTGGTACCAAACCTAGTGCAGCTCCTGATATTGGACCATATTTTCCAGATTTACTAAGTATTTTCTTTAAACTCTCAGAAGATTTATGTTCTATTAATTCTATAATAAAATATGATAAAAATAAAAAGGGTAGCATTTTAATCGAATCCATTAAAGTATCTATAACTATATCTAACATTTTCCCTCCTAAATGCAAATCATTTGCATTATGTATTATATAATATTTATATTTATGTGTCAATAATATATGTATAATTTTACATATAAATTCTAATATATTGACTTTTACAGCAAAATTTGCTATAATATTTACATAAAAAATACAAATCAATTACTAATGTATAAGGAGGATTATATAATGGGATTCAATATTAAAGTGAAAGTATTAAACAACTATGTAGATTACAATAAAGGATTTTCTTTTTTTAAAGAATCTGGCTATAATATTTTAAAAAAAGGGGATAAATTATATATGTTACCAAATGGAAATGCTTCATTAGACAATGATACGTTATATATTAATGGAAGTGCAATTAATGTTGATACACCTGAGTTAATATACCAGCAAGTAGAAATTTAAAACAAAAAACAAACTCAAAATATAAAAATTTATTATTTTGAGTTTGTTTTACTATTTTAATTAGATTCATTATTTTGCTTTAATTTTATTGCTTGTATAGTTTTTCTTGAAAGTTCTTTGCAATAGTTAATTTTTTCTTCCATTTTAATTCTATGTTTTTTTCTAAAAAATATACTTTTAGTTGCTTCATTTAATACATCATAACAATCTTTAGCATCTAAAAATTCATCTGTAACACAAGTATCTATACTTTGTGAATTTCTTATATCACATTCTCCCAAAATATCTACAGAAGTATTATCATTTACGAAAACTAAAAGTTTTCTATATTCAAATAACAAAGCTCTTGAATCATAAATTGTATATAATACAAACATACCACTTTTATATGGATATATTTCAGTTGTATACTCCATAGTATCATTTTTTGTAACTATTTTTCCTATTTTACCATCATATGCAAGTTGTAAACATTCTACAATCCTTGCTAATCTCTTATCACTTGACATTTCTTCCTCTTTTTCCTCCATTATCGTTATTTAAAATATTTGCTTATTTTATCCAAATTTTTAAATTCCAATTGTCTTTCAATTTCATATGCAACTATTGCTACACTATTTGATAAATTTAAAGAGCGAATATTTTCTCTCATTGGTATTCTTACAGCATGTTCAATATTTTCTAATATATAGTCTTCTGGAAGCCCTCTTGTTTCTGCACCAAAAACTATATATGAATCATCTTCATATTGTATATCAGTATACGATTTTTTTGATTTAGTTGATAGTAAATATATACTTTTAGATTTCACTTTACTTTTAAAATCTTCTAAATTTTCATATTCTACAATTTTTACCTTATCCCAATAATCTAAACCCGCTCTTTTCATATTCTTTTTTACAGAACTATCCGAAATATCAAATCCATACGGTTTTACCAAATGTAAAGTTGCTCCGATTGCAGCACACGTTCTTGCAATATTTCCAGCATTTACGGGAATTTCTGGTTCTACTAATACAACATTAATTGACATGGTATAATCTCTCCTTTTTTTATAAAATTATACCATGTCTTTTACTTATTTGTCAATTTTTTAATGAATCAAACATATTAACTTATTTAGTAGCATTATATAACGCATTCCAAGTTATATCATCTACTTTTCCATCAACTTGTAAATTAAATAATCTTTGAAATTCTTTTACTGAATTTTCCGTTTTTTCTTCAAATTTACCATCTTCATTTAACTTTGAAATACTTGGATATTTATTTGATACAATATTTAAATACTTTTGTAAATAAACCACATATTCCCCCTTATCTCCCATTTCTAATTGATTTTTAGATTGATTTATATAATTAACACCATTTTCTTGTCTAGTTTCACTTATTTCAATATCTTCTTTATTACATTCATGTATTTCATTGATTCTTTTTAATGTTGCTTTATCAAGTTCTCCAGTTATATCAAGGGCATTTAACTGTTGAAATTTTTTTATAGCTCTTTTAGTATTATCAGAAAAAATCCCATCTGATGTTACAACTGGTAAATTAGAATATATATTCGTAAGGTCTAATAATTTTTTTTGAACTTCTTCTACTTCTTTACCTCTTGTTCCATAAGAAATTAAAACATTATTAGATAAATCATCTATCTGACTTTTTTTTTCTTTTACATTTTCAAAATTTTGTCTACTACAGTCTCCACACATGAATAAGTTTTTACCATTACTACTATTATTACCTCTGTTTTTTCTAAAACTTTTATTAAATCCAATTTTTCTTTTTAACATTACATCACCTTCCGTTTATATAAATATATTCTACTAAAATTCTTTTTAGAACTAATTTGTATTTTTATAAAATAAATGATACAATAATAATGGTGATTATATGAAACATTATATACTAGTAAATCCTGTATCAGGAAATAAAAAAGGATTAAAACATGGAATAATTGCAAAAAAGTTACTTAATAAATACAATATAGATGCTACAATTGTTGTATCGGAATATCCAAAACATCTTACAAAGATAGCTAAAAAGCTTTCACTTAAACACAAATGTAGATTTTATAGTATTGGTGGTGATGGAACATTAAATGAGATTATAACTGGAATAGTTGGTTCAGACTCAGAAATTGTCGTTATTCCATGTGGTACTGGAAATGATTTTGTTAAAAGCATATCAAAATTTATGAGTCTAAGAAAAATAATTATAAATTCTATAAATAAACTGCCAACCCCTACTGATGTTTTAAAGATAAATAATGATAAATACTGTATAAATATTTTAAACTGTGGATTTGATGCTATGGTTGCCAAAAATGTTGACTATTTTAGAATTGTGCCTTTTATTTCTGGTAAAATGAAATATAACTTAGCAATATTTTATACATTACTTACAAACAAAAATTATAAATTTAAACTTAGAACTAATACTTGTACAAAAAAAGGAAACTATACTTTAGTTGCTATTGCAAATGGCAAATACTATGGTGGTGGAATTTCACCTTGCCCTGATGCAAATGTACAAGATGGTATTTTAGATGTTTGCGCAATTGATTCAACTAGAGTTAGGCAAAAAATTATTCTTTTGCCTAAATATAAACAAGGCAAACATATAGGACTCAAACAGGCTAAATTTTATAGAACTGACTTCGTACATTTGGTATCTTCAAAAGATTTTCCTGTTAGCATAGATGGTGAAGTAATTTATACAAATAAACTTAATATAAAAATAATTAAAAAAGCTATTAATATAGTACATATATAATAAATATAAAAACTCAATATACCTTAGCATATATTGAGTTTTTAATTTGCCTTAAATGTTTATTTTTAAAAATTTACATTCATAAAACATCATTTAATTTTTCTCTAATATCATTTAAATATTCTATTCTTTTTTCTAGTTTTTCAGGATGATGGGCAAGTGCGTCACAGTACTGAACTTTATACCTCTTAAACACAAGCTCCTTATTTTTTAATATATCATTAATAGTTATAGGAATATCATGATTTTTAATTAAATAACACACTTCTTTAATAAATTTATCGTCAAAATCCAATCTTTTTAATATATTATTTGCCATTTTACTAGAAACATCTGCATGATTTTTAAAATGTCTTATCTTTCCTTCTTGATAAGTAAATGGATTTTCAGATGTCAAAACTAGTTTTAAGTTCATATGCTTTCTCCTTTTACCTGTTATTAAACTTGTCAAACTCTTTTTTAGTAATTATAATAATACATTGTCTCTAAGTAAAAATATATACAAAAAAATGAGATAATTCAAAATTAACTCATTTCCTGTTTCTTTTATAAAGAACTTAAAAGTATTTTTTCACATAACTTATCATAATTTATACCAACTGCACTTGCTTCTTGGGGCAGTAAACTTGTTGGTGTCATACCTGGTAAAGCATTTGCCTCTAAACAATATATTCTATTATTTTCATCTACTATAAAATCAATTCTTGAATAAGAACCTAATTGCAAAACTTTATGTACCTGTAAAGCTATATCTTTTAAATTTTGTTCTAGCTCTTTACTAATATTAGCTGGACATTCTTCAACAATAGCACTAGAATTTGCTTGATATTTATTATTGTAATCATAAAATCCTTTTTTAGGAATAATTTCAATAGGTGGCAACGATTGATTTTCGAGTATTCCAACAGAAAATTCTCTACCTGTTATTTTTTCTTCAACTATAATATCACATTCATATTTTTTTGCATATATTAAAGCCGTTTTAAATTCTTCTAACGTTTGTACAATTGAAACTCCTATACTAGAACCACAACCACATGGTTTCACAACACATGGAAATTTAATAATATCATAATTAATATTACTACCTTCTAATGAAAGTTTAATCCAGTTAGCAGTAAGAATATCATTTTGTCTCATTATTTCTTTAGACAAATTTTTATTCATCGCAAGCAAGCTTCCAGCAAAACCTGTACCAGTATATTTAATCCCATAAATATCAAATAATGCTTGAAGTTTACCATTTTCTCCTATTGAGCCGTGTAAAGCCATAAATACAATATCAGCATTAATACATAAATCAATTACACCTTCACCTATTAAACTATTTTTATTACTTTTATACGCTTCTTGTTTTATTTTTTCAAGATCTGGTTCGTTACTTGAAATTTTATACGAATAATACCTATTCATTTTAATATTTCTATATTCAGGTTCAAAATCTTTACTGTTTATACCAAAATACAAATCAAGTAACATAACATCGTGTCCGCTTTTCATCAAAGAATTAGCTATTAAAGATCCTGATGCTAAAGAAACCTCTCTTTCAGGACTTAATCCACCTGCTAAAACTATAATTTTCAAATTTACCATTCCTTTCAAAGGATCTTTTATTTATATAAATTATAACTAATTTTATTCTACTTCATCATCATCTGTTTCAACATTTTGTCTTGGCTTAAGTAATGGATATAACACAACATCTCTGATGTTATAACTATTAGTTAAAAATTGTAAAAATCTATCAATACCAAGTCCCCATCCAGAAATTGGAGGCATACCAAATTCCATAGCTTTGATGTATTCATGGTCAATTGACATAGCTTCTTCATCACCATTTTCTTTTAATTTATTTTGTTCAATAAATCTTCTTTCTTGTTCCCTAGCATCAACTAGTTCTGAATATCCATTAATTATTTCTTGACCATTAACAATTAGTTGAAATCTATCAGTAAGTGATGAATCTTCATCATTAGCTCTTGCAAGGGGTGACAAGTCTATTGGATGCTTAGTTAAAAAGGTTGGATTTACTATTTTAGGTCTACTAACTTTTTTATATAATTGATCTATTAAATTTCCTCTTCCTAAAGATTCTATATTTTCCTCATCTAACTCAATATTATTTCTTTTAATTTCATTTAATAACTCAGCAGCAGTTTTATATTTATCTATGTCAATACCACAATCTTTTATCAATAACTCTCTAAATGATACTACCTTCCATTCGCATCCAAAATCAATTAAATTATCACCTATTTGTACTTTCAAATCACCGTTAAATAAATTAGATATAATATATGTTATCATTTCTTGCATAAGTTTCATATTATCTTCATAATTATAATATGCACTATAGCCTTCAATCATAGTGAAATCTTGTAAATGATTTACACTTATTCCTTCATTTCTAAAATCTCTTGCAATTTCAAATATATTTGTAAATCCACCTATTATTAATTTTTTTAATGTTAGTTCAGGTGAAATTCTTAAAAACACATCTGTATCATATGTATTATGATGAGTTACAAATGGTCTAGCTGTTGCACCAGAAGCAGTATTTTGAAGAACAGGCGTTTCAACTTCAATAAAACCTTTTGAATCTAAAAAGTCTCTCATCAATTTTATAAATTTTGATCTTAATAAAAATCTTTTTTTTGTTTCTTCATTCATAATTAAATCCAGATGTCTTTCTCTGTACAATATTTCTCTATTAGTTACACCATGGAATTTTTCTGGAAGTGGTCTTAAAGATTTTCCTAAAAACTCATATGAAGACACTCTTATTGTTTGTTCCCCTGTTTGTGTTTTAAATATTTCTCCTCCAACTCCAATAAAATCTCCAACATCTAAAGTATCGTGAATAAGTTTATACTTTTCTTCACCCATTTCATCTTTTTTTATACAAAGTTGAATATGACCTTCTACATCTCTTAAATCAAGAAAGCTTATTTTTCCCATTTTTCTTTTTGACATAACACGCCCTGCAACAAATACATCTTTTGTTCCAACTTCTAAAGACATAGCCTCTTTTATACTATATGTTCTTTCAAATTTTTCAGGATGAGTTATTATTCCTTCTTGTTTTAATTTTTCTTCTTTTTCCTCACGTATTTTTGTTAATTCACTTTTTATCTCCATTTTTTTCCCCCATCATTTTTATATTTTCTGTATATTATTATAATTTTTCAATTGAAAGAATTTTAAATTTCATTATTCCACCTGGTGTTTCAACTTCAACTTCTTCACCTTTTTTCTTTCCTATTAGAGCTTTTCCTACTGGTGATTCATTTGATATTTTATTTTCAGAAATATTTACCTCAGTGGCACCAACAATACCGTATGACACATCTTCATCAAATTCATAATCGTGTACTTTAACTAAAGTACCAACTCCTGCTACCCTTGTAGAAACTTTATCTTCTACAACCTTTGCAAGCCTTAGTGTATTTTCCATTTCTTGTATCTTAGCTTCAAGTAAAGCTTGTTCATTTTTTGCATCATCATATTCAGAGTTTTCAGAAAGATCACCAAATTCTCTTGCTACTTTTATTCTTTCTGCCACTTCCATTTTCTTTGGTCCTTTCAAATATTTTAATTCTTCCTCTAATTTATTTAAACCTTCTTGTGTAAGTAAAATTTCTCTTTCTTCCATTTTATCTTTCCTCCTATTAATTATATTTATTATACACTATATGTCAAGAAGTGCTGTCTCTTCCTCATCTTCTAACATTAAAGCTCCTAATTTATTTTTACTATAATGTTCTAGTTCTACTCCTATTCTATTAAATAATGTTTCAATATTATATTTATACTTTTCATAAGCTTTAAAATTTAAATTTAGAATATCTTCTTCCTCATCATTCATATATAACACTTTAGATTTTTTCCTTAAAATATAATGTGATTTAAACTCATCTTTATTTATTTTACTATATACTAAATATACATTATATTCTTGTATATTTCTTCTTTGAGTTATTTCAATTGTTGAACCATATTCATTATTTATTTTATCTATACTTTCATTTAAATGTTTATATCTTCTTTTATCAATCCCAGCCATCTTTAAAACATCAACATACTTATATTTAGATATATATTCAATCATCTTTTTATCTGAATAATCCTCAATATTATCAAGAGCAACTAATATTTTTAATTTATTTGGATTTATATTAGATTTTTTTATGTACTCATCAATATATTTAACATCGTTAATGTTCATTTTATTACTTATAACTATTTCTTTTAAATTTATTCCTTTAATACTACTCAATATTTTTAATATATATTTTTTACAAACTTCATTATCTTTTTCATCTAATTTTTTACTAAAAACTAAATTTAGCGAATCTACTTTTTTTAATTTTGATTTTAAAATAATTTCAAATGTCTTCTTAAAAACTATATTTACTTTATTATTTGAAAGTCCTTTCAATAATTCTAAATCTATATTTAATTTCATATTGTTATAAAAACAGCCATGTGACATTATATCATTTTTAACCTCGAAACCACTTATTTTTGAAAGTAATGATGTAGACTCTTTATATTTTTGATTATTTTCCTTTTCAATTTTAATTTCTTTAAATAACTTTTTTTCTCCAATATTTTTAAAATTCTCTACATCTATAAAAAGAGTATTCATATATTTTCCCCCAATCTGTCTTAAGGATATATATGAATATTATCTATATTATATTCCAAATAATTAAAAATTTACTATTTTTTTACAATAGTTTTTATAACATTAGCATTTCTGGTTCTATCCATCTTTTTTAATAACAAACTTTTTAATTCATCTCCATTTAACTCTCGTATGAAATTTCCTGATTCAACAAGAGAAATTATACCAGTTTCTTCTGATACTACTATTACAATTGCATCGGATATTTCTGTAATTCCTGCAGCCGCTCTATGTCTAGTACCAAGGCTTTTTGGTACTGTTACCTCTGATGCAAGTGGCAATATACATTTTGCAGACAGTATTTTATTTTTATTTATTATAATAGCTCCATCATGAAGAGGAGTTCTTGGCATAAATATATTTTGTATCAATTCAGATGATACATTAGAATCTATATTTATTCCTTCCTTTAAAACATCCGAAATTTTAGTTTGTCTTTCAAGTACAATTAAAGCACCAATTTGTTTTAAAGAGAGTATTTCAACGGCTTTTACAATTTCTGATATAGAATGTTTAACATAAATATTTTCATCCATATCAAATACATCAACTATTCTTCTTCTTCCAATTCTTTCAAAAACATTTCTAAGTTCTGGTTGAAATACCACTATTATTAAAAGTATTCCATATGTCATAAAATTAGTAAGAATAAAATCAAGTATTACCATATTAAAGGCTTTTGCAACAACTGAAAGAATTATTAGGAAAAAAACACCTTTAAATATATTGCTAGCTCTTGTTTTTTTAATAAGTCTATAAACATAAATACACAATAAACTTACTATTGTAATATCAACTATTAATATCAAAACTCTTGATGGAGTTGATACATCTAGCATTGCAATAAACTCATTCATTCCCATTAGAAAGTCATTAGTTAAATTTTGTAACATAGTTTATAACTCTCCTTTATCTTAAGTTATCTATATTGTTTGTAAAGCTGCTATTAAATATGCAAAAACAGATGCTATCATTGATAATATTAAAATGCTTACTATAATATACTTTGCAATATTTGCACCTTTATTTTTCTTTTCTTTGCTCATATTATTCCCCCGTTATTATACTTTTTAGCACTAAAAATGAAATTTATCTTCAAACCATTTATCTAGCTCATTAATTTTTACTCTTACTTGCTCCATTGTATCTCTGTTACGAATAGTAACACAATTATCTTCTTCAGAATCAAAATCATAAGTTATACAATAAGGTGTTCCAATTTCATCTTGTCTTCTATATCTTTTACCAATACTTCCAGCCTCATCATAAAAGCACATAAATTTTTTAGATAATTGATCACATAACATTTGAGCTTTTTCACTTAACTTTTTTGATAATGGCAAAATAGCAACTTTATATGGTGCTATACTTGGATGTAAATGAAGCACTACCCTTACATCATCATCTTTTATTTGTTGTTCTTCATAAGAATCACACAGTATTGCAAGTGCTAATCTATCACACCCCATAGAAGCTTCTATAACATATGGAATAAATCTTTCAGAAGTTTCAACATCCAAATACTCCATAGATTTATTACTAAATTCTTGATGTCTTGATAAATCATAATTAGTTCTATTATGTGTCCCACAAAGCTCATCCCAACCATGTGGATATTTAAATTGTATATCGCATGCCTCTTTTGCATAATGTGCCAATTTTTCATGGTCCTTGAATCTTAAGTTTTCTTTATTAACCCCAAGATCAAGCAAAAAATCCATTTGTTTTTGTTTATATTCTTTATAATAGTCAGAATCAGTGCCTTCTTTACAAAACCATTGATGCTCCATTTGTTCAAACTCTATTGTTCTAAATGTAAAATTTCCAGGTGTTATTTCATTTCTAAAAGCTTTTCCTATTTGACCTATACCAAAAGGGATCTTCTCCCTTGCAGTTCTTAGCACATTTAGGAAATTTACAAATTCACCTTGTGCTGTTTCAGGTCGTAAATAAACAATATCAGCATTTTCTTTAACAACACCTCTTCTTGTTTCAAACATTAAACCAAATTCTCTAATTCCTGTATAATTAACTTTTCCACAATTAGGACATGGTATTTTATTTTCAACTATATAATCATAAAGTTCTTTATCATTTAAAGTATCTGGATTAATTTTATCTGTAAAACTTTCAATTAGTTTATCAGCTCTATGTCTTGTTTTACACTCCTTACAATCAATTAATGGATCAGAAAAACTATCTACATGCCCAGATGCTTTCCAAACAGTTGGATTCATTAAAATTGAAGCATCCACTCCATGACTATTTCTATTTTCTTGTATAAATCTTTTCCACCATGCTTTTTTTATATTATTTTTAAATTCTACACCTAAAGGACCATAATCCCACGTATTTGCAAGTCCACCATATATTTCAGAACCTGGATATATATATCCTCTATTTTTACAAAGTGCAACCACTTTTTCCATTGAATCTACCATTTCTATCACCCACTTTTGTATTATTTTTATTCTACAACTATATCCAAAACCCCATGTTTTTTATCTACAATTTCATCTTCATTAAATAATATGTGTAGTTTTCCATCTTTTATGTAATAATTTTCAAGACCAGTTACAGTATACGAAAACACTTCTTCGGATTTATACCCTTTATTTATTACATAACTTTTTACTGCATCATTTACCTTTAATTTATATTCTTTTCCAAACATCTCAAGCATAACTTCTGATTCATCTACAAGATTACCTGTTTCAAGATTAATATTATATGATTCAACTTTATCAGTTGTATTTTTCTTAGAAGCATCATCTATAATTCTTTGATAAATAGTAAGAGATAATATTTTTGCATTTCCAACTACGTTTTCATATTTATTATATGTTACTGTATATGTAAACTTATTTTCAGCTGACTTCATTTGTTCTTGTAAACTTTCAAACCTTGAAGTATACTCATTTTCTATTTTTTCATTTATTTGTGTTAAAGCTTCATTATTTACAAACACTTGTGGAATTGTAATATTTCCTTTTAGTTTTGTATTTTTTTTATCAGATATAACTTTATCTTCTACTTTATATGAAACATCAACAAGAGTACTATCCTTACCTGATTTAGATACATCAACTAAACCTTGTATATCTGATTTTGATTTTCCAATTATTTCTGGTTCTTTTTCTTGTGATATAGCAAAATATATTAGACCACCACCAACTATTACAAACGCAAAGAAGCCAAATATTGCTCCTTTATAACTTTTTTTATTTTCTTGATATCTCATTGTTTCCATTTTTTATCACCCTCGTATGTATTGTACTATATTTTTACATTTTTTTCAATATTTAATAATTTATTTATCATATTTGTCTAATTTTTTTCTACCTTGTAAATCTTTTTTCATAAGTACAAGAAAGTTTTGCTTTTTAAAATCAAATTCTTTTTCATAATACTCAACTTTTTCTGGCCTTGATTCTATATATAGTCTTACATAATCTTTATACTTTTCAATTACCATGTTCATTAATTTGGTTCCTATGCCATTATTTCTGTATTCTGGTAATACTACTAAATAATGGACATGAACAGTTATACCACCATCAGCAATTACTTGAACTATTCCAACTAATTTATTTTCATCCCATGCTGTAAACACATCAGTTGATAAACTTAACGCTCTTTTTAATATTTTTGTATCTTTTGTACTTAACCAATCAAGAGGGTTAAAAATATTTTCTAAATTTTTTTTCATCTATGTTTTTTTCATATTTATACGTTATAATCATTTTTTTATTTTCCTACTTTCTTATAGATTTTACATTAATGTTTATTCCAAATAAATTAATTCCAGTTGCTTTATCAATTGCATAAATTACTACATTATTTATCTCACTACTAAGCTTTGGTATGCTTTTTCCAAAAGTAACCTCGATATCTATATCTACTTTCATTCCGTCACTATATTTTAAAGTCGATACTCTAAATACTTTTGAAACTCCATCAATTTTTTCTACAACATAAGATACTATACTATTTATAACATTATCAGATATTATATAATTTCCCAAGTAACTATATGTTGGTCTAATTATTGTTTTTTCAGATTCTTGTTCACTATTACCATCTTTATTAAAAAAATCAAATATTCTAAGTGAATCTAAAAAATAACCTGAAAATTGTTTCTTTATTTCAAATGTAGGAACTGGGACAACGTGTTTACCATCTTCTACTCTAGACTTTCTTGCTATTTTGATTTGATCTTCCGAAGCTATATCTTGTATATATACAGTTTTATAAATTTCACCAAGTTCCAAATGCGTAGCAATTTTTTCTACCATATCGTCAGATGTTCCAAGAATAAGTATTTTATCTGGATTTTCCTTTTTTATTACAGATTTCATTTCATTTCTTCTATCTTCATTTAAGAAAATGGCAGCCTTAACAGAAGCTATAAAGTTAGCTTCTGTTTTAGCTGATTTACCTGCAATAACTTTTGTATTTTTAATTAAAATAGCATCATCTATAATATAATGTATATCATTTTTCTTTGCTACCTCTTGTGCATTATAACTTTTTCCTGTACCTGTTTTACCTACAAATGCGTAAACTTGCATGTTTCACCTCTAAACTCTCATAAGATCTTTTGCAGTCAAACTAAACTTATCGTCATTTCCTATTTCAGTTACTTTTACCAAAATATCATCACCTACTGTTAATACATCTTCAACTTTTTTAATTCTTTCATTAGATATTTTTGATATATGAAGCAAACCTTCTTTTCCAGGTAAAATTTCTACCAAAGCACCAAATTGCAATATTTTAGTTACTTTTCCCATATATACCCTATTTAACTCAACTTCTGCTGTTATATCTTCAATTGTTTTTATTGCTTGATCTAATTTTTCTTGTTCAACACCAGAAACAAATATAGTTCCATCATCCTCAATATCAATTTTTACACCAGTTTCTTCAATTATCTTATTTATAACCTTTCCACCAGTACCAATTACATCCCTTATCTTATCAGGATTTATTTTTATTGTTTCTATCTTTGGAGCATATTTTGATAAATTTTGTCTTGGCTTATCTATTGCCTTTAGCATTACTTCATCCAATATATACTTTCTTGCTTTTTTAGTTCTTGCAAAAGCTTCTTCTATTATTTCATATGTTAAACCATCTATTTTAATGTCAACTTGTATAGCAGTTATTCCATTTTTTGTTCCTGCAACTTTAAAATCCATATCTCCAAAAAAATCTTCAATTCCTTGTATATCTGTTACCATTATATAATCTGTTGAATCT
Organism: uncultured Clostridium sp.; assembly: GCA_947361355.1. GTDB lineage: Bacteria > Bacillota > Clostridia > TANB77 > CAG-465 > CAG-465. Next base: position 25,972 of record CANAIR010000004.1, read on the forward strand.
CCAGGTTTTGTAAATAACCCTGTTGAAATTCCTGCAACTGGCTCTTTTATTGGTACACCTGCATCCATAAGTGCAAGTGTAGAACCACATATACTTCCTTGAGATGTAGAACCATTTGAACTCAATACTTCTGATACTACTCTTATTGTATATGGAAATTCTTCTTTTGATGGAATTACTGGTTCTAATGCTCTTTCTGCTAAAGCACCATGTCCTATTTCACGTCTACCAGGTCCACGTGCAGGTCTTGCTTCACCTACACTATATGGTGGGAAATTATAATGATGAATATATCTTTTTGTTACCTCCTCATCAAGACCATCAAAAGTTTGTTCTTCAGATATACTACCTAATGTTACCATAGATAACACTTGAGTAAGTCCACGTGAAAATAAAGCACTTCCGTGAACCCTTTCAAATAAACCAACCTCTGCACTAAGCTCTCTTATTTCATCAAGTCCACGTCCATCAACTCTTTTAGATTCTTCTATAACTAAAGATCTTACAGCCATTTTTTCTGCTTTATATAAAGCTTCACTAATCATTGATTTATTTTCATCATACAACTCTTGACCATATTTTTTTATATATTCTTCTTTTACAAACTCATTTACTTTTGATACATTTTCATCTCTTTGATTTTTATCTTTTGTTTGCACAGCTAATTTAAATTTTTCAGTTGCAATACTTGCAATAAATTCTTTTAAATCTTGTGGCACTTCAAAAGATTTATACTCTACCTTTTTCTTTCCTACTTCTGATTTTATATTATCTATAAACTTACAAAGTCCTTTAATTTCTTCATGTGCAAGTTTAATAGCCTCTAACATTTTTTCATCTGGTACTTGGTCAGCGCCTGCTTCTATCATACAAACTTTTTCAGGAGTTGCTGATACTGTTAAATCTAGTTTTGATTTTTCTCTTTGTTCTAAATTAGGATTTAATACTAATTCATCGTTAACTAATCCTACTTTTGTTGTACCTACTAATACATCAAATGGAATATCTGATATATTTAATGCAATAGACGCTCCAATTGAAGCTGGCACTTCTGGCAGTATATCTGGATCTACTGCTAAAACTAAAACATTTATACTTGTATCATTTCTATAATCTTTTGGAAATAATGGACGCATTGGTCTATCAATAACACGAGAAACAAGTATTGCTTTTGTTGTTGGTCTTCCCTCCCTTTTAATATATCCTCCTGGAATTTTACCAACTGCATAAAGCCTTTCCTCATAATCTACTGATAATGGTAAAAAATCAATTCCCTCTCTTGGTTCTTTTGACATAGTTACATTTACTAAAACAGCTGTATCACCATATCTTACAAGGCAAGATCCATTAGCAAGACCAGCCATTTTTCCTGTTTCAACAATAAGTTTTCTACCTGCAAAGGTAGTTTCAAATTTTTTATACATAATTTTTCCTCCCTTATAAAATTAAAGGTTGTAATAATAATTTCTAATCACTACATATAGTAATCACAAATTATTACTACAATTACCCCTTTAATTTTTTACTATTATACTATAAAAAAAATAATTCTTCAAGTAATAGTTAAACTTTTAAATTATATTTTTTAAAATAACTATTAACAATTAATTAACAAAAAGTAGCAGAAACATTTCCACTACTTTTTGCTTAAATAACAATAATAAATAATTTTACTTTTACTATTTATCTAAAGAATTTTTTAAGTTTTTTCTGTTAACAAAAAATACTGCTAAACAAACTCCTCCAATTATTAATATACCCACTATAATATATACAAAATATAAGTTTGCACCTGTTTTTGGAACATCAGTATTTTTATTTCCAGAACTGCTACCATTAGAATCTGGATTTGTATCATTACCTGTATTAGTTCCACCATTATTATTTCCACTATCACCAGGATTTTCTGGATCTGTTGGTTCTGTTGGATTTACTGGTTTTTCCGGATCTACTGGCTTTTCGCCATTTTTGTTTAAGTTTAAGCTAATAGTTGAATCACCAAGAACTTTTTCTTGATTACCATCTGCTACTTCAACATTTTTTAATGATACATTAGCAACTTCTTCTTTATCAGTTTTTACTATAAAAGGAATTTGCATTATTTTACCATCATCTACTTGAAAATCTTTATTTCTATCCATTACTAATTTACGAGATGCTTCGTTATAATATGGTGGTGTCCATCCATTTCCACCTTCAATGTTATTAGAATCTATTTCTAATTGATTCGCATCAAATTCTAATTTAGCACCTGTTATTATAATACCTTTATCAGATTCTAAATTTGATAAATTAACTTCTACTACAATTCTTTCACCTTTTTTATAATTATTTTCTGAAGTATTTAAGTTAACTTCTGCTGAAATTGTTGCATAAGTATTACTTAAAAATCCAATAGTAAAAATCATTATAATAGACAGTATTAAACATAATTTAATTGATTTTTTCATATAAATTCTCCTTTTATTGAATTAAAATTAATTTTATTTTAGCTAAATCTAATAGTGAAATTTCTCCATCATAATTCATATCAGCAGCCTTTAATTTAATTCCCGTTAATAATTCACGTTCAATATAATGTAATTTTAATTTTGCTATATCATTTGTTCCTATTACGCCATTACCATCTATATCACCAGTTACTACAAGTGTATAACTTTGGGAACCTACTTGTAAAGTATCTCCTGTTTTTACAATGTTAGAATCATCTAATATATTTCCTTCTTTATCTTTAAATACCATATTTTGCTTTGTAGTTACATTATTTTTAAATATACTTACAGTTGTATTTGCTTCAATTTTTGAAATATATCCATCCTTTATTAAATATACATCAGAAGTAATACCTTCTTCTGGTTTATCTGGTAATGTAATATTTAATTTTAATGTTGCATCATTAGAGTTAACTTCAACATCACCGTTACTTGCAACAATATTTTTAATTGTTACTATTGATTCTTGCGCCTTATTAACATTTTCTTTTACTTTAAATATTATTTTAGAGATATCTCCACCATTTTCAATAAACGCATTATTAAGAGTTACAAACTTCCAATTTTTATCATTTACAGAGTTTTTGTCAAAATCCCAACCTGATTTACCTTCCATTGAAACAATTTCTAACACATTTGAATCATATTCAATTTGACCACTTATAGCCATTAAACCTTTAGAAATATTTTTGTAATTGTTTATGTTAGTATTAACTTCAAATGTACTTCCTGGTTCAAATGTTGTACTTTGAGTATTCATTGTAGTTGCAAAACTTGATACTGTTACGTTACAAGGTTTTTCACTAATTGATTCTTCACTCATTGTTTCAACGCTTGTCCTAACTTTTAATTTATATGCCCCTTCATCTTCTTCTGTAACATTATCTATTCTTAAAACTTTATCTGTTTTTCCTTCTAATGCTTTATCATCTTTATACCATTGATATGTTTGATTAGAAGATGTTTCAGTTATAGTTGGTGTTATTACTAGTTCATTTTTTATTGAAACTAATTTTGTTTCTGGCAAAGTGATTTCTGCAGGAACAACTCTTGGTTGAACGACAGTTTGTTGTTTTTGTGCCTCTTGTGCAAGAACTGATTTTGCTACAAATTTAGCCTCTACTATACTGTTAACATTTGAAATATCATTATAATTTACTGAAATATCTATAGAATTTCTATCAGTTACTTCAATAGCATTTCCGCAAGCTGTTATTGATTCAATTTCATACCCTTCTTCTGGTACAATATTTAAGTTAGTTGATGTATTCTCTTTAAGTGTAATTATTCCACCTTCAACCTTACTATCAGTATTTATCTTTCCATTTTCTATTCCTGCTAATACAATAGATTTTTCCTTTCTATCATTTTCATCACTTTTAGTTGCTACAACAGAAAACGGACTAAATGAATCACAAGTTATAATTAATCCATATTGTGTAACTACACAAGGAATTTCTTCAGTTTTTATTACATTTCCATTATTATCTTTTACAAAATGGTAAGCTTTAAATGTAACACCTGCATCATCTGGACCATATCCTGCTGGAAAACCAAGTGATATTTGTAATCTATGTCCTGTTTTTACAACATACTTTTTGCATACATTCAAAGAAATATTATATGTTTCACTTGCTATAATTTCTTTACCATTTAATTCTTCTTTTACTAAATTATCCATACTTTCTTTTTCAGTTGCTGTTGTTTTTGATGTGATAAGTGCTATTCTACTACTAAGCTTATCTGCTAAATGTGTACCATAAGTTGTTTCCCAATCTGATAATGAAAGATCTTCACTTTCAATTAATGTTGGTCTTCCAAAGACTTCCCAATTTTTAGCTTTGTTCATACGGAAAGAACATAGTATATCATTAGCGGCAGAGTATGTTATCTCCATTGGTTCTTTTCCACTGTTATATCCTACTAAACCAGTAAGTTTAATAAAATAGTCTGCTTGATCATCAGCAAACATTTTACTAAATTCTAAGTCAAATGTTATTGTACGTTTACCATCAAACTTAAAGTTTTTTATAGAAGCATGTGTTGCTCCTGTTGGTCCAGAAGATGTAAACTCATATCCAACTTCAGTTGCACCTTCTTTTAAAATTAAATCATCATCATAAATAACTTCTACTTTATATGTAGGTCCAACTGAAAATGTTTGTGTTGGTCGTGGAGTTTGTTTCTTTATATAAGGTCTACCCTTATATGTTCCACTAGGATTATACATTTTATCTGTTTTAACTACGAAATCACTTTCATCTCCTTGATAAGCTAAATATTTAGGATCATTTTGATAATCACCTGGCGCTAAAGTTGTTACAGCTACTTCAGCATATTCAGCATTTGCAAGATACATATAAATATAACTTCCTTCATCACTAAAACCACCAGCATATACATCAGGTAAAAAATAAGCCCAAGGACTTTCCTCCCATACCTCATCACCTGGTTTATAGTAATGTGTTTTTAATAATATATATTTTCCTTCTTTTGCTGCTTGTTCATACCCCTTATTATCATAACTTATATAATATTCACCTGCTTTGTATTCTTCTGTTTCATAGCCATCTTGTTTGTATTTTACAACTAATTTATCTTTATCAAAAACACAAGCATTACCATAATCTTCTAATGATAATTCTGGATATGTAAATTTATAGTCTCCAGCTGCTTCTACAGTTTCAATAAGATTATGATCTCTATTCATAGTCTCCTCACCAACAAGGAAATATTTAGTATTTTCAAATCCTTCAACTATATCATCACCAGGATTTTCCCACTCTCCATCTTGTGGTGGTAATTTACGAATAAAAGGATCATCAAAAGTAGCATCTACAGCATACCATTTTGTTTCAACTGATCTAGCTGATGTTTGATTTTCAATTTTAACGTAATTCCACATGTGTGGTACTTGTACTCCATCTTCATATTTATGAGTACCTTGTACAAGGATACTTGTAAAACCCATTTTATCTAAAATTGTTTTAAAAGCTCTTGAATAACCTTCACATACACCTTGTCCTTTAACAAGAATTCCATATGGTGTTCCTAAAAATCCTTCATAACCTTCTTTACAATCTGTTTCTAATCTATAAGAAGCATTTCTAATTATTTGATTATGTACATATTTCATTTGTTCAACTTTTTCGTCTTTAACTTGACTATTACTTACTTCTTCTTTTACAGATTTTGCTCCTTCAATAATTTCATTTACTTTATTATCGAATTCTACAACTGCCGCATCTACTTCTTCCTTGTTTGAAAATCCAGTTGTATAATAATCTGCATATCTACCAGAACCAATATTTGCATGATATTTATTATTTGAATCTTTAGTTATTCTAATAGATAATTTTTGGAAATTAACATAAAAAACTTCTGGATAATCTGCATAAAAAGCATACCTTGCTGCATTCATTGCAGTAGTTAATTTAGTATTTCCTCTCTCATACTCCTTTGCTTCTTCTTCAGTGAAGTGACCATTTTCTACTAAATCATAACTTTGAGTACCAGTTTTAAATATCCCACGAATATACATATTATACATTGCATCGTATATTTTTTTAGAATCATTTTCTAGCTGTTTATAATGAAATTTTGTATCATTACTTCCATTTTGACTTTCTACAGCATAAACATAGTTGTCAAATTTGAAAAAGCCAAATTGAGATACAAAAAAACAATTAAAAACATTATAGCTAATACTTTTTTTGTTTCATATCTTTCCCTTCCTTTATTAATATAATTTCAACAACTGAATAATAAAATATTCAATTATATTATAACATATTTTACGAAAAAATCAACAATTTATTTAATATTTTTCTACACTACATAATATTTAATTTTTAAGCAAAACATAAAAGTCAAATATACATAAAATGAGATGTGTTATAGCATCTCATTTTTTATTTATCGTAACTTATTATTATTTAATTTTTTTTGAAAGTTCCATGTATCTTTACACATATCAGATAAAGTTTTTGTTGCAACAAAACCAAGTTCACTTTTTGCCTTTTCAGGATTAGAATAACAAGAAGATATATCTCCCGCTCTTCTAGCAACTATCCTATATGGTACTTTTACACCATTTACTTTTTCAAAAGTTTTTACCATATCTAATACACTATAACCTTTCCCAGTACCTAAATTATATATATATATTCCTTTTTTTACTTCATCTAGTTTATTTAATGCAAGTATATGTCCTTTTGCTAAGTCAACTACATGTATATAATCTCTTACTCCTGTACCATCATAAGTATCATAATCATCTCCAAAAATAGATAATTCCTTTAATGTACCTGCTGCTACCCTTGAAATATATGGCATTAAATTATTTGGCTTTCCTTTTGGCACTTCGCCTATTAAACCACTTTCGTGTGCTCCAACAGGATTAAAGTATCTAAGTATAGTTATGTTCCAGCTATTATCTGATTTATATATATCTTGCAACATTTGCTCTATCATAAGTTTTGAAGTTCCATATGGATTAGTAGTGCCACCAATTTTGCATTCCTCTGTTATTGGTACTATTTCAGGATCACCATACACTGTAGCAGATGATGAAAATATAAATTTTCTAACATTATATTTTTTCATAACTTCTAGTAAATTTAGAGCCCCCGAAACATTATTAACATAATATTCTATTGGTTTTTCTACAGATTCTCCAACTGCTTTATAGCCTGCAAAATTTATTACACTGTCTATATCGTTTTCTTTAAATACTTGTTCTAATGAACCTTTATCTAAATAATTAATTTCATAGAATTTAAAACTTTTCCCAGTTATCTTTTTAATAGCTTCTAAAGAATTAGCATTACTATTTGAAAAATTATCTACAACAACTATTTCTCTTGCGCTATTTAATAATTCTATACAAGTATGTGAGCCTATATAACCAGCTCCCCCCGTTACTAAAACTTTTTTCATTTAAATTTCCTTTCTTAGATTAAATTTAATAATATTAAATAACAAAATTACTTTTTCTTTAATAAAGAGTATATTTTTTTTATTGGTAATTCTATTAAAAGTTCAATTTTTCTAACATATCTTAATACTTCAAAAATACATACTTGAAGTTTATTTATTTTATTGTATTTTTTATGATAATAAATTCTACTATCAAAAAGAAAATCTTGTTTTTTAAACATGTTCATAAGCTTTCCAATACATTGACTATCATAATGTAAAAAATTTATATTATTCAAACTATATATTTCATATCCTTTTTGTTGGAATTTTGAACCTAATATATCTTCTTCAAAAAATAAAAAAGTATTTTCATCAAAATATTCAACTTCCTTAAACTTATCATGCCTTGCTATAAAAAATGAACCTGCAATAGCAAAAACTTTTAAATATTCTTTATTTAGATCTGAGTTATATTCACCTTTTTTTAAAATAGGATTTAATAAAAACTCAGTTAATCTTGTACAACATGCAACATCTATCAAAAAAGTTCTTTTCTTCCATGCACTTCTTCTTGCAGGTCCATTAACAAAATTCATTCTTGGTGAAGCAATTGCAACGTTTTTATTTTCTTCCATAAAGTTTATTGTTTTTTGTATTGTTTCTTCATCTACACTAACATCTGGATTAGATATAATGACATATTCGAATTTATTTTTATAAATATTATCAATATATCTTAATCCAAAATTATTACCAGAAGCATAGCCAGCATTTTTACTTGTTTGAATTACATCAACTTTTGCATTTTTTAAAGATTTTAAATTTTCTAATTCACCATCGTTAGTTGATTTATTATCTACCACTATTATTTTATTTATAATATTATACGTTTTCATAATTTCAATATAATTTTTTGTATTTTCAAAATCATTATAATTTAAGATTATAAGTGCTACTTTCATTTTATTTCTCCCATACCACTGAAACTTTAGACTTTTTAACATAGTTTGCAAATGTATTAAGTGTCATTGATCTATTTGCATATATCCTTGGGATTGAATAAATATCATCGTGTTTTGATGTATAATATATTCCCCCATCCATAGCAAGACCATACTTATACCCTAATTCTTTTGACAAATCCAAAACTGTATTATTAAAAGAGCCATATGGATAACATATTACTTCAGTATCTATATCTAACTTTTCTTTTAAATATTTCTTTGAATTATTTAATTCCTGATATATTTTTTCCTTACTTAATGTAGCAAGCTTAGGATGAGTTACAGTATGTGACTGAATATCAATTAATCCACTTTCTTTCATTTCTTTTAATTGATCTAATTTTACATATCCAGGTGTACCTATTAAATCTGTAATAACATAATATGATGCTTTCATATTATACTTTTTAAATAAAGGAAAAGCGTTTAAATAAAAATCTTCCCATCCATCATCAAAAGTAAGCCATACAGGCTTAGTAAAATTCTCCAAATTACCTATATCTGTTTTGTATATTGTCTGATAATTGTTTTCTTTTAAATAATTTAATTGATTTTCTAAAGTTTCTGGACTAACCATATTTTCTGGAAACTCATAATCTCCTGTATCCTCTCTTACAAAATGATACATAAATATTGGAACTACTGCATTTACACTTTTTGCTTTTCTAGTTTCGGATAATGCTATACTACCTTCATCAATTTTTGAAAGGCTTAAACTTTCAGTTGTAAAGACATCATTTAAGGCTTTCTTTGGTGTTTTAGTTACAATAATTAAAGATAAAATAATTATTATAATCAATACAAATATTAATAGACTAAATAATATTTTATTGTTTCTTTTTTTTCTTTTAGAACTCTCATCCATATCCTATTTATCACCTCTTAAAATTATATTGTTTTAAATAAAAATATAAAACTAATATATAAAAAATATTATAACATATATAAATTATAATTTCTAGTAGTAAAAATAATTAAATAAAAAAAAGAATATAAAATATTTTTTCAATATTTCATATTCTAATTATAATAAATATTTTATCCAAAGTAAATCTAAACTAAAATCAACTCATACGAACCTATAATTAATAGTATAAACGATATCATCGCTATGTTCATAACTCTGTTTTTGTTAATTTTATTTTTTAATCCATCATGGGACAGACAAATTAAAACTAAAGGCAATAATGGGAAAATATATCTGGTTTGATAGCCATCTACATATTCTTTGCCTACCTCTGTAAATGACAAATATAGTGCCAAACTTGTTGTAGCAAATACAGCTAAAAAAGTAAGTAATAAAATAATTTTTCGTTTATTATCAAAATTATAATCATCTTCCGTTAAAGCTACATAAAATAAGAAAAATATCATAAAAAATACAATATTTGAGGAGTTTTTACCAAAAAATACTCCTGGATGTATTCCTGTTATCCAATTAAAATTAAGTATAGTTGATTTTAAATGATTTATTGCTAAAACAACATCATGCTTTGGATTAGTAATAAGAAGTTTTGCTTGTCTAGATGTATCTGTATTTCCACCTCTAACATCAGAAATTAATTTATTATTTTTTAAATATATACCAACAAAGATTAATGAAATAACTAATAAAATTGAAATAATTATAAAAATTGGCATATACTTTTTATTCTTCTTTAGTGTTTTTACAACAGGAAGTATTAAAATCAACATACCTATGCAAATATATGACATTGATTTACCTGCTAAAACTAACATAAAAATACCTAATAATATAAAGGCTTGCTTTAAAGATATAGTTTCAGTATTTTTATACAAGTTTAGACAATATGCTATAAATAAAGATATAGTACCAACACAGTAAGCGTCCACTGAATATGAAGCTGCTAACACTAATAATATTGGCATACAAAATATTACTGCAAATATATTTTTCTTATATGGTAATAACTTTAAAGCTGGTATTATTAAAAGACCATATGAAATAAGATTAAATATTCTTCCAGCTACATATATATCTATTATACTTCCACCCAAAAGTTTAGCTAGAAATATTCCAATTGCAGGAAATATATATGCAATAGCTAAATAATTAGTAGGCGTAGAACCTATATCATCCATATCAACATCATTAGTTATATTAGGTTTATATTTCACTAAATATCCATCAATATCTATAATTTTTGTTTCATGTTTAATTTCGTTTAATTGATTATCTGTTATCGGATTTTTTTCATAGTCCAAATTAAAATTTGCTATATTAAACGCTGTCATAAAATGCCTCTTTTCATCCAAATTGTGATTAAACTGTGTAGACACTGAAAATACTAATCCAAAAGTAAATAAAAAAACAACAACATTTTTAATAGAATTATTTGATAGATAAATAACAAAAATTGTACTCATTAAAATTGTAATTAGTATAAGTGATAAAATTCTTATATTATAATTACATTTTATTATTAAAAATCCTATAAAAAAGACTGATACTATAGACAGTATCAAAAATAAGAATGTAACTATTTTTTTAAATTTATTATCACTTACATTTACCGCTTCATCTATAAATTTTTCATTGAATATAAAGTATATAATAAAAAAAACTATATATGATACTATTCTAAATAAAGAAAAATTATATGAACTTTCATTATGTTGTAAAAAATTACTTACATTAATAGTATTACAGTAAAATAATTCAAATATTATCATTGCAATAAGCATTATTATAACAGTTACAATTTTAATACTATTTTTGTTTATTAACTTATTCATTAAATCACCTCAAAAAATATAAAAACAATCTACATTAAGTAATTTATAATTTGTTTTTTATAACATATATAGTATATATTTAAACAATATATAAGTCAATAAGATTTATCTTTTTTTATAAAATCCAATAAATTTGCATAAAAAAGAGAATGTGGAAAAAATCTACATTCTCTTAATACAAAGAAAATTATATTTTCATTTTTATTTAATAGTAAACTTATTTACTATTTTTTAATTTTACATTTCGTATTAATAATATAATAATTATAAAAATTAAAACCACAATTACAATTATTAACATTTTATAATCTACTTTATCTGTAATGCTATTTGGCATATTTGTATTAGTAGTTTGTTCTACTACATTACTAATAGCATTTTCAGTTTTTTCTTTATTTATTTTGATTTTATAATTTTTGTTTGTAAGTCCATCTTGAGAAGTAACTTTTATAGTAATTATGTTTTCACCTTCTTTAAGATTTTCATTACCAGTGATTTCTACTTTAGCACCATCTTGTCTAGCTGAAGCAAAAATTAATATACTGTTTACTTTGTTTGGTACACTACCGCCATCATATTCAAAAATTTCTGGTTTAAACTCTGGTTGCAAAGTTATATTTTCCAAAATTAAATTTTGCAAATATGAATCTGAGGCTTCAATATTAGAAGTTTTAGTTACCAATATTTTATATACAGTTTTCTTTCCATTTTTTGTACCAACTGTAATTGTTACTTCATTATCACCAGTTTTTAAGTCTTCATTACCAGCTATTTCAACTTCATTTTTATCATCATTTGCAATAGCATTTACATTTATATTATCAATGCTATCTTTTACAAATAATGAATAATTTAATTGTTCAGGTGTAAAATTAGGTGATAATCCTTCTTGATTGATTTGCAATGACTTCAATAAGTTATCATTATTTGCACCATTACATGTAGATAATGTAAAAATCGCTACAAACACCATTATAAATATACTAAATATTTTTTTCATATTTCCTCCACTTTAACTCATTTATTTTACTAAAACATAAACTATTGCTACAAAGTTTCCATTTCTATCCCTAACAAATACACTTGCATCACCTTTTGAAATACCTCTAAGTACACAAGTATTAGCATCTATTGATAAAACTTTAGTATTATTTGTTTCAAAAGTATAAGAACTACCATTGCCAGGCAATTTCAAATATTCCAATAAATTAATTGATTGATTTTGATTCAAAACTAAATTATCAGTATATGTGTTATTTATTTTAAGTTGTGTATATACAATATTATCTTTATCTTTTGTCATTATTGTAACTACAGCACTACCAATAAAATTAGAGGTTACTATACCATTTTGATCTACTTTACATATTGATGTATCATTACTTTTAAATTCTACATCTTTATATTTTGCATTACTTGGTATAATCTCATAATTAATTTTATGTGTTTTGCCTACTTTTAGACTTATTTCTTTTTCTTTTAATCTAATTTCTGAAACTTTTACATAATCAATTACCTTTACATATATTAATGCAACTAATTTTCCTTTGCCATCAAAAATAAATATGCTTGAATCTCCTATGCCAGTTGGTGTAACATTACCATTTTGATCAACTTTTATTACTTTTTCATTATTTGTAGTAATCCTTGCCACATCTATTTTGTTTAGATCTATTACCTCTTTAATATTTTTTGAAGTAACAATATCAGTTTGTAGATGAGCTGTGTAACCAACATTTATTTTACATTTTGCATCTTTATTAGTTTTTTTGTCAGTAGATTTTATAGTAATTGTAGAAGAACCTAAAAATTTAGCATCCACATCACCCTTATCACTTACAACAACTGCCTCTTTATTATCACTAATATAATCAAGCTCTTTATATTTAGCGTTATCTGGCACTACATAAGCACCTAAATTATAGTTTTGGCCAACTTTTAAATCAACATTTGTTTTGTCTATAACTACTTTTTCTACTTCAACATATTCTTTTACATTTACAAAAAACATTGCTAAATTTTTATTATTTAAATCCTTTACATATAAAGTACATTCACCAACTGAGACACCTACAATATTTTGACCACTTATTTTTGCTACTTTTTCATTATTAGTTGAAAACTTTGCATTGTTATATTTTATATCATTTAATCCAAATGTTTTCCTTATATCAACACTTTCTTCAAAATAAATTGTCTTATTATCTGTATAAATTACAGATACATAAATCATTGCTACTATTGCTCCATTTCTATCTTTTGCAAAAACTGTTGCATCCCCTAAAAATCTTCCCGTTATATCTCCAGAATTTGAAACTTCAAGTACAGTATTATTATTTGTATAGTAAGTTGCTGCTTTAATTCCAGCATTAACTGTTTCTCCAACTTTTATTTTTTTTGAATCAGTATATGATACATTAACATATATCATTGCTGCTACCTTACCTGTAACGTCTTCTACAAAAATTGTTGCATCTCCTAATCCTCTTGCTGTCATCACTCCTGTATTTGATACAGTCACAACATTTGTATTGTTTGTATAATATTTATTTCCCTTTATTTGAATTCCTACACTTTCTCCTACTTTTAATTTTTTAGCATCTGTGTATGAATTATTTACATAGATCATTGCAATAACTCTTCTATTTGCATCTTCTACAAATACGGTTGCATCTCCTAATCCTCTTGCTGTCATTACTCCTGTATCTGATACTGTCACAACATTTGTATTGTTTGTATAATATCTATTTCCCTTTATTTGAATTCCTACACTTTCTCCTACTTTTAATTTTTTAACATCTGTGTACGAATTATTAACATATACCATTGCAATTAATTTTCCACTTGCATCTTCTACAAATACAGTTGCATCTCCTAATCCTACTGCTGTTATTACACCTGTATTTGACACTGCTACAACATTTGTATTGTTTGTATAATATTTTGTTCCATTTATTTCTAACTTTACATTTTCACCTACTTTTAGATTTTTTGTATCTGTATATGAACTTTTTACATAAATCATTGCAATAACTTTTCTATTTGCATCTTCCACAAAAACTGTTGCATCTCCTAGTCCGTTTGTTGTTATTACACCTGTATTTGATACTGTTACCACATTTTCATTATTTGTATAATATTTACTTCCTTTAGTTTCTATAGTTACAGACTGTCCTATTTTTAAAATTTTACTTTCTGTATATGACACTCTTACAAAGAAACATGAAAGTACATTTCCATTAATATCTTTAACAAATACGCTAGCATCGCCTAAATTATTACCAATTATTTTACCATCTTTTGTTACACTTAATACATTAGAATTGTTAGTACTAAATATTGCATTTTTGTAACTATCTTTCATAATGTTAATCGATTTTCCCATAGGTACATTTAATATATCTGTATAAGCAACACTTACATAACAAGTATCATATATATTTTTATTATCATCACTTATGGCAAATAATGTTGCGGCACCTAAACCTCTAGCTGTTACTACACCGTTTTTATCTACTGTCATAACAGTTTCATTATTACTTGTATAATTTACCTTCTTAAATTCAGCATTTGATGGTAATACAGTAGATGTAAAACTTTCACTATTTCCAGATTTTATTTCAGTTTTATTTTTATTTAATTTTACACTAGTAACCTTTATATAATCTTTATATTCATATACATAATCAGAAAATACATATCCTTCTATACCACTATCTAATCTAACTTTATCCCATTGAACATTAATACCCTTTTTGATTCTAGTCATTTTTGTTCTATTTTTTGCACCCTCTTGTGTCTCTGTTATAGTTGCAACAATAGAAGCATTAGTGCTTGGTTCAGATCTAATCTTAAATACATCATTTACTCCAATATCTGAAGTATCATCCAAATATACTTTAGTATAATCATCTTCAAATCTTGCTTCATCTCCAACTTTTGCAGGTTCTCTTGGCATTCCTAAATATACTGGTATATGAAAAGTAAACGAACTATTTAATTTTCCAGCTTTATTATATGCTATGTACATTCTATTTGACTCACTAGATGGAGCTAAAATGTTTGACATATATTGCATCCAAAATAGGCTTGAACCACCAGTTGGATCGTTAACATCCCACTTTTCGAAATAAACTGTATTTTGCCCCCACTTTGTATAATCATTATATATTTTCTTTCCAGCAGCATTTATCGATTTTTCAGGTGTATCCCAACCTTCTGATTTTGCACGTTTTAAAGCATTTACTATTGGTGTATCACCATTTGCAGTAGTAGCTCCTATATTAAAAAAGTTGTAATATCCCTCATAACCTGGATATGAACCATTAATAGATGAATTATTAATTATATCTCCTGCAGTTTCTTGCCTTATACGAGATGCCAGATGAACTCCACTAACATTATTTGATATAGCTGACTTTGCAATATAATCACTATAACTTAGATCCATATCAATCCAATTTCCAGCTTTTTTATACTTTCTTTTTAAAGAAGGATCACCCATAGGCACTCCATCTAATACTTTGTCTATTACATCGGATGTATGTATGCTACTATTATTTGTTGTAAGTTCAAATTGAAATATACCACTTTCAGTTAAAAAGTTCCTTGGATCCATTGCATAGGCTACCGCTGAATCAGAAGCATTAACCCAGCCTGGTTCTACTGGAACATCACTTTTTTTCCACTCAGCAGAATAACTCATTGGTATTAAACTTTTTTTATCAACCGTTTCCTGGCTTAAACACTCAGCCCATTGCAAATTTAAATTAACTGCTACAAATTTCCAATTTGGGTGTTTTCTTGCAAGTTCTCTTAAATACGGCTTGTAACTTTCAGGAAAAGCCGATTCTATTCCACTTTCATCTAAAGTTGATTTAGCCTCTATATAAGTTTGAAATACTAAAAATGATAACAGCACTCCAAACATTATTATAATAAATTTAACATTTTTATTATATATTTTACTTAACATATCTTCCTCCTATAACTTTTAAGATTATATCATAAAAAAAATAAAAAAAAAAGAATAAATATATATTTATTATTATTATTTGCAAAATATGTAAATGAATTCAAAACAAATAAAAATATTTTAAATATCAATTAAAAATAATAACCAAAGCAAATAAAAAAATAGGGATACATTAATTAATTAATTGTATCCCCGATATTTTTTAAATAAGTCCGTTTTCAACAGCTCTTTTTTGTGTCGCCAAATCTCTTCCCATAAGACAACATGCCGCAAGTAGCATTCTTTCTTGCACTTTCATACCTTTGATCACTCCATAAGACATTTTGCTACTAACATCATGCGAAATAGTAGTCCTATCGATAAATGGAAAATTTGGCATAGTTACAAAAGCTTCATCCGTTTCCATTACTGAAAACACTTCGACGCCATCCTTACTAAAATAACTTGCTACTGGTTTTCCTGTTCCCAGATTTTCATACATTAAATCCCACATATTTTCTCTCCTTTTTTCAAATTTGAATAAAATTTTCTATTTACATTACATAATATAATTATATAATATTTTTACAAAAATGTCAATACAATTTAGTATTTTATGTAATCTTATTTCTTTTATTAACAAAAATTGAGATGAATTAAAAATCCAGGTTCTATAATAAATGTTGGGGTGTAAAATAAAATATTACACTTCAGCATTATTTTTAGGCATAAAAAAGTTGCAATTAAATCATTTATACCTTAAAATAATGTTAACCACAACAAAAAATAAAAGGAGTTGATTTAATTGCATAAAAAGAATATCATTAAATTACTTGGAATTCAAGAGAATTTGGTAAAAAAAGTTCAAAGAAATGAAAATAGTATTAATATTTGGATAGAAACTAAACCTAAACTACATATTTGTCCTTCTTGTAATCACTACACTAAACATATTCATGATTACAGAACTCAAAAAATTCAACATATTAATATTGGGCAAACTACTTCGTACCTTTTCTTGAAAAAACGTAGATATGTGTGCCCTCACTGTGCTAAAAGATTTTATGAACATTATAATTTCTTACAAAAATATTTTAGAAAATCAAACCTTGTATTTGATAACGTTTGTAATGATTTAAAGAAATTAAAAAATTTTAAAACTATTGCTCAAGATAATAATATTTCTATTCCTACTGTTATTAAGTATATGCATTACAATCTTTTTCTTTCTGGTAAATCCAATATCATTCTTCCAGAGAGAATTGGCATTGATGAGTTTAAAGGTAACTGCAACAATTCTAAATACCTATTTCATATATTTGATTTAGATACTCACAAAACTATTGATATACTTCAATCTAGAACTTATGATTTTCTAGAAGAATATTTTTCTAGATTCTCTCTAGAAGAAAAATGTAGAGTTAAAGTGGTTTCTATGGACCTTTATTCTCCTTTTAAACGTGTAATTAAAGACAAATTCTATCATGCTTCTATTGTTGCTGATACTTTCCATTTTACTAGAATTGTTTTGAACTCTTTGGATAAGTTAAGACTTAATCTTTGGAGAAATACCAAAGGTAAAGAGAAATTATATTTTAAATATTTAAAGCATTCCTTAATGAAAGATATTTCAAATGCTACTCAAAAAGATAGTGACAAGTTACTATATGCTTTTGAATTTAGTCCTATACTTAAGTATGCATACAAACTTAAACAAGAATTTTTAGATATCAAAAAGAAATCTACATTTGAAGAAAAAGAAAAGGCTTTTAGAAAATGGCTAGATGATGCAGAATCTTCTACTATTGAAGAGTTCAAATCACCTGTTAAAACATTACAACAATGGCATGAGTATATCTCTAATTCTTTTAGATTAAATATTTCAAATGGACCTGTTGAAGGAAAGAATAATTTAATTAAAACTTTAAAAAGAATTTCTTTTGGCTTTAGAAATTTATTTAATTTTAAATCTAGAATATTGCTTTGTGATCTTTAAAATTTAATATTATACACACTTTTTAGCTAAATTTAGTTTAGCTCTTTTGTTGTATCTAAATTTCTTATTATTTTTACTTTTTAGATACAAAAAGTGAGATGACATTCATTCATCTCACTTTTGGTTTCTCTATAGTCAATTTTTAGATATTTTCACCCCAACTATTGACATAGAGCCTCATCTACCTTAACTAGGTTAATATATTTATTTACATTTTTTATAAAATTAGTATAAAAATCTATTACTATTTTTCCATATAGTATGTATAGTATACTCATATTTACAACCCCTTTTGTTTACAATATTTTATATCTTAAATCATACTTAAATTATATACTATTTATAATATTTTTACAATACTTATTTAATAAATTAATACATATTTTATACATACCATATTGCTATTTACTTTTAGCTTATTTATTTTCTATTTCTTTATTTTTTTCTAATTCGTCTACTCTTTTTTTCAAAAAGGATACCTCTTGTATTAATGCTGTATTTCGATTAGTCTGTTTTGCAAGTAACATAGTAAGTGTAAATATAAGATAAAAAGCTATAAAAATCGTAACACAAAATATCATATTTGAAGCCTTCTCAAATCCCAGAAAAGCTGATATAAATTCTATGAGATGAGGTATTGCGATTGCAATTATTAACAATAATCCTGTAACAATCCAAAATATAGACATTGATGATTGCATTTTTCTTTTTCTAACAGATCTAATTATTAAAAATAAATATACTAATGTTATTATAATTAAAACTAATCTAAGAGTAAGTGACATTCTAATTCACCTTACCTTTCTTTTTAAATCTTAAACTATCAATAATAATTGAAATACATACTTTTACCATATAATGTACACTTTTTAAAGGATTAATAGATGATTTACCACCTAATCTTTCATTCATAGAAACTGGTACTTCCGTTATTTTATATCCATTTTTTATAATATTTACAAGCGACTCTGGTTCTGGGTAATCAGTCGGATAATCAGTTGAAAATAATTTTATTATTTCCTTATCAGCAGCCCTAAATCCAGATGTTGGATCAGTAATTTTAGTGCCTGTAAATATTTTTATCATTATTGAAATAATATTTTTTCCAAATCTTCTCATAAAGGATGATTTAAATTCACTTGTTGTATCATCTAAATATCTTGAACCAACACAAATATTTGCTTTTTTATCAATTATAGGTTTACAAAGTGTTTCAATATAATTTACATCATGTTGACCATCTCCATCAAATTGTACAGCTATATCATAATTATTTTCTTGTGCATACCTATAACCTGTTTGTACAGCCCCCCCTATTCCAAGATTTGAAACTAAATTAATATGATTTATGTTATTATTTCTTAAAATTTTTTCAGTACTATCTTTTGAGCAATCATTTACCACTATATAATCAATTTTTTGTTCATGATTTTTATTATACTTATCTATATTTTTATACACAGTAAGTATATTTTTTTCCTCGTTATAAGCTGGAATTACTAATAAAATTCTCATAAAAACTCTCCTAACTTATTATATTTAAATTACATTTTCTTCTTCATACATACTATTTTTGTATTTAATATTTTTTAATTATACACTAATAATTTAATTTATACAAGTAATAGCTGTCTTCATAATACAACTTTTCAAATTTTACACTACTATTTGTATACTTTTCTAAATCTCTTATCGAGCATATATATTTAACTCCTAATTTTTTTAACATATCATTATTTAATTTTAATTTTATACAGTCTAAACCTACAAGCTCTAAATCACATTCATCATCTACAATATTAACTATAATATGAGCATATCTATTATATATTTTTCTTATTTTTTCATCATCTGCTTTATCACCAAATATTTCTTTCATAAGATCAAAATTTGGATAATAATTAGTTGAATTAATAATTTTTGTTCCAAGAGCTGCTAGATAATTTGGAACTGTAATATTAGGATTTTCTGCAATCCATAAAGCATTACCATCTTCATTTACTATTTTAGATACTTCTTTACTTAATGGCTTTTCATATATTACATCTATATCCTTTAATATAGGATTTACAAATACGCCTGATAAAATTGCTAAAAATGCTAAAAATCCCATTAAATATTTTTTATTTTCCTCTTTATTAATTGTAAACATAAAGTATATTGAAAATAACATTAATATACCAGATACATATGTTTTTAATGAACCTAAATAGTTTTGTGGTACAGTTTTTAATGCTATTATCATTATTATAGTAGTTAGTATAACAGATAAAATAACTCCAATTTTTTTACTTACTATTTTTTCTTCTTTATTTACATTAGCAAGTAAATAAATAATCAATAATACTTGTGCAAATCCTAAAGGTATAGCTACCCTTTTTGCTGGTGACATATAAAGTAAGGTAAGTTTTGCAAATATTGAATTAGTTGGTATAAGCGTCCATATACCAAAAATTGCACTAACAATTAATATTGGTATCAAAAACTTATAATGTTCTTTTCTATTTTTACTATTTATCATTAGTATTAAAGCAATAATCATAGGTATTGGAAAAAATGATATCATGCTTGAAACTTCACATGGATTTTCCATACCATAAAATGGCAAATAAATTGAATATACATATGAAAATAATGTTTTAGCGGCTCCGCCACCAACTTCAAATCTTTGACCTGGATAATCTGTATTTAAAACAAAATTCAAAGTTTCTTTTGAAAGATTATAATATCTTAAAATTATTAACAAAACTGCAATAATTGCAATAACAAAAGATATTATATCTTTTTTATTTATTTTATATTCTTTTCTATTTTTTATAACTATAAATATAAATAATGCTAAATATACATATGCAAAAGGTATTAACCATGCTGGATAAAATGTAAACACATAAGATACTGCAAGTACTGCAATAGATGCTACACATATATATTTTATCCACTGTTTTTTAGATACCATAAATTTGTCTATAAGTACAATTGCTAAGTTACCAATTATTAAAATATCTGCTATAAAGTTTGAATACCACCATTGCACAGCTGGTGAAAATGTTATAAGTAACATTCCAACTAAAGATACAATCTTTTTATTTTTTGAAATTACCATACACAGCTCAAATGAAACAAGCATTAATGCGATAAGTCTTCCAAACCACCAAAATGAAAGCCCTACTTTATTACCAAAAATATACCCAATATTAAATAGTTTTCCAATAGATACTATATCTAAAACAGGTGCATTAATTATAGTGAACATATCTGTTTTAGTTCCTCTTATATTAAATGTAAAATACGGAAGCATATTATTGTTTTTATTTTGTGAAAATGAAAGTGGAGTATTAACTCCCCATTCATCTGATCTAATTGGTCTTTCATGTCCAAGCACTACATTATAGCTTTTGTCATCTATACTTGCTTGAATAACTTTATTATAGTTTGATATAGATGAACCTGAATAACCCATTATTACTATAAAAATTAGTGTTACAAGTGCTATTAAATATCTCTTTTTATAGATAAAGTTATACATTTTTTCTAACTTAATTATAAAGTGCATACCTATAAAATACAAACCTAATGATACTATAAGTACTCTATCAAACGACATAAATCCATACATTTTCTTAAAAAAATATATATCAGATAGAGTTGATACTAAAATAGTCACTATAAATAAAATTATAAGTTTAATAATAGTATAATTATCTTTATCAAATATTTTCTTTATTTTTTCATTATATTTTTCCATTTTAATCCCCTTGTTTATTTATATTATTTATTGTATTCTATTTTATTTGAATTAATTGCATAAAAAGGTTGGTCAAGCCTAAAGTTTGGATTAAAATATGGATCACCTTTTTGCAAAACATCTTTCCATTTATTAATAAATTTATTTGCTTCTTCTTGAAGCCTTTCTTGCTTTTCTTTAGTTGTATCCTGTCCACGAGTTTTTGATTCATAATGATATAATAATACATATGGATTATATACAATTAATTTACCAAGTTTTCTTATTTTAAGACAAAAATCTACATCATTATATGAAACCATAAATTCTTCATCAAATCCTTCAACTTCATCATATATACTCTTTTTTACCATCATACATGCAGCTGTTACTGCTGATACATTATTTACAACTAAAGACCTAGCCATATATCCTAAACTATTTACATCTGTTCTATAATTTATATGTCCAGCTGTATGATGTGCTCCAAGCCCTAATACAACACCAGCATGTTGTATTGTATTATCTGGATACAAAAGTTTTCCTCCAACTGCACCAACATCTTCTCTTTGGCAAAAACCAAGCATTTCTTCTATCCAAGTTTTCTCAACAATTTCTGTATCATTATTCAAAAATATATAATAATCCCCTGTTGCTTGTTTTACTCCGAAATTATTTATTTTAGAATAATTAAACCCTTTTTCTTTATAATATACTACCTTTATATTTGCTTCATTTTCAAGTTCTTTATAATACTCAAATATCTCTTTAGATTCACTATTATTCTCGATAATAATAATTTCATAATTTTTATATGTTGAAATTTTTATAGAATTAATACATTTTTTCAAATCTTCTAATGAATCTTTATTCGGAATTATTATTGAAACTTTAGGATTTCCAATTACATCATAAGTTATTTTGTAATAACCTTTACATTTTCCATCTGTTACAGTTCCTTTAAGACCCAACCTTTTTATATGATCAGTTAATGCTTTTTTTGCTGCATCATAGCAATATGGTTTTGCTTCTGCAAACATAGCAACTGATAATCTATGTACTCTCCAATGATATAATATTTTTGGAATGTGAATTATATTTTTAGTAAGTTCAGTGGCCCTTAAAATTATATCATAATCTTGACTTCCATCATATTCCTTTCTTAAACCACCTAACTTGTCCATCAATTCTTTTTTATAAACACTAAAATGACAAATATAATTATTAGTTCTAAATAGATCTGGTGCAAAATCTGATTTAAAGTGATAATCATATCTATATATACTTTCTTGATCAATTTTATCTTCATCAGTATATATAAATTCTACTTCTGGATTTTCATTTATTGTTTTTACTATCTCATACAGACAATCTGGTGACAAAGTATCATCATGATCAAGTAATGCGACAAAATCTCCTGTTACATACTTCAAAGTAGCATTTGTATTACCTGATATTCCTTCGTTTTTATCCAATTTTTCATACTTAATTCTTTTATCTGATGCCACTATTTTATCTATAAAATCAGCCTTATCAGGACTACCATCACCAAGGCACAGTTCCCAATTTCCATAAGTTTGAGCCTTTAGTGAGTCTACCAGTTCTACGAAAAAATTTTTAGGCGTATTATACATTGGTACTAATATGCTGATTTTTGGATTTTTATCAAATTTTGTTTTTCTTTGACCTTCCAAATCTTTCTTTGTTGGATCATTATTTTTTATCCATGTATCATAGTCCTTATCTTTTGACTTTATCTTACCATGAAATAGCTCATATATTTTAAAATATACATCACTAAAAAACTTTCTTCTTTTACTTCCTCTTGGAAATACCTTATCAATTCCGTTTCTTAATTTACTTTTTATACTCAATCCTTTTTCCCACCTTTTTAATCTTTATTTACCAAATAATTTTCAATATCTAATCTTAAATTAGGATTAAAATATCTATCACTTTTCATTTTTTCATACCATTTTTGTTTTAAAATATTTATATCATTTTCTAAATATATATTATTTTTTGAAATTTTTACATAGTCATTAACCTTTGCAAACGAATTATATACATTTACAAATCCTTTATCTAATAATTTCAAACATAAATCTACATCATAAAAATCATTTTCAAAGTTTTTATCATATCCATTTATTATTTCAAAATTTGATTTTTTTATCATCGCACACTTAGAACTTACAGCACTATAATTGTTTACAACTACTGCTCTTGAATAATATCCTGGTATAAAGTCTGGTAAATATCTATTAACATTTCCAATATTTCCTTTCATACCGAGTACATAACCAGCACTTTCTATTGTGTTATTTGGATATAATATTTTTGCTCCAACCATACCAACATTTTCCCTTTGACATAGTCCCAACATTTCTTCTATAAAGTCAGTAGTTATTATTCTTATATTAGCATCCATAAATACAATATATTCTCCAGTTGCTTTACTAACTGCTAGATTGTTCATAGTAGCATAATTAATTTTTTCTATATTTTCATCTTTTACATTAATTACGCAAATATCAATTACTTTTTTATATATTTCTAAAATTTTGTTAAAATCTACTTTATTATTACCATCATTTATTAATAACACTTCTACATTTTTATATGTAGAATTTAATAAATAGTTTAAACATAAACATATTTGTTTATATTTACAGATATTTGATATAATTATTGATACTTTAGTATTATTATATAGTTCATAATCTATTTTATAAAATCCTAGTGTAAAACCATGCTTTACTTTTGCTTTTATATTTTTTCTTTCTAAATGAGATGTTAGTGCAAGAATTGCTGACTCATAGGCGTATGGTTTTGCCTCTGACATCATTGCGGTAGAATTTCTATGCACTCTCCATGAGTATAATACTTTCGGAATATGTACTATTTTTTCTGCCATTTCAGTAGCTCTTAAAATTATATCATAATCCTGACTTCCGTCAAACTCACTTCTAAAACCACCTAATTTTTCCATTAAACTTCTTTTAAATATACTAAGGTGTGTTATATAATTATAACTTCTTAAAGTATCTTCTGAAAAATCTGGTTTAAAAGAAGGATCATATCTATCATTTAAACTATCATGAAATTTATCTTCATCTGTATAAAGAAATTCAGCATCTGGATTTTCATTTATAGACTTTACTATTTCATAAAGTGTGAATGGAAGTAATAAATCATCATGGTCAAGAAGTCCAATATAATCTCCTGTTGCAATCTTTAAAGCTCCATTTGTATTATATGATATTCCACCATTTTTGTCCAATTTTTCATATTTTATTCTTTCATCACTATTTATTACCTCATCTACATATGCAGGTGTTTTTGGACTACCATCAGCTAAGCAAAGTTCCCAATTTCCATATGTTTGTGATTTTAATGAATCTATCATTTGAACAAAAAACTCTTTAGGAGTTTCATACATTGGTACTAATATACTTATTTTTGGCATATTTTCAAATTTAACTTCTTTTTGTCTATTTAACTCATTTTCATCAGGCTCATTATTTTTAATCCATTCAAGATAATCTTTATTATCAGCATAATCTATAATAGCCTCTTTAGACTTACATCTATACGTTTTATATTTCAAAAAGTAATATACTTTTTTTATAAGATTTTTTATTTTAGATTTCATACTATTTTAAATTTCACCTCTTAAATTACTTTCTGCGTAGATATACTAAATTTGTCACTTTCTCTAGAAAAATTAATATTAAAATATGGATCTTTTAATTTTGTAATATCACTCCATTTATTAATAAATTTTTCTTTTTCCATTTCA
Source organism: uncultured Clostridium sp. (assembly GCA_947361355.1). Classification (GTDB taxonomy): domain Bacteria; phylum Bacillota; class Clostridia; order TANB77; family CAG-465; genus CAG-465. The sequence continues at coordinate 51,624 of CANAIR010000004.1, forward strand.
AATCTTCTATCTTTTTCAACTGTAAATTCATAACCTCTAGTCATAGACTCATAATGTATCAATTCTATATATGGATTATACACAATTAAATAGCCCTTTTGTCTTATTTTCAAACAAAAATCAACATCATTAAAAGCTACTTTAAAATCTTCATCCATATAACCTACTTGCTCATATATTTCTCTTTTAGAAAATAAACAAGCACCAGTAACTGCACTTAAATTTTGTGTTAAGCATTCTCTTGCAAAATATCCATGTGTACCATATTTTATCCTAGTTAAAAGATTAGCAGCTATTCCTCCAATTCCAATAGCAATACCAGCATGTTGTATAGATTTATCTTTATAGTAAAGTCTAGCTCCAACAGCTCCAACATCTTCTCTTTGACAAAAGCCTATAAATTTTTCTAACCAATTTTTAGTTAATAGTTCCACATCATTATTGAGTTGAAGAATATATTCTCCATCTGAATTTTTAACTCCAAAATTAATTATTCTAGAATAATTAAATTCATTTTCTAAATATTTTACAACTTTAACATTATGAATATTTGAAATTTTTTCATAATAATCAAATGTACTTTTTTTTACACTATTATTTTCTACTACTACAATTTCATAGTTCTCATATGTTGTAAGTTTTAAAATAGAATTTATACATCTTTTTAGTAATTTTATATTATCTTTATTTGGAATTACTATAGAAACTTTAGGTTTACCTATTAAGCTATATTCAACCTCATACACACCTGGAACATCTCCACCTTGAGAAACCTTTGCATCTATATTAAGTCTTTTTAAATGATCCTCTATCACCAAAACTCCCGCCTCATAAGCATATGGTTTTGATTCGGATATCATAGCAGTAGAATTTTGATGCACTCTCCAATGATATAATACTTTAGAAATATGCACTATTTTTTTAGCATTTTCAACTGCTTTTATAATAACATCATAATCTTGCGCTCCATCATATTTAGAGTTAAAGCCACCTATTTTTTCCATAAGAGATTTTTTAAATATACTAAAGTGTGTTATATAATTATTTGACCTTAATGTATCAATTGCAAAATCAGGTTTAAAATGAGGATCAAACCTTTCTAAAGTATCTGAATTTATTTTATCTTCATCAGTATATATAAATTCTACATCTGGATTTTCATTAATACATTTAACAATTTCATACAATGAAAAGTTTGGTAATAAATCATCATGATCAAGAAGTCCTATAAAATTACCTGTTGCTAGACTTAAAGCTTCATTCGTATTTCCAGATATTCCTTTATTTTCTCCAATAAATTTATATTTAATTCTTTCATCCTTTTTTACAATATCATCTACAAATTCAGCTTTTTTTGGACTTCCATCTGCAAGACAAAGCTCAAAATTTTTGTATGTTTGTCCTAACACACAATCAACAAGTTGTACAAAAAATTTTTCTTCTGTATTATACATTGGTACCACTAAACTTATTTTTGGCATATTTTTAAAAATTTCTTCTCTTTGAAGAGCCACTTCATTAAGCGTAGGTTCATTATTTTTTATCCATTCTTTATAGTTTTCTCTTTCAATTTCATAATATGTCTTTTTATTAAACAACTTATTATATATTTTTCTATATAATTTTCTTACAGCATTTTTTACACCATATTTTTTTATATATAATTTAGCTTTATTATACACATTTTTTATATTCATATCTCCTCCATAGATAAAACATAACTATTTTTTTCTCATGTTTTCTCCAATTTTTCTTAGTGGCTCTGTAATTTTCCATGCCCTTGAATCATATATTCCCGTTAATTCATTTTTTAAATTTTCTATCTGCTCTTTTAAAATTTTTATTTCATTATCTTTATTTTCAATTTTATTTTCTAGCATTATAATTTTATTGTTTAACTTTTCTTCATTTACTCTTAAATTTAATACATAAGTTCCTTTAGTATGTAAATTCCACATGATTTCATTTCTTATCTTTTCTTGAATTTTATCATCTAATTTATCGAATAATCTAATCTTATCCTTACTTATGTCTAATACTTCAAACAACTCTTCATCACTAATATATTTTTTTATTCTTGTAAAATATTTTATTGCTCTATATATAATAAATTCAAAAGGTAAATTTTCCTCTATCCATTCTTGGTCATAAAAATAAAATTCTCCATTTATATAAAAACAATTTTGAAATACTAAATCCCATAAACCATTTTTTATAAAAGTCATATTTTTAATATCTTTTTTTTCGTATTCAACATTATATTTATCAAAAACATTTTCACAACTTTTATCTTCTGACTTTTCTAATTTTTGTAGCAACTCTTCACCAAAAAGTTTCATTAAATTTATTGCTTCATCTTTTTTTGAAGCTTTTACTAAATCAACTATAACTTTATCTAATGTATGCGCATTTACATATTTACTGATTATTTTTTCTTCATCATATGAGTCAACAGTTTTTAAATTTGATTTTTTTATTATTTCTATATTTTTCTTTATGTTATCTAAATGTTTTTTACTACAACTATTTCCAGAATATTTATATACATATTCATCTTCCATTATTGTTTTTATTTTATACTCTGGTTTTCTCATATTAGAAAATGATACAAAACGAATATTTTTAGTTTTTATGTCACAATTACTTATCTCTACTAAATAAGAATTGGCAAACATTTTAAATGTATTACTTTCCTCTTGTATAATATCTCTATATATTGGATTTTCTTCATAAAACTTAATTGTATCTTCACTATTATATACAATATTTCTTGATAGATTATCCTTTGATAATAACTTATCATCAGAAAATATTGCATTTGTTAACTTATAATCTGGCATAGGATAATATACTTTTTTATATTTTAAGTCAAATTTTTCTATAACCCTCAAAATATCTTCTAAAGTATACAGTTTTTTATATGTACTATTTGTCACACTTATTCCTGTATTATCTGTTTTTGAAAAATACTTCATACCTAATTTATTATCAACAGCTATTAATATTGTTCCATTTTCTTTCAAATATTTTTTTAGTAAATTTATAAAATCATCTAACTTACAATTACTTACACTGTTTATATTTTCTAAAGTTCCAACAAGTGTAATATAATCAAATTTTTCATTTATATCAATATTTTCTAAACTTCCTACTATCACTTCTAAATTTTGGACATCTTCATATCTCTTTTTTATAGCACTTGCTTTTTTTAGAGAATTTTCTATTGACACAACTCTTGAAGCATTTTTGCATAATACTTCTGTTAATTCTCCAAAATTAGGGCAAATTTCTAAAATAGCAGCCTCTTTGCCAAATGGATACCAATCTAATATATTTTGTCTATTTTTTGAAAGTGCAAGTATAACATCTAAATTAACATTCTCTTGCATTATTTTATAATAATCTTCTTTATTATTTTCATTTATTATCTTTATAATTTCCTCTTCCTGTGCTGTCAAAGTTTCTTCTTGCTCTTTATAAAAATCCAAATTTAATTTCAAGCAACTCACCTCATTTGATTTATTATATATATTCTATACTAATTTTTTAAATATATTTACGCTATCAAGTTTTTCCCAACAACATTCAACTAATTTTTTTTCATCTAAATATTCTCTTCCAAAATGTCCACCATTACATGAATTAGAGTATACAGGTGTACGTAAATTTAATTTTTCAATTATTCCCTTTGGAGATAAATCAAAATTTTCATAAATTGCTTTTATTATTTTTTCTTCATCAACTTTATTTGTACCTTTACAATTTACACTAATAGAAATAGGTTGTGCAACTCCTATTGCATATGAAAGTTGAATTAAACATTCACTCGCAATTTTAGAAGCCACAATATTTTTAGATAAATATCTTGCCATATATGCAGCAGATCTATCAACTTTTGTAGGATCTTTTCCAGAAAAAGCTCCCCCACCATGTGGAGCATAACCACCATAAGTATCTACTATTATTTTTCTTCCAGTAAGTCCTGCATCACCCTCAGGTCCACCAATTACAAATCTACCCGTTGGATTTATAAGGATATTAAAATCTTCATTTAGTTTATATTTTCTTGCTACTACCTTCATAATATGTTCTACTATATATTTTTTAAACTTATCCTCATCATAATTTGCATCATGTTGTATTGACATTAATATAGTATCAACTTTAACTTGCTTTTGTGTATAATCTAGTGTTACTTGTGATTTCATATCAGGTCCTGCCCACAAAAACTTACCTGATTTTCTAAGATCTGTTGCAAGTTTTACAAGTTCATGTGCCATAGTAATTGCAAGAGGCATATACTGCGGTGTTTCACTATTTGCAAAACCAAACATAATACCTTGATCACCAGCCCCACCAACATCATCATTTGTTCCTAAAGCAATATCTTGCGACTGTTTTTGCAACAAATTTAATACTCTTGGTGTATATGTATAACCTATATTTTTTATAACTTTTTTTGCAATTTCTTCAACATTTATATTAGCTTTTGTTGTTATTTCACCAGCAAGAATTACAAAATCACCTTTTACCATTGTCTCACATGCTACTCTTGAATATTTATCTTCCCTTAAACATGCGTCAAGTATTGAATCTGATATCATATCACATACATGGTCGGGATGTCCAATTGAAACCGCCTCAGATGTAAATAGCCTTCTAAATTCACTCATATTTTTACCTCACTTCTATTATTTTGATTTTAATTTTCTATTTATCTTTCTTATTATTCCTGTATATTTCCAAGTCCTTGAATGATATATTTTTTCAAGTTCATCTTTTAACATATCACATTGATTTATAGCCTTAGTAGCTGTAACTTCTAATTCATTTATATTTTCTTTTTCTGTTTTATATCTATTAGAAAAAAACTCACATATTTTTTCATTTTCTTTACTTTTAGTTTGAATACTTTCTTTTAGTATATTTGAAATACTATTTACCTCTACTACTTCCCTTTTATTTTTCTTGTCAAAATCTAATTTTTCCTTTTCAAAAATACCTTTACTATTTTTTGTTATCATATACAATTCATCAACTTCATTTTTACTGTTAAAAACAGCAAAATCAATTTCTCTTTCTAAAGGCTCTTTACTACATTCAATAAAAAATGAATTTGAAAAAAAGTCAAATTGATTCTCTTTTATAACCTCTTTATATGCTTTTTTTTCATCAAAGTTAAGTATTGTTTTATCATAATAATACACATCGTATAAATTATCTATATCATCTTCAGTTGGTAAGCACTCATCACTAAATATTACATTAGGTAACTTATAATCTGGTAATGGATAATAAAATCTAATATTATCTAAATTATTTCTTTTAAGTATAGACTTTATTTGTTCTTTTCCAAAAGTCATAGGTCCCTTTTTATTTGCATAACCTAAAATGCCATCATATTTTATACTTGTATGATCTTCAACTGCACCAGCAAAATATTTCATACCAAATTGATTTTCTATTGCAATTAAGATTTTACCATCATCTTTTAATAATTTTTTTATATTACACAAAAATTCATCGAAAGGATTTTCAGAATTTGTAAACATGTTTGCATATTCAAATACCCCAATTAATGTAATATAATCAAATTTTTTATCAAACTTTATATCATTTAAATTTCCAACAATAAGTTCTAAATTTTCAAAATCTTGATATTTAGCTTCTATAACACTTGCCCTTTGTTTTGAAAGCTCTACTGCTGTTACTGTTTTAGCATTTTTGCAAAGGACACCAGTCATTGCTCCAAGACCAGCACCGATTTCTAATATATCAGAATTATTTTTAAAAGGATACCAATTTAGCATATTTTGTCTTATTGAAGTAAGGTGATAAAAAACGGGCCATCTCATATCATTTAAAAAAACATCATTATACTTATTTATTGGCGTATTTTTTACATATTCTAAAATTTCTTTTTCTACTTCACCATCAGAATATAAATCTTCACCTTTATAATAATCATAATTAACTTTCATATTTACTCTCCTTTTTTTAGCTCAATTTGTGTTTTTAAATCAAATAATCCTAAACAATCTCTATTTGCAAGAACTTCAATAAATATAGCATCATATTTTCTTTGAAAAGCCTCAAGATTTCCATTATTATCTAGTCTAGTACATCCAAATGATACAGTATATTTATCTGGTGCAAGTGGAACAATTTGCCTAAATTCTATTATTACAACATCTCCCTTTTGATAAGTTCCAGTTATTTTTTTATACGCATATGTATTAACACCACATACTTCTAATCCCTTAAAATCTTTTATTGACATTGCAAAAATAGGTTCATCTACTAGTTCATTAAATCTTACTTTCATTTTTATAATAATTTCTTCATTATTGTTTATAGAATTAATATAATTATTATTCAAATCAAATATACCATAATCGATTATTTCAGCTTTGCCATTACCATAGATTATAGTATCAGGATTTAAAGTGAAGTTATCTTTCCACACCTCACCTTTTTGCTCTACTCTTTTAATTTCATTAATCTCATAAGCATTTGAATCTTTTTCATCATTTTTTTGATCTTCAATTTGCTTTTGATCTAATCCAACTATTATTTTTTTATATTTATCTACACCTTGCTTTACATTTCCGTCATATATTTTTCTTCCACCTGATATGATAATTGCTCTATTACAGTTTTTTATTACATCAACTATACTATGTGTAACGAATAAAATTGTTTTGCCTCTTTTTTTAAATTCTTCAAATTTTTTAAAACATTTTAATTGGAAAGCCATATCACCTACTGATAAAACTTCATCTACAATTAAAACTTCTGGATCAACATTTATAGCACATGCAAATGCAAGACGTGCAAACATACCTGAAGAATATGTTTTTACAGGTTGTGATAAATGTTCACCTATATCTGCAAAATCTATAATTTCTTGTTCTTTTTGTTTTATTTGTTCTTTTGTAAGTCCCATTACAAGACCATTTTGATATATATTTTCGTAACCAGTAAGCTCAGGATTAAATGCTGTACCAAGTTCTAAAAGAGAACTAATTTTACCATTTACATTTATACTACCTGATGTAGGTGTTACAACACCCGTTATCATCTTTAAAAGTGTAGATTTACCAGCACCATTTTTCCCAAGAATTCCTACTACTTCGCCTTTTTTTACATCAAGATTTAAATCATCCATTGCTTTAAATGTGCTGTGCTTATTTATTCTTGGAAACATAGTTTCAAGTAATCTATCTAACTTTCTATTATACATTTTGTATTCTTTAGTTAAATTTTTAATACTGATAATAGTATCATCATTACTATTAGCCACATTTTGTATGTTATTACTCATTAAATTATTTCACATCCTTTTTGTTTGTTATTAATAATTTTAAATTATACATTAACCTTACTACAATTGGAACATTCATTATACAAAATAGTGATATATAAAAAGTTAGTCTATCATTTTTATATAACTTATGAAATGTTGACAATTTTCTAAAATTTATATTCTTTTTATTTTTTACCATTTTATAATAATCAATTGCTTTTTTATTTAATTCATTTTGCTCTTTTGTAAAAAGTTTAGTATAATTTAAAAAAGTATCAAAATTTTTTATTCTAATATCAATCAAATGATTTCTAACAGATTCAAAATCATTATACTTATCTACATATCTTGATGTTCCAACCTGATTATCTATATGCTGCCTATACTTAATTGTTGGTTTATCTAAATATGCAACTTTTCCACTTAAAGCTACATTAATACCAATCCAATAATCATACAATATGTTTTCATTATCAGGTATTGGTAATATTTTATCTATAATACTAGCCTTTGAAAGTATAGTACAACCTGTAATTGTATTATATAATATTTCCAACTCATATCCTTTATATATACATTTTTTAATTTTATAATCATATTCTTTTAATCTGTTAAATGAAAAGAAAATAGTATTTGCATTCTCATCAACAACTTCTAAATCAGTAAATACTAAATCAGCATCTTCTTTAATTAATTTTTCATAAGATAATTTTACTTTATCTTTCATCCATATATCATCTTGATCTGCAAACATAAAATAATTGCTTTCTACTTTTTCAAGCAAAAATTGAAATGTTTTATCAGATCCAATATTCTTCTCGTTTTTAAATAATATTATTCTTTCATCTTTTTTTTCATATTCTTCAAGTATTTTGAAAGTATTATCAGTTGAACAATCATCACATATTAAAAGTCTAAAGTTTTCATATGTTTGATTAAGTATAGAATCCATCAATTCTTTTAGATATTTTTGCCCATTATATGTAGCAAGTAATATATCAATTTTTTCCATATCATTTCTCCTTACAGTACATCTGCAAAGTCTTTTTTATTTTTTCTAAATACATAGTTACTCCAAAAAAACATTATAACTACAATAACCCAAAACACAATTGTTGGAATACCACACATAGCAAGTATATGTGACTCCCCAGTAAAAGCACGTCTTAATCCATTTACCAAATATGTAAATGGTAAACAATTAACTATTTTATAAAGTAACTGATGACCTTCTAACATTGATATATTCCACATTATTGGTGTAAACCAAAACATAAGCTGCATAAGAACATTTAAAAGTTGTGTAAAATCTGGCACTAATGTACATACAGCAGACGTAAATCTAGTTATTGTAATAACTAAAGCATATGCTGCAAGTATAAGATAAACAAATTCTAATACATTTACAAAATAACCAACAAAAGCACATACAACAATCGATATTCCAAATAAGAAAAATCCAATAATACTTGTAGATGTAAGAGATATTACTGGTATTATATCAACGGGAAAAACTACCTTTTTAACAAGATAACTATATGTTCTAATAGACGCACTTGCATTAATTATACTATCATTTAAAAACATCCACATTGACATACCTGGTAAAAACCATACAATATATGGATAATTTCCAGCACTTCCAGTTTTTAAAATATATTGAAATACTATAACATATGTCATCATAAATATAAATGGTTGAATAAATCCCCATATTAAACCTAAACTTGTACTTGCAAATCTATTTTTAAAATCACTTTTACCTAACTGTAAAATTATTTTTTTATTCTTAAATAATGTTTTTATAAAATCCATATCTCAATCCTTTCTATTTTACCATTTTACAGTCACAATTATATCATTAATAGTATAAAATTTCAAGGAAATAAAACAAATTATACAACAAAGAACAAGGATGATTTTTCCACCCTTGTTCTAAAACTGGAATATATAGAAGTTCTACTATTAAAGTAGTAAATTATTTTAAAGCTGTTTTAAACTTAAACAATAATTTTTCATTTCCACATCTGTTAAAATGTTAAAAATTTTTTCAAATTCCTCTGGTCGTTTATAAAATATTTTTTTAATTACTTTCTTACAATTTGACAAAAATCCATTTTTACATTCATCAAAATCCTTACCTCTATTTTCTTTAAAATCATAAATACTAGTTGCTACAATTTTCCCATCTGCTATTTCTAGTTTATACACCACTGGCAAATCATCTAAATATACTCTGTATTTTTTCATTTTTGTTATAGTATCCATGTTATTTTACCTCCATATATTTATTAAATGTATAGTTATTAAAAACATAATAATAAGTTTTTATACAAGATTTAAGTTTTCACAAACTAACCCACAAAATCTTTGTTATAGCCTATACAAATATCACCATTTTTAATGATGAATATGAAATATAAATTACAATATTTTCTTTTAATTTTTCAATTATTTTTCCTCCTTATCAATTGATAAAGTATTTATAAATTAACCTTTGAAATTATAACATAAATGATATAACTATGCAAGAAAAAATTACAATAAACGTCAAAAAAGAAACGCCTATATAGACGTTTCTTTTTGAATAACTAATTATACGCTTTTATATCAACAAAGTTTACTTTTAAATCTTCTGCCATTTTTTTTGCACAACGACCACCTTTTCCAATTGCGATACCTACATATTCTTTAGGAACACGAATTTCAAGCCTACCATTTTTAAGTTTATCTAAAATATTACTCCTTTTAATTATAAGTGTCTCATACTTACTTACATACTTATATGGTTTCTTGAGAACAAAGGTATAGTACTCGTTTTCATCAAGTAATTTTTCTATACTACAAGCTCTCTTAAGGATAGTAGAAACGCCGTCACAGCCATTTTTAATATTAAATTCTACCTCACCTTTAATACCTTCGATCTTTACATTTTCATCAATTTTTGAAAGATATTTTTTTGAGGCTTTTACCATTTTTTGAGTGGGTACACCTTTTACTAATGTACTCATTCTCATATAAGTAAAAGAGCCATCATTATTTTTCCTATAAAGTGGTAATTCTACATCTTCATATTCAACAACATCTGGATCCCAAACTTCAATTTTTGTATCTCCAACTTTTTTATATGAAGATGTATAAAAACTAATTACTTCCTGATACAATTTTATATCACTTACATCACCATCTTTTGATGCAAGCTGTCTTTTTTTACAAAAAGAACCTATTATATCATATACAAAATATTTAAGTTTGCCTTCTTTAGCAATAAAACTAAAGTTTCTTTGTGGTACTAAATAAAGCTCTCTAATTACTGGCATACAATTATTTTTTTTCATTATTTTTCTCTCCTTAAAAAAATTTTTTTAGGTTACTACTTATCTATATTAGATTATACATTATTTTCGATATTATGTCAAACAAAACATTATATTTTTGTATATAAGCAACAAAAAATCAGCATAAAATTTATACTGATTTTTTATTTTTGTATTATATCATACTTTTATTTCACTAACTACTTTTTCATTATTTAATTTATTATTTGCCACTTCATTTTTATTACTTGGTAGTTTTATATTCATAATTATAATACCAACAATTACTAAAGATGCACCTACTAATCCAGTTATACTAATTTTTTCTTTAAACACAAAATATGATGCAATAAGTGTAACTATTTGTACTATACCAGTTGTAAGTGGGTATATAAAACTTAAATCAAATAACACTACAATTCTTGTAAAAAGTAAAAAGCTACAAATGTAACATACAAAACCAATTGCACTAATTGTACTCATACTAAAAGCAAAACTTCCATCCCTAAATGATATTGTACCTGGATTTCCTCCAAGCTTCATAAATACCAAACCAAGAACTGTTAAAACAAGATATATAGGAACTAATACATACTTCATTTATTCACCTACTTTCATATTTTTTATTATTACTTTATAACTACTTATTCATTATATCATTACTATTTATAATTTTCAACATTTATTAATCTATATATTTTACTATAAAAAGCTGACATTTAAAACCAATTCAAATGTCAGCCTTTTTATTAATAATCTTTATTTGCATACCACGCAATAGTTCTTCTTAAACCTTCTTCAACTGTAACAGATGGTTCCCATCCAAGTTCTCTTTTTATTTTTGAAGAATTAATAGCATATCTATAGTCATGACCTTTTCTATCTTCAACAAATGTTATTAAGTCTTCTGATTTTCCAAGTTCTTTTAATATAGTTTTTACAATATCTATATTTGTTTTTTCATTATTTCCACCAACGTTATATACTTCGCCTTTTACACCTTTATGTAAAACTGTATCAATAGCAATACAATGATCAAGTACAAACAACCAATCACGTATATTTTTACCATTACCATATACAGGCAATTTTTCTCCTGCTTTTGCTTTTTTTATCATAAGTGGAATTAATTTTTCTTCATGTTGATTTGGCCCATAATTATTTGAACATCTAGTAATACAAACATTCATATTAAATGTTTCACAATATGCTCTAACAACTAAATCAGAACCTGCCTTTGAAGCTGAATATGGACTATTTGGTGCAAGTGGTAATGTTTCAACAAACATCTCATCGCCATCTTTTAAAGTACCATATACTTCATCTGTTGATACATGAACAAACCTATTATTAGAACCTTCGCCCCATACTCTTTTGCAAGCTTCAATAAGTGCATGTGTACCCATTACATTATTTTCTGTAAATGTTAGCGGTCTTTTTATACTATTGTCAACATGAGATTCAGCAGCAAAATGTACAACAGCGTCTATTTCATATTTTTTTAAAGTTTCTACATCCTTATCTAAATCACAGATATCTGCCTCTACTAATGTATACTTACCTTCTGATGGCTTTAAATTATCAATGTTAGCTGCATATGTCATCTTGTCATATACAATATAACTATATTTATCTCCATATTTTTCTACCATATGATTAACAAAGTTTGAACCTATAAATCCAGCTCCACCAGTTATTAAAATATTTTTCATTTTTATTCCTCCATTTATTATATTAAAATTTATTTAAAATATAGTAGTAAACCTATAACTGCCGAAAATCCAAGTATTAAAAACACAAATATTAATGTTAACAATATAGATAATCTATCTCTTGCTGGCAAATCATCTACATTACTTTTTTTAACTTCAATTTCTTCACTCATATATATCACCTCTTAAAACTTTATAAATTTTTAAATAAATCAGTTTTGCTTAATTCTTTTAAGCTTGGCCATTTTCCATCTTTTTCAGAAGTTATTAAGTCACCTTCACTAATACCTTTCATTGGCCAATTTATATTTACATCAGGATCATTCCATGCAAGTCCACCTTCTGCTTTAGGATTATATAAATCATCACATTTATATGTAAATTCAGCTTCATCAGATAAAACTAGAAAACCATGTGCAAAGCCTCTTGGTATCATAAACATTTTTTTATTTTCTTCTGAAAGTATAACGCCTTCCCATTTTCCGTATGTTTTGCTACCAGGTCTTAAATCAACTGCTACATCAAATACTTCACCTTTTATAACTCTAACAAGTTTTGCTTGAGTATTTTCACTTTGAAAATGTAGACCCCTTAAAACACCTTTTCTAGACTTAGATTGATTATCTTGTACAAATTTATTTGTTATTCCAATTTCTGCAAATTCAGATTCACTATATGTTTCCATAAAGTAACCTCTATCATCTCCAAAAACCCTTGGTTCAATAACATAAACACCATCTATACTTGTTTCTATTTTACTAAAATTAGACATTTAACTACCTTCTTTCAAATCTTTTTATTAATATTTTCTATATATCTTTAACAACTTTTTTTATATATTTACCATAATCAGTTTTTTTATATTTTTCTGCAATAGCAATAGTTTGGTCTTTTGTAATCCAACCGTTTTTAAATGCTATTTCTTCTAAACAAGCTATTTGTGTTCCTTGTCTAAGTTCAATAGCCTTTACAAAGTCAGCTGCATCATTTAATCTATCAGGAGTACCTGTATCAAACCACGCAAAGCCACGACCAAGAGGAATAACTTTTAATTTACCTTTTTGCATATATACTTTATTTATATCAGTTATTTCAAGTTCACCTCTAGCAGAAGGTTTTATTTCATTTGCTATCTTTACAACATTGTTATCATAAAAATAAAGTCCTGGGACAGCTAAATTAGATTTTGGATTTTCAGGTTTTTCTTCAATAGATAAAGCTGTACCATTATCATCCATTTCTACAACACCGTAAGATGTAGGATCAGAAACTTCGTAACCAAATATTACTCCACCTTCTTTTAAAGAACTAGCATCTTTTAACATATTTTCAAGTCCTGGCCCATATATCATGTTATCACCAAGTATTAATGATACATTATCATCACCTATAAAATCAGCGCCTAATCTAAAAGCATCCGCAAGTCCTACTGGCTTTTCTTGTATTTTATAGTCAAGTTTCATTCCAAGATTACTACCATCACCAAGCAAAGTTTTAAACATTTCCAAATGCACTGGCGTAGATATTATTAAGATTTCATTTATCCCTGCTTGCATCAAAGTCGACAGTGGATAATATATCATTGGTTTATCGTAAACTGGAAGTAATTGCTTTGAAACAGCAAGAGTTATAGGATAAAGTCTTGTACCACTACCACCAGCAAGTATAATTCCTTTCATAATTACTCTCCTTTCAAATACTCTTTTAGCATATTTTCATAACTTTCTGGGAAAATACCTACACTATGTAATTTTTCCTTTGATAATTTTGAGTTATGAGGCCTTTTAGTTGGTGTAGGGAAAGCATCAGAATCTACTGGATTAACCTTTATATCTATACCTTTTAATTCAAATATCTTTTTTGCAAATTCATACCAAGTTGTAAAGCCTTCATTTGTAGAATGATATATTCCATATTCTGGTTCTTTTTCTAAAATTTGTTCTATTATCTTGCATAAAGTTGTAGTTGAAGTTGGACTTCCATGTTGATCAGCAACAACATTTAATTCATCATGATCTTTGGCAAGTTTTAACATTGTTCTTACAAAGTTATTTCCTTGACCATATAACCACGCTGTTCTTAATATATAATGTCTACTTGCCTTAGCAGCATTTTGCTCTCCTAAATATTTAGTTTTACCATATGCACTAACAGGATCTGGCTTCATATCTTCTGTATATGCTTTATCTGTTTCTAACTCACCATTAAACACATAATCGGTACTTATTTGTATAAATCTAGCATCTACTAAATTAGCAGCCTTTGCAATATTTCCAACCGCAACACCATTTACAGAATTTGCAAGCTCATAATTTGTCTCACATCCATCAACATTTGTATATGCAGCACAATTTATTATAAAATATGGTTTTATTTCCTCTACTCTTTTACATACTGCCTCTTCATCACAAATATCTAACGTTTGCAAGGTAGTACCATACATCTCATACTCTGGATTTTTTTCAAGGCGTGAATATAACTCACTACCAAGCATTCCATCTTGTCCAATTACTAATATTTTTTTCATTTTTATCTCCTCCATTTATATAAGAGCCATAAACTCTTTTTCTATTTTTTCCATTTCTTCTTTAGTCTTACCTTCAAATCTTACAGTAATATTTGGTCCTGTATTTGAAGCTCTAACTAATGCCCATCCATTATCGAACTCAGCTCTTACACCATCTATATCATTTATATTATATCCTTTTTCAATACAATAATTTTTTACCTTTTCAATTACTTTAAACTTTTCATCATCAGATGACTTAATTAAAATTTCTGGCGTTGAATAATATCTATTAACCCCATCTAAAAGTTCAGATATATTTTTATTTGTATTAGACAAAATCTCTATAATTCGTAAACCTGCATAAAGTCCATCATCAATATTTGGCCATCTATCATTAAACCAAACATGACCTGAAAGCTCACTTCCAAAAGCAAATTTTTCTTCTCTCATTTTTGCTTTCATATATGAATTCCCAGTTCTATAGCATACAGGCTCGCCACCAAGTTTTATAATCTCATCTGGTAAAGATTTTGAACATTTAACATCAAATAGTGCTCTTTTATTTGATACCTTGCTCATCAAATCTCTCCATATAATGATTGCTAAAAAATCAATATATATCATATTTCCTTTTTCATCTATTATACCAACTCTATCACCATCGCCATCTATTCCTATTCCTATGTCTGCGTTATTTTCAATAACTGCTTTTTTTAAATCAGCATTATTTGCCTCAACACTAGGGTCTGGATGATGGTTTGGAAAATTTGAATCTGATTTCATATAAAGCTCAATAAGTTCAATATCAAACATATTATACATTTCTTTAGCAATTATTGAAGCTGTACCATTAGCTGTATCAACAACTGCTTTTATTTTTCTTTTACCTAATTTTATTGAATTTTTAACTAAATTTAAATATTCATCTTTTATTTCTTTTTTTTCTAAAATTCCAATATTTTCTATTATAGTATTAGAATCTATTAAATGTTTAGTTGTATTTTCAACAAAAACTCTAAAATCTTGTATCATTTTACCACAAGCATTTCCAAAGTTATCAAAAGATATTTTCAAGCCATTATACTCTTTTGGATTATGACTAGCAGTAATCATAATACCTGGCATTATTTCATTTTTATTATCATTTAAATACATTTGTGCAAAATAATACATTGGTGTTGTAACAAGTCCAATTAAATCTACTCTAACATTACCAGAAGATAATATTCCACTTACAAGAGCATCACATAAAGGCTCAGAAGAAGATCTATTGTCATGACCTACAACACATCTATTATATCCTTTTTTTAAAATATATTTACCATAAGATATACCAATAGTATACGCTATATCTTCATTTAAATCTTGTCCATAAATTGCCCTGATATCATATCCTCTAAATATATTAGGATTGATATTTTGAACTAAATTATATTTTTTCATTATACCACCTGCCATGATTATATCATAAAGAAATCAAAAAAAAAAGTTTTTTTGACAAAAAAATATAGTTTGCAAATTTCAAAAAATTTACATAAAAATATTTATTTTTCAAGCTTTATGAATATTAAAAGGTTTATATTATACAAGGTTTAAATAATTAATACAAAATAAATAAATGAAATAAAATTAAATAATAGAAAAGAACTAACACTAACACTTTAGTATAAATTTTTTATATAAATATTTTACTTTATTATAGTTATAATACTTTTACTGTATTAATTCACATTTTACTATACTTAATTTTTTTACAAGTATTTAATAAAAAAGTAAAGACTCTACTAAAATATAAATATACCTTATAATTTTAGTAGAGCTATTATATATATTTCTAAAAACTTATTCGACTTTCAACCACATTCGCCTCCTTTTCATTTGATTTATCAGCAGTAGAAATATTAAAGTATTCTTCCATAATTGGTTTTACTACATTTGCAGTATAAGTTCCTTCTTCACCATGTTCTATAACAGCTACAACTGCAATTTTAGGTTTTTCATATGGTGCAAATCCAACAAATATTCCATTATTTGAACCACTTGTTACCTGAGATGTACCAGTCTTTCCTGCAACAGTAATATTACTATTTTTAAACACTATATTAGCTGTTCCACCACTTTCATTAGTAACTGACAACATTCCTTCTTTTATAGCATTTAAATATTCTTTATTAATTTGTAAATCCTTTGGTTCAAAATTTACTCCAGTATATTCATTTGAATTTTTTTCAACTTCACTAGCTGGAACTGAAACTAATGTAGTTTCATCTTTTACTTCTTTTATTATTGATACTTTATTTAGTTTACCACCATTTGCAATAGCAGATATATAGTTTGCCATTTGAACAGGAGTATATGAATTTGAAGATTGTCCTATTGCCGCAGATAATGTATCACCCAAATACCATGGTGACTTTAATCCATCTTCTGATTTTAAGTCAGCCCCAGCAATTTCTCCAATTGCCTCTTGTGGAAGTTCAACACCAGTTTTTCTTCCCAATCCAAACTCTTTAGACCATTTTACAATTTCAGCTATTCCAACTCTTCTTCCTACTTCATAAAAATATATATTACAAGAACCTTTTATGGCATCAGAAACATTAACCCATCCATGAGTTGTTCCATTTTCAGAAAACTTCCAGCATTTTGGATGATAACCATACTGATATATACCTGTATCAAGATATTTTTCATCAACAGTAAATTTGCCTGTTTGCAAACCAACTAAACCAACAAGCATTTTATATGTTGAACCAGGTGCATAAGTACCAGAAATTGCTCTATTATACATAGGTTTTAAAGAATCGTTAGAAAGTTTATTCCAATCACTTGAACTTATACCATTAACAAATAAATTAGTATCATAGTTTGGATAGTTAACCATTGCTAAAACTTCACCTGTTTGACAATCAAGAACTACAACGGAACCAGATTTTGCATCTGCAACAGGCTTTTTCTTGAAAGTAATTGAACCATCTTGCAAACCATGTATGGTATTTTCCAAAGCTTCTTGTGCAACCTTTTGCAATCTAAAATCTATTGTTAAAGTGACACTATTTCCAGATTTGGGTTCTTGTGAAATAGTCTCAGATGATATATTTCCTTGAGAATCAGTCTCAACTTTTTTTACCCCATCTATTCCCTTTAGATATTTATCAAAAGTAAGCTCAGCACCTGATTTACCAATCACACTATTTACAGTATAACCTTTATCTTTTAAATTTTTGTATTCTTCACTACTTATCTTACTAACATAACCAACAACATGTGATAAAAGAGTAGATGTGGGATAATACCTTTTTGGAACCGAAACAACATTAAAACCATATAACTCATTTTTCTTTTCTTCTATTTGAGCAACTGATTTTTCTGATATGTCTTTTGCTATTGTTGCACCAGCAAATAATGAATAAGCATTAAGATTTGCTTCATATTTAATTTCAATAATTTTAATTTGGTCTAAAATATCATTGCTATATTCTTCAAGCATATACTTTTTTATATAAAAATCCAAAGTTTGTTTAAAATCATATTCTTGTGGTATATTCATTTCTGTTTTCCATTTTTTTTCTTCTTCCTCTGAAGAAAAATTAAACCCGTTTTGTTCATCATTAATTGGAAATGTAGAATATATTTTATCATTATTTTTTTCAAGTATTTTTATAAATTCATATATTGACTTATTTTGTTGCTTTACATCTACATTTACTTTATATAAATTAACATTAAAAGAAAGTTTGCTTGTAGCAAGAACTACTCCATTTCTATCGTATATTTCTCCTCTTGGCGCAACTATATTTTCTGTTCTTAACATTCTTTTTTCAGATTGTTGCCTAAATTCTTCTCCCTGTATTACTTGTATACTAAATAGTTGTAATACAAAAATTATAGAAACTAAAACAACTATAATTGCTAAAATAAGGCTCCTATTTCCAAAAAAACTTTTTATAAGACCAAAAACCTTTTTCATATTGCCCCCCTTAATATTTACTGACACAAAATATTTAAAATCCACTTAAATCTTTTCTAATTCTACTGTCAAAATATTCTATTATATTGTGTATAATAGAATATACTATAAATACTATAACTATATTTAATATAGAACTTATAACTACTTGTTTAAAAAAATAAAACATATTACTATATACTCTATATATAAAAAGATAATATAGATATTCTATAAATTCAAATAAAAATGTAGACAATATAGTAACATATACAAGTGATATTTTATTTTCCTTATTATACTTATTATTCAAATAACCTACTAAAATTCCAACAATTGTATATGAAATCAAAAATATACCATTAAATGAACTAAATAGTAGTTCTGTAAAAACTCCTATTATGAATGAAAAAATTCCTCCAACTTTTTCACCATACCAGGCGCTAACTACAATTACAGATATTAAAATAAGGTTTGGTTTTATTCCAAACAAATCTCTTGAATTAATTATAAATATTTGAAATGCAAAAATAAATATAATTAAAATTAATATATACATAAATGTTATAATTTTTTTTTTCATTTTTATTTCCACTTTCTATTTTAATTAACAATGACTCCCACTTCAGAAATTGTTCGAATATTTACATTAGGAGTTACTATTGCATATCTATTCATATCATTTTTACTTTTTACTATTTCTGTTATTTTTCCTACTGGTATAGATGAAGGATATGTCATTCCAAGCCCTGACGTATATAATACATCATCAATTGATATTTCAGCATCAAGTGGTATAAAATTTAAACTTAATTTATTTGATGATTTTAAGTTTAAATCGCCTTTTACAACAGCTGGCTCATTAATTGTACTTATATTTACACTAACTGATGACGAAGGATCAAGTATTGTTGTAACAGTTGATGTATCATCTTCTACATTTGAAATATAACCTACTAAACCATCTGTATGAATAACTGAAAATCCTTTTTGTATGTTATCATTCTTACCAATATTAATTTTAAATGTTTGAGTCCAATTATCATGTTCCCTATATATAATTTTTCCCATTTTTATATTAAAATGTTGATACGCTTTTTTTATCTCTAACATTTGCCTTAATGATACATTTTCATCAATTATTTTTTGTGATTCTATAAGCTGCATTTTTAAATTATTAACTTCATTTTGTAACTGTTCATTTTGTTTAGCAATATTTTTTTTATTTGCAAAATAGGTTTTACAACCACTATATATACCATTACCAAAATCATATATTTTATTAAAAGGATAAATTACGATAGATGAAACTTTTGATAGTACCTTATTATTTGAATTTTTAAATACAAATGATGCAAATACTATAAGTAATATAATAGTTAAAATAATAATAATGATTTTTTTTATATTTTTCTTTTTATTATCACCAAAATTATATATATAATCCATAATATCTCCCTTTCAATATAAATATTTTTTTCTAAATAGTAAATAAATATTTTAAGTTATATTTTTTATTATAACTTAAAATATTCAAAAAATATGTATAATTTTGTAAAACACATTAAATTTCTATTTTACATTTGCTTTTTATCTCTTTCTTGTTTTTACAGCTTTTTTTAGTACTTCAATACTATTTAAAGCAAGTCCAACACCTTTGGCAACACAAAGGCATGGTTCTTGTGCAATAAATACAGGAATCCCAGTATTTTCTGATAAATATCTATCAATATTTCTTAAATTAGAAAGTCCACCTGTCAAAACTATACCTCTTTCCATTATATCTGATGCAAGCTCTGGAGGAGTTTGTTCTAATGTAAGCTTAACTAATCTTAATATCTCTTTTAATGAATCAGAAATTGCTTCGTTTATATCACTTGTTGTTACAGTTATTGTTTCAGGAAGTCCAGTTGTTAAATTTCTCCCCTTAATAGATAACTTATCCTCTGTCATAGTTGTAGTAGCAGCGCCTATTTGTTTTTTCACTTCTTCTGCTTCACCAACACCAATAATTACATTATACTTTTGTTTAATAGACTCCACAATATCAGCATCTAATTTTTCGCCAGCAATTTTAATTGAATTTGATACTACAATTCCACCAAGTGATAGCACAGCCATCTCACTTGTTCCACCGCCAATATCGACAATCATAGTTCCTTCTGGTTGTTCAACTTTTATTCCAGAACCTATTGCAGCAGCCATTATTTCTTCAATTAAATATACATCTTTTGCACCAGCTTTATACGATACTCCTTCTGCTGCCCTTTCTTCAACATCAGTAATTCCTGATGGAATAGATACAACTAATCTAGGTTTAGAAAAAATACTTTTAGGTATAACTCTAGATATTAACGTTTGTATAAGCATTCTAGTAGCTGAAAAATCAGCAATAACACCATCTTTTAATGGTTTTACTGCAATTATATTATCTGGTGTTCTACCAAGCATTTCTTTAGCTTGTTTTCCAACAGCAAGTATTTCTGATGTTATTTTATTTATTGCAACTACTGATGGTTCTTCTAATACTACACCTTTACCTTTTACATGAATTCTAATATTAGATGTTCCCAAATCAACACCTATATCTTTTGACATTATACCCATTTTTCTATCACCTTTTTTCTTTTACTTATTTTCTACATTTATTACAATATATATACTATTCTTCTAAAATTTTCCTAATTCTTTTAAGCTCACATAATTATTCTTTGCAATTATTATATGATCTAATAATTCAATATCAAACATTTTTGAATACTCATAAATTTTTTTTGTAAAAATTACATCATTTTTACTTGGAAAAAGTGAACCGCTTGGATGATTATGAACTAAAATAATAGAATTAGCCAAATATTTTATAGGTTCACTAAAAATTTCCTTTACACCAATATTTATATTATCATTTGAGCCCATAGCATTTGTAACTATTGATAATATATTTTTTTGCTTATTTAATAAAATAGTTTTTAAAGTTTCCTGTTTCTTTCCAATATAACTTTGTGCAAGTAAATTAAATACATCTTTTGGACATATAATTTTATCTTTATTTATCTCATATGTTTTTGAGATTCTTTTAGATAATTCAACTACTGCTTTTATTTGAATAGCTTTTACTCTTCCTATTCCATCAAAAGATTTTAATTCAGCTAAAGATAAATTAGATAAATATTCTAAATCTGTCATATTAGAATTACAATTATTACTTAATATATTTTGTGCAATTTGTAAACAATTTTGCTTTAAAGTTCCTGTTTTTATAACAATAGCCAAAAGTTCTGAGTTTGTTAAGCTAGCTTCCCCTAATAATTCTAGCTTTTCATATGGCCTATCACTAAGTGGTATCTCCGTTATATTTTTAGCCAATCAACAACAACCTTTGAAAGTAGTCCAAATAATACCATGCCAATTACTCCGCCTACTGTTACTTTTACCCAAAATCCTATACTAAATTGTAAAAAAGATAAGTCTATTACAACTGGAGTTTTTATTCCTATTTCACCGCCAAGTGAAAGCCAACTTAAATAGGATACAGAAGATAGCGACTGACTTATAGCAAGTCCTACTACCATTCCTAATATACAAAAAATTATAATTATTGCTCTTTTCATATTATACCTCTTTTCTCATACGTTCACTATGTTAATTATTATATAACTTTTTTACAAATATTTCAATAATATTTCAAAAATATGTTACCAATTTATAGCATATAAACTATATATACTATATTCTTATTTTTTTATTATTTTTATGCCATCGGTATCTAAACAAAATCAAGCAACATTAATTTGACATAAGTAGTAAAAAATGGTATAATTTATATAGATGTATAAATAACTTTTAATTTAATAATAAAAAGAAAAAGGAGAAATTATGAAAAAATTTTTTGACAAAGTAAACTTTAATATGGAATATTTACCTTTTTTAGCAATATTCTTAGTTATAGCATATTTTATTGTGCTTTCAGTTTTCTTTACAGATCCAACTACCAATTCTAAATCCGAATCTTCATCTTCGTCTTTAATAACAAGACTAGAAAAAAATACAGGACAAATTGAAATAAGAAAAATATATTTTCATCCTAATAAAAAATATAGTATATATTTAGGAGATGAAAAAGTTGGATACATCACAAGTAACAATCCTATATTTAGAGGAAAGACCTTTAAAATTAGGGATTTAGATGGAAATGTGATACGCTCAGAAAAAGAAAGTAAACGCTTTCTTACATTCAATAGAAGTGCTACATTTTTTGATTTGAGCGGGTATGAAACAATAAAAATCAAAGAAAATAAAGGAAAAAATATAACAGAATTTAATCCTGAATATAGGTTTGGTATATTTAATAATTCAGGAGAAATAATCGGCTATACAAAAGCAAACTTTTTTTCTATTTTGAAAAAAACGCATGCAATTATAGATAGCATGGAAAATAATTTGTACATAATAGAAAAAACTGGCTTTTTTCCTAAAAAGTACACAATTGATATAATAGAAAAAGATTTTAACTCAATTGATGTACGTGACGCTATCTTATATACAGCAATAAATGATAACATCATATCACAAAATTCAAATTATTCGAATCACAAAATTCAAATTATTTAAAAGGGAGAAAAAATAATGAGTTTAAGTTTAGTAATTGCAATTGTATTTTTATTTGTCGACATTTTTTTGTTTTTATACAATTTTTGTGATATAGAAATTATAACTAAAGAAAATTGTACATTAAGCATTGATAATCTTAAATGTCTTATATTTTTAAGCATAAGTGCTAAATCTATGTTTTTTGGTATACCTGTTTTATATATTTTGTCATTTTTTTAAAAAACATGATAAAAAGTGGAGAGTAAATTTTTTCTCCACTTTTTGTTATCTTTTTATGTATTAGTTGTACCTGACTCAACAAATAAATTTTTGATATCTACTTTAAAATAATTTAACACATCACTTACATCAATATTGTAATTTTCTATTAAATTTTCTTCCTCCTTGCTAAAATCTGAGTCATTATTTGATATAACCCTTTGTAATAGATTGCTTACAAAATGATAAAATTTATCTTTTTCTTCTTGTACATTTTCATTTATATTATATTTATTTAAATTATTTTGAAAGTATAATTCACTTTTATCTTTTATAATATTTATATTTAACATACTATTATTATGTATAATTTTTTTAAAATTATAACTTCAATAATTATAATAATAAAAATTTATACTGTTTTACTTTTTATTTTTTCTAACACATTTTAAAATCTTATAACAATTTTTCCATTTTCTATACTAGAATTCAAACTATTATCTAAATGCCATCTATTAAATTGCTCTAAATATTCATTTGCTTTTTGTTCATCATAAGTAAAATATTTTAAAACTTCTCTTTTATCATTTATGTACGTTGGTGTCATTGTAATTTTATTAATTTTTTTCTCTTTAGATACATTTATATTAAATATAAAGCTTTCTTTAGCAACATATAAATCTGAGTCACTTATTAAATACCCAGTTGAATATATTATAGGTTTACCATTATATTGCACTATTGGATATACACCTGCTGCATGTGAGCCCATTACCATATCTGCACCTGAGTCTATTGCGTGCATTGAAATTTCTCTCATTTTATCTGTTACACCATATTCATATTCTCTTCCCCAATGTATATCAGCTATTACAACATCTGCATTTGATTTTGCCTCTTTAATATTTTTTTCTAAATTTTCTTTTGTATAAATACTTATATCTTGCTTTGTATAATTTTTATTTGTGCCTATTATTACAGAATTAGTTGATACAATTGCAATTTTTTTATCACCTTTTTCAAAATACACTGGAGTATCCTGTCTACCAGCAACAAACACATCATTTTTTTCTAATGTATCAATAGTATTTTTTAATATATCTCCTGGGAAATCTACAATGTGGTCTGATGCTATTGAAGCACAATCTATTCCTAAAGCTCTAAACGCACTTATTACTTCCTTATTTACCAAATATTTAGACTTGGCATTTTCTATTTTGTCTAAATTAGTAATATTTGTCGAAAAATTAGTATATGTAAAATCTGCTAAATTAGCCTCCATATACACATCTTTAAATGCA
Source organism: uncultured Clostridium sp. (assembly GCA_947361355.1). Lineage (GTDB taxonomy): Bacteria > Bacillota > Clostridia > TANB77 > CAG-465 > CAG-465. The sequence continues at coordinate 76,527 of CANAIR010000004.1, forward strand.
GTAGAATACACATAATTTAAATTTTTAGTAACTTGTCCTCCCATCATCATCTCCCCAAGTATTGCAATATCCATAGAGGAACTATCTTTATTTATACTTTTTTTCTTATCTACATTACTTAAAGCTCCTATTATTTCTTCACCATTTTTATTCTCTTTTTCATTTATATTATCCCTACTATTATTTTCATTTACTAGTATGTTTTCATCATTTTTTTTCTCATCATTAACATTTTGATTAATAATTTCATCTGCTTTTTTACCCTTGTATACAATAGTTGACTTACTTACTTTCTTTTTTAACATAATACTTCCAATAACGCTAGTTGATAATATAAAAACACATACTATACTAGATATAATTACAGCATTTTTTATTGACAAATATTTCCTAATATCATGTCTTCTTCTATTGAATTTAATTCTATCTCTAACAGACATCCCCATAGTTTTTTATCCCCTCTTATTTTTACTTTTATATAATTTTTGGTAAAACCATATAAAAAGCCGTTATTATATGATTCAACTAAAACATATTCTTTTTTACCTAAATAACTTTTCATATACTCTTTTTTTAATTTATTTGCAAGTGATATCAAAATTTCACTTCTATTAGTTGAAATGTTTCCATCAACTTGATTTTCCATTTTAGCAGCTCTAGTCCATTTTCTTTTAGAATACTTAAACACATGTATTTCATAAAACTTTATTTTTTTTACCCCTTCTAAAGTATTATTAAACTCTTCTTTTGTTTCACCTGGAAATCCAACTATTATATCACATGTAAAAGCACTATTTGGAATATTTTTTCTTATATTTTCTACAATTTTAAAAATATCTTCTCTTGTATATTTTCGATTCATTCTTTTTAAAACATTATTATCTAAACTTTGTACTGATATATGAAAATGTGGACATAGTTTTTCTACTTTAGAAAGCCTTTTTATAACATCATCTGTGAGTATTCTAGGTTCAATTGAACCAAGTCTAATTCTTTTTAATCCATCTATTTTATTTACTCTTTCTATAACATCAATTAATGAAATTTTATTATCTAAATCTATACCGTATGAGGCTATTTCTATACCTACTAAAACTACTTCACCTACACCGCTTTTTACTAATTTTTCTACTTCACAAACTATATCTTCTATATTTCTACTTCTAACTCTTCCTCTTACATAAGGTATAATACAATATGAACAAAAGTTATTACACCCATCTTCTATTTTTACGCTTTCACGAATATTAATTCCAGTATTTAACATATCTTTTTGAACATATTTTTTAACTTTAGAAATATCACTTATTTTATACATAATATCATGAGCTATATCGCTAACACAATGCTTATTTAAACTTTCTTCTACAATTTCTATTATATTATTTTTTTCTTCATTTCCAATTACAATATCTACATTTTTCAATAACAAAAAATTTTCTTTATCTTTTAACTCTTGAGCATAACATCCTGCAAGCACTGTAACTCCACCATTTTTTTTAGCTTTGCTCAACATTTGTCTTGTTTTTCTAGTTGACATATTAGTTACTGAACATGAATTTATTACATATATATCAGCTTTTTCATCAAATTCTACTATTTCATAATTTTTATCTTTAAATTTTTTTATCATTAAATCTGTTTCATATTGATTTACTTTACAGCCTAAAGTATAAAATGCTACTTTCACGACATACTCCTTTATATTATGACAATATTTTACTACATATTAAAGTATTTTGCAAGTATAAAAAGCAATAAAGAAAAATCATTAATTTACTAAATACCAATGATTTTTCTTTATAATATGTTTAAATTTATAAACTACTTATTTAATGACATAAAATAAAACATTCTACTTCTATCTACCATTTCGCAAAGTGCCATTAAAACAATTTTATCATACTGATTTCCTGTTATATATCCTTTTTTTGATTTTCTATTTAGTTTCTTTTTTAATCTTCTTAACTCTACATTATCATACTTAATATAATAATCAGAACCATCAATATAATTACTTTCTACCCGATAATACCTTGAATAGCTATAAATAGTACAAATTCGAGTTTTACAAAAGTCACACATATATTTAGCTGCTACTACATTTCCCTCACCTAAATATTCCTTTTCAGGATATATTACCCATTCTTCTTTCATGTTTTATCCTCCTTACAATTATGTAAAAAAATATTTATTATGTTTTATATAATATATCACACTATATAACAAAATGCAAATAAATTTATTATTCAATTTTTAGTCTAATCTATTTGTACACCTTTTACTACATTTGAATTACTTGATTTCGTTGCTATCATACTATCAACTAAGCTTGAAGTTTCAGATGTATAGTTTACTGTTATTTGAGCAGGAGATTTTGTAGCAGCGTCACCAAACATATTAGCAAATGATTGCATATTCTTATTGGTTATATCTATTGATATAGTTAGATTATAACAAAAATCAAACATCGCTGTCATACTAGTAACACTACTTGTATCAAAACTACTAAGATTTAATTTTTTTAACTTTTCACAATTTCCAAATATTCTATACATATTTGTAACCTTACCTGTATCAAGTTTATTTAAATCAAGTTCTTCTAAACTTATACATTGTAAAAACATTCCTTCCATATTTGTTACTTTACTTGTATCTAAAAGTTCTATATTTTCTATGCTTTTTAGATTTGACATACAAAAAAACAAATAACTAGAATTAGTACTTGCAAATATTTTTTCTTTTCCAGCTATTGTTAGTATATAATATCCTTCTGCACTGTCATCTTCTAGCCAAGCCATCACACTTTTATCTTGTGCTTGTGATATATCTCATAATTAAACCACATTATTAAGGACTTTATCACGCAAATCAAACTTTATCTTTGTTATTTTACTTGTGTATTTAATATTGTGAAAATCTAAACTTGTCATAAAAGCATAGTAACGTATCATCGGATTTTCTGACTCTGCAATTTTTTCTCCTTCTTGATCTCCTTCTCCATATTGTGTTCCATTTATATTTACTGATAATAAACCTTGACTATCTACATACCATTTTGTTTCTCCTGTATATAATGGTAACTCTTTTCCTGTATAATATGTTGTTCCTGAATTTTCTCCTACTTTAAACATTATATTTCCTTCTACTACAACGTTTCCATCTGTTCCCATTATTTTATATGTTACTACTCCTTCTGTCTTTTTTGCTCCACTTGTTTTTATGTTTAATTATCCTTTATTGTTACTACATCTTGGTTTTCTGCCATTATTTTTCCTATTGTATTTGTAAATATAGCTTGCATATTTGCTACATCACTGTTTATTCTTGCTTTATTTGCCTCTATCATTGAATTATTATTTTGTAGTGATATTATAACTGCTGCTGCAAGTATTATTACTACTATTATTGTTATAACTAGTACAATTAACGAAATACCCCTAGGGTTGGTTTTATAAAAAAGCTTTTGACCACTATTTTCTAATACTTTTCTACCCATTTTTTGTTTATTTTTTTCATATTCTCCATCTCTTATTTTACTTATCTTTTATTATTTTTTCCTTTATTTTATATTCTATACTATTATCTTAATTAATCATTGGAAACTAATTCCAATTTTAATATTTGTTTTGATTTTTTCTTTTAATTTCTAGTTATACATCTATTATTTCAACTATATTACATTTTTCTTTCTTTTTTATTGCATACATTTAAGCACCCAAAACCTAGCTAAAGAAACTGATCTCCTTTAACTAGGTTTATATCTATCTTTTTATATTCATTTACATTTTTTACAAAATTTTTATAACAGTTTCTTTCTGTTTCTTGCTTATAGTACCTGTGTGTGTGTGTGTGTGTAGTTTATTCATACCTATATCTCCTTTTGTTTACATATTTTTTTATTTAGATAAAATAGTAATACTACTTACCAATATATTCAAATCTATATTCTTGGTTATTTGGATTAATAGCCCCTTCAGGCACTTTTTCAAAAAACATTTCTTTTGGTCTTGCCCATATTTGACCATATCCAAAATCTGACGATTCATAAAGCGCTCTATATACTATTAAATCTTCCAATGTTTCTGAATGTTTTGCAACTCCAATAACCTCATATATTTTTTCACTACCTTTATAATGTCTATATTTTCCCATTTTTAATTCCATAATATACCTCCTATTATTTTTTAGCAAAATTTTTCTATATTTAATACGATATTATTATTCTTAGTCTTTCTTATTGCTTCACCTATTTTTATTTTTCCACACTTTTTAAATGAAACAACATCATCTTTATTTAATAAGGTGTTAGGATAAAATATATTTTTATCATTTATAAACAAATCACCTTTTACTATTTTTTCTTTTGTTTCACCTCTACTAAGATTAAATACTGCACTAACAATAGTGTCTACTCTTAGTGAAGCTACAATATATTCCTTTGCTATAAATTTTATTTGTAACTTTTTTACACTACTGTCTAATAAACTTAATTTAGTTATTTTAACTTCTTGATTTCCTACTTTATATAAATTATCACATATATAATTGCTAACTGATTTCATACAGAAAACATACGCTATATCATTACTTACAAATATGTCCCCTACCATTTCATTTTTCAAACCTAAAGAATATATAGCACCCATATAGTCTTTATGTTTTAGTTTTCCTTTCACATTTGGAATTATGCTTAAACAACAAATATATTCATCAAAAAAATTATTATTATACAAAATATAATCTGGTATAAAAAATATAACTTTTTTATTAGTATATTCGTTTACTGCATATACGTAATATTTTACATCAATCTCATTTAAAATCTTTGTTACAACTAAAGTTTCATTTAAATTTAAAAAATTTGTAAAAATCAGTTTATTTTCTTTTTCAAATCTATATGCTTTATCTAAAATATTTGAAATAAATATCTTTTCTTGTTTATCATTAAATCTTTCAAGAATTTTTGCTTTTATTTGTTTTGTTATCATAAATAAATTATACTTAAATCGCAATTATTTGTCAACAACATCTTTTTTTAATTTTCGAATATTATGTAATTTCATATTTCTATTTATTGACTTATATACACAATTTTGATATAATATGTAAAATTTTATAAACCTAATTTTTAATAAAAGGAGGAAAAATACAATGGAACAACTAAACAAAAAGGAAACAAAGACTGTAACTATCCGTAACACTAATAACTTTTTAAACTTAATACTTAAATCTTTATTTTACAACTGTGATAAAAATTTATGTATAAGTCTGCATATTTTTTCTAATTATTTACCTGAAAATATATATGAAGCAGATGATAAATTAATATATATGCCACAAAATAGTAAATTTAATTTAGAGTGCGAAGAAGATATAGAAAAATTTATATCATACATTTTTGATATTGTCAAATTAGAAAAATTAGAGATTTCAATATTAAATGAAAACATTAAAATACAATTAGATATAATAAAAAATAATCATATTGTAACTGAATTTCTTTATACAATGGATATTTTAAAATTTAACTATATCTTGGAGCTTATAGCTTTACTTCCAAACTATATTAACAATATAATTTGTACTGAGCTTAAATATACAATAAAAAATTCGCCTTTAGATTCAAATTCAATAATTCTTCAAAGCGCATATTCAAAGTTTAACTCTAAAAATACTACCAGTGAGTTTTTTAAGCATATACACACTAAAATGTTTACTAAAAAAATAGATACAAATTCTGTAACTATTGAAATCACTTTAAAGTTTTGTATGACACCAAATAGATATTATAACTTAATAATTGATTTATTATAATAAACAAAAAACATAAGCCACTTATATAAATATGGTTTATGTTTTTTCTATTTTAAAATATTCTCTTAAAATTTCTTTTACTTTTTCAATATCATCTTCTCTATTTATTTTATCTTTAATTTTGGTAGATCCCTCAAGTCCTTTTAAATACCATGCAATATGCTTTCTAAGTTTTAGTGTAGCATGTTTTTTTATATCATATTCTAAAGCATATTTTATATGTTCTAACATAACATTATATAATTCTTCTTTAGATGGAATATAATCTTTTCCATCCAATATACTTTTAAAAATCCATGGATTTCCCTGTGCACCTCTTGCTACCATTATTCCATCGCAACCAGTATATTCAAACATATTTTTAGCACTCAAAACATCTACAATATCACCATTGCCTATTACAGGTATAGATACAGTATCTTTTACTTTTTTTATTATATCTAAATCTGCTTTTCCTAGATAATATTCTTCCCTAGTTCTACCATGTATAGTTATTTGTGATACCCCATTATATTCACAAATTTTTGCGACATCAATAGCAGTTATATGATTTTTATCAAATCCTTTTCTAGTTTTTACAGTAATGGGCTTATCTGATATTTTAACAGCCTCTTTTACAATATTTTCAACATTTTTTAAATCAAGTAATAATCCTGCTCCATCACCATTTTTTACAAGCTTTGGAGCTGGACACCCCATATTAATATCAATAATATCTATTTTTTCATTATTATTTAACTTTTCAATTGTATTACAAATAACTTTTGAGTTACTACCAAATATTTGAACAACTGATGGTCTTTCATCATCCATTATTTCAAGTAATTTTTCTGTTTTGCTACTTTCAAATTCCATTGCTTTAGAACTAGCCATTTCAGTATATGTCAAGCCAGGAGGTCCAAACTTTCTACATATCTTTCTAAATGGTATATCTGTAACGCCTGCCATAGGTGCTAAATACACATTATTATCAATTTCTACATTTTTTAATTTTATCTTTTTTATATAGTTTAACATTATAATACTCCATATGCTATTACATTTTTAAATTTATAACCTTTCAAATAATATATATTTTGTGATGTTTCTGATACTAAAAAAACATCCTTTGAGCTCACATTTCCTCTACCAATTGTAATTGAACTATCTGAAATTTTAGACATATCAACCACAAACAATTTTTCATTTAAATCACCTTTTCTGTCAAGTTCAAGTCGAAAACTTTCTTCTAATGAATTAGTAGCAATAACTTCATTTTTTACTGGTAAAGTTTTATTTTTTATATAATACTCATTTACATTATCTGAAACTCTAGATAAACTTGATTTAAATTCCTCATAATTTGCTGTATCAATTGAAGTTTTTCCAACAACAGTAGCAGCAGTTATAATTAGCATCATAACAACTACTGAAATTAAAACTACTGACATTGTAACACCTTTTTTCATATTTCTTCCTCCCAACTACTATTTTTCATCTCCATCATATTCATCATATATATTCCCAAAAATTTCTTCTATCGCATCTTCCATTGTCACAAGTCCAACAACTCTATCTTTCTCATCTTTTACAATACATATTGCATATCTATTTTTTTGCATTAGCCTAAACACATCATCTACTTTTTCATTTTTATTGACAAAAAATGGTTTAAACATAATTTTTCTTAAATCTAACTTTGATGTTTTTGAATAATGTACTAATAACTGCTTTACATTTAATATTCCTATAATGTTGTCTGAACTATTTTCATATATTGGAATTCTTGTATACTTTCCTCTTTTAATAATACTTAATGAATCTTTAAAGTTTGCATTAATATCTATCATAACCATATTTTCTTTAGGTGTCATTATCTGACTTATTTCTGTATCATTAAAATTGAATATATTAAATATAAGTTCTTTTTCTCCTAACTCTATTGCACCTTCATCTTTTCCAGTATCAATAATTCTTTTTATTTCTTCTTCAGTTAATTTTTCGTCTTCTTGTTCCTTTATTCCTAATATTTTTGAAACTATATTAGTTGATTTTGTCAAAAACCAAACAAATGGATAAGTTATTTTAGTAAGTACAGAAATCATACCAACTACTGCATAAGATATTTTATCAGGATAAGAAAGTGCAAATCTTTTTGGAACTAATTCACCAAAAACAAGTGTAAAATATGATAATATTATTGTAACTATTACAACAACTATACTTTTTATAGTACCATAATTAATACTTTCAATAGCAAGTTTTTCAACTAAAAAATCTGCAAAAGTTTCTGCTGCAAAAGCACTAGCTAAAAACCCCGCTAAGGTTATACCAATTTGAATAGTAGCTAGAAATACACTTGGGTCATTTAAAAGTTTTTTTATCTTTATTGCCTTTTTATTTTTCTTTTTTACATTCTCCTTTAGCTCGTATTTATCTATCGATAAAAAAGCAATCTCAGATGCTGCAAATATGCCATTTAATATTATAAGTAATACAAGAAATATAACTTGCGTTAACAAATTTTATCACCTTCCATAGAAATTATAACATATGTATTTTTTTATTTCAATAATAGCATATGATAAATTTAAATAATTAATACCTAAATAATAATATAATAAATATATTTGATATATAGTTGAATACACCCACATACGTATGAACCTAATGTATTAGTTTCAAACTTTGAAATTCGAGAAGATATAGTTGTTTTAGAAGAACTAGGAATTACGAATTATACGCTCTTTAGCTTCATATGATTACATTGTAATCTCAGATACATTTCCAACTATATCATATATATTATTTAATACTTATTTTTGTAATATAAAAACAAGGAAATTTTCTTTACTAAAAAAATTCCTTGTCTTTATACAACTAATAATTTTTATGCTTTAATAAAAAATATTCTATACACGAATCTAAGTCTTCAAAAGATAATGTAAATAACGACATTATTCTTTCAACTATCTTACTTTTTCCAATATAAATTCCTGTTACATATTCATTGTTTCCAATAATATTATTTTTAAAATTTACAATATACCCAGAAACAATATCATCACTAAAATTATTACCAATAATGTATGCTATATTACTTATGTTTTTCAAATAATATTTCCTTTTATTCTTAACAACAATTGTTTTAAAACCTATATGTTTTATTAAATGCTTAGCATACATATTTCTAGTTATAAAACATACATCATATCCTAAGTTTTTTAACGTTTCTACTTTTTTTATCTTATCTTTAGTTATTTGTTCTTTAGCAAGTAAATAATACATTCTTTCATACTTTGTAAGTACAAAATTAATGCTTACAAAACCAATTAGAGAATAAATAAACATTCTAAGATAAAATATACATCTACTATAACCAATTAAATCTAAATCATTTATCTTCCATAAAATATTATCTAGTAACATTATAATACTATTTTTTGAAAAAATTTTCTTAATAATAGCATTATCGACTTTTTTAAAATCAATTAAAGTACCATCTATATCTATATATATTTTACTACTCCGCTTTTTCAATTGAAAAACCTCCTTTTATTTTTATACAATTATATCATTTAATTAATAAAAAGTAAACAAAAAAGTATTTTTATGTAAATTAAATATTCATTTATACATTTTTATACATTATTACCTTTTATATATTTTAGATATTCTGTAATAAAATCATCTATTTTTCCATCCATAACTGCTTGAACATTCCCAACTTCATAATTTGTTCTATGATCTTTAACAAGAGTATATGGACAAAATACGTATGAGCGTATTTGATTTCCCCAAGAATTATCACTTACTTCACCCTTAATATCGCTTATTTTATCCTTATGTTCTTGCAATTTTACTCTATATAACTTTGCTTTTAATAGCTTCATAGCATTTTCTCTATTTTGAAGTTGTGATCTTTCAGTTTGACATGTCACAACAATACCACTTGGAACATGTTTAAGTCTTACAGCAGAAGACGTTTTATTTACATGTTGGCCACCTGCGCCACTTGCCCTATATACATCCATTTGTATATCATCAGGATTTATATCTATATCAATATTTTCGCTAATTTCTGGTAATACTTCAATTGCTGCAAATGAAGTATGTCTTCTACTATTACTATCAAATGGAGATATTCTAACAAGTCTATGAACACCATTTTCACCTTTTAAATATCCGTAAGCATTCGTACCCTTTACTAAAAAAGATACCGACTTTATACCTGCCTCTTCTCCATCTTGATAATCAAGTATTTCAACTTCAAATTCACTTTTTTGAGACCATCGTGTATACATCCTATAAAGCATCAAAGCCCAATCTTGCGACTCAGTACCACCTGCACCTGGATGTATAGTTAAAATGGCATTATTTTCATCGTATTCTTCTGATAATAAAGTAGTAATCTCTAATTTATTTAATTTTTCTTCTAACAATTTAGAAATTTTTATTGATTCATTATAGCTTTCTATATCATTTTCTTCATTTGCAAACTCAAAATATTCAAAAGAATCTGATAATTCGTCCTCTAATTTCAATATTTTTTCTATTATATCCTTTATAACTTTCATTTTGGAAAGAACTGAACTTTGTAATTTGCTATTTTCCCAGAATCCATCTTGCATTGTCATACTTTCAAGTTTTTCTAATTCTATTTTTTTTTCGTTTATCTTTAAAGCCTCTTTAATAGTTTGTAATTTTACTTCTAACTCTTTTAACAATTTTTTTAGACTATCTAAATCCATTATTTACATTCACTCCAAATCTTATCACAATTTTTATCTTCATATGGTTTATATGTAAATTCTAAATATTCATCTTTAGTTGGATGAAAAAAGGATAAATAATATGACCACAATGCTAAATTTTGTCCTACCTTATTTACTTTTTGTCCATACTTTATATCACCATACAAAGGTGCGTTAATATTTGCAAATTGCACTCTAATTTGATGATGTCTTCCAGTATACAAATTAACATCAACTAAAGTATACTTTTTATTTTTATATGTAAAATTTTTCACTACACTATATTCTAAAATAGCTAACTTTGAATTTTTTACTTCTTTATTTACTACTTTGCTCATATTAATTCTTTCATTTTTTACCAAATAATTTTCAAGCTTTATATCTTTATTATCAAGTGGTAAAGTTGCATTTACAATTGCCAAATATTTCTTTTTTACATTTTTTTGCCTTATATACTCAGATAGTCTAGAAGCAGCTTTAGAGGTTTTAGCAAATACCATAACTCCACCAACCATCCTATCAAGCCTATGCACTAACCCTAAATACACATTTCCTGGTTTCTTATATTTTTCTTTTAAGTAATCCTTTATAATCCTTAGCATATCTAAATCGCCTGTTTTGTCTTGTTGAACTGGTATTCCAACTGGCTTTATAACTACAATAATATGATTATCTTCGTATAAAACTTTTAATTTCATATTTATATTCCTCCGCTTATTTATATATTTTAGCATATTATTTTGTCAAATACAAGTAAATAATAAAAAGAAAAAAGTAAACTAAATCGCTACATTTGTTGTATTTATAAAGTTTTTTTTATTTTTTATTTACATATTATTACATATATGCTATAATATAGGAAACATAAATAATTCCATAAATAATTTTAAGGAGGAAGCTATGAATATAACGTTAAATGAAAAAGAAAAAATATTATGTATAGATTCAAAAACATACTCTGAATTAGAATTTTGGAACTATACTACAAACTGGAGAATTTATGAACTAGTAGAATTTTTCAAAGTTATACCAATTCCACTTCCAGTATCATTACAATATATTGAAGATGCAAAAAAATTTATTTGTAATACAAATAATGAAAAATTTTACCTATCAATTAGTTGTAATCTTTATGATGGTTCGTCTAGTTTTATTATTGAATATCCTAATAAAAGCTATACATATACAATTTTACCAAAATGTAATAGAAATTATAAAGATGTAATATTTCTTTCTAAATATGTACAAAAAAATGATGAAAAAGAACTTGAAATAGTTTTTGATAAAGATACTATAACTGAAGTTAAAATTTCAAATAATTTTTATTATTTAAGTATTTCAAACATAGGTAAATGTTCTATTACATCTAAAGATAAGAATTTATCATTTACAATAATGAATGTAAATTACTTAAATGATTATTTCTTTATGCAAAATAAAGCTTTATTTGATTTTAAAAATTTAATTTCCTTATTAAATAAGATATTAAAATATATAAATAATAACCAATCAGATATTATTATAACAGATTTTAATAATATGCAATGAATATAAAGGAGAGAAAAAATTGCAAATAGGTGAAATAATACGTATTTTTCGTATTGCTAATGATTATACAATATCAAAACTTTCAGAAATTTCAGGAATATCAGCATCATATTTATCAGAAATAGAAAAAGGGAAAAAAGGTAAAGAAAATTCTAAAAAATTATATAATAATATAGAAAAAATAGAAAAAGCTTTACAATTACCAAAAAATTCAATTGAAAAACTACACAATTTTTCAAAAATTGAAAACTCTGATTTCAAGCGTACATTGCTTTACGCACTAACAATGATGGACCTATAATAATAAAAAAGTAGAAACAGTATTTAAAACGTGTTTCTACTTTTTTCTACTATATCTTGAATTTCTTTTAATATCTTTGACTTTATCTTTTTTTAACTTTCTACTTCTAAGTTTTGATATATCTTCTTTATTCTGTGGTTTTATTAAACATTTATCAGAAAATCCAATAAGGTCTTCTCTACCAGCTTTTTTTAGTGCCTCTTTAACAATATTGTAATTTTCTTTTTTTCTATATTGAAGCAAGGCTCTTTGCATTTTTCTTTCTTTTTCTGACCTTGGCACATATATTTTTTCCATATTTCTTGGATCTATTCCAGTATAATACATACAAGTTGATATAGTTCCTGGTGTTGGATAAAAATCTTGTACTTGCTCTGGCATATAATGTATACTATTTAAATATTCAGCAAGTTTTATTGCATCTTTTAAAGTACATCCAGGATGAGACGATATATAATATGATACTAAATACTGTTCCTTTTTTAATTTTTCATTCATTTTTTTATACTCTTGTACAAATTTTAAATAGACTTCAAAATTTGGCTTACCCATCTTTTCTAATACTGAGTTAACACTATGTTCTGGTGCGACTTTTAGCTGCCCACTTATATGATACTTACACAGTTCTTCTAAAAATTCTTTATTTTTATCTGCTAGTAAATAATCAAACCTTATACCAGAACGTATAAATACTTTTTTAACATTATCTAATTTTCTAAGTTTTCTTAAAAGTTCAATATAATCACTATGGTCTACTTCTAAATTATTACAAGGTTTTGGAAATAAACATTGTTTGGTTTTACAAACACCATATTTTTCCTGCTTACTACATGCTGCTTTTCTAAAATTTGCTGTAGGACCTCCTACATCATGAATATACCCTTTGAAATTCTCTTTTTTTATTATTATTTTTGCTTCTTCTATTATTGATTCATGCGATCTAACTTGTATTTTTCTACCTTGATGATAAGTTAGCGCACAATAATTACAAGCTCCAAAACAACCTCTATTTGAAGTTAAACTAAACTCTACCTCTTTTAAAGCTTCTATACCTCCATATTTTTCATAAATTGGATGATATGTTCTTTCATATGGTAGCTCATAAGTAATATCCATTTCTTTTTTTGAAAGTGGTTTTTGTGGTTTATTTTGTACTACATAACTTTTACCAACTCGTTGTATTAATACTTTACCATATATATCATCCTGATTTTCTAATACCTGCATGTGCATTTTGCAATATAGCCTTTTATCAGATATTACTTCTTCATAACTTGGCAAAAGTTTAGCCTCATCTTTATCTAATAATTTTTTTATTAGTAATTCATCATCAGTTTTATACATAGTGCCACGTATATTTTTTATTTTTTCAACAGGTATTCCTCTGTCTAGCAATTTACAAAGTTCAACTATACTTTTTTCTCCCATACCATACATAAGTAGTTCTGCATCTGAAAGAGTAATGATTGGTTTTAATACTTTATCTTGCCAATAATCATAATGTGCAAATCTACGAAGAGAAGCTTCAATAGAACCTATAATGCAATATGAATTTGGAAATAATTTTTTTATCTTTTTAGTATAAACTACTGTTGCCATATCTGGTCTAAGACCTGGTTTGGCTCCTGGGCTATAAACATCTTTTTTTCTTCTATGTTTTGATACGCTATAATTGTTTACCATAGAATCTATAACACCACTTGATATTAAAAAAGCATAATTTGGCTTACCAAGTTTCATATAATCTTCATCTTTTTGTGGCTGTGATATAATTCCAACTGTATATCCTAGTGATTCATACATCCTAGATACAATTGCATGACCAAAAGATGGATGATCTACATATGCTTCACCAATTATCATAATAAAATCTAAATTATCAATATTTCTTTTTTTCATATCTTCTTTACATATAGGTAAAAACATTTCTTCCTCCATTTAATGACATATACTATTTTCATAGCTTTGTCTATTATTTAATTTAATAAATTTATATATTTTTTCATTTGGTATATCAGAAACAATTGATTGTATAAATCCATTAGCAGTAGTGTCTGATACAACAATATTAATATTTATCTGTTCTTGTAATTTTTCAAGTGTTGTATCATCTAAAAAAATATCTTCATCATCTTTTAGCATTACTTCTGGAATTACTACATAATCTCCAAATTCATATTTTTCTTCCTTTAACTTTTTTATAGTATTTATTATATCTGTTCCAACAACAAGTCCTGTAACAGTAATATCTTTTCCAAAATACTTGTTTTCAATAGCTATAACATTTATAGTTATATTATTATATATTTGCATTATGATTTTTGCTTTTTGCTCTATAAAGTCCTTTGTTATCATTCCAGTAACCAAAGTAACTGTTTTTTTATTCTTTATTATATTTTGACTTCCTAAATTTTTATTATTTTCTAAGCTTTTTACCTTTTTACAAAACTCATGTTCAAAAAGTGGTATCATTCCTATTCCATCTTCTAATTGTCCAAAATCTAAATAATCTTTATATTCAGGAAATTTTACATTTGCTTTTAAGTAAAATTCATCAGCTAAATATACAATTGGTTTATTATATTTTTTCTTAAATTTATCTTGATATTTTGAAATTATATTAATTGTTTCTATACAATCTTTTTTTGTTAATTTTTTTAAAGGGTATAATCCTTCTCTATTTTTTGAAAGACCTACTGGAACTATACAAATACTTTGAAGTGCTGGTATATATTTTGATAAATCTAATATAGTTTTTTCAAGTATTTTACCATCATTTATTCCTTTACAAAGTACTATTTGAGTATTAATTTTTATATCTGCCTTTGATAGTTTATCTAAATATAACAATACTTTACCAGCAAATCTATTATTTAACATCATACATCTTACCTTTTCATCAGTTGCATGTATAGAAATATTTATAGGAGACAACCTATATCTAATTATTCTATCAATATCACTTTCTTTCATATTAGTCATTGTAATATAGTTACCAGTAAAAAATGAAAGTCTATAATCATCATCTTTGAATATAAGTGTGTCACGTACGTTCTTTGGTAATTGCTCCATAAAACAAAAAATACATTTGTTATGACAATTTCTAGGCTTATCAATAAGCTCATGTTCAAATTTCAAACCTAAATCATCATCCTCATCTTTTTCTATTTCAAATATTTCTATTTGACCATCACTATGCTGTATTTCAAGTTCAATGAATTCATCTTGCACAATGAATTTATAATCTAATATATCAATTATTTTTTCTCCATTTATTGATAAAATATAATCTCCCTTTTTTAATCCGATTTCTTCTGCAATACTATCTTTTTTTACACCATATATTAAAACCTTATCTATTTTAATCACCCCAAAAACAAATAAAAATATTTATACAAAAAAAGCTCCACAAAAGTGGAGTAAACTATTATTAGTTATTTTCTTTTTTTTCTTCTTTTACTTTAATTTCAACTGCTTGTTTTTTATTGTAGTACCCACAAGAAGGACAAGCTTTATGTGATAATACAGGTTCACCACAATTTGAACAAGTAGATAAATTTGATTCTTCTAATTTCCATGTAGAACGTCTTAAATGAGTTCTTTGTTTAGACCATCTTCTTTTTGGTTGTGCCATTTTTTTCCCTCCTTATTTCTACAACATAGTTATACTACATTATAGCATTAAAAAATCACTGTTTACCAATATATTATATACTAATAGTCACATAATGTCAAGAAAATGGTAAAAAAGTTATAAAAATATATTTTCACATTAAAAAAATATTTTACATATATATTTTAATTAATATATCTATCAATATTTTTTACATTTAATATTACATCTGCACCCTCTTTTATTAAATAATTTGAAAAATAATTATTTTCACAATAAATATTTCCTGGACAGACTAAAATATTTTTATTTAATTCTAAAAAAATGTCTACCATATTCTTTAAAAAGCATTCCTTACTATATTTTGCTTGAGGAATAATACATATACTGGCTATTGCACAAATTACTTCATCGATATAGTAATTATTATTGCATTTTGGTATTATAATATGTACATTTTTTTTTAATATATTTTTGATTTCTTTATTTAACTTATTAAACTTATTCAAAAAATCATAATTAACATTAAGTATATTATCACAATGTAAAAATATTGTATTTTCTAAATTCTTTAAATATATTTCATTACTGCCTAAAATATATTTAAAGTTATCATATTTTTTTATAGAATAAATATTTTTTAATTTTAAATAATACGAAATTAAATCATATATATTTTTACCATATTTATTAAATCCTTCATAATGTAAATATACAATTTTGTTTTTTATAAAACTTTCTTTTCCATATAA
>CANAIR010000005.1 GCA_947361355.1 uncultured Clostridium sp.
GAATAAACAGTGATGTAGCAAATATGCAAGCTATATTTACAAATACAGTAGGAAAAATAATGGCAGAAAACCAAGATGTAGTGGTAATAAAAAATGGGCAGTTAAATATGGTAACAAGTGGAGTTAAGAAAACAGATGGGGTAGCAAAGTATGAAATAAAAGAAACAGATGGAAATGCAGAAGAAGGAAATATAATGTTTAAAGTGGGAAATAAAGAGGGAACAATGTATTATACATGAAAAGAGTTGCCAATATATAGTAGTGAAACAAAATGGTATGTAAATGAACAAGGATTATTATCAGTAGAAGTGGGTGGAGTTATTTATGGAGAAGGTTCTAAAGTAGAAGAAGGTGAAGAAATACCAAGTTCAGAAAATCCAATGCTGCAAAGTTGGTGGAATGATTATACAACAGATTTTCACGCTGAAGAATATAGAACTAAAATAACTAAAGCGAAGTTTTCAATAAATGTAAAAGTGCCAAATAGTAAAATCAAATCTTGGGATGTATCAGAAGCAAAAGATGGAAGTGTAATGGCATGGATAGAAGATGATGGAAGTGAAGGTTATATACTCACAATTGCAGGAAAAGAAAAAATAATAGCTAACAATTTGTTTGGTAACTTATTTAGAGATTTTATAAACTTAAAAGAGATAGAAAATATAGAATTTTTAGATGTTAGTAATACTATACATATGTCTGCTTTGTTTTATTACTATAGTTCCTTAACAAGTTTGGATTTAAGCAAATGGGATACAAATAAAGTTAGTATGATGCCTAGTATGTTTCATGGATGTATTAGTTTAGAAAGTATAAATTTTGATATAAGTAAACTAACTCTTATGGATAAGATGTTTTATAGATGTTTTAATTTAACAACAACTTTAAAAATACAAAATAATACTTATTTAAATAATAATGTTAAAGCTGGAGATATGTTTAATAATGCTGCAGTGTATGAATCAGCACAAATAACTTTAAATTATACAACTGAGTCTGAAAGTATTGTAGACATGATTATAGCTGAAAAAGGAACATCTAATATAGTAAAAGGTGTACAAATATAAAAATAAGTGATTTAACTAAGATTTAGGAAAATGATTTTAGTTAAACTATATTTTTATACAAAAATAATTTTTGATTATTTACATATTTTACTATAAAAATAAAAGTTGAAATTCTTGTGAAAATTTATTTTAGTTATTGACTATAAATAGTATGTTTGATATAATAGCCGTATAAATGGAGGGATAAAGATGTTAAAGAAAATGAATTTACCAAATAAATTAACAATGTTAAGAATTTTATTAGTACCAGTATTTATTGTATTTATTGCTCTTCCTAGTGAATGGGTATGGAATATATGGGTTGCTCTTGGAGTATTTATAGTAGCAGCTATAACTGATTTTTTAGATGGACAAATCTCAAGAAGAAAAAATATAGTAACAAAATTTGGAAAAATAATGGATCCGCTTGCTGATAAATTATTAGTATCTTCTGGATTTATAATGCTTGCTGGTCTTGGTATAATACCAGCTTGGATTACAGCAATAATAATTTTTAGAGATTTTTTTGTAAATGCTTTAAGAATGTTTGGAACAGATAATGGAAAAGATTTAGCTGCAGGTATAAGTGGTAAAATAAAAACAATATTTCAATTGATTGGTTTAACACTAGCAATTTTAGGTATAGGATTAAGTCAATATACAAATGTATTTGGAGACTTTATTAATAGTGCATCTAGTATGTCAATTGGAGTTTTAATGGTAAACATAGGAATGACAGTATCAATAGCTGTAGCAGTACTTGCTACTTTATGGTCACTAGTTGATTATTTTATTCGTTTTAAAGATGATATAGATGTAGAAAAATAAAATTTAAAAATTAAAATAATGTATAAAAATTTAAAAAATGAAAATAATATTATTAGTACAATATTTTTTGTACTAATAACTGTTATTTGTGTTATTGAAAACGTGGGTTATTTATTTCTTAACTCACGTTTTTTATATAATGAGTATATATAAATGTATAAAAGTTGAATAATTACACATTATATAAGTAGGCAAATTTTTTGTTAGGAGGTATTTTATGAAAGCACTTAATAATATTATACTAGCATTAGTAATTATAGGTGCAATCAACTGGGGTTGTATAGGTCTATTTGGTTTAGACTTAATAGGAACTCTATTTGGTGGAACCACTTCAATGATAAGTAGAATACTATTTACAGTAGTTGGTATTGCTGGTATATGGGCCTTCTCTTTCTTTACAAAAGTTGATGAAGCAAGAGATTAATTAAAAAAGTGTCTAGTTTTAATCTAGACACTTTTTATATAAAATTTTTTATAATTTCTAATATTTTTATTTCATAGGAATTTTCTGTTTGTTCAGTAGTTATATTTTCACATTCTGTTTTATAAAGGTTATTAATACCAGGTAATATTGATTCATATTTTTTTATATTTTCAATATTTTTTTCATTTGGAAAAATTAAAGACCAGATATTTTTTCCTTCGCCATTTCCTAAAATAATTTGAACACTATCATATGTTCCACTAGGCATATCAGTTGTAATACTTTGTTTTTCTTCATATTTTATTTTACCAATTTTTAGAGTTGGTGTATAATTTGAAGTTGAGTTTGCAATATTTAAAATTTCGTTTGAATTATTTTTAAGTATATTAATTAAATCAACTTTTGATGTAGTTTTTGATATATTTAATGAATCAATAAAGTCATTTACTTTTTGAGAAACTTTAAATTTATCAATTTGATCAGCTGATGAGTTGCTATTTGCTACTACATGTAAACGAATAAAATTATCTGTATAATTCAATTTATTTATATAATTTAACCCTATATATAAATTTAAAATTATAAATGAAAATAAAAAAAGTATTTTTGGAAAATTTCTCTTTAAAACATTGTTCATTTTAATCACCTAAAATTATTATTAGTATTTTTTTTCTTTTAATACTAGTAAATTTTGTCTTAAAAGATCAGAAAAAAGAATATGAAAATTATGTCGTATATATTATCTATTTTTCTACAAAAGAGTATAAAACTAGATAAATTTTACTGTTGACTTCCTAACTTTTGGATGATAAAATAAAAACATAAATAGGGGGGACAAAATATGAAAAAAATAAAGATGTGTTGTTTTACTGTTAATTCTACTCATGCTTGTATTATAGCAAATAACTTTATAAATAATGAACTTAAAAATGTAAAAGTAATATATATAAATGAAAAGAGTGAAAAAAGGAAATTAAAAAATATAGTAACAAAATTTTATAAAAGAATTAATGATAAATCATTTTATACAGAATGGTTAAATGAGAAGATAACTCATGATTATAACAATGAAACTTTTGCTTTTGTAGTAAATGGAAAACAGGATTTTGTTGATAAAGTAAATGAATTTTTAGAAATTAACGAGTCTAGTGGCTATATAATAAATTGCTATGATATTTTTGATATTAATGTTGATACAAGAAATATTATAAGTAATCATGACTTTTACATAAATACATCTGGCATTGTAAAAAAAGAGTCACTAAATATTTAATAAATTAGAATGTAGATTTATAAATTTTCTTTCCTTTCAGTATAGGTATACTAATAGTTGTATACCTATACTTTTTTATATTATAAAATATAGATTAAATGTAAAGATAATTTACATAAGTATTGTAAAAAATGAGATTTTGTGATATAATATTTGCGTATCATTAAATTAAATGAAATATAATTATTTACATTAAGAAGGGAGAAAAATATGGAAGATAATTCAAAAAAATTTGAAATTGAAAGAAAAAAGATTAAAGATAACTATGAGAAGAAAAATGTTTTTTTTAAAATATATGTTCGGCATATTTTATTATTAATTATATTTTTTTTAGTGACTTTTTTTAAAAATATAATTGGAATAGATAAGATAAAAGTATTTGAACTAATATTTTTAATCTTATGGATGGTTTCTCTTTTAGTTATAATACATAATCTTTTTTATAATTATAGTGAAAAGAAAAAGCTATTTTCACTTTTTTTATATTCAATGATAAACGGTCTTAATTTTTCATTTTCTTATACTACAGAGTTTAAAAAAATCATTATAAGTTTCTTTATTGCTAACACAATTATTTTTACCATAATAGCATTAAGAAATTTTAAAGTAATTAATATATTTTTAAACATTATAATATTTGTTACATTTGTATATATTTTTAAACTTAATATAAAAACTAGTTATTTTATTTTATTTTGTTTTGTATGTGTTTTTATTTTTATAATTACACAATTATTTAATAAAGTTTTAAAAAATGAAAACATGGAAAAGATAAAAAAAGATGCAATGTTTTTTTCTTTTAATATCTTTGTAATATTTTTTGCTATATTTAGTAATATTGAAAATATGTTAGGTTAAATATGGTGAAAAGATGAATAATGAAAACAAAAAAAAGATAGAAGAAGAAGTAAAAAATATAAAGGAAAAAAATAAAAAAGGAAATTTTTTAATACATAACTTTTACATCTTTTTAATTATGATGTTTGCTACTTTAGTTTCATATTGTATGAGTTATTATGAGCAAATAGAAATTAGTGATGGAGTATATATTCGAACTTTTTGTTTTTGGAGTACTACTCTTATAGTTTTATATATATGTATTTCTTTTAAGGTTGCAATTTTTTTTAAATATTTATTTTTTATATTTTTTGCATTATGGAGTGGAATTTTTTTGTATGTAGTAATAGGAGAAAAAAATATTAAAAAAGTTATTGTAAATATGATTTTTATAGTTTTACTTGTATTTTTATATTTTTTATTTTGTAATTTTAATAATATAATAAGAATATTTACAGTTGCATTAATGAATATTTCACTTATACATATAAATAAAGTATTTGAGATAAACAATTTAATTTTTGTTTTCCTACGTTTTACAATAATATTGCTTATTTATATATTAGTATGTAGTTTAAGAAATTCTATAAAGGATAGTAGTATTTCTTATGATATGTTAAAAAAAGATAAAATGAAAATATCTTTTTATGTTTATTTTTTGTCCTTTTTTATGTGTATAGTATAAAGTTATAAAGTATATTTGGTGTTATAATTACACTAAATATACTTTATTTTTTTTCTTGTTATCTAAAATTGTTGTTTATCGTTATATTATAATATATAATATATATAATGAGGTAGTAAAATGAAAAAGATATTTAAATTTATAAAAAATGTAATAATAATTTGTGTATTAATAGGACTTATAGTAATAGGATATATTACCTATGACGGTTATAAATTATATAAAGAAGTTATTGCAAAAGAAAGTATTGAACAAAAGGTAAATCAAATTAAAGAGGATAAATGGTATTTATCCTTTGATGAAATTCCAAAAGATTTTAGTATTGCCATAGTATCAGTAGAAGACCATAGATTTTTTAAACATTGTGGTATTGATTTAATGTCTATTGGTCGTGCAATTGAGAAAAATATAAAAGCTAAAAGATTAGTAGAAGGTGGAAGTACTATAACTCAACAGCTTGCTAAAAATATGTATTTTAATTTTGATAAAAAATTTTCAAGAAAAATAGCTGAACTATTTGTAGCCTTTGATTTAGAAAGTAAATATAAAAAACAAGAAATACTTTCAATGTATATAAATGTTATATATTTTGGTAATGGATATTATGGATTAAACGAAGCATCAAATGGTTATTTTGATAAAAGTGTCGATAAATTAACTTTTGATGAAATAACTTTACTTGCAGGTCTTCCAAATGCTCCTAGTGCATTTTCATTAAATGATAATTTAGATCTTGCCAAAAAAAGGCAAAAGCTAGTTCAAGATGCTATAAAAAAATTTAATGTAGTAATAGATTAAATTTGACAATAAAATACTCCTGTGATATAATTATGTAAATTTTGTAGCTAGTAAAAATATAATTATTTTTATAGGAGGAAATAAAATGAAAAAAAAGGAAGCTTTATTAGTTATTTTGGTATCTATTATAACATTTTTTGTAACATTTTTTTCTATTAAAAAAGTTAAACGGAGTTTAATACTTAGTAGATTAATTGGTAAAGATACAAAAATACTCAATATTTATACCGAAAATTATGTCGAAAACAATCTGTTTGCAAATGTAAAAGATAAAAAAAGTGGTATTGAAACATTTGTGTATACAGATAGAGCAAAAAAAGTATATGATATTGATATATTTGATGAACATATTCCAGATGAATATGAGGAAAATGTTAAAGAAATAAAGCAGGTGGAAACTTTTATTAATGAATTTATGAAAGTCACAAAAGGTGCGACAGCTGTAATACATGTTGGCACAGAAAGTAAGGCTAGAACATTTAGTAGCTTTACGCCAATTCATAAAAATAATAACTGCGTTAAAGTAATCGTAACTAGTGATAAGTTTGTTGATAAATAATAAAAAAAGTGGCGAAAAAAACGCCACTTTTTGCTGTTTTTGTTATTTTTTCTTGAATTTTGAGTAGTAATATAATATAATATATTTAATGTGTTGTGCAATTTATAGGAGATAAAAATGAAAAAAATTAAGTTAATATATAACTCAGGTGCAGGGCAAAGTAAGTTTAAATATTTTTTAGATACTATTATTGAAAAATTTATGCAAAATGGGTTTGAAGTATCTGTATTTAGGGCAGGTAAAAAGACAAACTTATATGAGTATTTAAAAGATAGTGATGAGGAAAATATTTATGCTATAGTTGTTGCAGGTGGTGATGGAACTATAAATAGGGTAGTAAATGTTATTAAAAAGAATAATATTCAAACTCCACTTGCTGTAATTCCAGCTGGTACATCTAATGATTTTGCTAAGCATATAAAGATGCCATCAAATTTTTCAGAATGTATAGATAGAATACTTGCAGGTAATATACAAAAAGTAGATATAGGGCTTGCAAATGATAAATATTTTATAAATGTATGTTCTGCAGGACTTTTTACTAACGCTTCACAAAAAGCTGATATAAATTTAAAAAATGCAATTGGAAAGCTTTCATATTTTATAACAGCAATTGATCAATTTTTTAAATTTAAGCCTTTTACAGTAAGAATAGAAACTGAAAATAATGAGGTATTAGAAGAAAAGATAAATTTATTTTTAATTTTTAACGGAAGTAGTGCAGGAGGTATAGATAAATTTACTGATAATTCTAGTATTCATGATGGACTACTTGATATACTAATAATAAAAAATTGTAAGTTTTTTAAGATACCAGCTTTGATAGGAAAAGTTTTTGCTGGTAAGCATTTTGATGATGAAAATATAATTTATATGAAAGAAAAATGGATAAAAATTATAAAAATTAAAGGAAGATGTGATGATCCAGATGTAGATGGTGATGAGGGACCATGCTTCCCACTTGAAGTAAAATGTATTGAAAATGGAATTAATATGTTCTTATAGATTTAAGGAGAAAAATGTTAAATAAAGAAGAAATTATAAAAGATATAAAAATACAAATGTTAAAAAGTGAGGATAGTTTGAAAAGCTATGCTACAAAATCGATTGAAGCAGTTAGACTTAAGGAGGAAAATTCTGATATTAGATTAGAGTATGCTAGAGATATTGATAGAATTATTCATTCACCTTCATATACACGATATATTGATAAAACACAGGTATATTCATATGTTTCAAACGATAATATATCAAGAAGAATGACACATGTGCAATTTGTAAGTCGTGCTGCTAAAACTATTGCAAGAGGATTAGGCTTAAATGAAGACTTATGTGAATCAATTGCATTAGGACATGATGTAGGGCATGTACCTTTTGGACATTTTGGTGAGTCAATACTAAATGAAATTTCAAAAAAAAGAATGGGAAAATGTTTTGCACATAACTTAAATAGTGTACGTGTATATAAAGATATAGAAAAAAAAGGTATAGGTTGTAATTTAACATTACAAACATTAGATGGTATAATGTGTCATAATGGTGAATTAGTACAAAAAGAATATAGACCTGTTAAGAAAAATATTGATATATTTTTAAAAGAATATGAAGATTGTAGGCAAAATGAAAAAAACATAAAAAAATTAGTTCCGATGACACTTGAAGGTTGTGTTGTAAGGATTTCTGATATTATAGGTTATATTGGAAAAGATATAGATGATTCAAGGAAATTAGAATTATTTGATATAGATACAATTCCAAAGGAAATAAAAGTTACTCTAGGTGTTTCAAACGATGAAATTATGAATAATATTATAATGGACATAATAACACAAAGTTATGGCAAAAATTATATTCAAATGTCTAGTTTGGTATATGAACAAGTATTAAATTTGAAAAAGTTTAATTATGAAAATATATATTATAAAGCATATAATGATAGTTTTAAAATTAAAATAAAGGATATGTTTGAAAAGTTATACGATGTATATATTTATTCACTTGAAAATAACGATACTAAAAATGATATTTATGAGGTATTTTTAAAGAAAATGAGTACAAAATATCAAACAGAAACTTCAAAAGATCAGATAGTAATAGATTATATTTCTTCAATGACTGATAATTTTATAAAACGTCAATATGAAAAATATATATGTAAATAGAATTTAAAAGATAGGAGACTTAATATGTATAGTAAGAAAATAGATGAAAAATGGCAAAAAAAATGGGAAGAAGAGAAAATAGCAAGTTTTGATAAAAAATATATAGATAAAAAATATTATTGTTTAGAAATGTTTTCTTATCCTTCTGGTGCAAAACTTCATGTTGGTCATTGGTATAATTTTGGACCTGTTGATACATTTGCAAGATACAAAAAAATGCAAGGATATGAGCTTTTTCAACCTATGGGATTTGATGCTTTTGGGTTACCAGCTGAAAATTATGCTATAAAAACAGGTATTCATCCACATGATTCTACTATGAAAAATGTTGAGACAATGGAGAAACAATTAAAAGCTATGGGTGCTATGTTTAATTGGGATGCTGAAGTTGTAACTTGTAAGGAAGATTACTACAAATGGACACAATGGCTATTTTTAAAACTTTATGAAATGGGACTAGCATATAGAAAAAAAGCAAATGTTAATTGGTGTCCAAGCTGTAATACTGTTTTAGCAAATGAGCAAGTTTTAGATGGGCAATGTGAAAGATGTGGAAGTATTGTTACAAAAAAAGATTTAACACAATGGTTTTTTAAAATAACAGATTATGCTGAGGAATTATTAAATTGTTTAGATAGTTTAGATTGGCCTGAAAAGACTAAAAAAATACAAAAAAATTGGATTGGAAAATCAACTGGTTCTATTGCAACATTTAAAGTATATGAAAAAGATATATCTTTTGACGTATTTACAACAAGAATTGATACAATATGTGGAGTATCATATGTAGTTATAGCTCCAGAACATGAGTTAGTAGATTTACTTACTACAAAAGAACAAAAAAATGTAGTTGAAGAGTATAGAGAAAAATGCAAGCTTATAACAGAAATAGATAGACTCACAGAAGATAGAGAAAAAACAGGTGTGTTTACAGGAAGTTATGCAATAAATCCTGTAACAGGAGAAAAAGTACAAATTTGGATTGCAGATTATGTACTTGTAACTTATGGAACAGGATGTGTCATGGCTGTTCCAGCTCATGATGAAAGAGATTTTGAATTTGCAAGTAAGTATAATTTAGAAATTAAAAAAGTTATAAAATCTCTAAATGATGTAGAACATGAAGGCAAACCTATGACTGAATATGGTGAACTTATAAATTCTGGTGAATTTAATACTTTAAAATCTGATGAGGCGAAAATTAAAATTACTGAATTTTTAAAAGAAAAAGGTCTTGGAGATTTTAAAACTTCATATAGACTTCGTGATTGGCTTGTGTCACGTCAAAGATATTGGGGGGCACCAATTCCAATTATTTATTGTGATAAATGTGGAACTGTTCCTGTACCACAAGATGATTTACCTGTTAAACTTCCATATAATGTAGAATTTAAGCCAGATGGGAAAAGTCCGCTTGCAAAGTCAGAAGAATTTGTAAATACAGTATGTCCACATTGTGGAGCAAAGGCTAAACGTGAGACAGATACATTAGATACATTTGTATGTTCATCTTGGTATCAATTTAGGTATGCAGATAATAAAAATGATAAGAAAATATTTGATACTGAGTGGATTGATAAAATGTTACCAGTGGATAAATATGTTGGTGGACCAGAACATGCTGCAATGCACCTATTATATGCTAGATTTATAACAAAGGTGTTAAGAGATGCAGGATATACTAAAGTTAGTGAGCCTTTTAAGTCACTTGTGCATCAAGGATTAATACTTGGGCCAGATGGTAATAAGATGAGTAAATCGAAAGGTAATGTTGTGTCTCCAGATGATTATGTAAATAAATATGGTTCTGATGTATTTAGAATGTATTTAATGTTTGGATTTAGTTATGTAGAAGGTGGACCTTGGAATGAAGAAGGTATTTCCTCTATGTCAAAATTTATTGCAAGGCTTGAAAGAATTATAGATAAAATTAGTTTGTTAGAAGACAATAATGTGAATAGTGAGATATCAAAGAATGAAAAAGATCTTTTATATATTTTTAATAATTCAATAAAAGGAATAAATTTTGATTTAGAAAATATGCAGTTTAATACTGCAATTGCTAAAATAATGGAAATTACAAATGCTTTGTATAAATATGATTTAGAAGTTTTAGATAAAAATGTTAAGTTGTTAAAAGATATTGCAGTTATATTTATAAGAGTAATAGCACCATTTGCACCTCATTTTGCTGAGGAAATGTGGAGTAAATTTAATAATAGTACTTCTGTATTTTTAACTAAATATCCAGTTGAGGAAGAAAAATGGTTAGAAAAAGATATAATTGAACTTCCAGTTCAAGTAAATGGTAATGTTAAATTTAAAGTGGAAGTTTCAAAGGAACTTTCTAATGAAAAAGTAGAAGAAGTAGTATTAAATGATAAAAGATTAGAAACATACTTAAATGGTCGACCTGTAAAAAAAGTAATTGTTATAAAATCAAAGATAATAAATGTAGTTATATAATAATAAATGTTAGATAAAGAAAGAAGTGGGGAGATGTTTGATATATTTTCAAATATGAATTCAATTACATTAATTATGGAAGCTTTGAAAGCACTTTTATTTATATTTATTGGAATTTTAGTATATAGATTAATAGATAGAAAAAGTGCGAAAAAAAATCAAGTGGTAAAACAACAAGCTTTTACTGATCAATTAACAGGAAGAGGAAATAGATATATGTTTTTTTCTGTTATAGACAAATTGATTAAAAAAAATAGAAAGTTTGCAGTATGTTTTATGGATCTTGACGGTTTTAAACAAATTAATGATTCAATGGGTCATGATGCAGGTGATGAACTTTTAGTTTCACTTTCTGATACTTTTGAAACAAAATTACCTAAAAATTCTACAGCATACAGATTAGGTGGAGATGAGTTTGCAATATTAATAGATGGAATAAAAACTACTGAGGATATTACAA
The DNA here is from genome assembly GCA_947361355.1 of uncultured Clostridium sp. Classification (GTDB taxonomy): domain Bacteria; phylum Bacillota; class Clostridia; order TANB77; family CAG-465; genus CAG-465. The sequence continues at coordinate 11,539 of CANAIR010000005.1, forward strand.
AAGTATTGGATGATTTAAAAGAAAACTTAAAAGTTCCATTTGTAATTGGAAATACAAATATTACACTTGAGTATAGTCTTGGTATTGCCATTTATCCTGAAGATGCAGATAATAGACAGGATTTAATTATGTATGCTGATGATGCTATGTATCATATAAAGACAAATGGTAAAAATGATTATTATTTTCATAATAAAGTGTTACGTGCAAAGCTTGAAAATAAAAATAAAATGCAAAAAGATTTAAAAGCAGCATATGAAAAACAAGAATTTGGAGTGGATTTTCAGCCAAGGATAGATATAAATGATACTTCTCAAATTTGTTTTGAAACATTACTATATTGGAATCATCCTGTACTTGGTAAAATACCATCAAATTATTTTATAAAACAGGCTGATGAAACAGCTATGACTATTAAATTAGATAATTATGTTTTAGACATGGTATGTAAACAGATTAATAAATTTAATGAATCTGGAAATAAAAATATAAAGATAGCTGTTAATATTTCTAATAAACATATTGAAAAGAAGGACTTTATAGATAAAATTTGTAATACAATAAATGAAAATTCAATTGAACCTGGTCAAATACAAATTGAGTTTACTGATACTATTGACATAGATAAAATAGAAAAATATAAAATTATGTTTGAAAAATTAAAAGAATGTGGAGCAGAAATAATTATTAATAATTTTGAAATAAAATACGAAGCTATACAACTTTTTACAGAACTTCCAATAGATGAACTAAAAATATCATCAGATTTTATTAGTGTAGAAAGTAAAGTTAAACCAGAACTTTTTGTAGATGTTATAAATCTTGCAAAAGATATGAATTTAAAGGTATTAATTACGTCAATTGAAAATGAAAAACAACTTAATAAGTCTATAAAATGCGGTGCAGATAAGATTCAGGGAAATTTCTTATTCAAAAGAATGGATATAAAACTTACTGAAGAATTTGTAAATGAATATGGAAGGTACATAAATAGATTAGATGGCATAATAATAACTGCAAAAAATATTAAAAATATATTATAAAAAATAAATAACTTTATTTAGTAGTTAAATGTTTATTAATTAACTTTTAAATAGGGTTATTATTTTTTATAAAAGTCATAAATTATAGTTTCGTGCTATAAAAATTAAGTAGTTTAGTGTGTTATAATTTGGCATAAAAATAACAAAATTTAGAATATAAAAAAAAATTAAAAAATGTAAAAAAAGTGTTGACAAAATAATATATATAATGTATAATAAATATTGTCAGTAGGAAGTGGGCGCTTAGCTCAGTTGGGAGAGCATCTGCCTTACAAGCAGGGGGTCACAGGTTCGAGCCCTGTAGTGCCCACCACTTTTTATGGCCTGGTAGTTCAGTTGGTTAGAACGCTAGCCTGTCACGCTAGAGGTCGTGGGTTCGAGCCCCATTCAGGTCGCCATTTTTTTTTATTTATTTTTTGGCCAGATAGCTCAGTCGGTAGAGCAGAGGACTGAAAATCCTCGTGTCGGCAGTTCGATCCTGTCTCTGGCCACCATTATGAAAGCGGGAATAGCTCAGTTGATAGAGCGCTGCCTTGCCAAGGCAGAGGTCGCGGGTTTGAGCCCCGTTTCCCGCTCCATTTTATGCAAAAAATATATGATAAAAGGCGCCTTAGCCAAGTGGTAAGGCACGGCTCTGCAAAAGCCTGATCATCAGTTCAAATCTGATAGGCGCCTCCAATTAAATAAAAAAATGAGAAATTGTTGAACTGTCAATAATTCTCATTTTTTTATTTTAGAACTTACAGAAATAATTGAAAAATTGCTATATTTTTTTATAAAAAGTGTAATATTTGATTTATATTGTAATATACTATAATATAGTTAAAAAAAGGCACCTTAGCCAAGTGGTAAGGCACGGCTCTGCAAAAGCCTGATCATCAGTTCAAATCTGATAGGTGCCTCCATAAAAAAACGAGAAAATATTGGTATTTAAATGTTTTCTCGTTTTTTTGTATGTTTTTATATTATATAAATTAAATTTAATATACAAAATAACACAAATTTATGTTATAATAAATTTATAAAAGGAGAAATTATGCAGTTTTGTTATATAAAAATAAATGATGTAGAAATTCCATTTAAAATAAATAGCAATAAAAATTATAAAAATTTTAGAATAAGCTTTAATGTAGAAAATGGTTATATGAATGTATCTAAATCATATTATTTAAGCTTAAAAATGACAAATAAAATTATAAAAAATAATGAAAAATTAATATATAAAGAATATTTAAAAATGCTAGAAGAAAAGAAAAATAGAAAATGGGTTACTGGAGAAAAAATATTATATCGTGGGCAAGAACTTGAAGTTGTTATAAATGAAATACCTAAAAATAAAATAGAAATAAGATTAGATAAAGACAAATTTATAGTAAATATAAAATCTGGTTTAGAAGAAAAAGTAAAAAAAGAAAATATAGTAAAAGCAGTTAAGAAATTTTTTAAAATTAATACTGAAATACTTATATATGAAAAATTAAATTATTGGTGTAAATATACAGGAATTGATTATAATACTTTTAAAGTAAAGCATGTTAAAACTAGATGGGGAAGTTGTGTAAAGTCTACAAAAAGTTTAAATTTTTCTTCAAGATTGATTATGTTTGAAAATAATGTAGTTGATGCAGTTGTGGTACATGAACTTTGCCATATAAAAGAGGCAAATCACAGCAAAAAATTTTGGAATATTGTATATAGATACATTCCAAATTATAAAGATTTAAATAACTGGATAAAAATTAACGCACATAAATTTGAAATAGAATAATTTACTAAAGTTTACATATATAATCACTAAATTATCACAAACATAATGTATAATAATACTTAAATAAATTTTAAAAGGGGGTATTAAATGAAAATTTTAATAGTTGATGATGAAGAAAAAATAAGAAATGTAATAAAAGAATATGCTGAATTTGAAGGATATGAAGTCGAAGAAGCAAAGGATGGAATGGATGCAGTAAATTTATGTAAAAATCAAAACTTTGATATAATAATAATGGATATTATGATGCCAAAATTAGATGGATTTTCTGCAATAAAAGAAATTAAAAAGAGTAAAAATATTCCAGTAATTATGCTTTCAGCTAGAGGTGAAGAATATGATAAATTATTTGGTTTTGAAATTGGTATAGATGATTATGTAGTAAAACCTTTTAGTCCAAAAGAAGTAATGGCACGTATAAATGCAGTTTTAAATAGAGTAAAGATTTCAAAAGAAAGTGATAAAGAAAAATATGTGTTTGAGGGGTTAGAAATTGATATGCTTGCAAGAAATGTTTTTGTAGATGGTGTAAAAAAGGAATTAACTCCAAAAGAATATGAGTTATTACAGTATCTTGTGTTAAATAAAAATATAGCTTTATCAAGAGAAAATATTTTAAATAAAGTGTGGGGATATGATTTTTATGGAGAAGATAGAACAGTAGATACACACGTAAAAATGCTTAGGAATAATTTAGAAAATTATAGAGATAAAATTGTAACTGTAAGAGGAATGGGGTATAAATTTGAAGAATAACTATTATAAAACTAATACACTTACATTTAAACTTTGGAAATACTTTATTGTATTTGCAATATTTATATTTACACTATTATGGTTTATGCAAGTAATTCTTCTACAAAGTTATTATAGTTCTATGAAAAAAAATGAAGTTGCAAGGCTTTCAAAACAAATAGAAGAAAATTATAATAAAGAAAACATAGTAAGTATAATTGATAATATAGCATATAAAAATGCGTTAAATATATTTTTATTTGATACAAATGGAAATATTATACATAACTCAACTAATTCACCAATCGATGGTAGTATTTCTCAAATGCCTACTAGACCTATACTTATCGAAACAACTGGCATAGTAGAAAAAATTTTGTCAAGTCCTTCAAAAAGGATTAGTTATACTATTGATGTAGATAAATATAACACAAAATTATATGTTTATGGTAGACTTATAAACGATAAAAATACATGTCTTGTTATGGTTTCATCAATTGATCCAATAGATGCTACTACATCCATTTTGCAAAATCAATTGATTTATATAACAATAATTGCACTTTTACTATCATCAATAATCTCTATTTTTATGTCTAGAAGAATTTCTAGACCAATATATAATATTACTCAAGGTGCTAGAAAATTAGCACTTGGAAACTATGATGTTGAATTTGAAAAGGCTGGTTACGTTGAAATAGATGAGTTGGCAGATACATTAAATTTTGCTACTTCTGAACTTGGAAAAACTGATAAAATACGTAAAGAATTAATAGCAAATGTTTCACATGATTTAAGAACACCATTAACAATGATTAAGGCTTATTCAGAAATGATAAGAGATTTGTCTGGTGACAATAAACAAAAAAGAGAGGAACATTTAAAAGTAATAATAGATGAAACAGACAGATTAACAAGACTAGTTAATGACATGATGGATTTATCAAAAATTGAATCAGGAATTAATGATTTAAATAAGGAAAAAATAAATTATAGCGATATGGTAACAAAAATAGTAGAAAACTTTAAAAATATAAATGAAGATGAAAATTGTAAATTTGAATTAGAATTACCAAAGGATATTTATGTTATCGCAGATAGTATTAAAATTGAAAGAGTTTTATATAATCTTATATCAAATGCTATTAATCATAGTGGTGAAGATGATAAAAGAAAATTAATAAAAATAAAAATATCTGTAAATGGAAGGAAAGTAAAAACCGAAATAATTGATAATGGAGTTGGTATAAGCAAAGAAAATTTAGCACATATATGGGATAGATATTATAAAGTAAATAAAAATTTTAAAAGAGCAAATACAGGTTCAGGACTGGGATTATCTATAGTAAAAGAAATATTAATTTCACATAAATCTAATTATGGCGTAAAAAGTGAAGATAAAAAAGGTGCAACCTTTTGGTTCGAATTACAAAAAATAAATAAACCCAAAAATTAATATAAATATTGAAAAAATATTTAATTTGTAATAAAATATAAGTAGTATAAATATTTTAAAGATGTAAACGAAAGACGGTAAAAATATGAATAAACTACACACAGGTGCTATGGACATAAGAAAGCATTAGTTTGTTATACAAATTTTGTAAAAAATGTAAATAAAGATAGATATATGAACCTAGTTAAAGGGGCAAAGTTCCTTTAGCTAGGTTTTATATTTTTAAAATATGTAAAAGTAAAAAGTTGAGGTGGAAGAAAAGAATAATTATTTTCGATTATTATAATAAAATCGTAATTTTTGGTAAAGTGAATATATAATTAGTTCTTAAATTATTATATTTTATTATTATTGTAATATTATGGTATATTTTAGCGATGAAATCTTTGAAAAAATGCTTGTTCTATAGAAGTTTATATGTTATAATATAAAAATAAGTATTGCTGTGGGGCACACAGTCAAAGCGAGTTGTAGCTTATATATATAAGTATGCTTGAAGTCTAGAAATAGATATGCCACAAAACCAACCCAGTATGGCGTAGATTTTTAGTTCTATGATTTTTTTCAATAGTTTTTATAAAAAATGAAGGAGTACATTTTTCCATGTCAAAATTTTTAACATATGAATATAGGATTTATCCTAATAAAAAGCAAAAAGAATTGATTTTATTAACTTTTAAAATGTGTAGATATATGTATAATACACTGTTAAAAGAGAAAGCAGATATTTTTCATCAATTTGTAGAGTATTCAAATGATTGCCAAAAAAAAGGTATCAATTTAGAAGAAAAAATTTTTTCAAAAAAACATAAACTTTCAAAAATTAAAGATTTAAAAAATTTAGATAAAAGATATTTAAAAGTAGATAGTTTATCTTTATATTCAGAATTAAGCCATTTAAATAGAGCTTTCGAAAATTTTTATTCAGGTAGAACAAAATTTCCAAAATATAAAAAACGAAAAGATAAAAATACATATACTACAAGTAACGTTAATGAAAATATAAGAATAGGTGGTAAAAATAAGATAAGATTACCAAAATTAGGCTATGTAAAAGCTGTTTTACATAGAAAATTGCCATACAATTCTAAAATTAAGAGGGCAATTATAAAGGAAGATAAAACAGGGAAATATTATGTTTCTTTTGTGCTAGAAGTAGAAAAAACAGATAAGAAAATAGAAGTTAAAAAAGAAAAAATAGTTGGATTAGACTATAAAGTAGGAGAAATATTTGTAACTAGTAAAGGAGATACTCCAAAGTTTGGAAGACCATATAAAAGTGCTTTAAGGAAGTTAAGGTATTTAGAAAAAAAGCTTAGTCTAAAAGAAAAGTTTTCTAAAGGTTACTGGAATTTTATTCGAAAAATAAGAATACTTCATCAAAAGGTATCAAGAAAAAGAAAAGATTTTTTACATAAGTTAAGCGATAGTCTAAGTAAAAAATATGAGTATATTGGAATAGAAGATATATCATTAAAAGAAATAGCAAGTAAGTTAAGTACAGGTATAAATGTATATGAAACAAGATATGCAGGTTTTATAGAAATGGTAAAGTATAAGACTTGTCAAAAAGTAGTAAGTATAGATAAATGGTTTCCAAGTAGCAAGCTTTGTTCAAAATGTGGTAATAAAAAGAAGAAGTTAAAATTGGAGCAAAGAATTTATAAATGTTCAAAATGTGGTTTAGTTATTGATAGAGACGAAAATGCTGCTATTAATATAGCAAATGAAAGTTTAAGGCTACTTAATAGGGGTTAAAAAATTAATATAAATTCATTTTATGTTTTTATTATAATGTTTTTTTATAAAACTAACCCCAAACTGGCACAAGTTTTTTTCTAAGTGTACACACTTTTATCATGTTTTGTTTGTATAATGTTTGTGGTGAAAGGAGTTTTGTTATGTATGTTTTTAGGAATGCTGTTAGAAATATTTCGAGGGTTAAGGTAAGAAATATTTTAATTGGTATTATTATTTTTATTGTAGCTGCTTCTAGTTGTGTTGGTCTTTCTATTAGAAATTCTTCAGATAAACTTATTGAAAGCTATAAAAATTCAAATGAAATTGAGGCCACTTTGATTTTAAATAGGAAGAGCATGATGCAAAATAGAGACAAAGAGCTAGTTACGCCAAACGAGTTTATGCAAAATTTAGAACAGTTAAGTGTTGATAAGATTAATGAATATGGAGATAGTGAATATGTTAAAGATTATTATTTTTCTATACAAACAGATCTTAGTTCAACTAATATAAAAAAGGCAAGTGTTGAGGAAGAATTTTCAAAAAGTGATAAAAATATGCCGCCAGATAGGGGAGTTAATGAATCAAAGAAAACAGGGGATTTTAAAGTTGTAGGTTATAGTGATATAAATTATATGGATGAGTTTGTAAATGGTACATATAAAATTGTGACTGGAGAAATGTTTGAAGTAGGGCTATCTGATAAAGAATGTTTAATTTCAGAAGATTTAGCTAATGAGAATTCATTAAAAGTTGGAGATAAAATAATATTTGTAAATCCTAATAATGAAGAAAATGTTTATGAATTTGTAATAAAGGGGATTTATTCAGATTCTAGTGAAAATGGAGAATTTTCTATGTTTTCAAATGCTGCAAATAATATTTTAATGTCATATAATGCTTTAAACAATATTGATACTTCACTTAGTTTTCAAACAAATTCAAAATTTATTTTACAAAGTGAAGGTGTAGTAGAAAGTTTTAGTAATGAATTAAAAGAGAAAGGTTTAGGTGAGTATTATCAAATTTCAACAAATGTTGAAAGTTTAAATAATGATTTAAAACCAATACAGAATTTATCTAAATTTGCAACTACTTTTTTAATTATTGTGTTTATAATTGGAATAGTTATACTTACAGTTATAAATATGATAAATATTAGGGAAAGAAAATATGAAATAGGTGTACTTCGTTCTATTGGTATGAAAAAACATTTGGTTATTTTTCAATTTGTCATTGAAATTTTTATAGTAACTATAATTGCAGTTATAATAGGTACATTACTTGGTTCGGCATTTACAGTTCCTGTATCTAATAGTTTGTTAAGTTCTGAAATAGAAACCCTAAGTAATGAGCAAAGTAAGTTAAGTGAAAATTTTGGAATGAAAAACGATGATTTTAAATCTGATTTTATGGAAAAGAGAGAAGATATAAGAGGAATTTTTGGAAATGATAAATCAAAATATGTTGATAAATTAAATGCAGTAATAGATTTTAAAACAATTTTTCAATTAGTTGGAATTAGTATAGTAATAACTATTATTAGTAGCGGAGTTTCTATGATATTTATATCTAGATATACACCATTAAAAATTCTAAGTAATAGAACTTGAGAGGAGAAGATGAGTAAATGAGTATATTTAAATTGGAAAATGTTTGTTATAACTATGAGAATGGAAAAGAGGTTTTAAAAAATATAAATTATGTATTTGATAAGTCAAGAATGTATGCTATAACTGGCAAATCTGGGACAGGAAAAACCACTTTATTATCGCTTATGTCAGGACTTGATAATCCAAAAAGTGGCAAAATAATTTATAATGAAAAGGATATCTCTAATTTAGACAAGGATTTTTATAGATCACATAATATTGGTGTAGTATTTCAAAGTTTAAATTTACTACCATATTTAAGTGCAATTGAAAATGTAATGCTTTCAATGGATGTTGCAAATTTAAAAATAAATAATTATGAAAAAAACAAAAAGGCAATATCTTTATTAAAAGAAGTTGGTATATCTGAAGAAAAGTCAAATAGAAGAGTTTTAAAGTTGTCAGGTGGTGAGCAACAACGTGTTGCGATAGCTAGAGCTTTGTCCTATGACCCTGAAATAATTCTTGCAGATGAACCAACTGGAAATTTAGATTCACAAAATGAGGAGCAAATTATAAAAATCTTTAAAGAATTAGCTTACATCAAAAATAAATGTATTATAATTGTTACACATTCTAAAAGTCTTGCAAATAGTGCGGATTATATATATAATTTACAAAATATAAAATAGAGTATATTCATATATATTTTACACTGTTATCATAAAGCTATCACATTTGGATTGTATAATTAAGATGTAAAATGAAAGGGGTGATATAATATCAGGTACAAAAAATACTAAAAGAGATTTTAAACTAAAAAGTAAACATATAAATGAGAAATTGAATTAAAAGGAAGTGATATATGTAAAATATTATTAAGTAGTTAAACAATGAGTAATTAAATAGATTACTTGGTTATCCATAATTTAAAAAATATAAAAGCAATTCCTATACATAAAGTAGACTGGTGTAAAAACCAGTCTTTTTCGCACTATATAGGAATTTTATTAATAAGTAAAAAATAGCAAAAATATTTTTATAAAACCAACCCATAAACTTAATAAAAGTTGACATATTATTGATACAGTGATATAATATGTGAGGAATAGAAAATTATATAATGCTAAATTAATATTTAGGAGGAACTAATGATGTTTGAGGAAAAGAAAAATTGTTATGGTAATTCAGCCAAGAATTTTGTGAGAGTGATTGTAGATAGTGATACAGGTGTTATGTATTTATCAAATAAACATAGCATGATTTTGATGAAGTCGGTAGATGGATTGCCAAGTATTTTTTCTGAACGTACTAAAATTGTTAATCATGTACATGAAATAAGTAAACTTAGTCAATTTGTCGGTTGGCAAAATATTTTTGTAAATGAGGATGATGGTACTATGTATATTGGAGGAGATGAAATTCTTGTGCAGTGTGTAGACCAGTTTGGAATGCCTAAAATATACAATAAATAATTATTAAAAATCTAATAATTTCTAATATGAAATTGTTAGATTTTTTTTATTTAATGTAACATCAACTAAAATTTAGCATAGTATATATTAGCGTATAAAACGCTAAATGTAAAGGGGGATAGAAAAATTATGTGGAATAATAATGGATGTTGTTGTAATTGCTGTAACTGTTGTAATTGCTGTAAAAAAGAAGAAAAAGTAGAAAGAGAATATATCTGCTGTTGTAAATGTTTTGAAAAAAAACATGAAGAACAAAAATGCTGTAATTGTTGTAACAGCTGTTGTTCTTGTCCAAAAAAAGAAGAAAAAGTAGAATTCAAATGTTGTTGTACACCAGTAGAAAGAAAACATGAACAAAACTGTTGCTGCAAAAATGAGAAAGATTACTAGTAAAAAATATGAAAAGCTTTTATGCTTTTCATTACATAGAAAACAACAATTCAATTATTTTATATAGTTTTATAAAAAAAACTTGAAGTTTAGGAGCAGTATATTTGAATTTATTAGAATTACTTTCAACGGCTTTAACATATTGCTTTATTATGGAGTTAAATTTTTTTAATTCAATTAAATCCCATAATTTTTCTTCACTTTGCATAATATAATCTAGATTATTCTTAAAATATGAGTGGTTTTTCATCCATTCATATTTTCTTTTATACATTTTTTGGTTAAATCCTGTTTTATATGCTCCAGGTTCAATTATTTTAATTTTTATATTTACATCTTTTAGTAGTTTTAATTCAAGTCTTAAACTTTTTACAAAGCTTTCTATTGCAAATTTTGAAGCACAATATGGAGAAAGAAATGGAGCAGTTGCAATGCCTGCAAGTGAAGATAAAAATATAATTTTTCCTTCTTTTTTTTTCATAAATTTTTTAATCGCAATTTGGGTTATATTTATATTTGCTAATACATTAGTTTCAAATATATTTTTAAATCTATTTATATGAATTTCCATAACACTTCCAGAGTCACCAATTGCAGCATTATTTATTAATGTGTCAAATTCTATTTTTTCTAGTTTTTGCAAGTCTTCTTTTTTTAATATATTCATTTTAAAAGAGTAAAGCTGTAGATTTTCTTTATTTGCAATTTCTTTAAAATATGTACATTCTTCTTTTAATTTTGTAGCTGCATAAACTGTATGCCCACGTCTAGCAAGTTCTATACTAGCATATTTCCCAAGGCCAGTTCCAGCACCAGTTATAACTATTTTTCTTTTTAACATGTTAATATTATATGTATTATGTAAAAAAGTATACTTACAGTTGCTCAAAAATAAAATGTGTGATATAATGTTATATAATCTAATGAATACGATTCTAATAATTTAGGAGGAAAAAGGATGAAGCGAGATTTTGGAAAGGTTTTTATTAGTGTAATATTTGGAGCAGTAATAATTTGTATAATGTATAGTTTAGTATTTTTTTTATTGAAAAATAATACAGAACCATCAATTTTTAAGACATATTTTTTTATGTTGTTTATATTTTTTGTTGCAAGTTTTGTTATATATAATAATGAATTAGTAAAAAAATATTGTAAAAAAGAAAAAATTGATTTTAAAAGTCAAATTAAAAAGTTTTTATATACATATGTGATTGTAAGCGTATTGATTAGTTTTAGTTATTTAGTTTTTATTTTATTAAATGGTGGATTTGAAAATTTCTATAAAATTGAACTATATAGGTATAACTTAAATGTAGCTTTATTAAAAGAAAAAACATGTTTTGTTACAATTTTTAAATTTTGTGCTTTTTTAGTATTTTTAGGATTGCAATATTTTAATGCTCAACATTTTTTTAACATAATTTTAAAAAGTGTAAGTAAAAAATTATTTAAATATAAAATGTAATTATAAAAAATTCTCTTAAGTTTAATTAAAAATTTAAGAGAATTTTTTGTCAATTTTTGTGAGTTTAAAAATATTGTTAAATGTGTATTTTTCAATATTTTTTTAAAATTTCACCTTGACTTATTTTTCCATATAAAGTATAATATAAAATATTGAAAATTAATAAAGAAAAGGGAGTAATAATATGAGTGTATCAAAAGAAGAAATTTATCATATAGCAAAGCTTTCAAAGCTTGAAGTTTCTGAAAATAAAATTGATGATTTGACAATGAAAATATCTGATATAGTTGATTTTTCTAATACTTTAGCGCAGGTAAATGTGGATGGCGTAAAGCCTACTGCACATATACTTGATATTAAAAATGTATTTAAAAAAGATGAAGTAGAGCCATCTTTTGATAGAGAAAAAATTTTGCAAAATGCACCTGAGGCTCAAGGTGGGTGTGTTAGTGTGCCAAAAGTAGTAGAATAGGAGAGGATATTAATGAATTTATATGAATTGTCTGTAAGTGATATTGCAAAAAAAATAAAAGAAAATGAAGTTACTATAAAAGAAGTATTAGATAGTACTTTTTCAAGAATAGAGCAAGTGGAAGGAAAAATAGATGGTTATGTAACTTTAATGAAAGAGAGTGCATATAAAAAGGCAGATAAGCTTCAAGAAAAATTAAATCTTGGTGAAGATATTGGGATACTTGGTGGAGTTCCAATAGCTGTAAAAGATAATATATGTACTGATGGTACAAAAACTACATGTTCTTCTAGAATGTTGGAAAATTTTGTTCCTTTTTATGATGCAACTGTTGTTGAAAAATTAAATGATGCTGGAGCAATAATTATTGGTAAAACTAATATGGATGAGTTTGCAATGGGGTCTTCTACTGAGTCTTCATATTTTAAGAAAACAAAAAATCCTTGGAATTTGGAAAAGGTTCCAGGTGGCTCAAGTGGTGGTAGTGCTGCTGTTGTATCATCAGATATGGCCTATGCAGCTCTTGGAACTGATACAGGTGGTTCAATAAGACAACCAGCTTCATTTTGTAGTGTTGTAGGATTAAAACCAACATATGGTTTAGTTTCAAGATATGGAGTTGTTGCGTATGCATCATCGCTAGATCAAGTAGGTCCACTTACAAAAAATGTAGAAGATTGTGCTTTAATGTTAAATGTGCTTGCTGGACATGATAAAAAAGATACAACTTCTGCAAATTTAAATAGTAAGGATTATACAAGAGCTATTGTAAATGATGTTAAAGGTAAAAAAATAGGAATATTAAAAAAATTTGTAGATGAGGGTGTAAGTAAAGATATAAAACAAGCATACGAAGATTCAATAAAAGTTTTAGAGAAAGCTGGGGCAGAAATCATTGAAATTGATTTAGATTATATAAAATATTCTTTACCTGTATATTATATAATTGCAACTGCAGAGGCTTCATCAAATCTTGGAAGATACGATGGAATACGTTTTGGACATAGAGCAAAGGATTTTAAAGATTTAGATGATTTATATGTAAAATCTAGAACAGAGGGATTTGGTGAAGAAGTAAAAAGAAGAATAATGCTTGGTACTTATGTACTTTCTTCTGGTTATTATGATGCTTTTTATAAACGTGCTAGTAGCGTTAGAACTTTAATTATAGAGGAATTTAAAAAGGCTTTTGAAAAAGTTGATACAATTATGATACCAACTACTCCAAATACTGCTTTTAAGTTTGGTGAAAAAACTAATAACCCATTAGAAATGTATTTAGAAGATATATATACAGTTCCTGTAAATATTGCTGGGCTTCCAGGAATATCAGTTCCAGCTGAATTTGATAGTAATGGTATGCCTATTGGTATGCAGTTTATATCTAATGCTTTTAATGAAGAAGTGTTGCTTCAAGTGGCTTATTCTTTTGAACAAAATATTGGATTAAATGAGAATAAACCAAAATTATAGAATTTAAAAATATAAATAGGAGGAAAAGATTTTGAAAGATTATGAAGTTATAATAGGACTGGAAGTACATGCTGAGCTTTCAACAAATACAAAAATATATTGCAATTGTACAACTGAATTTGGTGCAGATCCTAATACTCATTGTTGTCCAATTTGTACAGGAATGCCAGGTACTTTACCAGTTTTAAATGAAAAAGTTGTTGAATATGCAATTAAGATGGGTCTTGCTACTAATTGTGAGATTGCAAGATTTTCAAAGCAAGATAGAAAGAATTATTTTTATCCTGATTTACCTAAAGCATATCAAACTTCTCAATATGATTTACCACTTTGTGAACATGGGTATGTAGATATTAATGTTGATGAGTCTAAAAAAAGAATTGGTATTACAAGAATACATATAGAAGAAGATGCAGGAAAACTTATACATGATGCGTATACAGGGGATACTTTAGTGGATATGAATAGATGTGCTGTTCCGCTTATTGAAATTGTTTCTGAACCAGATATAAGAAGTGCTAAAGAGGCAGTTGAATATATGCAAACTTTAAAATCTATATTGGAGTACTTAGAGATTTGTGATTGCAAAATGCAAGAGGGTTCATTAAGATGTGATGTTAATTTATCTGTAAGACCTGTTGGTGATACTAAATTTGGAACAAGAACAGAAACTAAAAATTTAAATTCTTTTAAAGCAATTCAAAACTGTATTGAGTTTGAAACAAAAAGGCAAATAGAAGTGCTAGAAAATGGCGGAAAAATTTATCAAGAAACTAGAAGATTTGATGATGCAAAGGGTGAGGGATATGCTATGCGTACTAAAGAAGATGCACATGATTATAGGTATTTTCCTGAACCAGATCTTGCACCAATTTGTATGAGTGAAGAATATATAGAAAATATAAAAAATTCGTTACCTGAAATGCCACACATAAAAAAAGAAAGATATATCAATGAGTATAATATTTCTGATTATGATGCAAGTATACTTACTATGTCAAAGGATACAGCAAATTATTTTGAAAAAGTGGCTAATATTTGTAAAAATCCTAAAATAGCTGCAAACTGGATTATGGGTGATTTTGCAAGAATGTTAAATGAATCTGAAATTTCAATAAAAGAGTCAAAAATAACTGAAGAAAACTTAGCCGAACTTATTGTTTTAATTGATAAAGGTATAATTAGTACAAAGATAGCAAAAACTGTATTTGAAGAAATGTTTAATACTGGAGATATGGCTAAAAAAATAGTAGACAAAAAGGGTTTGGTTCAAATAACTGATGAAAATGCAGTAAAAGAAATTGTTTTAAAAGTAATAGAAAATAATCCTCAATCTGTAGCAGATTATAATGCAGGAAAGGATAGAGCATTAGGATTTTTAGTTGGTCAAGTAATGAAAGAGTCAAAAGGAAAAGCAAATCCAGGAGTTGTTAATAAATTGTTACTTGAAGCATTAAAGTAGTTATTAAATTATAGTTTTTTAATATAATGTAGTAATGAGTTAGGGAGTGATACTGTGTCAAAAAGAAAAAAGTTAATAGTAATATATATTATTGTTATGACTATGATACTTGTTTTTGGTGCAGTATCAATTTATCTATTTGTTAAGAAAAATAATGAAGTATATAATAGTATAGATATGCAAATGTTAAATAACAATATATTAGAAGAAGTAAATTTTAATAATACAAGAATGCAAGATATCAGTATTAATAATGTAAATGAAATTTTTAATATTGAAAAGGAAAAAATAGTTGATGTTATTGGTAGAGTACCATTATTTAATATTTCTGCTGGTATGTATGTTGTATTTTATGTTGATAAAAACAATATTGAATATGTTTATGATAAAATAATAGAATATGGTAATAAATATGAAAATGAGTGGGCTACATATATGGAAGATCAATATGAGTTAGTAAAGCAAAGAAAAATCGGAAAAGTTGAAAATTTAGTTTATCTTGTTATTTCTGAAAATGCAGAAGATGTTTTAAAGTGTTTACCAAAAAATAATTAGTATATTTTAGGAGTTAACTTTTACAAGAGTTGTATTTAAATTTTGCTACAAAAAAGTATATTATTAAAGTTCTTATTACTAATAGTTTTATTTAGTATAAAAGTAATATGTTAAAAAAATAAAAAATCACCTATAAAAAGGTGATTTAATTTTTATCTTTGTTCAGTTGAAAAATATATTATTTTGCCAAAACGTATTTCATGAAATTTCTTCTTAACTTCCATTATAACAATAGGAGAAATAGATATTAGCATTGTATAAATCCATTGAATATTAGTAAGTTTAACTACATCAAATAATTTTGCAATGGGATCTATGGTAACAACAGCAAGTTGAAAAATTGTACCAAGTAAAAATGCACCAATTAGATATTTATTTTTAAACAATCCTATTTCAAATATAGAAGATTCACTTCGTATATTAAAACTATGAATTAATTCTAGCATACTTAAAGAGATAAATGCCATTGTACGACCAACTTCTAATCCATAGTATGTGTTTCCAATTGTAAATGCAAATAGTGTTAATAATCCAATCATAGTTCCTTCAAAGAATATTTTTTGCCATAAGCCATCTGAAAAAATTCCTTTTTTATGATTTTTAGGTTTTTTATTCATTATTCCTTTTTCAATTGGTTCTAGTCCAAGTGCAATTGCAGGTAAAGAATCTGTTACTAGATTAATCCATAATAATTGAATTGCAAGTAATGGAGAGTCAAGTCCTAGTAGTAGACCTATAAATATAGTTACTATTTCACCAACATTAGTGGCTATTAAAAAATGAATAGCTTTTCTTATATTTTCATATATGTGGCGACCTTGTTTTACTGCTTCTACAATTGTTACAAAATTATCATCTGTTAAAATCATATCAGAGGCGTTTTTTGCAACATCGGTGCCATTTTTTCCCATTGCAACACCTATATCAGCATTTTTTAAAGCAGGAGCATCATTTACACCATCTCCAGTCATTGCAACAACAAGACCGTTAGCTCGGAAAGCTTTTACTATTCTTACTTTATGTTCAGGAGAAACTCTAGCAAATACAGAATATTTCATTATATCTCTTTCAAGTGTTTTTTGTGGTATATTATCAAGTTCTCTACCAGTTATAGCAAGGTCACCATTTCTTAAAATTCCAAGGTTAGATGCAATTGCCTTAGCAGTTAAAATATGGTCACCAGTTATCATAACTGTTTTTATACCAGCTTTTTTGCATGTCATGACTGCTTCAAATACACCTTCTCTAGGTGGGTCTATCATACCAACTAGGCCAGTAAAGATTAAGTCCTTTTCTATATTTTGACTATCAATTTTATTTGGAAGTAAACTTACATCTTTGTATGAAATAGCAATAACTCTAAGGGCATTGTTTGCTAATTTTTCATTTTGTGATAATATCATAGAAGTTTTATTTTGGTTAATATTTAAAATATTTCCATTATCGTAGTAGTATGAACAATTCTTTAAAATTACGTCGGGTGCACCTTTTGTAATTATTCTATATCCATTTTTTATTTTATGTATTGTTGTCATCATTTTTCTGTCTGAATCAAATGGAATTTCATTAACTCTTGAATTTACTTTATTGTATGAATTATATTTAATAGCACAATTTACAATTGCAACCTCTGTTGGATCGCCATCTACTGTTGCCTCATTTTTTTTGTAATTTACAATGCAATCGTTGCACATACTGCCTAATTCTAATATAAATTTGTAGATTGAGTTATTTAATCCAGATTCAATTATTCCATTTGAATCAGCAACTTTAACAATTTCCATTTTATTTTGGGTTAAAGTGCCAGTTTTATCAGAACATATAACATTGCTACTACCAAGTGTTTCAACAGCAGGTAATTTTCTAATTATTGCATTTTTTTTAGCCATCTTTGTAACACCAATAGAAAGCATAATAGTAACAATTGCAGGAAGACCTTCAGGAATAGCTGCTACTGCTAAACCAATTGATGTCATAAACATTTCTATAATAGGAATTTTTTTAAATATTCCTATTATAAATATAGCAATACATATTAAAAGACATACACTACCGAGCTTTTTACCAACGTCAGATAATTTTTTTTGAAGTGGAGTTTCAGGAGAGTTATCACTAATAATCATTTTTGCTATTTGACCAACTTTTGTTTGCATTCCTGTATCTGTAACAATAGCTTCAGCATGGCCATTAGTTACAATAGTAGATGAAAAGGCCATATTTAGTGCATCTCCAATAGAAGTATTTTTTGATAGTAAAATGTTTGCTTGCTTTAGTACTGGTACAGTTTCACCAGTTAAGGCTGATTCTTCTATTTTTAAGTTGTATGCGTTTATAAGTCTACAATCTGCTGGTACTAAACAGCCAGCTTCTAGTATAACAATGTCTCCAGGAACGACTAAAGTAGAATTTATATTTGTTATTTTGCCGTCTCTTTTTACCTTTGCAACTGGGGCAGATAACTTTTGTAAAGATTCTAAAGATTTTTCAGCTTTGTTTTCTTGCACTAATCCCATTATAGCATTAAAAATTACTATTGTAACGATTATAATTGAGTCCATGTATTCATTATTACCTTGAATATATGAAATTGTTGCTGATATAAAAGCTGAAATTAATAAAATTATTATCATGAAATCTTTGAATTGTTCTAAAAATTTTTGTAGAATATTCTTTTTTTTCTGTTTTTCTATTTCATTTATTCCAAATGTTTTTAATCTTTTTTGTGCTTCCTTTTGACTTAAACCATTTTGTATGCTTGTAGTTAGCTTTTTTTCTGTTTCATAAGCAGAAATAGTATGCCACATATAATCACTCCTTTGTACAAGTTATATTAAATCCTATGAATAAATGTAGAAAATATTACTATTTTTTGTAATACAATTTTAACAAAAAAGATATTATTTTGTAATATTATCTTATATACATATTTATGTGCTACATGATATACATAAAATTAAAAAATATGTGTGAAATAAAAAATTGTATATGATATAATTAAAAAAAATATTGGAGGGAGATTTATGGAAAATACTAAAAGTGCAATTTCACTTATAAATTTAATTGGTATTGTAATAATTATAATTGTAATAGGTACACTTATTTTAGTACTTGGGGCAGACTCTCTTGACATTAGTGGTAATAGAGAACTAAAATTTAAAACAATGATAGAGTCATATGAAAGCTCATTGGAGTCATATAAAGCAAAGTTGTATATAAAAGATAATGGAACTTTTGATGAATTAACATTAAATGCCAATTTAGATACTTTAGAATATAATGGTACTGTACAAAATGGAAATATATATACTATTATACCTTCTTTAAAAGGAAGCAAGTATAGAAAAAAAATAAAGGTGGTAGCGGGTAAACTTGATGTAAATAGTTTTACAGGCAAATATTTGAAATGGGCTAAAGAAAAAATCGGTGATTTAGTACATAATCCTGAGGAAGACAAAAGCAATGAAGAACAAGTAGAAAAAAGGTTACTTGGTGAGGGAACAAGTTTAATAGATAAAGCATCAAATGAAAAAGTACCATACGTTCCAGATGAATTTAATTATGTTGATGGAACAACTGTTGAGGGTGGATATACAATTATTGATAACAATAATAATGAATATGTTTGGGTGCCTGTAAAAGATATGTCACCCTTTGAAGTTGAATCAAATACTAAACTTACTGCTAATATAGTAACTGATTTTAGTAAAATTAAAGATAGTATTTCTAAATATGGTGGTTTTTATATAGGAAAATATGAAGCAAGTTTGGTAGATGGAAAGGTTTCAAGTATTAAAAATTCAGTTCCTATAACAAATATTAAATGGGGTGATTCAATAACTCAAGTTGGAAGTGGTGCTTATTCATATGCAAAGAGTGTATCTTTAACTAATAACTATAAAAAGTTTAAATCCACATTACTTTATGATTCTATGTGGACAGCTACACTTGATTTTATGGGAATATTAAATGATAAAAGTGGTTTAGAATATGGAAATTATAATGGTGCAAACTTTAGTATCGAAAATAAAGAGGCCAAAGGCTCTAAAGATGGTGGAGAAAGTTTTGATTTTTTATCTTCAAAAGCTACTAATGAAAGAATACTTCTTACAACTGGTGCAACTAAAAGAAATTGTGTAAAAAATATTTATGATATTGCAGGTAATGTTTCTGAGTGGACAATATCTTTATTAAATAATAATGATAGTACAGCTATTGTAAGGGGTGGAGATTATAATGATTTAAGTAATTTAATTTCAGCAAAATATTTTTTAGAAAAAAGTACCTTAGAAGAAAGTTCTACCATTGGCTTTAGAGTGGCATTGTATTTAGAGTAAATATGTAAACAAAAGGAGCGGTAAGTATGATAAAACTACACACACACACACACACACACACAAGTACTATGTGTATAAGATAGCATTAATTTGTTATACAAATTTTGTAAGAAATGTGAAAAAAAATAGATATATAGACCTAGTTAAAGGAAGTCAGTTTCTTTAGCTAGGTTTTGTGTGTTTAAAAAGTATGTAACAAAAAAGATAGAAAAATGAAATATAATTGAAATAAAAGATGTATGATTAGATATTGAAGAAAAATATAAAAATAAATATAAAAAGATGGGGAAAATTTCTAATGACTAATTAAATATTATAGTATATAAAGAGGAAAAAATAATAAAGAAAAATATAAAAATAATAGGAGGAAAGTATGAAAAAATACAAAGAAAAAATGGGTAAAAAAGCCAATAAGAAACTTTTTTATAAAGTAAGCCCTCATAAGGAATATCACTAATAGTGATAGTGATAACAATAATAGTGGTAATTTACTTGCAGAAGTTGAAT
Source organism: uncultured Clostridium sp. (assembly GCA_947361355.1). Classification (GTDB taxonomy): domain Bacteria; phylum Bacillota; class Clostridia; order TANB77; family CAG-465; genus CAG-465. The sequence continues at coordinate 32,009 of CANAIR010000005.1, forward strand.
ATACTGTTTTAAATAAAACTATTGATGGATTTGAAATAGTAGCATTTAATACAAATTTAGAGATTGAATCTGGTGAAATAAATATTAATTATACTGTTATTCCATGTACAGAATAGACTTTAATAATATGTTTTATTTTGTAAAATTTATATATTATAAATTGATAAAAATGATTGCTTTTTCTTGACTTTTTGTTTAATCTGATATAAAATGATTAAAGTAGTATAGGGATTTAAAAAATTACTTATACTGCTTTTATTACATTGCCAAATTAAAAGAAAAGGAGGAAAGTTATGGAATTAAAAGGTTCAAAGACTGAAGCTAATTTAATGGCTGCTTTTGCTGGAGAATCACAAGCAAGAAATAAATATACTTATTATGCGTCTCAAGCCAAAAAAGATGGTTATGAGCAAATAGCTGCTATATTTCAAGAAACTGCTGATAATGAAAAAGAACATGCTAAAATGTGGTTTAAAGAGTTACATGGAGGTAAAGTACCAACTACTACTGAAAATTTAAAAGACGCAGCAGCTGGTGAAAATTATGAGTGGACTGATATGTATGCTGAATTTGCTAAAGTAGCAAAAGAGGAAGGATTTAATAAAATAGCATATCTTTTTGAAGAGGTTGCTAAAATTGAAAAGGAACACGAGGAAAGATATAATAAATTATTAAAAAATATAGAAGATGGAAAAGTATTTGAATGTGGTGAAGTTAAAATATGGAAATGTAGAAATTGTGGACATATTCATATAGCTGAATCTGCTCCAGCAGTTTGTCCAGTTTGCGCTCATTCAAAAGCTTACTTTGAAATAAAAGCAGAAAATTATTAATATGTTTGGGTAGGATTTTTCCTACCTTTTTTGAAAGGAAGTAATAATATGAAAGAATTAGAATTTTATAAATGCGAAGATTGCGATTATATAAAAGTAGAATTAGTAGATGAAAATGAATGTGAGTCAAATTCTATGATTATGCTAATTCCAAATACAACTGATGGTGCAAAAGAAAAACATGTTCCAGTTGCAACATTTAATGAGGATATGTTAAATGTTGATGTAGGTAGTATTTTACACCCAATGACTGAGGAACATTTAATTAGTGAAATTCACATTGTTACAGATAATGGTTTGTATATGAAAAAAGAATTAAAATCAACAGACGAACCAAAATATACATTTAAAATTGATGATGCAAAAAATGTAGATGTATATGCAGTTTGTAATTTACATGGTGTATGGAAAGTATCTGTAAATAGATAAATACTATATAAAAAAACTCTCCCAAGTTTTTTGGAAGAGTTTTTTTGTTTTTTATTCTTTTTCAATTGTATGAACTAAGTAATAATTATTTTGTTTTTCCACTTCTGCTGTATACTTATCATCAACTTTCATATTTGGAACAATAAGCATATTTGCAGTTATTGGTACAACAACTACATCATTATCTGAAAGAACATAATAAGATGTTGTTCCATTAATTGTAAATTCTTTTATGGAATCAACGGTAAAATTTATAGTTTCAAGCTTTACTTCTTCTGTTTTTTCAGTATGTTCGTCATTATCATAAGTGGTAAACGATTCGCCATTTAATGCTTTTTTGTAGTTTTCTAAAGCTTTTTCCATACCCTCTTGTTCACTTGCATAACCAACTATTTTATAATCAGTTGCGCAAACAAAAGCATAAACTTTTACAAGCCCTGCTTTGTCTTTAAGTGAAGTACAGTAAGTGGGCATAGCCTTACCATCTACATTAACATTTACAAGTAGTGGATCAGTTGCTTCGTATTTTTTTTCTTGGTAAATTGTTTCAGCAGATGACTGGGCAGAACTTTCGTCAACTGAGGATGGACATGGTGTATATTTTGCTTCTCCAGTTCGCATATTAACAAGGAAGAACCCTATATTTGAGTGATCACTGGAGTTTGCAGATGTAATACCTGTGTATAAATATACGTCATCATCTTGTATTATGAAGTTATACAAAGATGTTGATTGTTTTACACCTTTTTGTGAGGATATTCCTAATGAATTAATAAATCCATTTTTAAACATTCCCCAGGAATTAATTTGACTAAGTACTAAGTCAGTATCAAATGCCCTATCTATCCAAGATGGTACTTCAGATACTGGGTATTTTTTAATTTCGCCAGTAACAGCATTTAAAACTATAATATTTTTAATTGTTTTAACTCCATTTATAAAAGAGTTAATTGTAATTTCTGAAACTACCCAGAATGGAGTGCCATCATCGTCAATTTCAAAATTATATTCGCCTGTTACGCAAGTTGGGTATTTAGACTTAATATATTTGTTGAGATCACATGAAAAATATGCACTAGGTGAATATTTTATTCCAGTTTCAAGTTTAACATATTCAGCTTTTTGAGTGATTAAGTCAACTTTAATATATCCTGGAATACCGTTTTCTTTATTTGACATATACTTGAAAAAGCCACCATATTTTAAAGGAATTACTCTATATGGTTTTCCATTATAGTTTATTAAAGTTGAATGATCGCTGTCAGCCTCAAACTGACTAATTACATCTTCGAGTTCACCAAGTTTTCTGTTAGCTAAATTAATTGCTACTGATGCGTCTATTCTTGGGACAGAGTCAATATCAAATTCTTCAACAGTTTCTTCAAAACTTGATTCTTCTGTTACTTGTAATCTTTTTTGTAGTTTTTTAGCTTGAAATACAGAAGATCCTGCAAATTTGAATATTCCAAATGCAATTAATAAAAAAATACCAATACATGTTAATATTACAGTTATAGTGCCTATTTCATCATCTGCAAAGACTTCTGCTACTGAACTAAATACAATTCCTATAACAATGCAAATTAAAAAAGTTACCCAGGTCTCTGTTGCACTCATATTTATGGCAGGTCTAAAGAAAAACCACATAAAAATATAAGAAAGAACTATACCTATAGTGGCAGTTGCAATTTTTGATACATTTTCATTCATTTTTAATTCCTCCTAATTAGATTGATTACTCACATAGTAAATGAGTATAAATATAAAGTGTCACATATATTATATACCAATTATGACTTTATGTCAACAAAAGCTTGTAAAAAATATAATCAAAAAAGTATAAAAGAGTTTTAAAAATATTTTAAGATTTTAAATAAAAACTAGTTATTTTTATTGATAAATTATATTTTTTAATATATAATTTATGTAGTTAGTAATTTAGGATTGTTTTTAAATTAAAAATTAGAAAAGAGGTCTAAAATGGAAAAAATTATAAATGTACTAGCATTAGAGTTAGGAATAAAAAGAGCACAAGTAAAGAGTGCTATTGAGCTAATAGATGCTGGAAACACAATTCCTTTTATTGCAAGGTATAGAAAAGAAGTAACAGGAAATTTAGATGATGAGGTATTAAGAAAATTAGATGATAGATTAAATTATCTAAGAAATCTTGAGCAAAGAAAAGATGAAGTTATAAAACTTATTGATGAGCAAGGAAATTTGACACCTGAATTAAAAGAAAAGATAATAGGTGCAAATATATTAACAGAAGTTGAAGATATATATAGACCTTTTAAACCTAAAAAGCGTACTAAAGCAACTATTGCTAAAGAAAAAGGATTAGAACCACTTGCAAAAATAATATTAAAACAAAGTACAAAAGTTACATCTATAAAGGAAGTAGTAAAAGATTTTGTTACTTCTGATATTAATGAAGAAGAAGCAATTTCTGGAGCATGTGATATTATAGCTGAAGAAATATCTGATAATGCAGAATATAGGAAAAAAATAAGAGGTATATCATATAGAACTGGAAAAATAGTTACTAGTGCTATAAAACCTGATGAAAGTTCAACTTATGATATGTACTACAATTTTAGTGAAAATGTAAATAAGATTCCGTCTCATAGAATTTTAGCAATTAATCGTGGTGAAAAGGAAGAGTTTTTAAAAGTAAGGCTTGAGGTAAACGAAGAGAAAATATTTAGTTATTTAGAAAAAGAAATTATTTTATCAGATAATATTTTTAAAGAACTTTTACAAGATACAATAAAAGATTCATATAAACGTTTGATAAAGCCATCAATTGAAAGAGAAATAAGGACAGAAAAATTTGAGGAAGCATCGGAACAAGCAATTAAGGTGTTTGGGGTTAATGTTAAAAATTTACTTATGGCCGCACCACTTAAAGGGATGGTTGTAATGGGATTTGATCCAGCATATAGGACAGGATGTAAGATAGCTGTAATTGATGATACAGGTAAACTATTAGATTATACTACTGTGTATCCAACTGAACCTCAAAATGATGTAGAAGGTGCTACAAAAAAGTTATTAGAATTTATATCTAAATATAGAATCGATATGATAGCAATTGGAAATGGTACAGCTTCTCGTGAATCAGAAAAATTTGTAGCTGATCTTATAAAAAAGGCCGATAGAAAAGTGTATTATACAATTGTAAGTGAAGCAGGTGCATCAGTATATTCAGCGTCTAAACTTGCTACAAAAGAATATCCTGATATAAATGTTTCTATAAGGGGAGCAATTTCAATAGCAAGAAGACTTCAAGATCCACTTGCAGAGCTTGTTAAAATTGATCCAAAAAGTATTGGCGTTGGACAGTATCAACATGATGTAAACCAAAAAAGACTAGATTTAAGTTTAACTGGAGTAGTAGAAGATAGTGTAAATAAAGTTGGAGTAGATGTAAATACTGCAACACCATCGTTGCTTTCATATGTATCAGGAATAAATAAAACTGTATCTGAAAATATCGTAAAATATAGAGAAGAAAATGGTAAGTTTACAAGTAGAAAAGAGTTTTTAAAAGTTCCTAAGCTTGGTAAAGCAGCTTTTGTTCAATGTGCAGGATTTTTAAAAGTGCCAGAATCTACTAATATTTTAGATAATACTATGGTTCATCCAGAATCTTATGATGTGGCTAAATCATTAATTGAAAGTTTTGGATATGACTTGAAAAAGATAACAAAGCTTGATTTAGAAAATCTAAAAGAAAAATTTGAAAAAGTAAACACAAAAGAATTGTCAGAAAAATTAAATGTTGGAATTCCTACTATAGAAGATATAATAAAAGAATTGGAAAAACCAGGACGTGATCCAAGAGATAAAATGCCAAAACCAATTTTAAAAAGTGATGTGTTAAAAATAGAAGATTTAGAAGAGGGAATGCTTCTTACAGGAACTGTTAGAAATGTAATTGATTTTGGAGCATTTGTAGATATTGGAATAAAGGGTGATGGATTAGTTCATATATCAGAGCTTAGTGATAAGTTTGTTAGAAATCCAATGGAAGAAGTATCTGTTGGTGATATTGTTAAAGTAAGAGTTATAGGTGTTGATTTAAAAAGAAATAAAGTAAAACTTAGTATGAAAGGAATAAATTAATTTTTTTAGAAAGGGGTTGGAAGTTTTACAATGTTTGATATATTTGAAATGTTTGACCAAAAATTTATTACCAATTCTATAATTATATCAATAGTTGGTATATTTTTACTTTTTCTTATGTTTAGAGGATTTTTAAAGTATTCTAGTAATTTTAAAGTAGTTTTTCTATCACTAATAGTATATTCCTTTATATATATAACTGGTGTTACACTATATTATATATATGATAATCAATATATTTTTGATAATCAAACTAAGTATTATATTTATGGTAGAGTACAATTAGTAGATGAAGATAATTATCTTATAAGGGTATATTCTACAAGGTCTACATTAGAGTCTGGAGGTACAGGAGTAGTAATTGCAAAACTTACAAGAAATACAGTGTATACAGCTCATGTAAATGGTGAAGAAGTAAAAATTGAATTAAGCGATATAAAACCAGGTGCAAATGTTGAAATTATGTGTAAAGAGGCACTTGAAAATAATAATAGAGTAACTGCAATAAAAGTTACAAGAAGAAGTATTTAGTTGGAGGGATTTTATGTTAAATTTTGATGATTTTTTAGAGATAGATATTGTTCTAATTTTTGGAATAATTATTCTAATATGTATAATATTGAATATATTATTTAAGAAGGTATCTATGCCTGTAATAGTTAAAAGGGGTATAATAGTTGGTGTAGTAATAGGAATAGGATTTATGTGCTTTAATTATATTGAAAAAGCTGAAGTTGCATATAAAGAAGATCATGGAAATAACTTTGTAATAGGAAGAGTTGAATTTGTAAGTAATTCTATAAATAAAGTAAACATTAATTATATAAATTCTAATATAAAGGGTACTAATAAAGGTAAACTTACAGTAAAGTTAAAAGGTTCAACACAAATATTAGTACAAAGCGGAAGTAATACTGAAAAAGTGGCAAATACAAGTGATTTAAAAGTTGGAGATATTGTTACTGTATATTGTCCTGAAAGTGTAATTAGTAGAGAAAAACCAGAGATAACAGCAAGAAAAATAATGAAAAAAGAAAGTTAGTGGAAAAATGTATAGGATGTGTAAATATTTTAAATTAAATTATAAAAAGTTTATGATGACTAAAATATTATTATTGTTTTTAGTAATAGTATTATTTGTAGGAAATTTTGTAAATGCTGATAGTGAGACAGCATATAATATTGGTGATTATGTAATTAATGCTACGGTTTTGAAAAATGGAAATGTCCATGTATCAGAATGTATTAAGTTTGATTTTCATGACGTAGCAAACGGCATATATAGAGATATATTATATAGATATACTTATTCATCTCAAAATAGTGATATGAAACCAAGTTCATCAAGGTATCAAGCAGATAGTATTGAAAACATTTTAGTAACTGAAACATCATCTTCATATGAAGATGAAAATAAGTTTTCTCAAATATCAGAAAGTAATGCAAGAAATGGCATGAAAAATTATTTTTCTATATCAAATATTAAAAATGATGGATATATTAAAAGGATAAAAATATATTCTCCAAGTCAAAGTTCTAGTACAAAGTATTTGAAAATAGAATATGATTTAAAAGATGTAGCAGTTTTATATAAAGATTTTGGGGAAATATATTGGAACTTTGTAGGTAAAGACTGGGACTGTGATATTTCAAATCTTAAGATAAATATTAATTTTGAACAAGAATATAATATGGAAAATATTAGAGTTTATCCACATGGTTATACAGATATTATAAATTTAGTAAATGAAGATGGTAAAATATCTTTTGAAGTTGAAAAACTTAAAAGAAAGACTGCAGTAGATGCAAGGGTAGTATTTCCAGCAAGCTATTTAGATTCATCTGTAAAAAAACAACTAAATGAAAATTATGATTTTAATACCTTAAATAAAATAGAAAAAAATATGGAGTTTGGAAAAACTAGAAATAAAATAAGTAATTTTATGAATTATGTAATTATTGCTATTACTATAATGTATATTATAATTTTATTTATAAAATCTGATAAAGTATCATCAAAAGGAAAAAATAAGAAAGTTGAATACTATACACAGCCTTTAGAAAATTTAAGTTTAAGTGTATATTTGAAGTTATGTGGTGGAAGTGTTTTAAGTCCAAATTTATTAATGGCAACAATACTTGACCTTCATAATAAAAAAGTAATCAATATGGATTCTCAAAAAAAGGTAAAGAAATCTTTTGATGGAATTGAGTATGATTATTATTTGACTATAAATGAAGGTGTAAGGTTGGATAGCTTAAATGAGTATGAAAGAATAGTTATAAATTATTTGTTTAACTCAAATCCTACTCCTAATATAACTACATTTAAAGAGGAAAAAATAGAATTAAATAAAAGGTTTAAGGAACTTTCTAAAAATACGTATTCTATTAGTAAATTGAATGCGGTTTGTACAAAACATGATAAAAAAATAGAAAGTACTGTCTATGAAAAAACAGATTCTAAGTTAAAAAGATTTAGTTTTATATTTATGTTTTGTATAATTGTAATATCACTTATAAATGTATTTTTAATATCACCTTTAAATATAGATTTAAAGATTGACAATATTTCTATATATATAGTAGCGGGAATGTTTGTATTTATGTTTGCTATAATGCTTACTTTTGTAAAAAGTTTGAAACCAGATTATTATGAAGAATATAATAATTTAAAAGGGTTGCAAAAATATTTAAAAGATTATAGTTTAATAAAGGATAGATATCCAATAGAGATTGCTTTATGGGATAGATATTTAGTATTTGCTTGTCTTTTTGGAATTGCTAAAAAAGTTGCAAAAGAATTTAAAGAAGAACTTATAAGAAATGGTTATGATGATGATTATATATATATAAATTATCCAATGATAAATATGGCTATGTACTCTAGTACAATATCAACTTATGCTGCGTCTTCAACTGGTAGTAGTTCATCAGGAGGATTTTCTGGTGGAGGATCTGGTGGCGGAGGCCGGTGGAGGTGGCCGGTGGTGGTTCTTTCTAAAAATAATGTAATTTAAAAGAGTAAGTAATTTTTACTTACTTTTTTGTTATATTTTTAATAAAGCTTGATAATAATATTTAATAATGATACAATAGTTATAGCTATTTAATGATAGTAATTTTCATTTATTTTAGGAGGTATGTATATGAGTGAAAAAATAAAAGTAGCACAATATGGTTGTGGAAAAATGTCAGTGTATACTATGAGATATGTATATGAAAAAGGGGCTGAAATTGTTGCAGCTTTTGACATTGATGAAAATAAGTTTGGCAAAGATATTTCAACTATAATTGGTGGAGATTATAAAGGTGTAGAAATATCTGACGCTAAAGAGGCAGAAAAAGTATTAAAAGAAACAAAACCTGATATATGTATAATAACAACAATGAGTTTATTTAGCGATGTTTACGATGCTTTTGAAGTATGCGCAAAATTAGGAATAAATGCTATTTCTACATGTGAAGAAGCTTTTTATCCAATGAATTCTAATCCAACACTTACTAAAAAATTAGATGAGATTGCAAAATCTACAAATTGTACATTAACAGGAGCTGGATATCAAGATGTATATTGGGGAAATTTAATAGCAACTTTAGCTGGTAGTTCTCATAATATAACTAAAATAAAAGGAAGTTCAAGTTATAATGTAGAGGATTATGGTATAGCACTTGCAAAGGCACATGGTGCTGGTCTTACTTTAGAACAATTTGAAAAAGAAATTGCTTCAGTAGATAAAATATCTGATGAACAAAGAAAAGCTGTAATTGAATCTGGTGAGTATCTTCCATCATATATGTGGAATGTAAATGGATGGCTTGCAGATAGATTAGGACTTACAATAACACATCAAACACAAGTTACAGTGCCAATGACACATAAGAAAGATTTAAAATCTTCAACTTTAGGAATGACAGTAAAAGCAGGAGATGCAACTGGTATGTCAGCAGTTGTAACTTCTAAAACAAAAGAAGGTATAATAATTGAATCTGAATGTATTGGTAAAGTATATGCTCCTGATGAGTTTGATAAAAATGAGTGGACTTTATATGGTGAACCAGATACAACAGTTGTAATAAATAGACCAGCTACAGTTGAGCTTACATGTGCAACAATTGTAAATAGGATTCCAGATGTAATAAATGCAAGACCAGGATTTGTTCCAACTGAGGAAATGCCTGTACTTGAATATAGAACTAATAACTTAGATACATATCTTGATTAATATAGAAGAACGTGAGTTTTGGCTCACGTTCTTTGATTTAAATATTTTCTAAATTGGATTCAAAATTAGATTCTAAATTATCTAATTGCTCTCTAGCATATAAATTGATGGAAACAGAAAAATTGAAGTAATTTTGTATATAAAATTCCTTTGCATCTTTAAATAATTTTTCTGATTCTTCGATAGTTAGAGCATTGTAACATTCTTCTAGTTTTGAAAGTATTGCTTTATCACTTTCAGGGTCACATTTTTGAAGTGATACAAAAATACGCTCAGCAAGATACTTTTTAAACTTAAAAAAGTATACAATGCTAAAAGTGACAGCAATAAATAAAATTTTATTTTCATTTATTACAAAACTTGCAATATAGAAAAAAATTGTTAATATGAAGAATATAGCAGATATGTATTTTAGTTCCCTAATTTTACATTCTTCATAATCTTCGTATTTCTTATATTTTTCGAGGTAATCAAGTACAGTTAAATTTTCCATATTAAATCCTCCTTTAAAGTTATAAAGAAACAAATTTGTATAATACTATATATATAATTATACTAAATTTTGAGTAAAAAATCAATAATGATTAGTAAAATTATGTAATTTATAATATATTTTAATATAGTAATATATTAAAATATGATTTGATTTATTAAGAAGATGTATTTTTTTATACAAGTTATGTGAGTAAAAATATTTTTAAATAATATGTTGACAAACACTTGTTTGTATTGTATAATGTTTTTTAGAAAAAGGAGATAAGAAATGAATGATAAATTGATAATTAAGGGAGCAAAAGAACATAATTTAAAAGACATTGATTTAGAGTTGCCAAGAGACAACCTTATTGTGTTTACTGGACTTTCAGGTTCAGGAAAATCATCTCTTGCTTTTGATACTATATATGCAGAAGGTCAAAGAAGATATGTCGAATCTTTATCTTCATACGCAAGACAATTTTTAGGATTAATGGAGAAACCAGATGTAGAATCAATTGATGGACTTTCTCCTGCCATTTCTATAGACCAAAAAACAACTTCAAAAAATCCGCGTTCAACTGTTGGAACAGTAACAGAAATTCATGACTATTTGAGATTGCTTTATGCAAGAGTTGGTATTCCACATTGTCCTATATGTGGAAAAAGGATAAAAAAACAAACTGTAGATGAAATTGTAGACCAAATATATAATTATGACACAGGAACAAAAATATTAGTTATAGCACCTGTAATACGTGGAAAAAAAGGAGAACATGTCAAGCTTCTTGAACAGATTATAAAAGAGGGATTTGTTCGTGCTAGAATAGATGGTGAATCCTATGATTTATCTGATGGAATACCAGAGCTTGATAAGCAAAAAAAACATACAATAGAGATTATAGTTGATAGGCTAGTGATAAATGCAGATATTGAACAAAGGTTAACAGATTCTGTTGAACTTGCATTAAAACATGCAAACAATCTTGTCATAATAGCTAAGTTGGATGGTCAAGAACAAATATTTTCACAAAATTATGCTTGTCCAGATTGTGGTGTAAGTTTAGAAGAACTAACTCCTAGAATGTTTTCTTTTAATACACCTTTTGGTGCATGTCCAGATTGTACAGGTTTAGGCGAATTATTGAGAATAGATATAGATAAAATAATGCCAAATAAGGAAAAAAGATTAAATGAATATGGTGCAATTCAAGGTTGGTCTGGCAGTGGAAGTATTATAGATGGAATTAGCAAAATGTATATTGATGGGCTTTGTAATCATTACTCAGTAGATCCTAATACTAAGTTAAAGGATTTGCCTAAGAAGTTTATGGATGTGTTATTATATGGTAGTAAAGATGAAAAAATAAAATTTGTACATACAACTAAAACAATGACAAGAGAATATGAAAGTGAATTTGAAGGTGTAGTAAATACATTGCAAAGAAGATTTGCTGAGACAAAGTCTAATGGAATGAAAATGTATTATGAACAATTAATGTCTACTAGTCATTGTGAGCTTTGTAATGGAGCTAGATTAAAAAAAGAGTCTTTAGCTGTTAAAATTGGTGGAATAAATATACATGAATTATGTAATAAAAATGTAGAAGCCATCAAGGAATTTATAAACAATGCTTATGAAAAAATGTCTGCTAAGAATAAAACAATAGCATTACAAATTGTAAAGGAAATAAATAGTAGATTACAGTTTTTAATAGATGTTGGCTTAGGATATCTTACATTATCAAGAAGCGCAGGAACATTATCTGGTGGCGAAGCACAAAGAATTAGACTTGCAACACAAATTGGTTCAGGTCTTACAGGGGTACTTTATATACTTGATGAACCAAGTATTGGACTTCATCAAAGGGATAATGAAAAACTGCTTAATTCATTAAAGAAAATGAGAAATCTAGGTAACACATTAATAGTAGTAGAACATGATGAAGATACGATGAGAGAAGCAGACCATATAGTAGATATTGGTCCAGGAGCTGGAGTACACGGTGGTAATGTTATTTTTTCTGGCAAACCAGATGATATTTTAAAATGTGATGATTCTATTACAGGAAAGTATTTAAGTGGTAAACTGAAAATAGAGGTTCCTAAAAAAAGAAGGAAAACTGAAAATGGTTATATTGAAATTAAGGGAGCAAAGGAGCATAATCTAAAAAATATAAATGTAAAAATTCCTGTTGGAGTATTTAATTGTGTTACAGGGGTTTCAGGTAGTGGTAAGTCCACTTTAGTAAATAGCATACTATATAATGTAGCGGCTAAGCAAATTAATAGAGCACTTACAAAACCAGGTAAACATGATAAGATACTAGGTCTTGATAAAATTGATAAAGTAATAAATATAGATCAGTCACCAATTGGAAGAACCCCACGTTCAAATCCTGCAACATATACAGGTATGTTTGATGCAATAAGAGATTTATTTGCTGCAACAAGTGAGGCAAAGGCTCGTGGTTATCAAAAAGGAAGATTTAGTTTTAATGTACCTGGTGGAAGATGTGAGGCATGTTCTGGTGATGGAATAATAAAAATAGAAATGCACTTTTTACCAGATGTATATGTTCCTTGTGAAGTTTGTAAAGGAAAAAGATATAGTAGAGAAACATTAGAAGTAAAATATAAAGGGAAAAGTATAAGTGATGTATTAAATATGACAGTAGAAGAAGGACTAGAATTTTTTAAAAATATATCTACTATAAAAAACAAATTACAAACACTTATGGATGTTGGACTTGGATATATAAAACTTGGGCAACCATCTACAACATTATCAGGTGGAGAGGCACAAAGAATAAAGCTTGCAACAGAACTTTCAAAAAGAGCTACTGGCCAAACTTTATATATTTTAGATGAACCTACAACAGGGTTGCATATGGCTGATGTACATAAATTAATTCAAATACTTCAAAGACTAACAGAGCAAAATAACACTTTGGTAGTTATAGAACATAATTTAGATGTTATAAAATCAGCTGATAATATTATAGATTTAGGACCAGAAGGAGGAGATGGTGGAGGTACAATAGTAGCTACTGGTACTCCAGAAAAGATAGCAAAGTGTGAAGAAAGTTATACAGGTAAGTTTTTAAAAAAGATGTTGAAAAAATAGAAATTTAAAAAATAAAATAAAAATAGGTCAAAGGTAAATTACCTTTGACCTATTTGGTATTAACAAAGTATTCCTTTCCTTTGAATTTGTCAATTGAATAAGTAACAGTGAAAAAAGCAAGTCCAATAGAGAAGTTACACATTAAAAAGTTTACCACTATGCCAAGTTCTTTATCTTCCTGGGTATCGTATACAATTCCGTCAAAAGATTCCATAGTTTCCACCTCAGTTAGTAACTTGCCACCTAAAAACTTTCCAAAATTTATGCTACAGGTTATAGCAACAAAAATTGTTACGATTGCAACGATTACAGTAAGGACCTTGACAAAGTTATCTTGTTTTTTCATAATATTGTTCTCCTTTTTTAAATTTAAAAAATTTATTATATAATACCTATTTATATTATACCACAAAAAGGCCAAAAAGTAAATGATTATGTAAAGCTATAAGTGAAAAAATATGCAATTTTATACTTTTTGTTAAAAGAAAGAATAGTAGAAATTCTTTCTACTATTCTTATAGGTCAGTTTTTCTTTGAGTTGCTGCTTGTCGTCTCCTTTCTCTTCGTATTTTTTCCTCTCGTATAGTCCGTCTTATAATCATATTATTTCGGCGAATCTTTTTGATAGAAGAAAAGATTGTTACTGTAGTTACTACTATAAGAAAAGCCAAAACACCTAAAGATAAATATGAAAATACTTTTTTGTCCTTTTCTGATGAATAATATTTTATCTCATAGTCTTTTTTTACATTATTAGCAACATTTGAAACAAATTCTTCAAATATGTTTGCAAGTTCTTCTTGGCTTGAAATACTAGCGGAGTAATCATTTTCAATTTCCTTTGCAACAAAGCCAATAACATTTGTTGTTTTATTATAATAAATTATAATCGCGTTGTCTTCAAAGTTTTGAACATAGCTCACATTCATGTCTTCATATAAAAAGCTAAAATAAAATGGAACATGAGTTTTGTTCATGGCTTTATTTAATGATTTTGAGATTATCTCGGTTGTGTTTCTATCGAGTTTTCCATAAGGGTCGTCGATATTTTTTGAAGAAAAACAAAGTGCAGTACTTGCATTTTTGTAAGTAAATACCATAAATAATGTTGCTAATATTAAAGCAAGCGATATAATAACACAAATACCATTAAGTGTCCGACAATTTCTAATTCTTTGATTCATAATATTAATCTCCTTTTTTATTAAAAAAATTTTTACACAATACATCTTATGTAATATTATATCACAAAAAACATGCTTTGTAAAGGTTTTTTGTAAAAAAATATGTGCTTTAGCAGTTTTTTTTAGCTTTTTATCATATTTTTTAATTTATATCAGAAAAAATATAGAAACATAACTAAAACGCAAGAAAACCTAGCAATATATTGCCAGGTTTTCTTGCATTTTTATGGAAAGGAGATTAATCCGCGTCGTCTAAATTTTCCAAATTGTTTTTTTCACTTGTTGAAAAGTTTTCATTAGAAATCATTTCAATCTCTTTATATTTTTTCGGTTCAAAATAATTATAACTAATTGGAATAAGAAATAAAATTATAATTAGTATGAGTAGTAATGAAAAAAATCCTAAAACTCTTTGAAAAGGTGAGTTATAATATATATTATATCTAGGCTTTAATTGCTCTGTAATATTTTTTATATATTCTGGAAATTTATCTAGTAACTGCTCATTATTTTCTAAAGTGACTATTTTGTTTTCTTTTCCTTTGAGATCAACATTATTGCTAATAACTTTTAAATTAGATGTATTAGCGTTATAATAAATAATTATAGATTTTTTTGAAAAAGATTTTGCATATTTTTGATTTATATCTTCATATACATATGCAAAGTAAAAATTATATTTTTTTGATTTCATTACGTTTTTTAATGATGCTTCTATAATTTCGCTTTCTTTTTCTCTTAGATTACCATAATCATCAATTATATTATCTTTTTTTGAATAACAAATTGAATTAAAGTTAACTATTTCTAAAAAAAGTATAATTCCGAGCATTATTAAAGGTAATACTAAAATAATGTCAAAAAATAATATTTTTAACCGACTAACAATGTTTTTATTTGCTTTTAAATAGTCCATTTTTTCATCCTTTCATTAATTATAATTGACATATATAAAATTTTATGTATATTATACAATAATATTTTGCCATTGTAAAGGAAAAAGTTGAAATTTTTATTATAACCTTGAAATTTATATTAATATTATTTGATTTTAATAATAAAATGGAAAACAAGGCTAAATTTTCTAGCCTTGTTTAAAGTAAAATATTTAAATTTTAAAAGTTATATATGCTATTAGCAGCAACAACAACAAAGAACTATGATTATTAAGATAATCCATATACAGCAACAATTTCCGCCACCGAAAATACCGTTGTTACATCCGCATCCACATCCATTGTTAAATCCGCATCCATTATTGCATCCGCAACCACATCCGCAACCGCATCTTTCTTCCATTTAAATTCACCCCTTTGTTATGTAATAACCCATATTATAATGGGCAATTTGAACTATCTACCTTAAAAAAGGTGTCAAAGTTCAATTGTCTAGATGAATTATCCTTAAGATATAAGAAGAATAATACTGCAAATAGTACAAGTAAGCATAAAAATTGATTATCTTTGCACATATATAACACTCCTTTAAGGGTAAATTAGATTTTTTAATTTCTAATTTAATATACTATATTCTGTTTTTTTTTACTTGTTACATAAAATTATAAATTTTTTTAATATATTATTGGAATATTGTTTAAAGAAAAATAAATAAATATGTGTAAAATTATTGTAAATTTGAGAATTAATGTGATATAATAAATAGCAATTAGTGACTAAATATGTTTAAAGTTATATTTTGTCTGGAGGTTGTTTTTATGAATATGAAATTATATAATTTGTTTTTTCCTTTGTGGATGTTACTCCTTATACCAAAGTTTTGGATAACAGCTTTACCAGCTATATTTATACTTAATACATTAGTGTTTATATTTTCAATGAAAATATTAAAACAAAAGAATATAGTAGAAAATTACAAAAAAGTAATTGTTAAGCTTTGGTTATTTAATTTTGTTGGAATTATTGTAGGTTCATTAGTACTTCTTTGTTTACAAATGATTACAACTCAAAATACATTTATATCAAACATTGTAAGTGCACTTGCATATAATCCATTTGATAATATATTTGCTATAATTATTACACTAATTTGTATATTTATAGGAGGATTTATAATTTATAGCTTAAATAGTGGTATAACATTTAAAGATGTTAAAATAAAAAAGAAAAAGAAATTAGTAATTATAATTTCAATATTTACTGCTCCTTATTTATTTTTTTATCCAGCTGAAAAGATTTATACTGCTAATAATTTACAAAATGAGATTTTGTTAAGTAAATTAATAAATGAATTTTCTGGAGATACATTAATATCAAGAATTTTTGCTGAAAGTCAAAATTATACAAATACTGAATTTAAATATATTGACAAAATAGCTAAGGTTGATTCTGATATAGTTGAATCTAGTAAAGGCAGTATTGTTAATATGAAAATTTCAACTGAATTTGATGTAAATACAGATAGAAAAGAATATGAAAAGTGGGCTAAACAATGTAGTATTATAGTGTTTATAAAACAACCTAATATTGATGAGGTAGTAGTAAATTTATCAAGTGATACAAGGGATGTATGTAAATTAACTTATACTAAAGAAAACATAGAAAAAGAGTTTGGAATTAGCATTTCGGAACTTGAACATGACAATACAAAATTGCAAAAAGTATTAAATGATATAATAAAGTAGGCGATAGTTTGAAAAAAAATGAAGTATATGACTTAGAAATTATTGATAATGGCTCTTCTTTTGAAGGTATAGCAAAGCAAGACTCAATGGTAGTTTTTGTACCTGGTGCTATAATAGGTGAAAAAGTAACTGTTAAGATTATTAAAGTAAATAAAGATTATGCAATAGGTAAAATAGAAAAAATTATAGTTAAAAGTCCATATAGGCAAAATCCTATATGTGAGGTATATAATAGATGTGGTGGGTGTAGTGCCCAGCACATTTGTTATAATACACAGCTTTTATTAAAGTATAAATTAGTAGAAAATGTATTAAAAAAACAAAAAATTGATATAGATTCTTTTAAAAAGCCTTCAACAATTGGTATGGGTATGCCATACTATTATAGAAATAAAGCACAATATCCTGTAAGAAGTTTAAATGGAGAAACAATAATGGGATTTTATGCTAAAAGAAGTCATGAAATAGTGCAAAATGATTGTTGTTTTATACAAAATAGGGTTATAGATATAATGGCAAAAGCAGTTTTTGAAGTAATCCAAAAATATAATTTAATTGGCTATGATGAAAATACATTGGATGGTGATATCCGACATATATTAATAAGGCGAGGGCTTCATACTGGTGAAGTTATGATAGTCATAATTGTAAATAAAAATGAGCTTTTAAAAGATAATAGATTTTTATTGATAGTAAATGAACTTGTAAAAAATAATAAAAATATAAAAAGTATTTATTTAAACTTAAATGATAAAAACACAAATGAGATTCTTGGACAAAAAGAGATAAAAATATATGGTGAAGATTATATTTGCGACTATATTGGTGAGTATAAATATTGTATTAGTCCTAAATCATTTTTTCAAGTAAATACAATACAGGCAGAAATACTATATGAAACTTTAAAAGAGTCACTTAAACTTAATGGTAATGAGGTGCTATTTGATTTATATAGTGGTGTAGGTTCAATTGGAATATATCTTAGTGATAAAGTTAAAAATATATATGGTATTGAGATTGAAAATCAAGCTGTTAAAATGGCAAATATTAATTTAAAGTTAAATAATGTAAAAAATGCGGAATATATTGCTGGAGATGTTGAAGAAAAAATAGTTGAATTTAAAAGTAGAAATATAATTCCTGACGTTATTGTTGTGGATCCTCCAAGAAAGGGATTAGATAAAAAGAGTATAGAATATATACTAAATTTTAATGCAAAAAAAATTGGTTATGTTAGCTGTAATCCTGCAACTCTTGCAAGAGATTTAAAAGTATTATCGCAAAAATATGATATAGAAAGCATAGTACCTGTTGATTTATTTCCAAATACTGAACATGTGGAAGTAGTCTCAGTGCTAGGTAGAAAAGATGAGAAAAAGCCTAAAAATCAATAATTATAAAAATGATTGAAATAAAAATTTTAGCAGAAAGGGAAAAAATCAGAAAAATTTATAAAAAGAATTAGCAATATGGAGTGTGGGGAAAAGAAATCAAATAAATAATTTTTAACCAGTGTAAAGCATAGAAATATGCTTTATTTTTACGCAAAAAAAGGTATAACTAGAATAAAAACAAGGGATTTTACGCTAGGATTATGCACAAAAATTGTGGGAGTATTTTTTTATAATTCCCCCTTACAAACCCCTTTTATGACTTACTCTTTACTAGCTGAAAAGAATATATATTTAATAAAAAATAAATTGCACCTTTGCATTATTAAAAAAATGAGACTAAAATAAAAGCAAGTAAGGAGGAATGAGTGATGAGAAAGATTATTGTAGTTATAATAGCCGCAATGATTTCTAGTTTTAGTTATTATGGAGCAGTAAACGAAAAAGGAGAAAAAGTAGTAGATTTAACAACCAACATACAGGAAGAAAATGTTGTAGAAAATGAATCAGTAGAAGAAACACAAGGAAATATTATAGAGCAAATAGAAAATACAATAGCACAAGCAGAAATAATCCAAAATGAAGAAATAATAACACAAAATACAGTAAATGAAATAACAACACCTGTTGCAGAAAAATCGAATACAAGTAATAATAACAATAAAAACAAAACAATAAAGAAAACACAAGAAAGTCAAACTACTACACAGACAAAAGTTATAGAGGAACAAAAAAATATAGAAATAGAAGAAACACCAACAAACAACAGTACAAATCAAAAATCCAATATCAATAATGTACCAAAATGTAGTCATTCAAATAGTAACTGGTATAATTCAAAAGCAGAGGCAGTAGCAGTATATAATGCAGAAATAAAAAAATGGGGAGATAAATGGACAAACTATGAAATAGATAACGATACTTATTACAAAAATTGTCCTAGTGGATATGAAGTATTGAGCTGTCCATATTGCAATAAATGGACTATAAATTTATATTATTAGTGAAAAGGTAGGTAATAGAAAATGAAATTAAAAAAAGAATATATTGATGAAAAAACAGAAATAGCATATACATTAAAAGGAAATTATTATTTTCCTAATTTATCTATAACAAAAGATAGAAATTTTACGATTGGAAGATATGGAAAAGCAAGATTAAGATACATTAAACAATATAACAAAGTTTTATATAATAACTTATTATTAAATGGAAAATTAGATACTTATTTACATTCAATAGATATGAAATGCAATACAGTTTTAGAAAGTCTAATAACAAAACTAGCTAAACAAGAAAATGTTACAGAAGATTTAAAAGCAAGTTATCAATTAGAATGGGTAACTAGAATGAATAATATTAAAAATAGAGCAGAGGAAATTATTTATAATGAGTATGTATATATCTAAAAATAGAAATCAAATTATAGCCTTATATCGAATAAAAAATTGATATAAGGTTTATTTTTTTGCAAATCAAAGATAATTATAAATCTGCATTGATAGATTTATCTATCAGTGTAGCGAGCATAGGTTTTGTATAGCACACAAAACCGACAACTATTGCTGAAAGGGGTTTTGCACCCCTATAACCCCAACTAAAAAATGAAAGGAAGTGTAAAAAATTTTGAAAGAAAAAGTAGTACAAATATGTATAAGAGTTAGTAAAAATGAAAAGAAAAAATTACAGCAAAAAGCAAAAAAATGTAACTTATCTTTATCAAATTATTTAAGGAAAACAGGACTAAAACAAAAAATTTATCCAATACCAGATAAAGAATCTTATCAAATTTATTTACAAGTATGTCAATTAAAAAATGACATTTTAAAAATAGATATAGAACAAATAGAAGAATGTTTAGAGATAATAGAACACAATTTTTTAGTGATTTATAATTCAAAAAGTAATGGAGATGATGACGATGGCGACAACAAAAATATGGTCAGTTAAAGACAGCTTATCACGAGTAGTTAATTATGCAAGTAACCCAGAAAAAACGATATTTTCTAATCTAAAACAAGTATTATTATATGCAGAAAATAATGAGAAAACAGTTAATGAAAAAGAAAAAATAATGTATGTAACAGGAGTAAATTGTAAAGCCGAAACAGCCTATGAAGAAATGAAAATGACACAAGAAAAGTTTGGAAAATGCACAGGAAATATCGCATATCACGCATATCAAAGTTTTAAAACAGGCGAAGTTTCTCCAGAACTTGCACACGAAATTGGAGTAAAACTTGCAAGGAAAATGTGGGCAGAACACCAAGTATTAGTTGCAACACATTTCAATACAGGCACATATCATAATCATTTTGTAGTATGTTCTGTTAATATGTTTACTGGCAAAAAATTTAATTGTAACAAAGGTGCATATTATCGTTTTAGAGTTTTATCAGATGAATTGTGCAATGAAAATAATTTAACAGTAATTAAGAATCCAAAAGGAAGAACACCAAGAAATATATATTTTGCAGAAAAAAGGGGAGAACCAACAAAGTATAATCTAATGAGAAAAGCAATAGATGAAACACTAGAAATGTGTGTAAGCTATGCACAATTTAAGAAAGCAATGTATAAAAAAGGTTATATCATAAATGATGACCAAAATCGAAAATATGCTACTATTCGTTCAATAAATGATAAAAAAGCAACAAGAATGTACCAATTAGGAGAAAAATATACACCTAAAAATATTGCAGATAGAGTGTTTAATAACCCTTATTATTTGCAAGAACAGTATTATAAATTTATAAAACCTAGAAAGATATACAAGAAAAACAAAGTATGTATGCTTAATGGGAAATTCAAAGATATAAGTAAAATTACAGGGCTTGAAGCTCTTTTTTTATTGCTTTATCACTTATTAGGACTAATACCAAAAGAAAATACTAGAAAGCCATTATCTCCAGAAATGAAACAAGAAGTAAGGAAAATGCAAAGATATTCTAACGAGATAAGACTAATAGCAAAAGAGAAACTACAAACAACAGATGATGTAAAAAGCTATATTTCACAGAATGAAAAGAACATTGCAGAAGTAACTGGAATAAGGCAAAAATACAGAAACAAATTAAGAAATTGCAAAGATGATGAGTTAATAAAAGAATATAAAACCAAAAGGGATGAATGCACTACAATTCTAAAAGATTATAGAAATAGCTTAAAAGTTGCAAATCAAATCATTGAAGATAACCCAAAAATCAAAGAAGTAATAAGAATAGAAAGACAAGCAAGAAATGAAGAATTGCAACAAACAAAATATAAAAATAGGGAAGTGAGATAAAATGAGTGAAAAAATTGTAAATATAAAGGAATTACACGAATTTAAAGATAACCCATACCAAGTAAAAGATAATGAGGATATGAAAGATTTAATTGAAAGTATAAAAGAATACGGAGTTATAGAGCCGTTAATAGTAAGGAATAGAGAAAAAGGAGGATATGAAATAGTGAGTGGGCATAGAAGAAAATATGCGTGTGAAAAAGCAGGAAAAATCGAAATTCCTGTTTTAGTTCGTGATATGGATAAAGATATGGCAATAATTACTCTTGTAGATAGTAACCTACAAAGAAGTGATATATTACCAAGTGAAAAAGCCTTTGCTTATAAAATGAAATTAGAGGCAGAGAAAAGTCAAAGCAAAAAAAGTTATGGACACAATGTCCACAAGTCCAGAGATAAAATTGCAGATGGAATAAGTGGTAGGCAAGTACAAAGATATGTAAGATTAACAGAACTTATAAAACCACTATTACAATTAGTTGATGAAAATAAAATGGCAATGAACCCAGCAGTAGAAATATCATATTTAAAAGAACAGGAACAAAAGGACTTATTAGAAACAATAGAAAGCGAAGATTGCACACCCTCATATTCACAAGCAATAAGAATGAAAGAGTTAAGCAAACAAAATAAACTAGATATGGATGCAATTTTCAATATAATGATAGAACAAAAACAAAATCAAAAGGAACAGATAAGGTTTAAAGTAGAAAAATTAAAAAGTTATTTTCCAAAGGGTTATAGTACAAAACAAATGGAAGATGTTATAGAAAAATTGTTAAAACAATATAAACAAAAATGGAAGAATAAAGATTTAGAAAGGTAGAGAGAAAACAGAAACAATGAAATGAAAAAGGCTAACAAATAAGTTAGTCTTTATTACTTTCTTGTTCAGCAGTATCAAATGTTGTGTCAGTAAAAAATTCGCCTAATGTAATTTCAAAACCCTCGCATATATGCAATAGTGTATCAAGTTTTAGCAGTTCTGTTTTACCACTCATAAAAGTAGATATAGTAGAGCAAGGAATACCAGTAGCTTTGCATAAATCCCATATTTTCATATCTTTTTGTTTTAAATAATATTTTATTCGTTTTCTAATTGCATTTGATAATTTCATATAATTTACACCCCTTTATAGTTTGTACTAAAAAATTAATAAAATTATATAAAAATACGAGTTGACACCACTTTGGTAAATTGAAAAAATATAAAAAAATTTCAATTTACCAAACTATATCGTTGAATTGAAAAAATAGTTATGATAATATTACTTCAATGTACCAAACTATAAAAGGAGGAAATTATGGAAGATTTATATGAAAATAAAATACTTGACGATTTATATGAAATAAGGGAGGGATTTATTACAAGTTATAAAAAGAAATACGGAGAACTAGAAGAAACAAAGAAAGCAGAACAGGCTGAAGATGAGTTAGTAAACTTTATGAAAAAATTTATTAAAGATGAAAACACTATGAAAGAATTATTTGAGAAAATAAATAAATTTGAAGGGTATGCATTAGATGAAATGTGTTTTTGGCATAAACCATATTATAAATTAGGATTTATAGATGGAATGAGATTAAAAAAAGAAATAAGAGGAGGAAAAATAATAGAAAACACATCAAATGATAGTATTATCTTACAAAATATAAATGAAATATCAGATTATTTTGAAGAACAAAAATACAGAAATTTAAAAAAGAATAAAGAATACGATAAAATTAGACACAAAATTGAAGAAATAAAAAATAAGTATCCTAGAGTAAGAGAATTTTTTGAAGATGACAAAATAGAACAACTTACTAAAAAAGAAATGAAAGCAATTTTAGATATAACAGAATTACAAAATGATAGGGCTATGTATGAGGCAGACGAAATGCTAAAAATAGGATTGCGAGAAGGAAAGGCATTGTAGGGTGGAGAAAATGGAAAAAAGAGAATATAAAGTAAATGAAATATTTGAAAATCAAATTTTGAATGAAATATACGAAACAAGAGGAGATGGACTAGAATGCTTTTATATAAGAATGTATGGAGAGCCAGAAGAAATAAAGGAAACAAAAACAAGATTTTTCAAAAATAAAGAAAACAAGAAGATACAATAAAATAGCTTTTTCTACCTATACATAGATAGTATTATGCAATTTTTAGAAGATAATAGATATAATATTTGGCAAAAAAGAAAAGATTACAAGCAAATAAAAGATAAAATGAGAGAAATAAAAAATAAATATGCTAATGTTAGGCTATTTATTGAAGATAGAGTAGTAACAGCAAATTTAACAAAAGAAGAATTGAAAGCTGTTCTTGAATATATCAATTTAGATGATGAGATAGAAAGAATAGAGAAAATAGAAACTTTTAAATTGGGATTAAAAGAGGGCAATTGGTTATAAGAGGTAGAAATATCTCTTGTTTTTTATATGTATTGTTTTTATAATGAAAAACTGATATAATTATCCCAACAGATAGTAAGTTGTAGAGGAGATTATAAATTGGATATAGAAGTAAATAATATAAAAATTCATTATGAAGTTATTGGAAATGGCAAACCGATAATTTTACTAAATCCTAATAGTGTTAATACTGGATTGATGAAATTTATTGCGAACAAATTAAAAGATAAATATAAAGTATATATTTTTGATAGAAGATGTTGTGGTAAAAGTGAAAAGAATTGCGATTTAACCTATGAAGAATCAGCGAAAGATGTTGCAGAATTTATAAAAAAATTAAATATTGATAAACCATATTTACTAGGATGTAGTGGTGGAGGAACTGTTGCTCTTAATGTTGCAATTCATTATCCAACAAGTATATCTAAGTTAATTCTCTGTAGTGGAGTTGCAAGAAATAATATTATTAAAAAACCGAATTATGCAAAATTTATGGAAAGATTACCATATTATCCTGGAAAAAAGAGCAACGAAAAATTTGAAAAATTACTTAATGAATCTAAAACCATAACAAAGGAAGAATTAAATTCTATTATTGTTCCTACATTAGTTTTTAATGGTGGTATTAAAGATTTAGTTCCAAAAAATGAGGTTGAATATATTTCAAACAATATTAAAAAGTCAGAAATGTTTATATTAGAAAAAGCAGGACATTGTAATTATATTTTCAATAATGATGACTTTTATAACAAGTTAAATAATTTTTTAGAAGAATAAAAAATTACAATATATAGAGGAGGTACGCAAATTGAAAAAAGAAAAATGGTTAATAATTATTGGAAATATTTTATTATTTATTACTTGCATACTTCAAGTAATAGTAAAATTAAGCAGTGAAGTTTATGTTACTTTAATTACTATATCAGTTTTACTAGAATTAATTGGAATTGCATTAGGTAAAGAAGAATAAAATTACAATTTGAAAGGAATGGAAATGATACTACTATTAAAATATGGAAATACAAATTGTTATTATATAAAAGGTAAAAATGGTAGTATATTAGTAGATACAGACTGGGCAGGAACACTACAAGCCTTTTATAGAAAAATGAAAGAATTAAATATTGAAAAAATTGATTATCTTTTAATAACACATTACCACCCAGACCACATAGGAATAGCACAAGATATAATTGATATGGGAACAAAACTATTATTAGTAGATGTTCAAAAAGATTATATTCATAGTTCAGACACAATTTTGCAAAAAGATAAAAATATTCAGTTTAAGCCTATAAATACAGAGCCTGTAATTATATCGTGTGAGCAAAGTAGAGAGTTTTTAAATGATTTAGGAATAGATGGAGAAATAATATATACACCAGGACATAGTGAAGATAGTATTTCTCTAATTTTAGATAATGGTAGTGTTTTTGTAGGAGATTTATACGATTTAAAATCTGCAATAACATTTAATGATGAAAAGATAAATAATAGTTGGAATAAAATATTAAGCCATAATATATCAAAAATATACTATGGTCATCACGAACAAACTATTAGCAATATAAAAAAGATAGAAGATACACTAATCAATTAGTGCTAGAAATTACAAGTTTGTAGTTTGAAAGATTTATAGTAATTTATTGCTAGAGTTGTAATAATATGAAAGGAAGAATGTAAAATGAACGAATCTAATGTTAGAAATATAAATTTTCATAGTGATATACTTAATAAAGATATGGGAATAAATGTGTATTTGCCAAAAGGATATGAAGAAAATAATAATCCACTACCAGTATTATATTTTCTTCACGGAAGAAGTGGGAATGAAAATATTATATTTGATTTGAATATGAAAGGAATAGCAGATGAAATGATAGAAAGTGGGAAAATAAAACCACTAATAATTGTTTGCCCTAGAATTGAAAATAGTAGAGGGGTAAATTCATCTTCTATAAGTAATGAAGTATTAAGTCCAGGAGATAGTGGAATTATTATAAATGTTGGAATGTATGAAGATTATTTTATAAAGGAAGTTGTACCTTTAATTGATAATATATTTAATACAATAAAGACAAAAAATGGTAGATATATTGGTGGTGTTTCAGCAGGTGGATATGCAGCACTTCATAATTCA
This sequence comes from uncultured Clostridium sp., assembly GCA_947361355.1. Lineage (GTDB taxonomy): Bacteria > Bacillota > Clostridia > TANB77 > CAG-465 > CAG-465. The sequence goes on from CANAIR010000005.1 coordinate 58,268, forward strand.
TTTAGACATCAAGAAATGTTTGGCAAAGTTGGAGGACATATGCCTGCAATAGAACTAACTTTAGAGAAAGAAGATACTCCATATTTTAAGGATATATCTGTGTGGGAAAAATACGATCCTATAACGATTGCTAAAAATAATGAAATTTCAAAGGAACTTAAAGTTTATCTTGATGCAGGAAATCAAGATGAAGGACATTTTTATGAAGGATGTAAAGTTTTGCAGGATATATTAGAAAAGAAACAAGTAACATCTCAAAACCACATTTATGATGGACATCATAATGGAGCATATATAATATCTAATTTAGAAAAATATTTAGAATTTTATAATTCATAAATTACAAGTTGAAAGTTAGGTGTATTTATGGAATATGACAAATTAGAATTTGAAACAACTTTTAAGAATGGGGATATGATTCCAGTAGAATATACTGGGTATGGAAAAAATATATCTCCAGAATTTAGAATTAAAAATTTATCAGATAAAGCAAAAAGTTTAGTAATAATTTTAGAAGATTTAAGTCATCCGATAAAGAACTTTACTCATTGGATTGCGTGGAATATAAAGGCAAATTCTGTAATTCCAGAAAATGTTGGAAATATGGATAATGTTATGCAAGGAATTGCCTATGGATTTCATAAATATGCAGGAGCAAAACCACCAATGTTTCAAAAACACAATTATAAATATACAATATATTCATTAGATAACACTTTAGAATTGTCATCTAATATTATGAAAAAGAAACTTTTGAAAGCAATGAATGGGCATATTTTACAAAAGGGAACTATTATAGGTTATTTTAAAAGATAAATTACAATATATAGGGCAGGTAATTGAATTTATCTGTCTTTTATTATATAATCGTAGCAGAAGATAGTAAATTTATCGTTAAGATTAAAATTTATTGTGGGGAGATGTATCGTATGAAAAAGAAAATAGGTATTAGTATAGGAATATTGGTAATTGTACTTATAGTTGCAGGGATTATTACAAATTATTCAGATAGTGCTAGAGTAACAACAGGACACGAGCCAAAGTGTTGCATAAAGGTAGTTAGCAATGATGGAAGTAAAGTAACTTATTGGGGATTAGGTTATAAAGTAGTTCGTTATGTTGGAGTATCTCCAAACGAGCCTTATGAAAGCAATATTGGTGTAAAAATGGGAAATTGGTTTATGAAATATGAATTACCAAAAGCTGATATTATTGAAATTGAATATGAAGGACAAATAATTACTATTACAGATATAAAAGATATAGGAATTATAGAAAATATATTATTAAATTCAAAATATAATGGAGAAATATGCAATGGAATAAATACTCACAAAATAATATTAAATAAGGATATTTATTATATTAAAGAATCTTGCAAAGAAATACAAAAAGGAGATAAACAAGCGACAATTTCAACAGAAGATTTAGAAACAATCAATAATATTATTTTTCAAAATAAAACTAATGAAATAAAAAGTATAGCAGAAAGCTATACTTTTACAAAAACATATAATGTAGTAAATGTAGCTGACAGTAATGATGAAAATTACTTATACTTAACAATTAGGCAATTTCAAGATGAAAAAGTAAAAACGGTCAAAGTACAAAGAAGTTTAGCAAATACTGTTGAAAAAGAAAATAATTATGAGTTTACTTTTCAATATACAAATAATATCCCTGAAGATAACATAGAATCAATATTTGCAAATACTATGCTTATTGCAATAAAGAAAACAGATAAACAAGGATTAGAGCAAGTTCAAGATTCAATTAGATAATCATCTCGAAAAATTACAATATATAAAGGAGGAAAAATAATAATGGATAAGAAAAAAATGATGAACTGGATAATAGCAATAATAGTTGCTATCGTGTATTTAACAGTAAGTATTATATTTAAGTCTTGGGCATATTCTTGGCTTATATGGGTTGCGTACGCAACTTATAGATTTATTGTTAAATAACTAAATTACAATTTGAAAGTGAGATGAAGTAATGAATATTCACTTTGGATTTTCATATATAGGGTTCATATTTTTGTTAATGCTAATGATACCTAATATTATATGGAGTAAAAATCAACCTAAAGACTATGATAAATATGTTAAAAATGAGAATAAAGTATTATTATTATTTGAAAGAATTGGAGAAATGCTAGTAACTTGTATATCATTGATATTTATTGATTTCAATATAAATAAAATTTCAAATTGGTCTATTATCTTGTTAATTGCATTTATTCTAATGATTTTATATGAAATATATTGGATAAGATATTTCAAAAGTAATAGAACAATGAAAGATATGTATAGTAGTTTATTAGGAATACCTGTTGCAGGAGCAACTTTGCCAATATTTGCATTTCTGTTATTAGGTATATATGGTAAAAATGTATTTTTAATTATTGCAACAATTATATTAGGAATTGGACATATTGGAATACACTTAAATCATAGAAAAGAAGTTAGATAAATTATAAGTTTTTAAGGAGAACAAAAATATGGATATATCAATTAGAAAATGGAAAATAGAAGATGCAGAAGAATTAAAAAATGCAATAAACAATGAAAAAATTTTAGATAATTTACGAGATGGAATACCATATCCATATACAATAGAAAATGCACAAGAATTTATCACACAAACTTTAAATGCTCCTAAAGATAGTCAATATTCTTGGGCGATACTAGTAGATAATAAAGTGATTGGAAGTGTTGGTGTATTTAGAAAAGATAATATTCATTATCAAACAGCAGAAATCGGCTATTATATAGCCGAAGAATATTGGGGAAATGGTATTATGACAAAAGTTATAACAGAAGTATGTAATTATATATTTAATGAAACTGATATAATTAGAATATTTGCAGAGCCATTTGCTTATAATGTAGCTTCCTGTAAAGTTTTGGAAAAAGCAGGGTTTGAATTAGAAGGCATATTAAGAAATAATGCAATTAAGAATAATAAAATATTAGATATGAAAATGTATTCTATTATTAAAAAGTAAACGCAAAATTACAATTTTTTAAAATAATTACTTGACTATGCCATTACAGGTTAGCTTACAATTATAACAGAGGTGGTTATAATGTTAATAAATGAAGTTGCAAAATTGTGTAATTTAACTAAAAAAGCAGTTGAATATTATACAGAACAAAAACTAATATGTCCTAGTATCCTAGAAAATGGATATAGAGATTTTTCAAAGAAAGATGTAGAAATTTTAAAGCAAATTGCTTTATATAGAAGATTAGGATTAAGTATATCTGAAATTAAAAGTATTCTTGCTAATCCAGATGAATTAAAAAGTATTTTATATAAGAAAACTCTTGAATTAGAGCAAGAAAAAGCAAAACAGGATATTTTACAAAAGTTATGCAATGGAGAAAGTTTAGAAAAATTAGAACAAGAAATAAATAATATAAATTCTAAAACAATTATCATTAAAAAGTTGATGGATTTATTTCCTAGTTATTATGGAAAATTTATAAGTTTGAATTTTTCTAGGTATCTTACAGGAAGAATTGAAACAAAGGAACAATTGGAAGCATTTAAAGAAATTATTGATTTTTTTGATAATGTACCTAATATTAAAATACCAAAAGACTTACAAGAATATTTAGATGAGTATTTAGAAGAATATTCAAGTGAAAAAGGTCAAAAAATAATAAATAGTATTATTCAATCAAAGGATAAAAATATAAGAAATATAGATGAGTTTGTAAGAAAAAATAAGGAATCACTAGACAAATATAATGAATATAAGAAAACAGAAGAATTTAAAAATTCACCTGCTAATAGATTAATGGAACTAATGAAACAAGTTTGTGCTACAAATGGATATTATGAAAAGTTTATACCTGCAATGAGAAAGTTAAGTCCATTATATAATGAATATTATGAGGAAATGTTAAAAGCAAATGAACAATTTATTAAAAATTATCCTGAATATACAGAATAATATCTATTAAACAAATTACAATTTTGTAAGGAGGTATCTATGAAAAAGAAAGCTATAATTACAATTTCGGTTATGATTGCAATATTAGTTTTATGTGGAATATATTTACATTATGAAAACACCAAATTACAAGTAAGTAATTATAATATAATCAATCATAATATACCTGTTGATTTTAATAACTATAAAATAGTGCAAATATCAGACTTTCACAATAATAAATCTAATGCTTTAACTAATGATTTAATAAAAGAAATAGAAAAACAAAAACCGAACATTATTGTTTTGACAGGAGATTTAATTGATTCAAATAAAATAGATATAGAAGTTGCTACAGATTTTATTAAAAATATAAACAATATTGCACCTATTTACTTTATTTCTGGCAATCATGAATCCAATATTAGTAGTTATCCAGAACTTAAAGAACAACTAGAAAAAAATAGGGTTATTGTTTTAGATAATAAAACTGAAGTGTTAAAAATAAATGAATCAAAGATAAACTTAATAGGTATAGATGATCCACGAATGGCTCACGAAAATTTTGTATCAGATTCTGAAATAATAAAAGTTGAGTTAGATAATGCAAAATACAATGAAAATAAATATAGTATATTGCTATCTCACAGACCAGAATTGTTTGATACTTATGCAGAAAAGGAATTAGACTTAATTTTAGTAGGACATGCACATGGAGGGCAAATAAGAATACCATTTATAGGTGGAATTGTTGCTCCAAATCAAGGATTTTTTCCTAAATATACAAGTGGAATATTTGAAGAAAATAAAACAACAATGGTAGTAAGTAGGGGGATTGGGAATAGTATTTTGCCTTTTAGAATAAATAATAGACCAGAATTAGTAATTGTAACATTAAATAATAAGTAACACAAAATTACAATCTATTGATAGATTTCCAAAAATGTTAGGTTTAAGTGTCAATATTCCAGTATGAAATGGTAGAAATAAGTGCGATAAAATTCTACAATAATAATAGATATTGGTTAATATCAAATTATGTAGAAAGGAAGATGTAACAATGAAATTTAACGAAAAACTAATTAAGTTAAGGAAGGCAGCAGGGTTATCTCAAGAAGAACTAGGAAACAGACTAGATGTAGCAAGGCAAACTGTTTCAAAGTGGGAACTCGGAGAAACAACACCAGAAATGGATAAATTAGTAGAATTATCTAATTTATTCAATGTTAGTATGGATGAAATGGCAAAGGAAACAGAAATACCAGAAGTAATTGCAAGAGAATTAGACCATAAAAAAATTGATTCAGTTTATAATGATGTTGGAACAGCAAAAAAAATCATAAAACATTATATAATAATTTTCGGAACAATAGCAATTATAATAGCAATAATACTGATAAATTACTTTGTTAGAACAGCCTTTCATTTATGGTAATTCAATAATTTAAGTAAAATTGTAAGGGAGTAAATTTACTCCCTTTTCAATTACCATAAATGCAGGTAAGAAGTTGAAAATTATTATCATTTTGTGTTATAATCATCTCGAGAAATTACAAGTTATAGAGAGGATTATCATAAATATTATATAAAAAATGAAATATAACAAAAAGAGATATTAAAAACAAGTTAGTATCTCTTTTTTGTGTCTAATTATATTTTAAATCTAAATTTTCATTAAAAATTTTTTTAAAAATGTCCCATTTTTCATTTCTCAATCGCTGTTATAGATAAGAGAGAAAATCTCATATATAAAAACTTCAAAAAAAAATAAAATTTTTTCAAAAAAAGGTCAAGTTTTTGATTTTTCAATCGCTGTTATAAGTAGGAGATTTAAAATCACATATACAAAAAATAAAATTTTTTTGAAAAAAACATAACCTTTTTAACTTTTCAAACGCTGTTATATATGAGAGGGAAAATCTCGAAAAATTAAAGAACATTGAAAATTGAATAGCAATTCATTAGATACAGTCCTTTGATTACTTGAGCTAGTAATAAAATCTATTACTTAAATATTAGCTTGCAACTAATAAGGCGAAGATAAGTGTAAGAGGAAAGAAACTTTTGTATAGTCATAGAACGAGCGTTAAAAGCGTCCCACGCAATGAGTACAAGCCTGTAAACAGGTAGGTGAAAATCCTATGAGATGTAAGCAAAACATCTGTCTAATGAATTATTGGAAAAGGTATAAAGAGAAAATATACCAATAACTACCAAAGAAAATTGAATGGTAGTGTTTTTATCAATCACTTAAAGGAGATGGTAACATTGATTGAGAAAGTTTTAACAAATAACAGTGAAAAAGTAGATAAAAAATTACTCCAATATACACTACAATTAAGAGCATTAAATCATTTAAAAAATAATAATAAAATAGATGAAATAGTATATAAATCAACAAAAGCTAAAATAAATAAAAATTCACACATTTGAAAATAAGAAGATAAAAATATAATGTGTTAGTGGTTAAAAATTGGAAAAGGAGGTATGAATGAATGTAACTTTAATAAAAAAAGTCGATGGACGAATAAATCGTACAACTGGTTTAAAGGTTACAACAGGATTAAGAGTAACAGCATATTGTAGAGTAAGTACAGATGATGAAGACCAAAAAAACAGTTATGAATCGCAAAAAGCATATTACAAAGAAAAAATAACCTCTAATCCAGAATGGAGGTATATAGAAATTTATGCAGATGAGGCAATTTCTGGTACATTAGACTATAAAAGAAATGACTTTATGAAAATGATACAGGACGCTTTAGATGATAAATTTGATATGATAATGACAAAGTCAATATCAAGATTTGCAAGAAATACAGTAGACACACTAAAATATGTAAGAATGTTAAAAGAGCATAATGTAGCTGTATTTTTTGAAGAAGAAGGAATAAATACATTAGAAATGTCAGGAGAATTACTATTAACAATATTAAGTTCAGTAGCACAACAAGAAAGCGAAAATACATCTACACACGTAAAATTAGGACTAAAAATGAAAAAGGAACGAGGAGAACTAATTGGCTTTGGTGGTTGTTTAGGTTATACTTATAATCCAGAAGATAACACTTTAACTATAAATGAACAAGAGGCAGAAATTGTTAGACTAATTTATGAAAAATATTTAGAGGGATTTGGAGCAGAAAGTATATCAAGACAATTAACTAAACTGGGAATAAAAACACCAAAGGGAAAAGCTGTATGGTGCGAAACAACAGTAAGAAAAATACTAAAAAATGAAAAATACAAAGGAGATGTACTACAAGGAAAAACATTTACAATAGACCCAATTAGTCATAAAAGATTATCTAATATGGGAGAGGAAGATAAGTATTATATTTCTAATCATCACGAGGCAATAATAGACGAAGAAACATTTGAAAAAGTACAACAAATAATGAAAGAAAGAAACGGAGGCAGGTCAGCAAGTAGGAAAGTTGGAAATGTAGGAAGAAAATACCCAATGAGTAATAGAATTAGATGTGGATTTTGTGGAAGTACCTTTACAAGAAGAAGTCTATATACAACAGCAAATCCAAAACCTGCTTGGCTATGTCAAACAGCAAGTAAACTAGGAAAAGAGTTTTGTAATAAATGTAAAATAATGAGAGCAGATGTATTAGAAAAGTCATTTGTAGACGCATATAAACTACTATGTAATGATAACAAATTATTAGTAGATAATTTCCTAAATAATATATCAAGTGTAATGAAAAGCAATTCTCCAAAAGATAATATAAAGAAATTAGAAACACAAAAAGAAGAATTAAAAAATAAATGCAATAAGTTATTAGACTATATGCTAGATGGTACAATTACAAAAGATATTTATACAGAAAAGAAAGATGAGTGTTTATTAAAAATAAAAGAAGTAGACACTAAAATAATGGAAATTCAAGCAAATATGGAAGATGACGACAGCATAGAAAGAGGCATAAAGAAATTAAAAAAAGTTTTTGACACTAACGCTATTATGGAAGAATTTATATAGATGTCTTTGACACACTTGTTGACTATATTATTGTTGGAGGGTATAATGAAAGTGGCAGAGCAGACCCATATATGTTAAGATTTATTGTAAAAACTCATTCAAATATGTTTAAGAAAGAAAAAGATGTTTCAAAAGAGCATATAGTGGAACGAAACAAATTAACACAAGATTATAGAAATATAGTGTTATTAGATTTTATAGACCAACAAAATTTTATAGCTTACGATAGAGATAAAGACGGAAATTTTAAGAAAAAAGTAATAAAAAAGGTTAGAGTTAGGGTAGAATGTGATATGAGTAATGAAAATTAGTAACCTTACAACAACACTTACTCCATATTAAGACTACCTTACACTCAGACCCACACCACACATGTGGAATGTTGCTCGGTGCTATATCTAAAAGATTCGATACAATAGTTGAATTTACTGCTTTTGAAGATTTTATTAGTTTTGAGAAAAAAGGAAAAAATAAGGTTAAAAGAATAGAAAATCATAAAATAAAGGTAACGATAGAAGTTGATATGGTGTGCGGAGTAGTATAATTTTATAATAAAAAATAAATGAATGTTTGGAGATAAAACTTAAAATGTAAAGTATGTAATAATTTAATTTGTTATATACTTTATTTTTTTGTCATATTATGCTAGAATAAGAAAGAAATTTGGAGGAATCAATGGAACAAACAAAGAATGATGAATATAAAAAAGTAAAGAATAATATTATAAAAAATTCTATACCAACAATAATAGCTTTTATATTATCAGATGTATTTACAATGATAGATACAATGTTAATAGGTTCAATAAGTGATGAAAAGATATATACAGCATCATTATCAGCAATAAATGTAACTGCAAGGGTAATGTTATTTATATCTGCTTTATCTCGAGGAATGAATGTAGCAAGTTCTACAATATTATCAAGATATATTGCAAATAATAATAAAGAGAAAATGCAATCAACTATAATACATACAATTATATTAAATGTATTTTTTATCTCTTTACCTTTAGTAATAATATCACTAATATTTATGAAAAAAATTATGATATTTATAGGAAATGACTCTATTATATATGATGTAGGAAAAGGATATTATATTGCTATAATGATAGGATTTATATTTTCATCTTTTAATAATATATTTGCATTTTTATCAAGGTCAGTATGTGAAGCAAAAAGAACATTATATATGGAATCATTTGCAAATATATTTAACATTTTAGGAGATATAGTATTAATTAATGGATTATTTATATTTCCTAAATTAGGAGTTACAGGAGCAGGAGTAGCAACTCTAATATATAAAATTATATTGACAATAATGTGGCTATTCGTATTATTTAAATCTAAATCAAGACTAAGAATAAATACAAAGTACAAATTTAAATTTGATAGAGGAATGATCAAAGATATTTTACATACAGGAGTTCCAGCAAGTACAGAATTATTATCTATAAGAGGAGCTAATATAATATTTACAAAGATAATAGCAAGACTTGGAACATCAGTTCTAGCTGCTCAACAAATATGTATGACAATTTTTAATTTAATAATAGAGGTAGGTAATGCTTTATCTGTTTCAGTTGCACCTTTAGTAAGTGAATGTATAGGAAAATGTAAATATGAAATGGCAAAAATATATGTAAGATATTCAAAGAAAATAGCCATAATAATTTCTACAGTAATTGGATTATTCATTATAATATTATCAACGCCATTATTAAATTTATATACTGATTCGGAAACAGTAAAATCAATTGTTAAAAATGTTCTAATGATAATAATTATAGCTCAATATGCTCAAAATATTAGAGATGTTTATGCAGGTGGATTAAGAGGAAGTGGAGATACTAAATATATAGCAAAATACACAATATTAACAGATGTATTATTAAAAGTGACATTATCATATATTTGTGTTAATATATTAAAATTTGATTTAGTATCAGTTTGGGTAATAATAGCATTACAAGAATGTTTAAAAGCAATAATCTTTTATAAGAGATTTCATTCAGATAGTTGGAAAAATATAAAAGTAATAGATAGATTAGAAGAAGGAGAAGAATATGATAAAATTAAATAATAATCAAATGAACCAAATAGAACATTTATTTAATGATATAAAATTCTATATGGGTAAATCGGTTTTAGATGGGCTTATGGGAGAAGCATATACTGATAATTTAGAAAATCCCACAATTGCATATTTATTAGTTAGACAATATTGTTTTATAAATGGTAATAGTAACTCAGTATTGGCGAAACAAGTATTAAAAACAATTCCAAAGACTTGTAAGAGAATTATAGCAAATAGTGATTGGAACGATATTATTGAAAGTACATATAATGATTTTGAAAAAAGTAAAAGATATTCTTTGAAAAAGGAAAAAAATATATTTAATAAACAACAATTGAAAGAATTTAGTGAAATTTTAGATAAGGAATATGAAATAAAGAAAATAGATGAAGAAATATATAAATTAATTAAAGCAAACGATGAAGATCCAAAACAAATGAAAATAACAGATGATTATAAGAATAAAGGAATAGGAGTATGTTGTTTTAGAGATGATGAAATTGTTGGAATTTGTAGTTCAAATATTATTTATAACGATGGTATAGAGATTAATATAAGAGTTAAAGAAGGATATAAACATAAAGGAATAGGAACAGCTATGGCATCAAAATTAATATTAATGTGTTTGGAAAAAGGAATATATCCTAGTTGGGATGCTGCAAATTTGACTTCATTAGAATTAGCTAAGAAATTAGGTTATAACTATGATTCTGAATATACCATATATAAAATTAATGAATAAATAAAATCCTATTAGATAATTCTAATGTGCTTTATAAAATCAAGTCAAGGTTAAAATGAATGTGCTGTCGCACAACCTTGACTAAATTTTAAAAGCACATTATTTTTCAATTAAGAGGATTTAAGGATAAGTATATTTAATTAAGTAGACATAAATACATTTTGGGCAAGTGAACTAATGTGAATACTAAAGGCAGGAAAGCATGCTTAACGCAATGCATATACACATTGAAGGACAAGCCTTCAAGAGTTAATAAAGAAACAAAAATTTTAAGCAAATATGATGCAGAAATTCACTCGGTGAACTGGCTTAAACTCGCTATTCTTCGTTTAAATTGAAAATAGTGAACTAAAAATTTGAAAAAGTTCACCGAGTGTACTAGACTTTCATAAAGTAAGTTCACTAAGTGAATGTGAAAAGAGTAAAAAATTTTCAAGTACACCAAGTGAACTAAATCTAAATTGTATTAGTACACTTAGTGAACTTGTAATTTAAAATCATATTATTTTTAGTTCACTAGGTGTACTTATAAAATTAGATATGAAAATTATATCAAAAATAGAAAAGAGGGAAATAAAAGGGAATTGATTTTATAAAAACACAATAATATAATGATAGCATGAAAAGAAAGAGCAAAGAGATTAGAAAAATTCTAGTTTCTTTGTTCTTTTTCTTTTCAAATTTGAAGAAAAGGAGAGATTTCATGCTACATGATTACGAGATAGAAGTTAATAACTCTAATGACTTAAAAGATAATACTATGCTAAATTGTAGTATGGAATTATCTTTATTAAATAATTTGTTTAGACAAAACTTAATAACAGAAGCGGAAAAACAAGAAATAAAAAGAAGAATCTTAAAAGATTATAAACTTTTATAATTTTAATTTACTTTTTACCCAAAAAATGATATAAAATTATTAAGTTTTATCTCTAGGCGGAACGGAGGAAAGATGGAAATTCAAGTCATAGAGAAAACAAACGGAAGAATCAACAGAGTAACAGGAACAACAATTAAAGAAAGATTAAGAGTATGTGCCTATTGTAGAGTAAGCACAGATAATGAGGAACAATTAAATAGTTATCAATCACAATTAAAGTATTATGATGAAAAAATAAATAGTAAATCAGAATGGCAATTTGCTGGAATATATGCAGATGAGGCTATAAGTGGTACTTTAGATTTTAAAAGAACGAACTTTATGAATATGATACAAGATGCCATGCAAGGAAAAATTGATATGATACTAACAAAATCAATATCAAGATTTGCTAGAAACACATTAGATACTTTAAAATATGTAAGAATGCTAAAAGAAAAAAATGTTGCAATACTATTTGAAGAAGAAAACATAAATACAGGTTCAGGGCAAGGAGAATTAGTATTAACTTTATTAAGTGCAATGGCACAACAAGAAAGCGAAAACATATCTTCACATGTATTGCTAGGCTTAAAGATGAAAAAAGATAGAGGAGAATTAATAGGCTACAATGGTTGCTATGGATATAACTATAATCTTGAAACAAAAGAAATAACAATTAATGAAGAAGAAGCAAATATTGTAAGATATATGTTTGAAAGATATGTAGAAGGAGTAGGTTCAAGTACCATAGCAAAAGAACTAACTACAAAAGGAATAAAAACTCCAAAAGGCGGAACAAAATGGTGCGAATCAACAATAAGAGGAATCCTAAAAAATGAGAAATATATTGGAGATGTGCTAATGGGAAAAACATTTACAATAGATCCAATATCACATAAGCGATTAAGTAATTTAGGAGAAGTAGATAAGCATTATTTAAAAGAACATCATGAGCCAATTATTAGTAAAGAGTTGTTTCATAGAGTTCAAGAAATAAGAACAAAAAGAGCAGGTAACAGAGAAACAGGAAGAAGAAATAATAACTATAGTAAAAAATATCCTTTTAGTAGCAAACTGTATTGTGGCTTTTGCGGTAGTTTACTAACAAGAAGAAACTGGAATGCAAACAGAAACTGTTCAAAAGCAGTATGGCAATGTATCAAAAGAGCAAAACATGGAAAAGAAGAATGTCCACATTGTAAAGCAATTCCAGAAGAAATACTAGAAGATTGTTTTATACAAGGTTATAGAATACTCTGTAATGATAATAGAAAAGTAGTAGAAAACTTTTTAGAAAAAATAGAAAATATCTTGAAAGAAAATACTACAGAAACAATAGTAACAAAACTAGAAAAAGATAAAGAGAAAATAAACAAGAAACTTGCTAATCTAGTAGAACTAAATTTAGAAGGTAAAATCAATAAGGAACAATATACAGAAAAATTTGATAACTTAAATGTAGAATTACTGAAGATAGAACAGAAAATAGAAAGCCTACTAAAAGAAACAAACAGAACAGAAAGCATTAAACAAAGATTAAACAAGTTTAAAAGTTTATTTAAAGATATAGATATAATGCTAAAGTTTGATAAAGATGTGTTTGAATGTTTAATTGATAAAGTAGTAATTGGAGAAATTGAACAAGATGGAACAATAAATCCATATATAATAAGATTTATTTGTAAAAATGGAACAGAGATAAATTGCAAAGATAAATTTACTGCTACAAGCGATAAACAACATTCAAATAATACTGCAACCAGAGAGAAACAACACACGTCGAATGTGTATCAGTGCTAAATTTGAAAAAAACTGTATAGCCATTGATACAAAAAGGAATTTAAAGAATTTTCGAAAACAAAAAAATGGCAAAAAAAGCAAAGTGAATATAATTACAAAAATAACAGGGGATGTGGAAACATGAATATGCACACTACCTATTATAAATTAAAAAATAAAGAAAGTACTTGTTACTAAAAGAGATAGAGTAGAGATACTTTATCTTTTTTAAAATTCAAATTTATATAACAAGTAAAAAAATTGAGAATGAAAATATTTGTCAAAATTCATTGAGAAAAAAGTTGATTTATGGTATAGTTAAAATCAATATAAATTATTACTAAATATGAGACAAATCAAACAGAATGATTATAGAAGAATGTTTAATTAAGTGAATATTTGAATAACAAAAAGTAAAAGAGGTGAATTTATAATGAGTAACAAAGATTTATATATAAGAAGCAGTTCAGCAGAATTTTTAATATTTGAGCAACAAAAAAAGGAAAAAGGAATTGAAGTAAGGTTTGAAGTTGGAGATTTGTGGCTAACTCAAAAAGCAATGGCAAAATTATATGACTGTTCATCAGACAATATTGGATTACATTTAAAAAATATTTATAATGATTTAGAATTAGAGAGAAATTCAACTACCGAGGAATTCTCGGTAGTCCAAAAAGAAGGAAATAGAGAAGTAAAAAGAATTGTTAAATATTACAATTTAGATGCAGTAATTTCCGTTGGATATAGAGTAAGTACAGATAGAGCAATTCAATTTAGAAGATGGGCGACTAATGTTTTAAAGGAATTTTCAAAAAAAGGATATATTATAGATAAAAAAAGAATGGAAAATGGTACTTTTTTTGATGAAGATTATTATGATACATTGCTTGCAGAGATTAGAGAAATAAGATTATCGTAAAGAAGATTTTATCAAAAAATTACAGATATATATGCAACATCTATTGATTATGAGAGAAAATCACCTACCACGATTAAATTTTTTAAAAAAGTGCAAAACAAGATGCACTATGCAGTAACTCATCAAACGGCAGCCGAGATTATTTATAATAGAGCAGACCATAAAAAAGACCATATGAATTTAACATCATGGAAACATTCTCCAGATGGTAAGATATTAGAAACAGATGTAATTATAGCTAAAAATTATCTAAAGAAAGAAGAATTAGAACAGTTAGAACTTATTGTTTCAGCATTTTTAGATTTAGCAGAAGCAAGATCTAAAAGAAATATTCCAATGACTATGGAGGATTGGGCAAATAGAATAGATAAATATTTATTATCAGATGATAGAGATATATTAAAAGATGCAGGAAAAATATCACATGAAATTGCAGAAGAAAAAGCATTAGCAGAATTTGAAAAATATAGAGTAATACAAGATAGATTATATCAATCAGATTTTGACAAATTAATAAAAAGTAGTAATAAATAGTATAGAAAGGATATATAAGAAAAATGAAGTGTTATATAAAGGATTATCCAAGACCACAATTTGTAAGGAAAGATTGGAAAAGTTTAAATGGTGAATGGAATTTTATATTTGATGATAATGATGAAGGTGAAACAAAGAAATATTTTAAAGATTTTCCAACTAATAGAAAAATAAATATATCAAAAGAATAATTACAGAACAGTAAAGTGATATTAAATTTTGAAGGTAGTGACTATAAAACAAAAGTATGGATTAATGGAAAGTATATAGGAGAAAATAATGAAATTAAATCAAAGAATATTTTGGATCAGTGTTATAGTATCAAGTATAACTTTAATAGTCAGTATTGTGCTTAACTTTTTTATTACAAAAACAGAAATAACAGAATTTATAAATGGAATTTTACTAAACATATTTGCTGGAACAATAGTATTAGTAATTACTTCATTATATGAATATACAATTCAAAAAAGAGACTTATTAGAAAATATAATGTTACAATGCTTGAAAATTAGAGTTTTATTTGGAAAAATAAAATATTTTGATAATAGAGAGTATGTCACATTTGAACAATATTATAATTATTATAAAGATAAATTAAATGAAAAAGAACTTAAGCAATTGTATGATAATGATAAACAAAAATATGAGATAGAGCAGAAAAAAGACTTTGAAAAAATAATAGATACATATATAGAAATAGCCGATGGTGACTATAATGAATTTTGGAAATATTATGATCAACTGAAGTTTTTATTTAATTTTAAAGATAAAGAAAAGCATAAGTTATATTATGATTTGTTTTATTATATATATGATGAAAAAATTATAAAACAAGCACTAGAAAATACATTATATTCTTTATGTGTATATGATGGAGATAGATTAATAGGATATGGAAGAATTATAGGAGATAAAACAATTTTCTTGTATATTCAAGATATTATGGTAATTCCAGAATATCAAGGAAAGAAAATTGGAACAGGTATAATGACAGAATTGTTGAAACAGGTAAAAGAATACAAAAAGATAAATCCAAATATAAGAACATATTTAGGAGCTAGTAAGGGAAAAGAAGATTTTTACAAGGAATTCGGATTTATATCAAGACCGAATGAAGAACTTGGAGCTGGAATGATACTAAAAAGTTAATTATAAACAAATGAATCAAGATTAATCTCAATTAAATTTGGACTATAAAATTTTTAGAAATTATGGTAATATATAGAGTGAATAAATGTGTATTATAACTTTAGCGAATATATATAGGATAGATATTATTCAAAATTTAATAAAGAGAATATATTAGAAAAATATAATAAGAAAACTAATGAACATATGTCTGAAATTTTAAATGAGTTTTCGTATATTTTTCATTATATTCTTAATACTAGACTATGTTATTATTGGAATGAGAAAGTAAGAAAATGCACAACGTTTTAATACATAAAAAATAATTAAGGTGGAAGAGAAAATGGAATTTAAATTAGTAAAAGTAGAAGAAAAAGATAAAAATGTAATATATAATTTGATGCAATTATATACATATGAACTTAGTTTCTTTGAAGATGAAACTGCAACATTTACAATGCTAGATTCTGGATTATATGTAATGAATAAATATGTTGAAAGATACTGGCAAGAAGTAAATAGACATCCATATATATTAAAATGTGATAATGAATTAGCAGGTTTTGTTTTACAAAGATTTAATGAAGAAAATATGAATGAAATAGCTGAATTTTTTATTCTTAATAAGTATAGAAAAATGGGAGCGGGTACGTTTATGGCAAATAAAATGTTTGAGTTATATAAAGGAAAATGGGAAGTTAGAACATTAATAAAAAATGAAAAAGCTCAGAAATTTTGGAGAAACACTATAAGAAATTTTACAAATAATAATTTTGAAGAAAAATATATTAGAAACAATTCAAGGCTAGCATTCTATTTTGAAAGTTAAAAATTAAATATGTCGGAAACTTTCGTAAATTCTAAATCATTTACGAAAGTTTCCAACAAAAAACTGTAGCTTATATATTTCTATATAAGCTATATTCTAAATCATAACTGCTCACCAAAATGAGCCTTCTCAGTCATCTAATTAAATAGATTTCCTATTAATTAAATGATACTATATTTTTATATAAAAATCAAAAATTTTATGCAAAAATTCTGAAAAATCATTTGAAAATGGAGACAGAAAATAGAGCGTTACACATCTTCTGTATACATCAAAGATAGGACTTTAATAGTTAATAAGGGAATAAAAAATTAAGAAAAAAACTAAATTATTATAGATCTAAAAATATTTGACAAGTTTACTATATAAATTTATTTATTTTTATACATTTATGATATAATAAAGCATAAGGAGAGAAAAATGAAAAAAGAACATGTATATAAACATTTTGTAATAACAAGATTTAATATTAGAGCTAATTATGAATGTACATTAAAAAATCCAGATGACAATCCAATGAAAAAAATATTAGATGAAGATTATTTGAAAGAAAGATTTAGTATTTTTGAAAAATATACATTGCCGTCAATGAAACAACAAACAAACCAAAATTTTACATGGCTTATTTTATTCCATAAAAATACACCTGATAGTTTTAAAAGGAAAATAAAAAAATTAAAGAGAAAATTTAATTTTATAGATTTATATTTTGGAGATGAAGAAAAATTTGATTTTGCAGAATATTGCAATACACAAGAGGAAGATATGGAATATACCATTACAACAAGAATAGATAATGATGATATGTTTTCTGCTGACTATATAGATAAAATACAGGAGTATGCCAAAAATAACTTGCATGATTGTGTCTTGTCTTTTAGTAAAGGAATAAAGTATGATTTAGATTCTAAAAAGAAATATGCGTATGAAAGAAAAGATAATCACTTTTTATCTATGATAAGTTCGAAACAAAAATGTATATTACAATATAATCATGCTAAAATTTTTAGTAGTGGAGAAAAAGTAATAATGTTAGATTCAGATAAACCTATGTGGACTGAAATAATACATGATTCTAATGTTATAAATAGAATAAAGGATGAAGATAAAGAGATAAAATAGTAAAAAATAATGAAACTAATAAAAAAGTAATTTGTGATAAGAAGCTAGTAATAAAATGATAGGTTTATTAATGCTTAGAAGGGATGTATATTTATGTTATTTAAAAAACAAAAAAGTGAACCAAAAACAGACAAAAAAAGAGAAATTGATTTTATTTTACCATTATATCTAAATCAAAGAATAGTATATGATATATTAGCTATAAAGAATGATGGATTTACAGAGTTTTATGAGATAATGGATAAAAAAGAAGAAAATAATGAATTTGGATCTAAAGTTAATGCAAATTTTGGAACTAATAATGAATTTTCTTTAATAAAAGCTGGAGTTTATGGGGAGTTAGAAACAAATATAACAAATGATAAAGATAATGAAAAGAAATATAAAAGAACACATACACCAACATCGTTATTTATGCAGGTATATCAATATTTATGTGATAATCAAAAAATTATAAAATTAGATAATAAAGAAAAACTTAAAAAGATATCTAGTGGAGATTTTGTTGAGATAAAATCTTATATCGAAATAAATACTATTGTTGAATTTTTTGAAACATTTAGTAAAGTTATAGATATCACAGAGGCTTTTTCGAGTTTTGCATATATTGGTAATGAAAAATCACTTAAAAATAATAGTTCGCTTTCACAATTAAAAAGACCTGTAAATAATGTTATTAAAGTATTAGAAACTGAAAATGATAAAGTAAAATATGGAATTTGTAAATTAGGAGACATTGATATAGTATTAAAGTTGAATAAGGACTATTTTATAAATAGTGATTATTCAGAAATTAGAAATGGTGAATTTAGAATAATTGGCAAAATTATGGAAATAGTACCAGAAGGTGAAAAAGTATTATTGAACAGAGAAAATGCTGTTGGATTATATGATCCAAGAATGTTTGAACAAGTGAGAGATTCATTAAGAAATATTCCCAATATAAATATAAAAGAATTTAAAGATGAAGTAGAAGGAGAAACTTGTATTATTATGCCAATAGCAATTGGTATATAAATACTTAAAGTTGTTTACTTAAATTTTACTTTAATAATTGAATTTTTTTAGTTAAAAAGTATAAACAGGAGAAAAAGATTATGTTAGAAAATAGTAAAGATTATTGGAATAATAAATATTGGAAGGAAAATATAAATAATAACAAGACAGATTTTTTAAAAGATAATTGGATGGAGAAGTATAAAGAAATAATTGTGGATAGAAGTTTGAAAAAGGCTATTGATTTAGGGTGTGGGATAGGACAAGATACTAAATGGTTGATTGATAATGACTTTGATGTTGTATCTTGTGACATTTCGGATATAGCTTTAAGTAGATTAAAAGAAATGATTCCAAATAGTAAAACTATGCAAATTGATGTTAAGAAAAAATTACCATTTGAACATAATTCAATCGATTTAATTAATGCTAATTTGTCACTTCATTATTTTAATTTAGAAGACACTATAAAAATATTTAATGAAATATATAGAGTTTTGAGACCAGGTGGTCTATTTATTGGTAGAATGAATTCAGATAAAAATGAAGAATATGTAAAAGAAACGACAAAAGAAATCGAAAAAAATTATTATTATGATTATGGTAAATATTATAGGCTATTTAATAAAGAGCAATTTGATATTTTAACTAAGGGATGGAATATTATAATTTTAAATGAAAATGTAACTGTTAGAGTAGATAGAAAAAAAGCCTTGTGGGAATTTATATTAAAAAAATAGAGATGCTAAATATTTTAGTTAAGTTATAGGAGAAATGCTATGTTAAAATTAATTTTGTTATTTTTGAAATCACACGCTATTGCAACTGGAGTAATTACAACTGTGATAGTAGGTTCAGCTGGTATAGGTATACCAATAGCAATTGAAAGCTATAATCTAGATAAAAATGTAAAAGAAAATTTAAGTTTACTTGAAAAAAAAGAAAATATACTAAACAATGAATCAAAAAAAGATGAAATAGATGGTGAAAATAATATCTATTTAGATAAAAATGAGCCACTTACATTTAAAATAGAAAAAGTTACAGAAAAGATAGAAAATGTTAACACTAGTATAACTATGGAAGGTACACAACCAATAATAGAAGATCAAGTTGTACAAAAATATAAAATTGTTCCAAATCATTATAAAGATCCGTCTAAATGGACAAAAAAAGATAAAGAGGCTTATTCTAAAGCAGTAGCAGAAGTTGCAAGGATTGTAGAAGAAGAGTATAAGAAACAAGTATATTCAGAGGAACAAACTATGGTTGATATTCAAAATGATTTAATTAACATTGAAAAATCTTATTCTAAAGATTATACTTTATCTAGTTATAGCGCAAATGTGAAATTTTCTCAAAATATAAAATATAACACATATAAAAAAGGCTATCTATGTTCTGGAGAAGGAATAGATATAGATAGATATAAAGTAGATAAATATGGACACATATCTAAAGACGATTTTAGAAATACAATATATCCAACTTTAAAAGCAAAATTAGAAGAAATAAAAAATTTAGAAATAGGCTTTGAAAAAGAGAATAATGAAAAATTAAAAGAAGATTTTCGTATTAGTACAGAACAATTTTATAAACAAAAAGGTATTGCATATAATTGGAATCCAAATGGTGAATATGAAAGTCAAAATTTAAAGTCAATGGAAGAAGAAATGAATAATCAAGTGGTTAACATTGAAAAACATTTTGAATCACAAAAAATAGTATTAGATGAAATTTATCATTTATCTGATTAAAATAAATGAAAAAGGAGAAAAAAATGGATATTGAAAAAATAGAGAATATACTAAAATTTTATCTATTAGTATCACAGTTAAAAGATAAAATTAGAAGTGGATGGAAAGTTTGGAACATTGAAAGAGATAGAGTAGAAAGTGTTGCAGAACATATTTATGGTACATGTATGTTAGCAATAGCAATTGATTCAGAATTTAAGCTAGATATTGATATATATAAGGTTGTAATGATTCTTGTAATACATGAAATAGAGGAAATAAAAATAGGTGACCTTACTCCTTTTGATAAAGTGACAAAAGAAGAAAAAAGAAATTTAGGAAAAAAAGCAGTAGAAGAAATATTAGCTTCCTTAACTGATAAAGCAAAATATATTGATTTAATTGAAGAATTTGAAAAAATGGAAACAAAAGAAGCAAAATTTGCTAAAATGTGTGATAAGCTAGAAGCAAATATTCAATGTAAGATATATTGTGAGGAAAATTGTTTAGATATAAATAAAAAGGAAAATGAATATTTATTAGAAGACGTAAGGATACAAAAATTATTAAAAAAAGGTGAAAAAACAATTGCTGATTTGTTTATTGAAAACGATAAACCAAAGTATACAGAAAAAGTATTTGAAGACATTGCAAATTATATAAAAGAAAAAAGACTACTAGAAAATAAATAGTAAAAAACTTATATTAACTTTATATTTTATAATAAATTTTATAGAAATTTAATTAGTATTATGATATACTTGTTATATTAAATTTATTATTATAAAGGAGGAATATATGAACGAAAAAATATATACGATTGATGAAATAAAAGAAAAATTGAAAGAAATTTTAAAAGAACAACCAGTATATAAAGTTATTTTATTTGGTTCGTATGCTAAAAATAAGGCCACAAAAAGTAGTGATATAGATTTAATTATAGATACAAAAAGTAAATTAAAAGGATTTGCATTTTTAAAATTAATATATCAAATTCAAGAACAGTTAAAAAAGGAAATAGATGGTTTTGAAATATATGAAATTATAAATGACTCATTGCTAGATAAGGAAATAAAAAAAACAGGGGTGATTGTTTATGAAAAATAAGGAATATATTTCAATTAAAAAAATGGTTGAATACATTGATAAATCTTTAAGGTATACTAAAGATTGCAATTTTAAAGAATTTTCAAGCAATGAAGAAAAAATAGATGCTACAATATTTGCAATTAGTCAAGTGGGTGAATTAGTTAAAAATGTTAGTATTGAAACAATGGAAAAATATAATAATATTGAATGGATTATAATAAAAAACTTAAGAAACAAAATAGTACATGATTATGAAGGCTTAAATTTAAATCTTATATGGGATATTATTACAGAAGATATTTTAAAATTAAGAAAAGATTTAGAAAAAATTATAAATGAAAATACAGTTTAATACTAATAATTTTATTAGTATTATGATATACTTGTTATATAAAAGAAAGGATGATTAATATGGAAAAAGCAAAAGTATATTTTACAAGGAATATAACTCCAGAAAATGTTGTAAAAATGTTTGAAAAGTTAGGAAAAGATTTACCTGGTAAGGTAGCGGTCAAAGTGCACTCAGGTGAAAAAGGAAATCAAAATTATTTAAGAGCTGAATTTATGAAACCTATTATTGAAAAAGTAAATGGTACAATAGTAGAATGTAATACTGCATATGATGGGGCAAGAGATACAACTGAAAAACATATAAAGCTTATGGAAGAACATGATTGGACAAAATATTTCAATGTAGATATAATGGATGCAGAGGGGGAAGATAAAGTATTAGAAATTCCAGATGGTAAAGTAATAAAGAAAAATTATGTAGGAAAAAATATAGACAATTATGATTCAATGTTAGTAGTTTCACATTTTAAAGGTCATCCTATGGGAGGATATGGCGGTGCTATAAAACAATTATCTATTGGGGTAGCATCAGGTAAAGGAAAAAGATATATTCATTGTACTGGAAGTGAAAATGGAACATTTGAAGACATGTTTAAAGTAGATCAAATAAAATTTTTAGAAGCAATGGCAGATAGCGCATCTTCAGTTGTCAAACACTTTAAAGAAAATATGGCATTTGTAAATATTATGTGCAATATGTCAGTTGATTGCGATTGTTGTGCAGTTGCAGAAGATCCATGTATGAAAGATATTGGAATACTTGCTTCTTTAGATCCTGTTGCAATTGATAAGGCTTGTATAGATTTAGTTAAAAATTCAAATGATGAAGGAAAAGAACATTTGCTACAAAGAATAAATTCAAAACATGGAACACATACAATTGATGCTTCTGCAGATTTAGGATTTGGAACAAAAGAATATGAGTTGATTGAAGTTTAAAAACAAAAATTCATAGGGCTAAAAAGCTTTATGAATTTTTTGTATAAATTTGAAATTTTATATAATTAATGATAAAATATATAACTAAAGATAAAAAATAAAAAAGGAGAAAAAATGAATTTAGAAGATTTAAAAGTAGAATATGATAAATTACAACTAAAATATGGAGATAGTAATTTGGATTCTATATACAATGGTGGATGCACAAAAAATCCAGATATTTGTTTTGTCTTTATGAATCCTACTGGAAGAAACGTTGCAGCTTCAAAGGAATGGAAAGGCATAAAATCTCCATGGCTTGGTACTAAAAATATATGGGACTTATTTATAGCGACTAATTTAATTGATGAAAAAATATATGAAAAGATAAAAAAATTAAAACCTAGTGACTGGAATGAGAAATTTGCAAAAGATGTTTATCAAAGTGTAGAAAATCATAATTATTTTATAACTAATTTAGGAAAATGCACTCAAATTGATGCAAGGCCTTTACCTGATAGCGTGTATGAAAATTATTTAGATTTATTAAAAAAAGAAATAGAAATTGTAGATCCTAAAGTTGTAGTATTATTTGGAAATCAAGTAAGTAAACTTGTCTTAGATGAAAAAATATCTGTATCTCAGTGCAGAAAGAAAAAATTCGTAAGAAATATTAATGGAAAAGAATATAAATTTTACTCGGTGTTTTATCCAGTAGGAAATGGAAGATTTAATATAGATAAATCAATTGAGGACATAAATTGGATTATAGAAAATGAATTAGATAAGTAAAAAATGAAAGGATGAATTTGTATGTTAGATAAATTAAAAGATAAATATGTATTTTTTGATGTTGATGGAACATTATCAGAATATAGATATAATGATATATTGTATGGTGGTAGAGATTATGAACTGGGTTGTCAATCACTAGAAAATTTGTTATTTGATAATTTGTTTTATACAGCAAGACCGCTTAAAACTATGCAAAATATAATTAAAAATTTAGATAGTAACAAAATGTTTATATTAGGAGCAGCAGCTACAAATAATGAAATAAATCAAAAGTATAAATGGCTTGAAAAAAATTATCCAAATATAAAAAAGGAACATATTATATTTATATGCTCTACAATGTTAAAACCAGAAGTAATATTAGCGTATTCAAAAAAGTTAAATATAGACTTAAATGATATAGTTTTTGTTGATGATAGATTAGATGTTTTAAGAAAAGCAGAGACTCTAGGAATAACTTCATATCATCCAAGTTCATTTGTAGAATAAAAAATTGAATAAAATTAAGGCTTTATAAAAAATTATGAAATGCAGAATATATTAGAATTAATCAAGTTATTTTATTTTAGCAATTTTATAACATATAAGATAGGTTTGGAGAAGATAAAATGAAAGAATATTTTTATCACAGAGAATATAAATATATATATTTATCAACATTTTTTTATTCTTTTGCTAATGCGCTTATAGAATTGTTTGGCGTAATAATGCTGTATAAAGGTGGAATGCAGATATATAAAATTTTATTTATATATGGTTTGAGATTTGGGATAATGGGTGCGTTTACTCCATTATTTTTAAAAGTATCATCAAAAGTTGGAATGGCAACTTGTTATCTTTTAGCAAATATTTTAAGAATAATAGGATCATATATGTTATTATTTAATGATACAAATAATTTATTGGTATTTATATTTGTTATAAGTATATCAGGTTCACTATCAAATCCAATTGCAGATGCAATGTCTAATAAATATGTGGAAAGTAGACATAGAGGAAAATTTAATAGTGTAATAACAATATCAAAAATTTTAGGACAAACATTTGCAAGTATAGTATTAACAATAGGTATTGTAACTTTAAACAATATACTATTATTAATAGTTGTTGCTGTATTTTTCTTAATTTGCTATTTTTTTGTTTTGAAAATAGATTATAAACCTAAAGTGCAAGACAAAAGTATATTAAAAAAAACACTACAATTTATATTAAAAGAAAACAGTGATTTTAAAACAATATATTCTTTAAAAACAAACCATATAATTGAAAGATATTTTATACCGCTATATTTATATATTGTATTACAAGATTTTGTTTCTTTTTCTACAGTAATTACTGTATCATTAGCATTACAACTGATATCTGTTTTAGTAATTGGAAAATTAACAGATAAAAATTTAAAAAAAACTAGTACTTTTGTTACAATTTTAAAATCTATAATAACATCTATATATTTATTTTTAAAAAATCCTTTAATAATATCTTTAAATAAAATGGTAAGTGATAATTTTGATAAAGCATATGAGGCTTCAATACAGTCTTCAATACAAAATTTAATGAAAAAGTCTAATGAAAATAAAGAAGTATTAGCAGCAGTTGGACAAATGAGTTTATGTTTTACAGAAGTAATAGTATTTTTAGTTTTGAGTTTTGTGAGTATATATATTAATGAATATGTATTTTATATTATATTTGTATTATCGATAATATCAACTATTAGTATAAATAAAATAATAGTAAAAAATGATTAGTAGGAGGAATAAAAAATATGCCATCTTGGATTATGCACTTTGCAGTTGCAAATAAAGTAAGTGAAAAATTAGGATATAATAATGAACAAAAAAATGAATTTATATTTGCTAATATAGCACCAGATATTTTTGAGGGATATTTAGTTAAAGATTTATCAAATTTAGTAAGAGATTATTCTACGCATTTTCCAGAAATTATGGAGATTAATGGTATGAATATTCCAATACCAAATGTAGATAGATTTATACAAAAATATAAAAGTAAGTTAGATAATCCAGTAATATGTGGATATTTATGTCATTTATTAATTGATAGATTTTGGAACACTTATACTTATGGTAAGTATTTATCTAATTTTAATAGAGAAAAAAAATTAGTAGTAATTAAAAATAAGGATGGGGGCAAAGATATAGAAAGCTTTTCAGTTGCAAGTAAGAGAAAACAAAAAGATTTTAAAAACTTTTGCAAGTATATTAAAAATAATTATAAAATTGATTTTCCATATTATAGTAAAAAAATATTAAAAGATATAAATGAGTTAGAAGAATTTAAATTTGAAGAAGAAGATATAAAAAAAACAATTAATTATATTGAAAATAATTTAAAAAATGTAGTTGAAAAAGAAAATAATGAGTATAAAATGTTTACTTTAGATGAATTATTAAAAAAACATAATGAATCAATAGATTATGTTTTAGAAAATTTAACTAAAAATTAAGTGAAACTGTAATTTACAATTTATATATTACATGTTATAATATTAAAAGGTGAAAAGATGTATGTTAAAGCAAAAAGCATTTAATTATTTAACTTTAATACTTGCTATTATAACTATTTTTATGACTATATCAGCTGTACAAAACGAAGATAAAAAATGGCCTTGTGTTTGTATGTTAATTGTTACACTTTGTTTTAATTATATAAGTAAAAGATATAATGAACAAATAATTAATCTAAAAAGAAAAGATAAAGAAAAACTTGATATAATGCACAAGCAATTAGATAATAAAAAAGGTAAATAAAGGGAGTAGATTATGAAATATTTATTTCTTGAGTATCCAAAATGCTCAACATGTATTAAAGCAAAAAAAATGTTAGATAATAATAATATAAATTATGATAAACGTAATATTGTTATAGAAAATCCATCAACAGATGAAATTTCTGATTGGATAGTAAAATATAACTTAGATATAAAAAAATTATTTAATACAAGTGGAATGTTGTATAAGGATATGAAATTAAAAGATAGAATAAATGATATGTCAAATAAAGAAAAAATAGAGTTACTTGCAAGTAGTGGAATGCTTGTTAAAAGACCTATATTAGTTGGAGGAGAAATTTTTTTAAATGGATTTAATGAGTCAAAATGGAAAGATAAGCTTAAAGTAAAATAAATAGGAGAATAGAATGGAGAATATGACATCTTCTTTAGAAGAATATTTAAAAACTACATATATTTTATATAAAAAAAACAGTCAGATTAGAGTAACGGATATAGCTAATGAATTAAATTGCACAAAATCAAGTGTAAATAGAGCTATTAAAATATTAGCTAAACAAGGATATATAAATTATGAAACATATGGTAATATAACTCTTACAAAGTTAGGTGTAAATAAAGCTTTAGAAATAGTAAGAAGAAATGAAATAATAAAAGCTTTTTTAATTCAAGTTTTAGATGTTGATGAAAAAGTTGCAAGTAAAGAGGCAAAAAACATGAAATATGCAGTATCTGAAGATACTATAACAAAACTTGAAAATTATATAGAAAATATTATAGATGTAGAAAATTTAAACTGTGATTTTGATCCAGATAGTGAAAAATGTAAATCTTGTATAAAGGTAACTGCAAAATATAGGTTAAAAAATAAAAACTAATTTTAAGTTTATAAAAAGGGGAAATGATAATGAAAAATATTTTAAAAATACTTTTGGGTA
>CANAIR010000006.1 GCA_947361355.1 uncultured Clostridium sp.
GTATTATGAGCCATTTTCATAAAAGGATTTGCTATGATAAAGATAATAACTATAAGATTGTTAGTGATGACTTATATAAAAATGGCATATTTGATAGCAACGATAATGAAATTGCTAACAATATTGCTAGAAAAGTAACTATACCAGATGAAAATAAGCAAAATAGGAATAAAAAGAAAAATAATGATACCAGATTTTAAAGGAGGAAAAAAGTTATGAATAATGAATTACCAAAAACAAAAATTGATGAAAGAACAGGTATTGAATATCATTTAGAGGGAGATTACTATATGCCAAACCTAGCAATACCTAAACAAGAAAAAATTGTTTTAAATAAGTATGGAAGAATGAGACTAAATTATTTGAAAGAACACAAAAAAGCTGAATATACCATAATGCTTATGAATGGAACATTAAATGCACACTTAAAAGAAATACAAGAAACAGCAGATAATAGAGTACAACAGATTATTAGTGAATTAAAGGCTAAAAGCGATTTGACTGAAGATATGAAAAATACTGATGTATTATACTGGATTGGCATAATGAACTCTATTAAGGCACAAGCAGAAGAAATTGTTTTTAGTGAATTGATTTATTTGTAAAATGTATATAAAACGAACTTTAGAAAATGTTTTGATTTTTATTATACATAATATAGCCGTGCAAACTTGCAATTTTATGTAAAATGTTATATAATATAATTATAATATTCGTGGGTACAGCGAAATATAACAAATGTACCACATTAGTAAATATCACTGACATTTTAGTGGTATGCTAAATGGATAAGGAGACTACTATGAAACGGACTATTATAATCGAATGTCAGGCTTGTGGAGGAACTGGACTTTACAAAGGAATGGCTGAAAGAGATGGAGCAGCAGTTGTATGTTCTCATTGTCACGGAACGGGCAAAACCGAATTTACTTACAACGAATTTGAAGGACGTAAGGAAATGGACGGCGTAACCCGTGTGTTTGAAGGAAGTTTCGGATACGTGCATACAGATAAGGACACTACAACAGAAGAAGGCAGAACTCTCCATTTCTCACAGTATGGCTGTTCTTATGAAGAATGGAAAACAGGTGTTGAGCCTACTCCTATGGAAGAACTGTACTGCCCTTATATCTATCGCAATCGTGGTATTGGCAATGAGCCGTGCAGTCGTTGCAAAACTGGATGTAAAGGCTGGGGAGGTTCTATCTCAGATTGTAAGTTCTATTCCGACAAGGCAAAGTGCTGGGAAGAATGGCACAAGAACAACGATTAACCTTAATCCAAAAAAGAAAAATATTTCTTTTCCTCGAAAGAGGTTTCTTTTTTTACCCTGATTATGAAAACTAAAATTTTTAATTCTACTATTGCAATTTATAAAATTTATGATATACTTTAGTATATTGATTGATATTTGTATCAATCGTTATGAGAGCCGAAAAAAGTTGTAAATAACTACGTCAACGGCACCATAAAAATGGTATAAACTGTGAATAAATAAATTCACAGTTTTTTATTTTGCTATTTTAAATACATTTATCCTATTTATTTTTATTTGTTATCTCCTCTATTTTATTAACATTTATTTTCTGCTCATCAATATCTGTCCAATGATATGTACGTGGGATAAAATCATATCCATACGCTTCTATATCTTTTCTATTTTTTAATTCAATTTGTAAATTACTTTCAAATTTACTATTTTTTATTTTTTTATCATTTGCTTTCATAATATATTTCTCCTTATTACATATATTATTTGCAAAAACTTAGTAATATATAATAAAATTTATTTTTACTTTTAATAAATTTTTATATAAAAAATCATGATATAATAAAAAAACTAAATATCAAAACAAAAAATCCTAATATTTAATTTAAATATTAAGATTTTTAATATATATTTACTCATTATTCTTGTATAAAATTTTCTTCTTCTAACTGTCCATTTTCTCCTTGAACTAATATATTTATTCTTTTTTCAGCTTTATCTAAAATTTCTGTACATTCTTTAGAAAGTTTTATACCTTTTTCAAATTCTTCAATTGCTTGTTCTAAGCTTAAATCTCCTCTTTCTATATCTTGTGCTACCTTTTCAAGTTCATTTAAACTTTCTTCAAAACTTTTATTTTTTTTATCAGCCATTTTTTCCTCCTACTTTACTACTACATCAATATTTCCATCAGTTAATGTTAATTTTAAATTATCTTCTTTTTTAACATCATTTACTGATTTGATAACTTTTCCTGCTTCACTTTGTACTACACTATATCCTCTAGCAAGTGTCTTTAAAGGACTAAGAGCATCTAATTTAGCTACTGACTGCATACATCTTGATTTATATTTTTCTATCTTTAAAGATAAAATATTACTTGAATTTTTTATAGTACTATCTATTAGCATTCTATTTTTATTTATAATATCTAATGGAACCTTTTCAAGTTTTGCCGCCTTTACTCTTTTTACGTATTCTTTTTTTCTTGTTATATAATTTTGTATTCCAAGTATTACTCTATTTTTATCCATAGATATTTTTCTTATTATATCACTATATTGTGGATATACAAGCTCTGCTGCTGCACTTGGAGTTGGAGCTCTTAAGTCTGATACAAAATCACAAATTGTAAAATCAGTTTCATGACCAACTGCTGATACTATTGGTATCTTAGAATCAAAAATTTTCCTAGCAAGGTTTTCATCATTAAACCCAAACAAATCTTCAAATGAGCCTCCACCACGAGCTATTATAATTACATCAACATTATTTAATTTATTAAATGTATCAATACCTGATATTACTGTTGAGGCTACATTTATTCCTTGTACAGCTGCTGGATATATAAGTAGATTAACATTAGGATATCTCCTAGTTGTTACATTAATTATATCTCTTACAACAGCACCAGTTTTTGATGTAATAACTCCTACTCTGTTTGGCAAAAAAGGTATCTTTTTTTTGTATTCTGGACTAAATAACCCCTCTTTTGTTAATTTTTCCTTTAACTGCTCATATGCTAAATAAAGTTCTCCTAGCCCTTCTGGAGTCATAGTTTTGCAATATATTTGGTAAGCACCATCTCTTTCAAATACGCTAACTTGTCCACTTATTACAACTTTCATCCCATCAGAAGGCTTAAATTTTACACCTGCTGCATACGATTTAAACATAACACATTTTATTGTTGACGTATCATCTTTTAAAGTAAAGTAAAAATGACCTGTATAATGTGCTTTAAAATTTGTTATTTCACCACGAATATTTACATTATTTAAAAACATATCCTTATCAAAAATCATTTTTATGTACTTATTTAATTGTGATACACTATAAACTTTTTCCATCAAGCTTCATCCTTACCTTTTTTATTTTCAATAACTTTTGCTATAACTCCATTTACAAACGATTTAGAATTATTATTACCATATGTTTTTGCTAATTCTACCGCTTCATTTGCTGAAACTTTTACTGGTACTTCATCCATATATTGCAATTCATAAATAGCAATTCTTAAAATAGCTAAATCAACTTTAGCTATTCTTTGAATAGACCAATTTTTTAGTTTAGATAATATTATTTCATCTATTGCTTTTATATTATCATTTATACCATATACAACTTTTTCTATATATTCCTTTTCTTCTTCATCATTTAAATTTTCATCATAACAAAATTCCAAAATTTTATCTACACCATTACAATTTTCAAATCCCATTTGGTAAACACATTTAAACGCATTATCTCTTGCCTTTTTTCTTCCCATAAAAACTCCTATACAAATAACATTTTTCTTTTATTATTATTTTTTTTCACTTTCATCATTTTTTTGATAATAGTATACATTATTTTTATACTCTTTATTTTTTATATAATCAAATACACTTTTGAATTTTCCCTCATTATCTTGCAATTTTTTACCAATAAATACAGCTATACCTATTAAAGCTATAAGTATTATAACTCTAGTTAAAAATTCTACTATTCCTAAAGCATAGAGTACAACTACTATTGATACACATATTATAACATATTTATTTTTTACTACATATTCTACAAAATCTTTCAATAAAATCACATCCTACTCTACTTTTTTTGAGATTCTAAATAAACACCTTTAATTTTTATATTTACTTCTTTAATTTCAACAGTTGTTTGCTTTAAAATACTAGACTTAATATTTTCTTGTAGTTTTGAAGTTAAAGTTGGAACAACTGTATCTGGCAATACCATAGTATAAACATTTGCCACTACCCCATTATCATTAACCTTTATTTCAACTCTTACATTTCTAAGTTCTGGATAATTTCTTGCAACTGATGCTATTATACTTTCAAATGTATCTTTCGTAATATATACTGTACCTTTTTCTGTCTTTATAGCTAGTCCTGTTTTTATATCATCTCCACCATCTGATGACGAAAACATTCCTACTAATGCAAAAAGTGATAGCACAGCCCCTATAACCAAACAAGGCACTTTATTTGCAACTGCTAAACTTATAACTTTATCTATAATACTTGTTAAATTTATCATTTCAGTTGATGTTAAGATTAAAGTAACAGATAATATAATAACTATAATAGAAAAAATTACTAAAATAAATTTTTCAAATCCTTTCATTAATACCCCTCCATATAATACTTTAGTCCAAATAATTTATTTGGACTAATAAATATATTAATTTTGTTCAGATTGACTACTATTTTCTTCTTTTTTCTCAAATGTAATACCTTGAACATTTATATTTACACTTGTTACTTCAAGACCAGTCATATTTTCAACAGAATCTTTTACAGCATTTTGAGCAGCCCAAGCAATATCTGGGATTCTTACACCATATTTTACATTTACATATAAATCAATTGTAACTTTTTTACCATCTAAATCAATTTTTACACCTTTAGAATATTTTTTATTTGAACCTAAAATTTGATTTATACCATCTACAAATCCTAAAGTCATTCCAGCTATTCCTTCTACTTCTGATGCTGCAAGACCAGCTATAATACCTATAACATCCTCTGAAATGTTAAGGTTAGTTGCTATTTCAACATTAGTTTGTTCTTCATTTTCAACTATTTCTTCTTTTTTTACTTCTTTCTCAATCATATTATAATCCTCCTTTTAGTAGATAATCTATCCAACTATATTTGTATTATACCCCAAAACTTATAAAAAGTCACGCTTTTTCACCAAATTTTCATATTTTTATTTAATCTCTACTATCAACTTGACATAATTTTCGAATTATGATAAAATTATGAAAATTTATTTAACCAAAAATTTAATAATTTTAGGAGGAATTTTTTATGCAAAGCAATAGTGGATTTGAAAAAATTTTAAAAGAAAAGGAAGCATTAAGAACTACAAAAAAACAACTTTTTTATAAAAGACTAAAAATGTTTATGAATATTTTTATTACTATTTCAATTACTATTTCAATCATATTTGGTATAGTACATTTAATTAAAAAAATACCTAAAAATGAACTCATGGAAACTAAAATCTTTGAAATTTATAACCTTGACATATCTGACGATCCTATGTATATAACATATATAGATAAAGATGAGGATAATAAAATATGTAAAGATTGTCAAAGCTCATCAGAAGCATTATATAAAATACATCTTAGTGAAGATGATAATGATTATGTTACTGTTGAAAAATGGGGAAATAATGGAAAAGTAAAAAAACGAAAGATAACACAAATTTTACTTACTGAAAAAACATATGATGAGCTTTCAAAAAAATATAAATGGGAAAATGCTACAAACTAATTAAAAAATGAGCTATTAGTGTAATCTATTACACCAATAGCTTAATTTTTTATATAATTTTTTCTCCTAAATTTTCTCCACCTAGTAAATGAAAATGCAAATGATTTATAGTTTGCCCAGCATCTTTACCACAATTACTAACTACTCTATACCCAGTATCAAAAACTTCGCAAATTCTTGCTACTTCTTTTATTGCTTTAAAAATTTGTACTATATACATATCATTTTTCATATCTAATTCATTTATGTTAGATATATGAACTTTAGGAATTACAAGTACATGAACTGGTGTAACTGGACTTATATCTTTAAAAGCTAATACATATTCATTTTCATATACTTTTGTACAAGGTATTTCACCATTTATAATTTTACAAAACAGGCATTCATTATTTTCCATAATCTATTCTCCTTTTAACTATATTTTATTACTTCTGAACACAAGTTATATCAGATATCTTTGCAGCTAAATAAGGTAATTTTTTTTCTTTTTCTATTAAAAATATTGAAAAAGTATCATCGACATAAAATTCTCTTGGAATATTGCTGTCTATCACAATACTATTGTCTTTTACCATCATCCCTGCTTCACTTTTTACCTTTCCACCTTTTTTATCTAAACTAAATTCAATGGTTTGAAGTGCCTTTTCTATCGTATATTCTCTTCCATTATCAAACTTAAAGCTTTTATTTTCAACTTCCTTTATTTGCTCTTTCAAGTTAAAACTTATACATGGAATTTTTAATTTATCATTATTTAAGAAATAAGTTTCTCCATCATAATTTTTACTTCTAGTTATAATTTCTTGATACATTTCATAAAAATTATCTTTATCTTCTCCTTTAGAAATAATTACTTCATCATTATTTTTAGTTAAAAGTTTTATTGCAAAGTCATCTTTTGAATTATAATATAATACTTTAACTTGATTTCTTACAATTTTATCCGTTTTTTCATCTATTCCAAAATATTTCACATTTTTATATTTACCAAAATCTTGTAATTTTAGTTCAGTAAATTCATTTTCAAATTCAAATTCCTTTTTTAACATTGCATATAAAAAATATCTATCTAATCCATCATTTTGCCAATTGAAATCTTCTAAAATATTACTTTTTTCATTAAATTTTTCTTTAATATCTTTTTCTATCTTTGATTTTAATTCAAGACTTGGTCTTCCATATATTTTATAATAGCTATCTTCAGATAAATGAGATGTATTAAATGTAGTTTTATTTAAATTTTCTACTACTTTTGTCTGTGGAGTAAATACAATATCTGTTTTGGCTAGTTCATTTTTTAAATCATTCCAAATCAAATTAAAAGTACCACACCATGCACTGTTATCTTCTATATTATCTTCAAGCGATAATATAATTTTAATATTTTCATTTTTAATATCTTTTTTACCATCATCAACTGGCAAATTATAGTCTTTTCCCCATGTACTAAATAATACTGGTTCGTTATTATTCATTCTATTTGTATCAATTATATAAAAACTTGTACATATAATTAAAGCTATAATTAATAACACTACACTAAATATTAATATATTTTTTTTCATTTAATCTTCCTCTTATAAAAATAATTTACTTTATTATATTTTCTATCACTGATTCTTTATAGCTGTTTATTTCTTCATTTTCAATATTTTCTTCAGTACCTGAAGTACCTATTCCACCATCTTTTAATAACTTAGTAAAATCATCTTCATAGTTATTAAAAAATGATATACCAAAATATATAAGTATTAACCATGCTATCATTATTACAAGACCAACTGTTGATAGAACTATCCCAACTATAGAAGGAGCCCTTGATTCTTTGTTTTCTTTATTTTTTGACATTTTTACTAAGCTAACTATTCCTAATATAATAGAAATAACTATTGGAAGTACTGCCACTATTCCTACTACTGGTATTAAACATAATATAAAACTTGTCATACCTAAAATTAATGAAGTTATTGCCATAAAATTTCCCCCTAAACTAATCTACAAATACTGCTTTTATTCTTCTTACACCACTTGATACCGCTTCTTCTTTTTTTATCTTTATATGTTTTAATTTGCCTGTGTTTTCAACATGTGGTCCACCACAAATTTCTTTTGAAAAATCACCTATTGTATATACTTTTACTCTTTCTCCATATTTACTATCAAAAACACCTTTTGCTCCGTAATTTCTAGCATCTTCAATTGGCATTTCTTCACATGTTACCACCAATTTTTTATCAATTTGCTCATTTACCATATTTTCAACTTTATCTAATATATCTCTTGTAACTTTTTCTGGATTAGAAAAATCAAATCTAATTCTTTCAGCAGTTATATTAGAACCTTTTTGCATTACATGGTTTCCCAATATCCTTTGTAAAGATTCAAGTAGTAAATGGGTTGCTGTATGATACGCAGTAGTAATTTCACTATGATCTGCAAGACCTCCCTTAAAAGTGCCTGCAGCATCTTGACGTGATTTTTCTTGATGTTGCTCAAAACATTTTTTAAATCCTTCCATATCAACTTTAAAATCATTTTCATATGCAAGCTCTTTTGTAACTTCTGGTGGAAATCCAAATGTGTCATACAATCTAAATAAATTTTTGCCATCTATAATATCGATATTTTCCATTTTTAATTTATTGGTTATCTTTACAAATTCTTTTTCACCCTTTTCAAGTGTGTTCATAAATCTATTCTTCTCTTTTTTTATTTGAGAAACTATAAGTTCTCTATTTTTTTCAAGTTCAGGATACATATTTGATAAGCTATCAACTAAAGTATTACATACTTCAACCATATTATCAGTATCAAATTCGATTTTTCTCATATGACGTATTACTCTACGAATTAATCTTCTTAATATATAACCTTGCCCTATATTACTTGGTACTACAAAATCACATATAAGCATTGATGCTGCTCTCATATGATCTGCTATTATTCTTAAAGATTCCTCATTAGGTTTTTTAGAAAGTTCTTTTACTTTTTCAATTATAGGTAAAAATAATTCTGTTTCAAAAACATCTTTTTTGCCTTGTAACAAAAATGTTATTCTTTCAAGCCCCATTCCTGTATCAACATTTTTTTGTGTTAAATTTTCAAAACTACCATCTTCTTTTTTGTTATATTCCA
This sequence comes from uncultured Clostridium sp., assembly GCA_947361355.1. GTDB lineage: Bacteria > Bacillota > Clostridia > TANB77 > CAG-465 > CAG-465. Next base: position 8,914 of record CANAIR010000006.1, read on the forward strand.
TAAATACATTATTCCAAATTTCAATGTATTTTCCACAATCACACGATGGATTACAATTATCACTACAAGGCTTAACACCTGTATCATAAAATATCTCTGTATCTGGACCACATGGACCTGTTTGACCTGCTGGTCCCCACCAATTATCTTCTTTTCCAAAAAAGTATATTCTATCTTTTGTTATTCCACATTCTTCCCAAATTCTAGCTGCTTCTTCATCCCTTGGAGCATCTTTGTCTCCACCAAAACAAGTTACAGATATTTTTTCAGATGGAATATTAAAAACTTTTGTTAATAATTCATAACTATATCTAATTGAATCTTGTTTAAAATAATCACCTAACGACCAGTTTCCAAGCATTTCAAAAAATGTTAAATGCCTATTATCACCTACTTCATCTATGTCATTTGTCCTAACACATTTTTGATAATCTGTAATCCTTGTACCACTTGGATGTTTTTGACCTGTTAAGTATGGAACTAGTGGCTGCATACCAGCAGTAGTAAATAAAACTGTTGGATCGTTCTCAGGTATTAATGGAGCACCAGAAATAATTGAATGTCCTTTATTTTTAAAAAATTCTATATATTTATTTCTAATTTCTATTGCTTTCATATTTTTCCTTCTTTCTTCAATCTATCTGCATAAATTATATCAAAAAACTATACAAGAGTCAATTAATAAAATAAGGAATTTCTTAATATTTCTAAATAAATTTGCTGACAAAATTTTACAAAAATAAAAAACCAGAAAACTCAAAAAAGAGATATCTGGTTTTTATATGAACAAAATATATTACTATGACATTTTTTTTAATTCAGTAAATACTAATTTTTAAAAAAAATCTTTCCACTGAAAATAGCATCCTGGAATTTCTGGAAAATTATCAGACTCATTTAATTTTTCATAAAATTCTTTAACTTCACTAATTATTTTTGAATCATATACAACATTTTCCAAATCTGGTTGTTTTTCTGTTACATTAAATTTTGGTGAATAAACGTCAACTTCATAAACTAAAGCCGGACAACCATCTTTTCCTAAATACCTTTCATCATATCCTTTAACACGTGTATATAACTCATTTCCCATAAGTATAAGAACTTCTCTTTCCTCTGGTTTTAAATAATCTTTGCCAAGCTTTTCCATATCTAATGCAACTGAACCATAATGAAATTTATAACAACAAATTGCTAAACCATTTTTGTTACCATATCCAAGATTCATAATTTCATCAATTGTAAGTTTTGTTGTTGATGTAAGTGCTTCTATCACACTTTCTCCCTCTGAAACTTCACTTTGACGGCATGCCCTAACAGTTTGAGATGTAACAACTTCTTTGCTACCACTTGCAAAACAATACAAATGTGTAAATAAATGAATCATTTTTTTTACACCTAATGGTGTTAACAATTCTGGTATCTGCTTTTTTCCTTCATTAAAGCGGTCAACTTCTGATGTACTTCCACCCATAATCGTATTAAGTGTTACATAAGCCTTATTTGCCTCTACAACACTTTTATCAAAATCTTTTAATTCAAAGTATTTCCCATCAGGAACACCCATATAATACTTAGCTGCCGAAATCATCTCCTGAGATACCACGTTTCCTGCTTTACGTAAAGCATTTCCACCAGCATTTGTTATTAAAAATTTCATTAAATGCTCCTTCGAAAATTTGCTCATTATTTTCCTCCTTAATAATTTTACTCATTACTAATAAGTAATATTTTTGCTAGTCAATTGACTAATAATTGCCTCTTATTTTTATGTATAACCTCCTTTTGCATTTGAGACAATGTTTTAATACAATTTTAAAGTTAACAACAATTGTAATTTTACCATATTTATGTAAATTTGTCAAACTAAAACTTTAGTTAAAAGTATTACACACTGCTTAATATATATAATTTTTCATAATTATTTTATCATAACTTAAATTTTACTTGACATATTTAATAAATTAATGTATCATAATAGTGCATTAGTTACATAAAACTTAAATAATTTTAAGAAAAAATGGAGGACTTAATTATGGACTTACAATTTTTAGGAACGGGATCTGCTTTTCAAACTAAACTATATAACACCTCTGCTTTCTTTGTAGAAGGTGAAAAACTATTTTTAATTGATTGTGGTGAAACTGTTATGGCACAGCTTGAAAACCTACGTTTGTTAAATTATGTAAAAGAAATTTATGCAGTATTTACACACACACATTCAGATCACATTGCTGGAATTGGACATTTAGTAACAGTTTGTAACACCTTACTTGGAAAAAAATTAAATATAATTGTCCCATCAATTAATAGATTTAAATTACATGAAAAAATAAAAGAAATTTTGAATATATTTTATATACCTTCAAATTACTATACTTTTATAGATGAAAACGATATGTATAATATTTTTGATACTTTTAGCTCTATTTCTTTTATACCAACAGAACATTCACCAGAATTAAGTGGTAACTGTTTTTCTATTCTTTTTGATACAAAAAAAGGAATTATATTTTATTCAGGAGACTCAAAAAATACTACAAATATTGAAAAAGTATTAAAGTATAATTTTGATAAAATATATGTAGATGTTACTCTTACTATTAAAAATGTACATTTAGATTTAAATTTATTAGAAAGTATTGTTCCAATAGAAAAAAGGAAAAAAATCTTTTGTGTGCATTTTGACTCTGATGAGTGTATTAACGAAGCAAGAAAAATGGGATTTAATATTGCAACTTCTGTTGCATGCGATATATCCAATCTTCCATTTTGCTTTAAATACGCTTTTACAAATGAAAAAAATTTAGTACTAAGCAATTTTGGAGAACTTGCTTTTAATCAAATCATGCAAAAAAAACAAGATATTATTCATAACTCAAATAAAATATATCTAAATTTAGAAAACACAAAATATGAAAATATTGCAAGTTTAGGAAGCTTTATTTTATATTTGTATTTTGTATTAAAAAAGAAGTTATATGTATGTATAAATAATCAACATACAAAATATAACGTATTGCGGTTAATAAATATTTATGGTGTACCTGATGATAGTGTTATATTTTTATATAACAAACTTTAAATTATAAAATAAGAGATAAATTTTGAAGCGTACCTAAGTAATTCACTTCAAAATTTATCTCTTAAACTTTTAACTTAATTACATTAATTGTCTTGTAAATACATAACTATTCCAGCTGCTATTGAAACATTTAAAGATTCTGCCTTACCACTAAATTTTATCTTAACTAATTCATCACAAATATTTTCAATCTCTTTACTAATTCCATTTGCTTCATTACCAAGTACAAATATACTTTTTACAGTAAAATCTAACTCATTTATATATTTGTTTGTTTTTAAACTAGTTCCAATTATTCTATAATCGAGCTTTTTTAATATATCTAAATCTTCTGTTTTTAAATAAACTATGTTTTGTCTTAAAATAGAACCCATCGTAGAACGTACAACTTTTGGTGAATAAACATCTGCTGTTCCTTGAGTACACAAAATAGTATTTATACCAAAAGCATCTGCTGTTCTAACTATAGTTCCAACGTTTCCCAAATCTTGTACCTTATCCAAAAGTAAAATATTTTTTTTACCATCTGATAAATCATTAAGCTCCAATGCTTTTTTTAAATTTACTTCTTTTATTTTTATTACTGCAAGTACGCCTTGTGGAGTTCTTGTATCAACAATACTTTCAAAAATTTCTCTTTTTATATTATATTTTGGTATATTTTTTATAGAACTTAGTTTATTAATGCACTGTTTTCCACCATTAATATTATTAAGTATTTCAGTAGATAAAGCGATAAACATAATGTCTATCGCTCTATTACTACTTAAAACTTCATCTACAACTTTTATTCCCTCTAAATAAAAACACATATATTTTTGTCTAAATTTTTTCTCATTTAAACTTTTAATAAATTTGACCTTTTCATTAGATTTACTAGTTATAATTTCCATCTTAATCACCTATTTTATTACTTTATTGTTGCGCATTATTTTCTGTGCTTTCAGAAGTTTCATCACTAGTTGATTGGTTTAATTCATTATTATTTTCTGTATTTGTTTGATCTGTTGTAGAGTCACTAGATGTATTATTTTCATCTTCTACTTTTTTACCAGTTATTTTTTCTACTAACTTATTTAGTGCCTCTTTATTAACTTCCAAATGTCTTTCTTCAGCTAAAGAATTTATTTTACTATCTACATATTCTTCTCTTTCAGATTCATTTTTAGCTCTACCATTTTCAACTTTTGAATCAAGTTTTATAATATGAAAACCAGCCTCTGTTTCAACTAATGTAGCATATATTTCACCATCTTTTAAAGTTTTAGCTGCAGCTTCATATTGTTCCATTGTATTTCCATCTGCATATAATGTATATTTTCCACCATCTTCTTTAGTTCCTGCATCCTCTGATAACTCTTTGGCAACTGTTGCAAAATCCTCACCATTTTTAACTCTATCAAGTGCTGCTTGTGCTTGTTGTTTTTTCTTTTCTTTTTCTTCATCACTTAAAGCTTTGTTATTACTATCAGTTGTTTTAAATAGTATATGTGATGTATTATATTGATTTAAATCAAGTTCTGTATTTTCACCATTAGTTGTCTTAATATAATTTATAACATCTTCATCACTTGCTTCACTAGCCAATTTTTTCATATAAGTAGATATTAAATAGTCATTCATGTATAGTTTTCTCATTCTACTGATATCAATACCTTGATTAGTAAATGTTTCTAATTGTTCTTTATTATTAAATATTTCTTCTACTTTTTGCTTATCTTCATCAGATACTACTATACCTTCTTTTTCAGCTAATTCAACTATAATATTATCAAGTGCTGCTTTATTTACAATTTGTTCTGGAATTATAGAAGCTGGATAACCATAATACTCTAACATTGGAGCAAATGTTTTATAATATACTTCATAATCAGCAGATGTTACTTTTCCACCATCATATGTTGCAACAGATTCAGAATTTAATTTCCAAAAATAAAAACCAAATATTCCCAACGCAATTACTATAACTGCTAAAACTATTCCAACTATAATTTTTGTATCATTATTTGAAGCCTTTTTAACTTTTTTTACTAAAGATTTATCTACCTTAACTTCTTCTTTTTTATTTTCCTTTTGTACTTCTTTTTCCTTTTTTACGATTTCATTGTTTTTTTCTTTTACTTTAATTTCTTCTTTCTTTTCTACATCATTTTTTACTTCTTCTACAATATTTTCTTTAACTTCTTTTTCTGGATTATTTTTTTCTTTTTTATTTTTTCCCATTTTCCTACCCCTTTTCTTCTATCATTTTTAATAATTTTTTTAGTTCTATTTGTACATGTATAAGTATATCATTTGAATCTATGTTTGTCAATCTATATTTTAAATTACTTGGCTCAAATACTATAAAATCATTTTTTACACTAATTTTGGTAATATTTAATTTTCTTGCAATATTTCTAATTTCTACTATTTTTATTAAATTTTCAGTTTCTTTTGGAATATCTCCATATCTATCAAGTAATTCATCTATAACATCCATCATTTCTTCTTCATTTGATATTTCAGAAATTTTTTGATACATAGCTATTTTTTGAATTGGATTTGATATATAACTATCACTAATATATGCTGAAACATCCAAATCTATTTTTACATCCTTTGAAATTTCACTATTTTCATCGAATTCATTTTTTCCTTCCTTTTCACTTTTTATAGCTTTTTCCAAAAGTGCCAAATACATTTCATATCCTACATTTGCCATATGTCCATGTTGTTGCTTACCTAATAAATTACCTGCTCCCCTAATTTCTAAGTCACGAAGTGCTATTTTGTGTCCACTTCCAAACTCAGCAAAATCCTTTATAGCTTTTAATCTCTTTTCAGATACCTCAGAAATCTGTTTATTTTTAGGATATGTAATGTAGGCATATGCAAGTCTATTAGATCTACCTACTCTTCCTCTTATTTGATAAAGTTGTGCAAGTCCTAATCTATCTGCATTTTCTACTATTAATGTATTGGCATTTGGTATATCTATCCCAGATTCCAAAATTGTAGTACAAACTAAAATATCGATATCATGATTCATAAAATCTATCATAACATTTTCTACTTGATGCACATCCATTCTACCATGTGCAATAGCAATTCTTGCTTTTGGCACTAATCTTCTTACCTTTGCAGCAATTTGTTCTATATCATCTACTCTATTGTTTAAATATATTATTTGTCCGTCTCTAAGCATTTCTTTTTCTATTGCATCTTTTACAACGTTTTCATCGTACTCTAACACATATGTATGTACTGGAAGTCTCTCAAGTGGTGGCTCTGTTAATGTAGACATTGATCTTATTCCTATCATTGACATATGAAGCGTTCTTGGAATTGGAGTTGCAGTCATAGTAAGTACATCAATATTTTCCTTTAAGACTTTTATAGATTCTTTTGCCTTCACTCCAAATCTATGTTCCTCATCTATTATTAGAAAACCTAAATCTTTAAAATATACATCCTTTGATAATAATCTATGTGTCCCAACTATTACATCTATTTTTCCATCTACTAAATCTTTAAGAATTTTAGTTTGTTGTTTTTTATTTCTAAACCTGCTAAGCATTTCTACTTTAACACCAAATGGCTCCATTCTTTCTTTAAATGTTTTATACTGTTGAAGCGCAAGCACAGTTGTTGGTACTAAGTAAGCTACTTGTTTAGAATCCATTGTAGCCTTAAACGCAGCTCTTAATGCCACTTCTGTTTTACCATAACCTACATCTCCACATAATAATCTATCCATAGTAATTTCTTGTTCCATATCTTTTTTTATTTCTGCAACAGATTGCTTTTGATCTTCAGTTAATTCAAATTCAAACGATTCCTCAAACTCTTTTTGCCATGGTGTATCTGCAGAAAACATATATCCCTTACTTTTTTCTCTTTTGGCATATAATGTTATAAGCTCTTTTGCAATCTCTTTTACATGAGCTGCAACTTTACTTCTAGTTTTCAACCAATCTTTAGAATTTAACGAATTAACTTTTGGCTTAGTATCATCATCACATACATATCTAGTAACATTATCTAACTGATTTATTGGAATGTATAAAACACCTTTATTAGCATATTCTAATTTTATATAATCTTTTTTTACACTACTCACATTTATTGTATGAATACCTTGATATATAGCAATGCCATGCTTTTCATGTACTACATAATCACCTAATTTTAAATCTTCAAAACTATTTATGCTTTGACCTATTTGTTTTTTAGAAATTGCTTTTTGTTTTTTCTTTTTACTTTGGAAGTTTACTCCACTTACTTTTTCAGAAATTAATAACAAACTTAATTCATTACTTGAAAATCCTGATGACAATATATCTTTAGTTATATATACATCACCTATATTTAGTTTACTTTGCATATAAATATCTTCAAGATATTTTACTTTAACTTTATTATCTATTAAATAATTCTTGACTTGTTCTACTCTTGCGTCAGTTGAAAAAACTAAAAGAACTGTCATATTTTTTGCTTTTTTTACATCTTGTAATAATACATCTATTGAATTTCTATAAAAAATTTCCTCTTTAGTATCAAATTCAAATGTATTTTTTTTATCTTTTGTAGCAACTTTTTCTATACTTTCTAAATTAATACAATTTCTATTTTCTAATACTTTATTTAATTTTTCAAAAGTTACATATTTATTTGAATATGGTATATATATATAATTTCTCTCAGATAATATTTTTAAAGTCTCATTATTTTCATAACATAAATTATTAGCTTTTTGACAACATCTATCATATTCATCAAAATAAATATTATAACTATCTAAATAATCTAAAAGATTAGATGGACTATCTACTAAAATATCAAAGTATTTATCTATTAAATTTTCATCATTTTTTTGTTTTATTTTTTCAATATCATCTAATACAACATTTTTCAATTCTTCCTTAATATCATTTCTACTTATTAATTGTTTAAGCTTTTCTATTACTTTATCTCTTTTATCATCTGATATAATTACTTCACTTAAAATTGATATTTCAACTTCATTTAAACTATCAACACTTCTTTGAGTCATAACATCAAAAGTTCTTATACTATCAACAGTATCACCAAATAATTCTATTCTATATGGAAATTCACTATTTACTGAAAAAATATCAATAATTCCACCACGTACTGCAAATTGTCCTTTTCCCTCAACAGTCTCACTCTTCTCATAACCAAGATTTACTAATTTTTTTGTTAGCTCATTTAATTTTATATCTTCATCTTTTTTTATTGTAATTTCTGTACCATCATATGTTGTATATGGAGGCAATTTTACAAGTAATGACTCTATTGTTGTTACTATAATATTTTTTTCAGTTGAAAGCATTTTTTCTACTGCATACATCCTTTGATTTTGAATTTCTTTACTTTCTGCCTCTGTATCATAATAATTTAATATTTTAGCAGGATAATATATAATTTCTAATTCACTAAAAAATTTTAAATCTTGAATTATTTTTTTCGCTTCCATTATATTACTACATACAATTAAAGAACTTTTTTTAGAACGCACTGTAAGTGCATAGACCATACTTGCCTTTGCACTATCTGATAAACCGATTAAATTAATTTTTTGTCTTTCATTTTTTTCTAATAAATTTGAAATATTTAACACTTTATCATTATTTAAAATATGTTTTATTACTGGATTCATCGCTGCCCCTTTTCAAATGTAACTTATATTTATATCATTTTATATCACAATGTAAACATTAGTTTTATAAATTATACCATCTTCTATATAAAATTTCAAGATAATTATATAATTTTATTGTGTATAAAACGTAAAAAAATGTGAAATATTGTTGAAAATAATGATTTTCAAACTTTATTTATAAGAAAACTATATTCACAAACAAAGTTGCATAATACTTTTACATAATATTGACTTATACTACAATATATGATATAATTTTTGATGTATTTAATTAAATGTTATACATAATTGTATATAACAAAATATCTTTATACATTATAAAAAATATATAAAGTGAGGTAAAAAAATATGAATTTTAATGCTACAAGAGACTTTGCAAAAAAAACTACCACTCCTGAATTTTTTTTAGATGATCCAAATCCTTTAATTCGGGAAAGTCTTTTAACTAACCCTAATATCACTGAACAAATTTTAAATGAATTAATTGATGATCCAAGCATAAATATAAGGGAAAAATTAGCAAAAAAGTTTTTATATAAAGCTTCTAGAGATACAAATTTTCGTGTTAGATATGCCGTTTTAAAAGATAATCCAGAAGTTCCAGAAAACATTTTAAAATTGCTAGTTTGTGATGAAGATGTACGCATTAGAAAAAAAGCAAGAGAACTTCTAAAAATTAATAAGGATTATGTGTATAGAAAAAATTTTGATGGAGAAATAACTATAAAACTTGTTATTCCTAGTAAATTTAATGCAGTTTTAAAGCAAAATTTTCTTGATAATTTTTTATTATCACTTGAACAAATTATGCTTAGTATTGATAACAAGCAAGATGTTTTACTTGAAATAGTCGGAGATGATCCACTAATAGATCCTGAATTTTTTATTAAAGTTTTACATAAATTAAGAGATTTTTGTAGTATCTATAAATTTAACTCAATTTCATGTACTACTAATGGTATTTTTCTAAAAAAAGTTGCACCTTTTATGCGTGGAGTTATAAATCAAGTAAATATTTTAATAAATAATTATAATCAAGCAATACGTAGTGAAGAAATTTTAGAAACTTATTCACTCCCAGATAACGATTATAGAGAAATTGTTAGAATATTATTAGATAATGACATTTATGCCTCTGCAACAGCTATGATTGATAAAAAATTTTATAATTTTAAAAAGTTTAGGGATAAATTTATTAAATGGTGTAATGATATAGGTTTTGTTAGCCTAAAATTCATTAACAATGTATACAAAAGTAAAAGTGAGAATATATTTTTAAAATATATGCAAGACTCACTAAAAGACGATAAGTTGTTCCTTATACAAAAAGAAAATACAACCATTTTAAAATCTTGTCAATTATCAACAAAAGATGGATTTTTAGTATTTTTCTTAAAAGATGTTTTAGATACATATGAAGTTTCACCTGGATTAGAATTTTTTGTACATGATGATGCCAAAGCATACGCTGACTTTAAAAAGAAAGTTCCTCTTGAAAATTATACATTTCCTATTGGCTATGTTTTTGACAACAAAAAGTTCATAGAATAAAAAAAAACTGCTGATAAATAGATTTAATTTTCTATTTATCAGCTTTTTATTTATTAATTATATTTCATATTCTCTTTTTACCCTTTTTGTAATATTACACATTACTTCATATGGTATTGTATCAAGATATTTTGAAACTTCTTCAATATGCTTTACATCTTTAAAAATTGCTACTTCATCATATAGTTTGACATCTTTATCAATTTTTATCATTAACATATCCATACAAATATTACCTATAATTTTATATTCTTTATTATTAACAAAAACACTTCTCCCAGTATTTTTTCTAATTATTCCATCTGCATAACCAATTTGTACAATTCCTATAATTTCATCTTCACTTGCTTTATATGTGCTATCGTAACCTACATATTCACCTTTTTTTATTTTTTTTATTTGTACTACGCTACTATAGACACTAAAAGTTGATTTAAGATTTAAAGTTTTATCTTTTGTAAAACCATACATTATTATTCCAAGTCTACAACCATTAACATATTCTAATTTATTATAACTACTTAAAGTTTCACTATTTGGTACATGTATTATTTTTACTTTTGATATATCAATACAATTAATCAAATTTTCAAATTTAGTAAATTGTTGTTTTGTATATTCTTTATTTGAAGCACTACATATATGTGTAAAAATTCCTTCAACAAACAGACTATGTTTTTTTATCTTATTAAAAGTATTTTTTAGTTCAATTTCATCTTTTATACCTAGTCTATTCATTCCTGTATCAAGCTTTATATGTAATTTCAATTTTTTAAGTTTTTCATTTTTTATATTAAGCTCTAAAATACTATCCAAATATTCTTCTGAAACTATAGTAACAGAAATATTATTTATAATACATATATCTATATACTTAGGTTTTATAACTCCTAAACAAAGTATTGGAATTTCTTTAAATTCTTCCCTAATTATTAATGCTTCTTCAAGGGAAGATACGCATAAATAATTCACACCACCATCTATTATAGATTTTATTACTTTATTATCAAAGTGTCCATAACTATCGGCTTTTACTACTCCAAAATAATATTTATACATATTATATTTTAAAATAATTTTTAATACGTTCTCCCTTATATTTTTTAAATTTATTTTAGCATATGTTTCTCTAAATCTTTCCAAATACATCACCTTTTTCTAAATTAATCAGAATCTAATACTTTTTCTTTTTTTTCGACCATTTCTAATAGTTTATCGAGTGTTATTATCTCTACATCAAGTTCAGTAGCTTTCTTAAGTTTACTTCCAGCTTCCTCACCTGCTACTAAAAAATTAGTTTTCTTAGAAACTGATGTGGAAAATTTACCTGAATTTTTTTCTATAATATTTGCTATTTCATCTCTTGTATAATTTTCAAAAGAACCTGTTATAACAAAAGTAAGTCCTTCAAAAATATCAGAATCTTTTTGGATTTTATTTCCCTTTAAATTAACTCCAGCTTTATCTAGTTTTTGTATTATTTCTTTTGTTTTTTCCTTTTCAAAAAACTCCACAATAGATTTTGACATTATCATTCCAAAATCATTCAAATAATTTAAATCTTCAATACTAGAATTCATTATATCATAAATGCTATCATAATTTTCACTAAGTACTTTAGCAGCCTTTTTTCCTATATGTCTTATACCAAGTCCAAAAATCAACTTATCCAATGAATTTTGTTTACTTTTGTTTATTGCCTCTATCAAATTTAAAGTAGATTTTGGTGCAAATCTTTCAAGCGAGATAATATCTTCATATGTTAAACTATATATATCAGAAATATCTCTTAAAAAGCCAGCATCTATTAAACTTTCAACTACACTTTCTCCCATTCCATTAATATCCATACAATCTCTTGAAGCAAAATGAACAATACTTCTATAAGTTAATGCTGGACACTCACTATTTGTACATCTAAGTGCAACAATATCTTCCTCTTTTTCTAATTCTTCACCACAAACAGGACAAACTTTTGGTACTTCATAAAGCATTTCTGTTCCATCTCTTTTTTCTTTTACTATTTCTACTACTTCAGGTATAACGTCTCCAGCTTTTTCAACAACCGCAATATCTCCAATCCTTATATCTTTTTCTTCTATATAATCAAAATTATGAAGTGTAGTTTTAGATATTACAGAACCTGCTATCCTTACAGGATTTAATATAGCCATTGGAGTTACTTGACCTGTTCTACCAACTTGTGTAACTATATCTAATATTTTAGTTTGTTTTTGTTCTGGAGGATACTTATATGCAACTGACCATTTAGGAACTTTCGCTGTTTTTCCCATTTCAGCTCTATATGCTATGTCATTTACATTTACTACTGCTCCATCAATATCGTAAGGTAAATTATCACGAAGCCTTCCTATTTCATCAATTGCACGCAAAACTTCATTTGCCCCCTTACAAACTTTCATATATTCTATTGTTTTTACACCTATACTATTTAGATAATGTAAGCTTTCAGTATCAGTTTTAAAAGTATTTCCCTTTAATATTGTAAATACAAATATACTTAAATTTCTAGAACCAACCAACTTTGGATCAAGTTGTCTAAGTGTACCAGCCGCTGCATTTCTTGGATTAGCCAAAAGCTGTTTTCCTTTTTGTAACAAATCTTCATTTATTTTCTCAAATTCACATCTTGGCAAATATACTTCACCTCTTATTTCCAAAGTATCATTACTAGCCAATTTTTGTGGAATATCTTTTATCATTTTTATATTTTCAGTTACATCTTCACCTACGAAACCATCCCCACGAGTTGAAGCACGAACAAGGTTTCCCTCAACATACTCTAATGATACAGAAAGCCCATCAATTTTTGTTTCAACTACAAATTCCGTATCTTCTCCAAACTCATTCTTTACCTTATTTACAAAATCCTCTACTTCCTCAAAAGAAAAAACATCTTGCAAACTTTGCATTTGTACTTCATGTTTTACTTCGCTAAATCCCTTTTTAGTCCTTCCTCCTACCTTTTGAGTTGGCGAACCACTATCAACAAACTCTGGATTTTCATGTTCCAACATACGAAGTTTTAAAGTAAGTTTATCATAAGCATAATCCGATAAATCAGAATTATCCTCCTCATAATATAACTTATTATAATGTTCAATTTGTTTTCTTAGAAACTTTATTTCTTCATATACTTCCTTTTTATCCTTACTTAAATCATTAATATTTATTTCTTTTTTCTTTTTAGTCTTACTTGAATCATCTAAAACTACATTTCCAAATAAATCATACTGTACTTGTTCATTATTATCTTGCATATACCTCTCACACCTTACCTTCACACACATATTTTAACTCATAAATATATTGTATATTTTACTATATATAAACATATTTTTCAAGGATAATATATGTCGATTTTTTGCACCTCCCACTTAGGGTTGGTTTTATAAAAAAATATTTTCTAATGTTATAATTATTTTTACAAAAAATATAAACCTAGAAAAAATATTTACTTTTTTTAGGTTTATACTTTTGCATTTAATATCCCTAATAACATTTATTTTATCATTTATTAGCATCTTTTTTCATTAAAAGTTCTTTAAACATATATCATTTTTTAGATATATTTTTCTATTATTTACAAATATAATAAGTGTTAATTGACATGCTTTTATTTAAAGTTACTTTTTAACTTTTAGACATGAAATATAATTACGTATTGCTATTTACTAATACGATATTACATATTTATTTAATTTAAATTACTAGATTTTTTGATAAAACTTCTAGAAAAAAATTATTGATATAACATTCATATGTTCCCTATGGGTTGCTTTTGTGACATATCTATCTCTAGACTTCGAGCATACTTATATTCAAGCTACCACTCGCTTAGACTGTGTGCCCCACAGCATGATTTAAAATATGTCTATATTATATCACGCAAATTGCTCAAAATCAATAGATTTTTCAAACAATTGGTTGACAAAACACGACAATATTATACATATAAAAAAAGATACAGACCACCAAAAATTCTGTACCTTTTTATACTCAAATATATTTTTTACAAAACCAACCCTAGAGTGGCTACTTGATATATAGTTGTAAGCGTCCACCTACATTACCATTAGTATAATTTAAACTATGGTGAAGTCGACTTGATACTGGGCATTTAAGACCTGTATTCAAATAACTTCCTCCTCGACCTGCACGATAAGAAGACTGATATGACTCCATCGTCCACTCCCACACATTTCCAGCTATATCATATATATTATTTAATAAATATTCATCTTTACTTCCAGTTGGTATTGTACCACTTGTATCATAATTACCATGTCCACTACTATCTTTTTCTATTCCTGTATTATTTTTCTTTAAAAATCTTACAGTTTCATCAAAACATACTACATATACTAATGTTGATACAACGCTACCTTTTGTAGCATCCGTTTCTTTGTATATTGACCTTGCCTTTTCTACTATTCCACCGTTTAGGTCACTCATACTATTTCCCCAATTTATATCAACCCACGGATCTTTATTTTTCTTACTTTGTACATTATTACTTCCATCATTACTTATTTCATATCTTCCAATATAAAATCCATGATATTCTTTAACACTTTCTATAACCTTATTATATTCATCCATTTCATCTTGACTTGCTGTTATTCCACCATAATTAAAAGGCTCACTAAAATCTTCAAATAATCTGTCTGTTTGTAAATTTCCATCTTTATTATATCCTTGTTCTCTTACAAATGTACTCATATTTTCTACTGGTACCCATACAAATTGATTTCCTGTATCACCTATATCGTTTGCTACATCTGATATTACTAAACCATTTTGTATATTTTCTTTTCCTGGCACTATTGCAAAATCTATTGGTATTATTGCTATATCTCCATTAGAATCTGTATATTGTTTTACACTTTCTGCCACTTTTTCTCCTACTGTCACTTCTTCATATTCTGCTATTTGTTCTCCTTCTCCATATTTTATTCCACCTATATTTACTGATATTAGTCCTTGTTCATCAACATACCATTTTGTTTCATTACCATACAGTGGTAATTTTTTTCCTGTATAATACGTTGTTCCTTCATTTTTTCCTTCTTCAAACCTTATTTTACCTTCTAATATTGTACTTCCATTATTTCCACTTATTTTGTATTTTGCTACTCCTACTGTTTTTTTTACACCTGTAGTTATACTATTTAACTGCTTAGCATCTATTTGTACTACATCTTGGTTTTATGCCATTATTTTTCCTAATGTATTTGTAAATATTGCTTGCATATTTGCTACATCACTGTTTATTCTTGCTTTATTTGCCTCTACCATTGGGTTATTATTTTGTAGTGAAATAATTACTGCCGCTGCTAAGATTATAACTACTATTATCGTTATTACTAATACAATTAACGATATTCCTCCATAAGGGTTGGTTTTATAAAAAAGTTTTTGTATCCTTTTTTTACCCACTTTTTCTTTCCTTTTTTTCATATTTTTCACCTCTTATTTTTACTTATCTTTTATTATTTTTTCCTTTATTTTATATTCTATAATATTATTTTTAATTAGTCGTTGGAAATTTGTTCCAATTTTAAAATTTGATATTAAATTTTTCACTATTTTCTAATTGTAACCTTATTATTTCATTTGTATTACATTTTTCCATCTTTTATATTACAATAAAAAAATACACAAAACTTAGCTAAAAGAATTCATCTCCTTTAACTAAGTCTTTATAATTATTTTAATTTACATTTTTTACAAAATTTGTATAACAAACTAGTGCTTTCTTATGTTCATAACACTTGTGTGTGTGTGTGTGTGTGTGTGTAGTTTTATCATATCTACCTCTCCTTTTGTTTACATATTTTTTATTGTCCTAATTTTATTTCACAGTCGTACGCATTAGATAAATCAGAAGTTGTAGTTGCATCTATTTCTAAAGAATCTCCAACTTTAATATCACCTAAATATGAATCTAATTTATCATATTCACTTCCATCTTCATTTTTAAATATAATTACAACTTTTTGACCTTTAAAATCAGTCGAAGATGTATTTTCTACTGTTGCAACAAAATTAGTAACTCCTCCACTTGCTTTAAGTTTTATATTCTTTACTTTCATTCCATTAAATTCTTTTTCTTGTGCTAAAGCTTTGGAATTATTTTCTTTAACTTTTCCTTTTATAACAACATTCTTCTTATTATTATAATCAATTTGTCCACTTGAAAGGATTTCTTCTTCATTTTGATTATTTTCTGATTGCACATTTCCATTTGAAGTGTTTCCGTCTGTATTATTATTTTCTTTTCCACTTCCTAGTACAACAAAACAAGCAATAATAGCTATAATTATAACTGCTATAATTGTTATAAATACAATTCTATCTCTTTTTTTCATATCAATTTTTTTATTTTTAGTATCACTTTTAACAGTACTTTTTTTATTTTTCATATCAACCTTTTTTTCACTCATTTTAGTTCCTCCTTAAATATTTTATATAAATAATTATATTATATAATTTTAACATTTTCAATATTTTTATTCATTATTGCAAAAAAATATTTATTATGCTAAAATATATTAATAAAAAGGAGAAAATATATGTTACAAACTATAACTGGACAAGCAAGACGTGCTATAGATGATTATAATATGATTGATGAGGGAGACAAAATTGCAATTGGTTTATCTGGTGGAAAAGATAGCCTTACTCTTTTGCATGCACTATATAATTTAAAAAGATATTATCCTAAAAAGTTTGATATAATGGCAATAACTATACACCCTGGAAGTGATACTTTTAAAACTGATGAATTAGAAAAACTATGTAAAAATTTAAATATTGAATATATAGTTTATAATTCAAATATTACCCAAGTTGTATTTGATATAAGAAAAGAAAAAAATCCTTGTTCATTATGTGCCAATATGAGACGTGGAATGTTAAATAGTATAGCAATTGAAAATGGTTGTACTAAAATTGCACTTGGACATCATAGTGATGATGTAATAGAAACTTTTTTAATGAGTATATTTTTAAATGGTAAAATACATACTTTCTCACCTGTTACCTATCTAAGCAGAAGTGATGTAAAAGTTATACGACCATTTATTTATGTAAGTGAAAAAGATATTAAAGCGCTTGCAAGAAAACTAAAATTTCCTGTTGTTGGAAAATGTTGTCCAATGGATGGTTATTCAAAAAGAGAATATATGAAAGATTTAATCAAAAACTTAAATCATGATATTCCAAAATTAAAAGCAAATTTAATTGGTGCAATAAAAAGGTCAAATATACAAGGATGGGAAAAAATAATTGATAATGAAAAAGAACAAAATAAGGAATAAACCTTACTTTGTTCTCTTTTTAACTTATTTTCTCTAATATTTCTAAAAATTTATATCTATTATCAACATAAAATATAGGATTTCTACTTCCTGTTAAATCATTATCAAGTAATATGTTATCTTTAGATATGTTATATTTTTTCTTTAAAAAATTAATTAATTTTATTAATGTATCTATTGTTTGTAAACTAAATTCACCATTTTCATTAATACAGCATTCAATTGATATAACATAATAATTAAGCTCTATATTCCTAGTACTATATGTAACTTCATCTTCTGGAATAATATTTACACATTTACCATCCACACCTATTAAAAAATGTACACTATAATATATTTCATCTTGACTTTCTAAATTTATTATATAACTATATTCTTCATCTAAACTTACTTTTTTGCTAAAAAAATCTTTAATTAATATATATCTTACTTCCTTCAATTTGCACAAACATCTTGTCATATGATTTTTTTTCAAGAATTTTTTTTCTATTTTCATATACATCACACTGTATATTATGAAATAAAAATCATAACCGTTACAAAGTATACTAACTTATACTATTCATGCTATCTATCATATTTTCAATAAATACTCCATAGCCTCTAGTTGGGTCATTTAAGAATACATGTGTTATCGCACCTATTAATTTACCATCTTGTACTATTGGAGAACCTGACATTCCTTGTACTATTCCACCTGTTTTAGTTATTAATTCTTTATCTGTTATTTTAATAATCATATTTTTATTTCCATCAGATGAAAGTAAAACTTTTTGTATCTGTATTTTATATTCCCTTACTTTATTTTCATCCAAAGTACAAAATATACTTGCTTCCCCTTCTTTTATTTTACTTTTTGGCATTATTTCAATTTCTTTCTTGTTTTGTAACATACTAGTTTCTAGCATCTCACCATATATTCCCTTATCATTATTTAACTTTATATCTCCTATTACATTATTACTAATAGTTCCTTTTAATTCTCCTGGGACCTTTGCAATTCCTTTTTTTATTGAATATATATTAGTAGGAGTTATCCCACCTGATTCAATTGGCAAAATATAATTTTCTTTTGTTTCAGTTACCCCATGACCTAAAGCTACAAATCTATTTGATTTTTTTTCATAAAACGTTATTGTTCCAACACCAGCACTACTATCTTTTACCCATAATCCTAATTTATACTCATTACTTACTTCATCTTTAATTGGTACAATAGTAGTATTAAATATATCATTTTTTCTACTTACTTCCAAACTTAGTTCATTTCCATTAGAAATTTTTGCAAAATTTAGTAATTCTAAATTCGACTCAACCTTTTGTTCATTTACTTTTAAAATTACATCACCTATTCTTAAATCTGTATCATCACGATCCATTCCCATTACTAATACACCTGTTGCAAGTAACTTTATACCAACTGCATCTCCACCGAGTAATATTTTCATGTTATTTATATTTTCACTACTTTTATTAGATGTATATACGGCCATAATATTATTAAAATTTAAAAAAATATAAGTAAGTACTAACATGACAACTATAAAGATAGATGTAATTATTCTAACTTTTTTATTTTCTATTGATTTATCGTTTTTATTAAATATATCTTTATTTAATTCAAATTTCATATACTACCTCTTAAAGATTAACACCTATTACTCCACCTATTATTCCTGATATTGCACATATAGCTAAATATATTAAAAGTGTATTTGAAAATGCAAAGTTGTTAAATGCAAGTGAAGTTATAAAATAAAGTATTATGCAATATATTAATCCAAAACTTCCACCAAATATTAACCCTTTTTCCTTAATTTTTCTCGATAATAAAGTAGAACTTATTAAATTAGATAGCAATATTGTTCCAAACACAAAAGTTTGCAAATGTCTATCATCTATATTAGTATAAGCAAAAATTGTAGCAGATAAACATAAAAATATAATTGTTAAAATATAAGCTATTAAAAGATTTATGATAAAATGTTTTACTTTCTCCATAAAAAACCTTCTTTCTTAATATATATATATTATTATTTTAATTTTTTATGAAAAAATGACATTCTAATTTTAATTTTTTTATAAAAAAGAATTAGTATTAATTATATTCTTAACACTAATTCATACATTTTTATAACTTTACTATACTTTTTATATTTGTACACCTTTTACTACATTTGAATTACTTGATTTTGTTGCTATCATTTGATCTACTAAACTAGATGTTTCAGGTGTGTAATTTAAAGTTATCTTTGACTCTGCAATAGTTGCAGAATGCAAGAATATATTTGAAAATTTATTAACATTATTTCTTATTGATATAGTCGTTGTTAAATCATAGCACCCTTCAAACATACCACTTATATCACAAGAACTATTCATAGTTAAAAAAATATTTTCTATATTCAAAATTTTAAGCCTACTAGAATAGCCAAACATTGATTTCATGCTTAACACATTTTCTGTATTAAAATTACTTAAGTCTAAACTTATTAAACTAGCACAATTAGCCAACATACTCGCCATATTAGTTACATTATTTGTATCAAAACTATTTAAGTCTAAACTTATTAAACTAGCACATCTATTAAACATATTCAGCATATTAGCTACACTACTTGTATTAAAACTACTTAAATCTAAGCTTTCTAAACTACAACAATTATCAAACATGTAACTCATATCAGTAACATTACTTGTATCAAAACTACTTAAATCTAAATCAACTAAAGCATTACAACCATAAAATAACTTTCTCATATTTAAAACTGTAGCAGCTAAGATTATTACTACTATTATTGTCCTAATATTCCGTTATGACTATTTTTTAATTTAGCCAACATTTTCTAACTTATTATCTTCATTTCTCATATTTAAAATATTGAATTTATAATATATCGTTATTTCTTTATTTTCTGATATTTCTATCTTATCTACTAAAGACATTTGTTTTATATAATTCAAATATATCTGCTTTCTAGCTTTTACATCTTTTTTTACTTCGTCAATTGTTTCATATCTTTCAAACACATTTATTACATCTATAAATTGAGCCATCATAAATAGTTCTATGTCTTTCCTTGTAAGACTTTTATCATTGTTCATCTTATTTTACCTCCCTCCTCAACCATTTTATTTATCATATCACTTTTTAAAATTTTCGACAATACTTTACTGCCGTTTATTTTTGTTGTATAATAAATTTGAAAAATTTTTATATGAGGAGAGTGTATATATGAGTAAGTTATATGATATTTATAAGAAATTAAAGAATGAAAATAGCGAAACAATCTATTTATTAAAAAGTGGTATGTTTTATATATGTTTAGATGATGATGCTAAGATCTTATCTAAAAGATATAATTTTAAATTAACAAACTTAAATGTTGATATAGTTAAATGTGGTTTTCCTATTAATAGTTTTGACAAGTATTATAGACTATTTGTTAACGACAATATCAACTTTAAAATTGTAGAAAATAATACAATTTTTAATGGGACTGATTATTTGCAAAATAAATCTTTAGTATCTTTATTAAATAAAATAAGTAAAGTAAGTATTGATGCTTTATCGGTTTCAGAGGCATATCATTTTATAGAAGAAATACAGGAACTTACTTTAAAATTAAAATAGGAGTTGTATATGAATAAGTGTTATATAATAGGAAAGGTTGTTAATGATCCTATTTTTAAATTTTTCTTTATGGAAGATAATATTTCTATATGTTATTTTTGGATTGAGTTAAAAAATAATTCTAGAATAAAAGTATTTGCATTAAACAATCTTGCAGACTATGTATATCAAAACGTTCATTCTAATCAAATAGTTTTAGTAGATGGCTGTTTAAATTGTAAAGGAAATAAAGATATCTCTATTAAAATGAAAGAAATTGAAATTATAATTTAGATATTTAAAAGATGAAACCACTTCATCTTTTCTTTGTTAAAAAAACATAAAACAAGTATATTCGTATATCATACTACTAATACCTGTTTTATTGTATCATATTTACCTCGATTAGGAAGGAGCAAACCTCTTTAATATCTAATATATCTCTGTATATATTCCTTAAAATATATAATCTGGAATAGTATTAGAGTGCAGGGCGAAACCCGTTGTTCGTGTTAGTCGCAGTGTTGTTATCACGGTAGCACGTAGGGTTGTCAGCATAGCTGTTGTTGAAGCTACCCCCACGAAGCAACTGAGCCTTTGATTTACCCCTAATTTATATAGAATAAATTCTTTTTTAGTTTATATATATTTGCATATTTTATATATCCGAAATGACCACATAAGTATTTTTTTGCTTCTCTACTCGTCATTGTTCCATTTTTTATATTTTCTTTTAAATTCTTATTTTTCTTTTTTAATTTTTTCTTTCCTTTTTCTCTAAGTTTCATTCTATATTCATTTATTTTATAACCACAGAAATTAACTCCTTGTTTATTTTTAAATATCTGAGTTTTACTATTTAACTCTAATTTCAATTCACATTGTAAAAATTTTGTAATTTCAGTCAATGTTTTCTTTGCTTCTTCCTTGTTTTTGACTAAAATAATTGTATCATCCATATATCTAAAATAATACTTTAATTTCAATTTATGTTTTGCATATTGGTCTACTTCGTTTAAATACACATTTGCAAAGATTTGTGATGTATAATTTCCTATTGGAATCCCTGTGTTTCCTTCAGTAGAATATATTATTTCATTTATTAACCACAATAATTTCTTATCTTTTATTTTTTTATTTACTATGTTTATCAATATTTCTTTATTTATATTTTGGAAATATTTTCTTACATCCATCTTTATAATATAGTAATCTTCCCATATTCTTTTACAGTGTAACATCGCTTTTTGTAGATCTAATGTTGCTTGGTGCATACCTTTATTTGGCAAACACGCATATGAAGTTTCTATAAATTGTGGTATAAATGTAGGAGCAAGAAAATTATCTACCAACCATCTATGAACTACTCTATCAATATATCTCGATTTTTGTATTTTTCTCAATTTGGGTTCGTGAACATAGAATATAGTATAGCCTCCATGTTTATATGTTTGATTTTTCAGATTTTCATATAAATACTTGACATATGCTTCTTTTTTCAAATTAAACATTATTATATCTTTCTTACAATTTTTATTTTCACAACTTTTTTTATGTGCTTCCATTAATTTTTCGTATGAAAGTTTTTTATCAAACTCATTTCTTAATGTTTTGGGCATAAGCCTTTAATAAACCTCCAACTATTCTTCCTAATTCATCTAAAAGTGACATACTATATGAAAACTTCTTTTCATCAATCCATCTATTATCTTTCATTATTCTTAAAAAAACTCTTTGTACATTTATTCGTGCATCTATTTTATTGATATAGTCTAATTTTTCTTACATACCTATTTTTCCAAGCATCATAACATCTTCGAGCATAATATACATCATATTTTTATATTCATTACCTATGTTAAATTTTTCTGTTCTAGGTAATTTCATAATTATATTCAACATGTATTTTATATAATTTTCTGTTTTTGGTATTAAAGTTAGTTCTCTCTTCGTTTCCATTTTTACCTCTTAATTAGTTATTTCTTTAGCACTTATCTAATTTCTCATTTATTTCATAGTTCCATCTCGTTATGATTTATCGCTACCAGTGTTCAGTGCTACTTTATATAAAGTGCAGGGCGAAACCCGTAGTTCGTGCCAGTGCGAGGCGCAGTGCCGTAATAACGGTAGCACGTAGGGTTGCCAGCATAGCTGCCGCTGAAGCTACCCCCACGAAGCATGTATGATTCGACTGTATTGTTTGGATAAGATGCCTCCTGTGTCCATTCCCATAAATTTCCTGCTACATCATATAAGTTTTTCTTTTTTACATCTTCTGATATTGCTGTTGTTTTTATTCCATAATTGTAGTTTCCATTACTTTTAGTAAATGCTGATGTCATTGTTCCATTATTTGAATCAACTGTAGCATATCTTCCTTTTCCTTCTGTATATGTTACATTTCCATTTGTATAATTTCCCCATGTACTTGAAGTTACAACAGTATCATCATTACCTGCAATAAATTTCATCATTGCATCCCACATTGTTCCTGTAATAAGTCCACTTTGAACATACTCTGTTTGATACATACTATTACTTAACTTTAATGCTGTTTCATAATCTGCATGATAATATGGTATTTCTCCTGCTTTTAAATTTATCTTTCCTGTTACCGTATGATTTAATCCATCTCGTATGGAAAAACTATCATTTGCCCAATTATATGCTGTATTTTGACTTGCAAAATTTATTCCTGTTGATAAATTTATATTACTTGTTCCTGCCTCATATCTCCCAACATAAAATCCACCATATTTTTGAATTTGTGGCAATTCTGCTGTATTTGTTTGTCTTTCCCAAGTTGCATTTGCCATTCCCCAGTCTTTTTTTACATATTCATTTGCAGATACTGGTATCCATACAAATTGATTACCTTTTAATTCCGAGTTCTCGATATTTACTGTTCCATCTTCATTATATGCTACTCCTGATGGTATACCTTCTTTTACTTCTCCTGTTGGTGTGTAATTTACATATTTATTTTTATCTGCTGGATTATCTGATATTACTACTCCAGTACTTATTGTTCCACCTACATAATAAAAACCTATTGGTACTGGTACAGTCTCTCCATTTCCTATTGCTACTACTGTTACACTTGCTTTTATTCCTATTTGCCCTTCTCCATATTTTTTATCTCCTACTTCTAGTGATATTATTCCATCTTCATCTACATACCATGTTGTCTTTTTATTATATATTGGTAGTCTTTTTCCTGTATAATATTTTAATCCTTCATTTGGAAGTGTATCAAATATAACTTCTCCATTTGTTCCATCTGATAATTTATATACTGCATTTCCTACTGCACTTTTTTCTCCACTTGTTACTGTATTTAGTGGACCTGCTGTTATTTCTATTACATCTTGTGACTCTGCCATTACTTTTGACACTGCATTTGTAAATATCGCTTGCATATTTGATACATCTGACTTTATTCTTGCCTCACTTGCACTAGTTATTGGATTATTATTTACTAGACTCACAATAACCGCTGACGCTAGTATTATTACTACTATTATTGTTATTACTAGTACTATTAATGATATTCCTCCATTTTCTTTACATTCTTTCATACATTTCACCTCATATTTTAACTTTTTACAATTTTTACAAAATTTGTATTATTTTTTTCTTCTATTTTATGTTCATAGCACCTGTATGTAGTATTCTCAGGTTTTATTCTCCCTTTGTTTACATATTTTTTATAATCTTATTATCTTTTATGTTCTGCAACAATTTTTTGTGCTCTTTTTTCTTGTAACATTAACATTACTTTCTTTACTATATAAAAACCTACCAAAAATACAACAAATGATGCAATTACAACAACAAATATATATTTTGTCATTATTTGTGACAAAGTATTATTAATATATGTTATTTTAAAATCTTCAAAAATATCATATAATGGTGCAAGTAATATAAATAATATTACTAGTAACATACCACCTAAAAATGCAAATACATTTCTTACTAAAATTTCTTTTTTTTCTTCAACACTCTTATTCATATAAAAACCCCTCTTTCTTTTGTTTATCTCACAATTTAATTTTTACTAATATTATTTGACTTATTTTGTTTTGTATACTCATTTTTTTTATCTTCCAATTTACTAATATAACTTCTTCTAATCGTAGAAAAATTATTAAGTAATCTTCCACTAAACACTATAACTGCTGCTAAATAAATATCAACATCAAGCTTTCTGCCTATAAAAGTAAGTAACATTGCTATTATAGCATTTCCAAAAAAGCCAGATAAAAAAGTACTCATTTTAAATTTTTTTTCAATATTTGCACTGAAAGCTCCAAATACGGAATCAAGACAGGCAAGTATTGCAACTGCGATATACTGTGAATATGCGTATGGTATTTCTACATTAAGACCTGTAAATATACCTGCAATTACAAAAATAATTATTACTATTATTCCTAATGCCATATCTTTCCTCCTATTTATCTTCTTTAACTTTATCTAAAGAAAAGCTTCCTTCAAATTTTGGTATTTTTACTTCTGATTGTCTAGATACACTTATTCCTATGCCTAGATTTTTTAATGTATCTACAATACCATTTTTTATATTCATTGCACTTTCTAAATACTGTGCATCACCAATAGCTTTAATCTCAAATGGTGCAGCAACTTTTTGGTAATTTACTTGTATAACTGGACCAACACAACGTATTGCTGATGTAGCAATAATTCTTTGACCATTTACACTAATTGCCTCTGCTCCCGCTGCTTTTAACTCATTTACAACTGTAAGAACATCACTATCATGAACAAGTGTATCTGAATTTATTTCTGTACTATTAGGCGCTTTTCCCCCATCTGTTAAAGTTATAATTATTCCTTCACCTTTTATATCTTTACTTCCTGCAAGTAAACTTAATACATCTAGTTCTTGTTTCATAGAATCAATCAAAGTATTATTTGTAGAGGCATTATTTTGGTACTCATTTACTATTTTTTCACTTTTCTCATATTTTTCCTTTAAATCGTTATATTTTCTTTGTAAACTTACTAAATCATCTGCAAGTTGTGCCTCTCTTTTTCCTTCTAGTACTTCTTCAGTATTACTAATAGATTTCATTTGAGCAGCAAGCATCATACTTAAGAAAAAAAGTGCTATTCCAATTACTATATAGGTTATTAACGAATTTTTAATAAATAACTTTTTAATTTTATTTAATATATATATTTTCTCTGATTTATTTTGTCCATTTTTTTCCTTTTCAAAGTTTACATTTTGCTTATCAGACAAAATTATCACGCTCCTTAAAAAGAAGAATATGTAGGATTAGTTTGTGTTAAATCTAATACTCCACCTGAATCTTCTCCAATCGATTTCAAAATTTCTCCAAGTAGCGCCATTTTATAACTTAAATTATCACTATTTGGAAATATTACATTAAGTTTATCATTTAAAGTTAGTGTTGTCAAGGAATTTTCAAAATTTACTTTTGTTATCTTTCTATTTATTTTACTTTTTAAAAACTCATCATCTATCTTCAAAAAGACTAATATTTTTGACATATCTATATCATTTATTTTTGTTCCCAATATAACTTCATTATCAAAAGTTATGCCATGTATTAGAAGTTCATCTTCACTTTTTTTATCTATAGTTGTTTCTTCTAATATATTGCCCTCTTCATCTAATTTGTAATATACATGTTTTTCTTTATCATAAGCAAAATATTTTGACTTTCTTTCTACAACCTCTATTTTTATTTCATTAGGTAAATTAAATTTCAAATTTATCTTTTTTATATATGGAAGTGAAGATAAATTCTTTTTATTGCATTTTAAAGCTTGAATAAAAATATTTTTATTTGTTATCAATCCAAGCTGTTTTGTTACTTCATCAATTGTATATCTATCAGTTCCCTCAAGCTTGAAAGATTTAATATCAAATGTTGGATGTTTTAATAACAGATAACTTCCTGCAATAATAATAATAGTAAATAATAAAAATAAAAGAACCTTTAAAATTCTTTTTTTTCTTTTTGTTTCCCTAGGAGTTTTTACGCTTCTTTTATTACTTGTCCTACTTTTAGCCATATCATTTACACCTTTTCTTTCAAAATCTCATTAATACATTTATATATTTTTTCTTCCACATCATTATTATTTATATTTTTCATATTTTCTGACATTTTATCTATATTACCATTTTGAAGCATATCTAAAATTGTTTTATTTAGTAACTTAGCACTCAAATCTTTTTGTTCTAATATATTTGCACCACCAATATTTTCTAAAACTTTTGCATTATAAAATTGATGATTTTCTGCTGCAGAAGGAAGCGGTATTAAAATTGCAGGCTTTTTTGTTATAGAAAGTTCAGTAATAGTCATAGCTCCTGCTCTAGTTATACACATATCAACTGCCTTATACATTTTATCCATGTCATATATAAATTTTTCAAGTTTTACATATCTATTTAAATCTATATTTTTTTCTTTTTCAATTCTAATCAAGCTTTCCTTTATTTGCTCATAACTATTTTCACCTGTAACTAAAATTATATAATATTTATCACTTAAGTATTTATTTAACATATCAACAATTGTCTCATTTATTTTTTTTGCACCTTGGCTTCCACACATAACTAAAATTATTTTCCTATCTATATTTTCTAATCCTAATTCTTTTTTACACATACTGCTATCTAATTTAGCAAATGACTCTTTATTAAATTTTGCTGGAGTTCCAGTATACACTAAATTTTCTTTTCTTTTTAATCGCTTTTTTGCATCATCAAATCCAAGCATAACACAACTTGCATTTCCAGCAAGAAGTTTTACTGAAACACCTGGAAAAGCATTACTTTCATGAAGCATATATGGTACTTTTAGTTTTTTTGCAGCAAGCATAACAGGACCGCATATATATCCTCCTGTTCCTATAATCAAATCAGGTTTAAATTCTGAAATTATTTTCTTAGAATCTCCTATTCCTTTATATGTATCAAATAAAGCCTTAAAATTCTTTAATGTAAATGAACGAATAAGTTTTCCTGTACTTATATGCTTAATATCAAAACCAGCATTTGCTACTAACTTATTTTCAAGTCCATTTTTTGTACCTATAAATAAAATTTCTGTATCTTTATTATGCTCTAATATTATTCTAGCTATCGCTATTGCAGGATTTACATGTCCACCTGTACCAGCACAAGCAAAAACTACTTTCATACCTTACTCCTTTAATCTTTATATTTAGAATACTACATTTTTTATTTTACTTATAACATTATTTTACGTTTTATTTACCTATATATTTTGATATATAATATTCAAGTATTACTACATCTCTTACTGGTATAAATTTAGTTCTATACAAATTATCATATTTTGAACCTTTTATATTACCAATGCTTTTTTTAATTTTTTCATATGCCTCTTTTATATCAAGCCACAATATTTTTGCACCTTCATCTATTTCTTTTTTTGTGTAACCTGTACTTTTTGTATTTTCTATTACTTTTCCTACATAACAATATGAGAGTTGTCTAAAATTTTCATGACTTTTTATTTCTTCTGTATAACCTAAAAAATCTAAAATATCAATTTTACATCCTGTTTCTTCAAGTGCTTCTCTTACAAAAGCTTGCTCATAACTTTCACCTTCATCAACACCACCACCTGGAAGTTTAAACTCATTTTTATTTTCTTTATTAAGTATTGCAATTTTTCCTTGTGCATTTAAAATTATTCCACGTGCCGATTTTCTAAGTCTATATTTATCATTATTTTCTTTTGCAATTTCTCCTATATCTTCATCAGTAATCTTTCTAATCAATTTAATTTCTTGCATAATTGTTCTCCCTTTAATACTACATTTTTATCCATTACTCATTTTTACAATTTCTTGATACACTAAGAAGAATTCCCATTGCACAAAGATTAATAAATAAAGCTGTTCCTCCATAACTAAAAAATGGAAGTGGCATACCTGTTACTGGAATGGAACATGTTACAACAGCAATATTTACTATAATTTGTACTGCAAATACACTTGTTATACCAGTTGCAATTAAAGAACCGTATAAATCTTTACATGTTATTGCTATTCTATAGCCTCTATATATAAAAAATGTAAATACTCCAAGTACAATTACTGTACCCGCTAAACCAAATTCTTCGCCAAGAACAGAAAATATAAAGTCGTTTTGTGCCTCTGGAAGCCACAAATATTTTTGTCTACTTTGACCTAAACCTCTGCCAAATAAACCACCTGAACCTATTGCATATAAACTTTGTGCGGCTTGCCAGTTATCTCCTCTTATATCTTCCTCTGGATTTGTAAAGGCAAGAATTCTTTTTAGCCTAAATGGTTCAGCTATTATAAATGCGCTAATAGCTATAATTCCTACCAATAGTATACCAATAATGTATCTTGCTTTTATTTTTATTCCACTTGCAAAAATTATTGAAGCTGATGCTACAAGCATTACTAAAGTACCACTCATATGTTTTTGTAAAAACATAACTACAACTACTAATACGATAAATAATCCAGGTATTATATAGCCTTTAAAATTATTTATTTTTTTTACATTTAATGATATATAAGTCGATGTTGCAAGGACTAGAGCCATTTTCATAATTTCAGAAGGTTGAAATCTCAAAAGCCCTATTCCAAGCCATCTTTTTGCACCATTAACTGTAACGCCAAGTGGTGTTAAAACTGCTATAAGTAGTAATAAAGCAATTGCATATGCAATATAGCTCCACCTTTTATATATTTTATAATCTATTCTAGAAATAACAAGCATAGCTACTATTCCAGCTATTGCAAAAATAAGTTGTCTTGTAAGTAAATAGTTACTGTCTTCATATATGGTAAGTGCATGATATGAACTTGCAGTAGAAACCATTAGAATTCCCATACATAATAGTATAATTATTGTTATAAGCATACTAAAATCTAGTTTTTTTTCATTTATTTTATCTTTTTTCATATATCGCTCCTAATTTTTAAATGAAATATGCAACTGCACAACATATTGCAGTTATTGCCCAAAATAATATAACTACTTTTGTTTCTTTCATTCCACTCAAT
This sequence comes from uncultured Clostridium sp., assembly GCA_947361355.1. GTDB lineage: Bacteria > Bacillota > Clostridia > TANB77 > CAG-465 > CAG-465. The sequence goes on from CANAIR010000006.1 coordinate 39,249, forward strand.
TCTAAATGATGATGAAATGGAGCCATTTTAAATATTCTTTTTCCCTTAGTCAATTTAAAATAACTTACTTGTAAAATAACAGATAAAGTATCTATTATACATACTAGTGCTACAATTGCTAAAAAAAGTGGCATTTTCAAAATTATTGCAATTGAGGCTACTGCACCTCCTAAAGCCAAAGAACCTGTATCTCCCATAAATACTTTCGCAGGATGAAAATTAAATATTAAAAATCCAATACAACTTCCTGTTGTACAGGCACCAAATATAGCCATTTCAGTATTTTGCATTTTAACAGCCATAAGTGTAAAAAAAGTCATAATAATTGCAACTACACCAGATGCCAAACCATCTAACCCGTCAGTTAAGTTTACAGCATTTGTTGTTGCAAGTAAAATAAAAGCTGTAAAAAATATAAAAGCTCCAATTGATAAAGAAATTGGTTGTTCAAAAAATGGTATTATAATATCAGTTCCATAATTAAATACATTTAAATACAGTAAAATAAATATAGCAGTTATTAAAAACAAACCAAACATTTTCTTTTTTGGTGACAACCCTTCAGTGTTTTTTAAAACAAGTTTTTTATAATCATCAATAAAGCCTATAATTCCAAACCCAAGTACAGATACTATTGCTAAAATAAGAGAGGGGTATTTTATAGCATATATAGCTAACATAATAACTATAGTCGATATAATTATTATCCCACCCATCACTGGTGTACCTTGTTTTTTTAAATGAGTTTTTGGTCCATCTTCTCTAACCACTTGACCAACTTTTAATTTCCTAAGTATTGGTACTATTATCATTCCTAAGACAAAAGTTACCACAAATGCAATTATTAAATTTATTGTTTGTATATTCATTATTCTCTCCTTGTTTTTTTTATGTATTATTCTATATTTTTATCAGGCATATTAGCTGCAATTTCTGCTACTACCTTTCTTTCATCAAAATTAATACGTTTATTATTTTTCAATTCTTGATATGTTTCATGACCTTTTCCAGCTATTAAAACAACATCATTTTTCCAAGCTATTTTCATTGCAAAAGCAATGGCCTGTTTCCTATTTTCAATAATTTTGTAAAGACCTCTTGTTTGCTTCATACCTTGTTCTATTTCAGACATAATACTCTTTGGACTTTCATTTCTTGGATTATCAGTAGTTATAACTGTAAAATCTGCAAGTCTTCCTGCAATTTCGCCCATAACAGTTCTTTTTTCTTTATCTCTATTTCCACCACAACCAAAAACTAAAATAATTCTACCTGTAACATATTTTTTTACGGCAGTCAAAATAGCCTCCAAACTTGATGCGTTATGTGCATAATCTACCATTACAGTAAATGTCTTTTTTACATCAATTATCTCCGCTCTTCCAGGTACTTTTACATTTGCAAGTGCAAGTAAAATTGCATCCATTTGACAATTAAGTAAACTACATACCCCTATTGCTGCCAAAGAATTATATACAGTAAATCGTCCTGGAATATTAATTACAATTGTTTCCAACATTTTATTGATATACATTTTATATTCTACAAAACCGGCGTTAATTTTTATATCCGCTGCTGTTACATTAACTGCATTATCCAATCCATATGTTGCTATTTTACAATTAATCATCTTTTTTAATCTTGGTGTATATATATCATCACCATTAATCATTGCAAAATCGGACATTTCAAATAACTTAGCTTTAGCTTTTAAATAGTTTTCCATATTTCCATGAAAATCTAAATGTTCCTCTGATAAATTTGTAAATACACTAATTACAAAATGTAAACCGTAAACTCTATTTAACTCTAAAGCGTGCGAACTAACTTCCATAACTACATATTCCATATCAGCATCAACCATATCTTTTAATAACTTTTGTAAGTCAAGACTTTCTGGTGAAGTTCTAGTTGCTTCAATTTGAACATTTGCATATGTATTATATATAGTCCCAATCATGCCTGTTCTTTTTGAGGAAGCATTTAATATATCCCTTATCATATATGCAGTTGTTGTTTTTCCTTTAGTACCAGTGATACCTATTAATTTCAATTTTTGTGATGGATAATCATAATATGTTGCAGCCATTTTTGCAAGAGCAATTCTTGAGTCTTCAACCCTTACTACTGTTATATTACTAACATCTAGCTCATCTAAACTTATATCCTTTTCAACAACTATTGCACAAGCTCCTAACTCTACTGCCTCTTTAATATAGCTATTACCATCGTTTGAATAACCTTTTATAGCTACAAAAACATCATTAATGCTTATCTTTTTAGAATCATATTCTATTTTACTAATTTCTATATTTGTATTTCCAATTACTTCATCATTTTCAAAACTTTCTATTAAATACTGTAAAAGCATAAACTTGCCCCCCTATTTTGTTTATTATATCATACATAAATAAATTTTTCTAAGTCTCGCTAACATTCTAAGGTAAATCTGTTGTATCAACACATTTTAAAGTAACTATAGAGCCCTTTTCAATATTACTTGTAGCAGCTGGGTCTTGTGTTAATACAAAACCAGAACCCATTATTCTTACATTAAGTCCAGCATTTTTTAGTGTTTCAATTGCCTTATCGGAATTCATCTTCTTTACATCTGGAACAGAAGTTGTTTGTTTATTATTTGGATCAATGTATACCCTTATATTAGAACCCTCCATAAGTGAAGCTCCTGATTTAGGTATTTGTTCTTTAATAATTTCTTCTGGCTTAATTTCATTATCAGAAGCAATTACAAACCCTTGAGACTCTAATATAGACTTTGCTTCAGAAAAGCTCTTTCCTACTAATTCTGGAACGATTTTTTCTTTTATACCATTTTCATGTAAAGTAAAATCAGTACTAATATCTAAATATCTTAACGACTCATCTAAAATTGAACCAACTATAGGAGCACATATTGTTCCTCCACCATGACCTGCTTCACCTTTTGGTGCGTAAGCATTTACAACTACGACAAGCTCTGGATTACTAACAGGTGCAATTCCAGCAAAACCGGCCATATATTTTTTATTTTCTCCTCTTCCTTGCTCACCAGTTGCTGTTTTACCTGCTACCCTATATCCATTAACCTTTGCACCTTTACCAGTACCTGTTGATACAGTGTCTTCCAAAGCACTTAAAATATCATCTGCTGTTGATTTTGCCATTATTTGTTTTAATACTTTTGACTCAGTAGTTTTTTCATAATTCCCACTTCCACTTTTTACTTCTTTTACTACATAAGGCTCAACCATATAACCACCATTTGCAATTGCAGCATAGTTTACAGCAGTATGAAGTGTAGTTATAGATATTGTTTGCCCAAAAGAAGTAGTTGCCAAATCAACATTTGTCATTTTTTTAGGGTCATGTATTATTCCTGCCTGTTCACCTGGTAAATCTATCCCTGTTTTCTTATCTAGATTAAAAGCTTGTAAATATTTACAATATGTATCAATACCTATTCTTTGTGAAACTTGCATAAAAACAGGGTTGCATGAATTCATAATTCCTTGTCTTAGACTTTGAGAGCCATGTGACCTTGGAGATCTCCAACATTTAATTGTCCATGTCCCTATTTTCATACTTCCTGTACAATTAAATTCTCCTGCTTTATCTATTGAGGTTACATTTTCTTCTAAAGCAGAAGTAGCTGTTACAATTTTAAAAGTAGATCCAGGTTCTGCAACATCTGATATTGTCCTATTTCTCCACATTTGATTTAACTGTGTATTTTTCTCTTCTTTTGATAAAGTCTCCCACTTTTGTTTTAATTCATCTGTATTTGGAGTAAATGGGGTATTGGGATCAAATCCTGGTGATGTCGCCATTGCAAGTACTTCTCCAGTTGAAGGTCTAATAACTACACCAGTTGAATATTCACAATCATTTTCTATTGTTACTTTATTAACATATTTTTCAAGAATAGATTGAATAGTAGCATCTACTGTAAGTACTATATCCTTTCCATCTATTGGTGCAATATATTGTTCATTAGTAAAAGGGGTTTCTCTTCCTTTTCCATCTGTACTTCCAACTATTTTTCCAGGAACACCTGATAATTCTTCGTCATAAGATGACTCTATCCCTGCTAGCCCTTGATTATCTGTACCAACAAACCCTAATACGTGTGAAAGTAAATTTCCATATGGATACACCCTTTTTGTATCTTCATCAACTCTAATTCCAGATATTTCTTCATCTTTTATATATTGCAATATCTTTTTAGATTTTTCTTCATCTACTTTGCTAGCTATTATCTCACTTGAAGATTTTTTTGTAAGTTTAGCAAGTACATCATCTTTATTAAGTTCCAAAATTTCAGCAATTTTTTTTGCAACCGTTTCTTTTTCTTCCGATTCAATGCTATTTGGTACAACAGTAACGACATTTACTGAAACACTTTGTGCTAATACCTTTTTACCAGTTGCATCATATATTGTTCCACGTTTTGCTGCTACTGCTCTTTGTCTTGTTTGTTGATCATATGCCATTTGTGTATAATGATTAGATTTTATAACCTGTATATATACAAGTCTTGATAATAGCCATACAGACAATACAATACAACAGACTAACATAACAATTATTCTCTTTTGATTTTTAAGTCCCATATATGCCAATACAATCCACCTCTTAAAATTTATTACATTATATCATATATTATAAAATAATCCAAGACATATGATTTAAGTTATAATACATAATACTTAAATTTAGTCTTGGTTATTCCTGCTTTATCAAAAAAATTTATTTATCATATCTTTTATATTTTGTATAAATCTTTCAAACCAGCTCATTTGACTATTTACTTCAACAGAATTCATAGCCTTTGATGTATCTATATATATAGTTTGATTTTTATCAGGCTTTTGCATTCCAAGTTTTTGTTTTGCATAAGCTTCAACTTTTGAAAGTTCTGTATTTTGTTCAACTTCTATTTGTTTATTTAATAAATTTGCCTCAACCGCTGCAAGTTCACTCTTTAAATTTTGAGCTAACAAATTTTTTTCACTTATAACATTATATCTATAAGTTATAAGCATCCCCATAGTAAAACTGCATAATATAAACATAACAATTTTAACATTTTTCTTTGCTTTTGCTTTTGCATCTATTTTTAATTTATTCTTCCCATATCTTCTATTTGCATCAGCTTTTCTTTTTATTTTTACATATTCTTTTTCATTTTTATTAATCTTCCTTGCTGATGATCCTTCATCATAGAAGCTTTCATAAGATTTTAATGCTGGCATTAATTTCACTCCTAAAAATATACAATTTTACCTTTTTACAATCTATTTTACTATTCTTTCAAACACTCTTAGTTTTGCACTTCTTGCTCTTGGATTTTCCTTTAATTCTTCTTCATTTGAAATTATAGGTTTTTTATTTACTATTTTTCCATAAGACTTAAAATTACAAACACATATTGGAAAATCTTTAGGGCATATACATTTCCCCATCATTTCTTCATACGTATGTTTTACAATTTTATCTTCTAAAGAATGAAAAGTTATTATAGCAAGTCTTCCGCCATTATTTAGTGCTAATATACAATCCTTTACGCCTTGCTTTAATCTACTCAATTCCTCATTTACTTCAATTCTTATAGCTTGAAATACTCTTTTAGCTGGATGCTGTTTTTCGCTTAATGCTTTTTTAGGCATTGCTTGCTTTATAACATCAACTAATTCAAATGTAGTTTCAATATATTTCTTTTGCCTTTTTTCTATAATTTTTTTTGCAATACTTTTTGAGTACCTTTCTTCTCCATATTCAAAAAATATTTTTACTAATCTTTCTTCTTCATATTCATTTACGACATTAAAGGCAGATAATTTATCTTCTCTATTCATTCTCATATCAAGTGGTGCATCTTTCATATAACTAAAACCTCTACTTGCTTCATCTAATTGGTATGATGACACTCCAAGATCAAGTAATATTCCATCTACTCCATTAATTGATAAATTATTTAAAATATTTAAGATATTTGTATGATTATCATGTATAGCATAAAAATTTTTAAACTCTTTTAGACGCTCATTTGCTACTTTTAAGGCATCTTTATCTCTATCAATTCCAATTAGTTTTCCTGTCCCATTTAGTGCTTTTAATATTTCATATGAGTGTCCTGCACCTCCAAGAGTTCCATCTACAAATATTTTTCCATTTTCTATATTTAAATTTTCTATGCACTCATTAAGTAACACAGATTTATGATTAAACTCCATATTTTCTCCATCTTTATTTCATATTTATAACTTTAATCTTTTGTTCATTTTTATTTTTTCTTTTGTTTTTTATTTTTCATTTTTTCTTTTGTTTTAATTACTATCATTTGTTTTATTAACATTTTTTCTTGTGTAATTTAAAATCTTTTGTATATATATCTAAATGCCTAAATTAGACATTTGATTAGCTAATTCTTCTACATCCATATTATCAGGTGATGTATAACCTTCCCATTTTGCTTTATCCCAAATTTCAACTCTTGTTGCTACTCCAATTATACAAAGTTCCTTTGTAAGTCCAGCGTACTCTCGTAAATTTTGTGGTATATTTATTCTTCCTTGCTTATCCACTTCACATTCTGTTGCACCAGCAAAGAAAAATCTTACAAAGTTTCTAGCATTTACATTAGTCATAGGTAAAGTTTTTAATTTTTCTTCAAATGTTTGCCATTCTTGTTTAGAATAAGCAAATAGGCAATTGTCAAGACCTTTAGTTACTATAAAAGTTTGTCCTAAGTCTTCCCTAAATTTTGACGGAACACTTACTCTTCCCTTTGTATCTAAGTTATGACTATATTCACCTAACAACATTCGAATCTCACCTCACTTTATACCACTTCATACCACTTTATACCACTTTGATATAATTTTAGTATATATTTTGAAAAAAAGCAAGCATTTTTAAGTATTTTTTTTAAATTTATATAAATTTAAATGTTACAAAAAAAGAAATCTCACAATATGTGAAATTTCTTTTTATTAAATAATCATATCAATATATTTGAAACACTACAAATTTGTGCTACAAATATAGCTAAAATAAATACTCTAATAAAAACAGATTTATCATAATCTCCATTTTTTATACTTTTATAAATATTTAATAAATTTGTAATATAAGTTAATAAATTTATAATGAATACAAAAATAAATCCATTCATTATATTTACATATTTGTATATTAAAAAGATCTCAATTGCTACAATTACTATTACTGGAACTAGTATATCTTTAATCTTTAAGCAAAACATTAAAATAACAATAATAGCCAAAATAACAATAAAAGAACATACTATTTTTTGTTCTAATCTAAATTTACAAAAAGCAATATTAACAAATCCACTTGATATTATAAGAATTAAAAAATAAATTATGCTCTTAATAAACCCTTTATTTTTATCAAGTAAACCCCAAATAATAAAAAGACAAATATAAAAAACAAGTAAAGATATGAATATTATTATATCTAAATCACTATTATGATTTTTTATTCTAATTGGTAATAACATAGCCATAAAACATATAAAAAGCATTTCAAATAAAAGTTTCATAAAAAAATTAAAAGCAATTTTTCTTCTTTGAATAGTTTCGACTACATTTTTTTGTTCTTTTCTTAAAGTTTCAATTTTTTTATTGCTCATAATTATCTCCTTTTTTAGTAATTATACTCAAAATCTAATATTTACGTATACATATTATAACACTATATTATATAAATTTCAACAAAAAATAAAGAAACCACAAAAGATATGATTTCTTTATTTAATAATTCTAAATTTAATTTTGTTCAAATATTGCTTTTATCTTTGTAAATAAAGATGAAGTTGCAGTAACATTTTTTGTTCCTTCTCTCATTCCTACTACTAAAAGGGATTTATCTTTTGAAATAGCATTTAGCCAACTTAGTTCTTCACCTTCTGATTCTTTATCTTTTTTTAATTCAGCAGTTCCAGTTTTTGCCGCTATTTGTACCCCTTTTATTTTTAAATTACTAGCTGTACCATTTGGAGATTCAACAACTTGAACCAAATCTTGAAAAATAATATCTGCTGCTTCTTTTGAAAACGCTTCTTTAATATGATATTTTTTCTCTGCATTTTCATCATATTCCAAAATTGGAAGCAACATATTTCCTTCATTTACAAATGCAGAATATACAGATGCCATAAATATAGGATTAACCAATAATTTTCCTTGTCCATAACCTGTATCTGCAAGTCCAATTTCCGAATCAAATTTTCCATCATCTGAGTACGTAGATTTAGCAATATTTAGTTCAAAATCAATTGCTTTGTTAAAACCTATCTTATCTAAACTCTCAGCATATAGTTTTGCACCAATATCCAAAGTTGCTTTTGCAAAATAAATATTATCAGAGTTTATGAGAGCATTTTTCATATTTGCAGGTTGACTGTATTCTCTTAAAGTAGTTATTTTGTAATCTCCCCAACTATCATCTTTTTTATAGCTTAAACCACTATGACCAAAATCTTTATTTGGATCAACTTTATTTGTAGTAATTCCAATAGCACCTGTTACAGGTTTAAATGTTGAACCTGGGCACCAAGTAGATAAAAATCTATTGTATAATGGCTTTGATTCACTTTCATTTAACTCATTCCATTTTTTGTTTGATATACCAAGTGCAAAATCATTTGAATCATAAGATGGAGTGCTTACCATAGATAGCATTTCACCTGTATCTGGATTCATAACCACAAAAAAGCCTTTAATATCTTTTGCATTTTCATATATTTTCTTTTGTAAATTTGAATCAATCGTAATTATAACATCTTCTCCATCTTTTAATTCTTGTCTTGCTATTATCTCCTTTTTATTTCCTTTTTCATCTTCAATATATATTTCTACTCCATCTACTCCTTTTAGTCTCTTTTCATATTGTTTTTCTAATCCTATTTTTCCAATTATACTACTTTGTGTATAACCCTCATTTTTGTGTTCCTCTAATTCTTCACTACTTATATTTTGTACATAACCTAAAATATGTGACATACATTCACCAAAAGGATATACTCTTGATTCAACTGATATTACTTTTATTCCCTTAACTTCTAGTGCTTTATCAATTACTTCATCGTCTTTTTGTACTTTTTTTAATTGAACAAAAGTATCATCTTTTACATATGATGCACTGAGTAATTTTTTTATACTTTCTTCACTCATCTCTAGTATTTCTGCTATTTTTTTTATATCATCTTCATTTTCCTTATTCATTTTTCCTGGAACAAATCCAATTGCACTAACTTGTCCCTTCCCTGCTAGCATATTATTATTTCTATCATATATATTTCCTCTTGTAGAAGCCAAAGTTTTTATTCGTACTTTATCCTCATCCATAAGTTTTGGATGTATAATATTTGAACTCCATACTATTTTATATTTTCCTTCTTCCTTAACTAAATTAGCTGTATTTGAAAAAGAAACTTCTCCACCTGATGTTTGTAAAATGCTATCATACTTTACAACTATATTATTTTCAATTTTTTCAACAGATGTAATATTTATACTTATATCAGATAGATCCATACCCGCATATATATTCTTATTTCTTGTTAAAAACTCATCTTTTGAATACTTTTCTTTACTTTTACTATCTAACATATCATACATCTTATCATAATTTTCTGATTTTATATATGACATATATGTATTCACAGCAACTCTTTGACTTTTTTTATCTTCCCTGCTTATTATAACTAAGGTTACAGCTATACAGACTATAACTGCTAAAACTAATAATATTGATAGTATTATCATTGTCTTTTTTTTCATCCTATACACCTATCCTTTAAACAATTATACCCTTTATCGACAAAAAAATCAATCCAATATATCAACTTTTTACATCCCACTTCCTTAGGGTTGGTTTTGTAAAATAATTTGTATATTAAAAAAATTCTATTATATACTAAACTTATCTATAATACACAAAACCTAGCTAAATAAATTTCATTTAACTAGATTTTATTTAATATATATTTAACATTTCTAAACTATTATTTCAATTTTTCTATTTCCTCTTTAGTTAATTTCGTAATATCTGATATAAGTCCTATACCTAACTTCTTTTTAAGCATTTCCTTTGCTATTTTTATTCTACTTTTCTTTCTCCTGCTCCAATACCACTTTCATATCCACTGTCATATACATACTGTACTCCTGATTATAATCCTTTTCCTATTTTTACTTTAGCTCTACTATTCTTTGTATCTGTTCATCTCCTGTTAAATACTCGTACTCTTCATTTGCCTTTTTTATTTCTTTATTTTTTTCATTGCAATTGATGTCCTTTCTTTATCTTCTCCATCTATAAACGCTAGCCATTGTAATACTTTATCTTCTGAATTAAATTTTTTCTTTCTATACTTTTCTAGCTTGATAAAATAGAATTTTGCTTTTTCATTACTTCATTTCTTCTTTTTCTTTTATTATTGTTTTGTTTCTCCTATGTGTTCTTCATATGGAAATATATTTTTGTTTAATATTACTATCACTGGTTTTAACTTACCATATCTTTACGCTACTTTTAGTTGTGATGATATTAGTTTACTTGAGTAATATAGTACTCTATCTTTCATATTTTGAAAATAGCACATTTGCATTTCTATATCTACTATATCTTTTTCATCTAGTGTTGCTTTTATATCTATTATCCCAATTTTCCACTTACCACATTTTTCGTTAATGACGCATCTTTTATTATTTCTATTTTCTCTATTTTTCTTTTTAATAATCCCGATAAAAAATCCTGCAAAAAGGTTTCTTTCCTTTCTTTGAAAGATTTCTTTAAATACTATATCATTTTTACTGATATTTCCCTGCTTTTTTCATTTCTAGTCTTCATAATACATTATTTATTTTTATTATTCAATAGGTGTTGATTAAAATACTTTAAAATTTTTCTGATAATTAAATTATTATAAAATTTTGACGCAAAATATAATTACGTATTACTTTTTGTTAATACGATTTTACTTATTTGATTAAAATTTTCTTGATTTGTTTTTTGATAAAATCTTTTTGGTTAAAAACTTTTATTAAACTATATTTTATTAAATTTTAATAGACTAAACTCTATTCCCTACGGGTTGCTTTTGTGACATATCTATCTCTAGACTTCGAGCATACTTATATATATAAGCTACCACTCGCTTAGACTGTGTGCCCCACAGCAAGATTAAAACTTGTCTATATTATACCACTCAAAGTGTCTAAAATCAAGCCTTTTTTAAAATAATTGGTTGACAAAACACGACATTATTTTGCATATAAAAAAAGCACAGAATCACATATAATCTGTACTTTTTCTATACTAAAATACATTTTTTATAAAACCAACCCTTGGGGAGGCTGCTTGATAGCCTAATGTAGCAAATAAACACTAATGTTAAATCAATTAGTGTTTATACATTTTTTATTATAGCTTTTTTCTTAATTTATTTACTATTGATATTAAAGTATCTGCTATAAATTCTATATCTTCTATAGTATTTGAATCACCAAAGGTAAACCTAAGTGTTGAATTAGCAATATCTTTATCAAGCCCTATTGCTGTTAATACGTGTGATGGCGTAATAATATTGGAATTACAGGCACTACCACTAGAAGCACATATTCTTTCCATATCAAGCATTGCAAGTAAAGTTTGTGAGTCTAATCCTTTTATTGATATATTTACATTTCCTGGTAATCTTTTATCTAAATCTCCATTTATTATTATATTATCAAGTTCTTTACTTATTTTTTGTAAAAAAATATTTCTAAAATTTAACAACTTACTATTATATTCTTCTACCCTTTTGGGATTAGTAGCAATTTCAATAGCTTTTGAAAGTCCAACAATGCCAGCAACATTTTCTGTTCCAGCACGTTTTGAAAATTCTTGATGTCCACCATTTATAATCGGATCAAATAGAATATCTCTTTTTATATATGCACACCCTACACCTTTTGGTCCATAAAATTTATGAGCCGATAATGATAATAAATCTATATTTAATTTATGAACATCTATATTTATATTTCCCATTGCTTGTACCGCATCTGTATGAAAAAATATTTTATTTTCTTTTGCAATTTCACCTATTTTCTCTATATCCTGTATAGTACCTATTTCATTATTTGCAAACATAATTGAAATTAATATTGTTTCTTCTTTTATAGATTTTTTTAATTGTTCTATATCTACAAAACCTTTTTTATCTACATCTAGATATGTAACTTCAAATCCTTCCCCTTCTAACATTTTACAAGTATTTAATACAGCGAAATGCTCAATTTTACTAGTAATTATATGATTTCCTTTATATTTATATTTTCTTGCAATTCCTGCTATTATCATATTATCTGCCTCACTACCACCAGATGTAAAATATATTTCGTCACTCCTTGCTCCTATTGCAGTTGCAACCATACACCTTGCTTTATCAATAGCAGATTTTGATTTTCTACCTATTGAATAAAGTGATGAAGCATTTCCGAAATTTTCTCTAAAATACGGTAACATTTCATTTAATACTTCATTTTTTACAAATGTTGTAGCACTATGATCAGCATAATATATTTTATCCATTTTTTCACCTTCTTTCTATATATATACTATGTTTTTTTAGCATAATATGTTAAAAAAGAAAGTAGACTTTACCTACTTTCTTTTACTTTTATAAATATTAAATTAATAATAATAAATTTTATTAGATATTAGAAAAGTTAACATTTATACTTCCAACTCCGCCTTCTAATTTTATTTTATTTTCTCCTGTACCATAAGTTGTATCGCTATCTTTATTTATACCATCAATTTTTATACTACCTAATCCTTTACTTGCTATTATACTATACTCATCCTTTGAATTTTCAAGATACATATTAATACTTCCTACACCACAGTCAATTTTACTATTTCCAGTTATACTTCCGTTTAAACTTATCTCACCAACTCCAGCATCAAAATCTAAATCATTAAGTACAGATGATGAAATTTCAATTTTACCTGCCCCACCATCAATATCTGCTTTATCAAATTTTGAGCCTTCTATTTCAATTTTACCCGCTCCTTGATCTAAATCAATTTTTTTTGCTAATATATTTTCTATTTTTATTTTTCCTGCACTATTTTCTATATCTAATTCATCTAGTTTAGTATTAAAAGGTACGTATACCACTATATTTCCACCAGAATTATTAAAAAATATTTTATTATGTTCCTCTATTTTTAATATTTCATTTTCAACATTACAAGAAAATTTACTTTTCATATTTGTAGCTAATACTTCAAATGAATCTCCTTCTTTAATTGTTATATTTGCAGTAACAGATTCTATTTTTATCTTCTTGATGTTTTCATATACTTGATTAAATTCTTTTTTCTCTCTTGTATCAAAATCTAAATCAAATATTGATGTAAATACACTAATAATTGCAGTAAATATATTAAATATTATAACTATTGCAAGACAAATTGCAAAAACTTTTATTATTTTTTGCGCTTCATTCATTTTATATCAATACCTCCAAATAAGCAAAATGCTTCTACATATATTGTTTTTTCATTGTTATTATTATTATTGATTTTATTAGAAACTCCACCAAATATTGGTGTACATTTTACTTTTACATTAACATCTGTAGGTAATATAATATCTATGCCTGCAAATATACTACTAGCATTTATAACTGATTCTTTTTCAAAATTTGCATTTCTTAAATCAAGAGTTATTCCGCCAAATACAGCATCTAAATTTGCTCCTTTAAATTCTTCTGAGTCTTTACAAACTTTTTGACCTGCAAATGTGGCAACTATATTTTCTAATTCACCTTTTTTTACACTTTTTACTTTTTCTGTTATACCTGATTTTATTTTTTCACTAAATACCATAGATATTCCAATTGAAACTAATATAAATGGTATAATAAGTTTGGCTATCATGTCAAATCTTATAACTTCTCTAGTTGCAAGAAGTAATGCCACCCCTATAACCAGACCTATAAGGTTACCTGTTATATTTTCTTTGTCAAATAATCCAACAAAACAAGGAATTATAATAATAAAAGTCCACCATCCATCAAAAAAAATGTTTATATTTGTAATTTCTAATGAATTTAATCCTATTATTAATCCTATTAATATTAGTACTATCCCAAAAATATATTTTCTTACTTTTCCCATATTTTTTTCCATCTCCTAACTATAATTAAAGTATATCACAAATTATTCTATTAATCTATATTTTATTACAAATATCTAATTTTTTTCAATTTGCTATTTTAATATTGGATACCCACTATTTTTATTTATAGTATCTTTAATATATTCTATGCCTAATATATCTTGTTTTGATTTCATATCGCTAATGCAAATACAATTATTATCGTTATTAAGTGATGCTACCCCATTAGTTGCTCCGCAAGTATTAATAAAAAAATTAAGAGAAGTTTTTTATCATCAGTAGAACTATGGTTTGTTTTTATGCAAAAAATAAGTCTTAAATCAAAAATGATTTAAAACTTATTTTTATAATTATATAATAAAATACTGTAAAATTTTCCAACTATCTTTATAAAATATCGTTATTACTGCTTTCTTCTATTTCAATCAAAAGTGAGCTAATTGTTAATGGATGAATATAATAGTCAATATTTTTTCTATTTTGTACAATATATTCACATAAATCTTCTAGAGTAAAAGTTTTATTTAAATTCAAATACTCTTTTATTATTCTTATAACTTCAATTTTTACTTTACAGTTATAATTATTCCTTGATAAAATATCTGCAATAGAATAATTAGTAATTTCTAAAATCCTATTTGAGGTTAAATTTGTCATACTTTCAAAACATCTTGGAATTTCTTCAATATTATCACTTATCTGTTTTAACAAATCATAATATACTTTTTCATTTTGACATTTTTCACATTTTTGTAATTGTAATATAGCTAACTCTATTTTAGAATACTCTTTTTCTTCTCCTGTTTTACCATAAAAGTCTATATATTCTTTTTTTAATAGTTTGTACATTATACATGAATTAAATTTAATATTTAGCATTTTCAACTCTAAAAAATTTAATACACTTATACTCCGAATTGCATTGTTACATTCAAAACAATCTCCATTACATTGTGTATTTATAAAATCTTTTATACCATATTCTTCTATCCTCTTATCACAATCTTTTCTTTTGCAAAAACAACAATATTTTGTCTCATAACATTTCTTTTTTTCTTTTTTCATAGTTTTTTTCCTCCTTAATAATTATTAATTAGTTTTAATTCACTATAGTTATATATATGCAGTTATAATTAAAATATTAATAAAAATAGGTACTATACAAAAAATTATAGTACCTACTAATTTTTACATATTATTGTGACATTTTTTACAAATTCCTTCATCAGAAAATTCATGCGCATAAGTCCAACATCTAGGACACTTTACACCTGTAGATTTTTCAACTACAATTTTATTTTCTTCTGATTTTTTTACGTTTACTTCTGAAACTATTGCAACTAAAGCAATACATTCTTTATTAGAATTTATAAACTCATAATCTTTTTCTTTAGCATATATAGTAATCATCGCATCAAGTGCACTACCTATTTCTTTTCTTGCTCTTGCTTCTTCTATATCTTTTGCAAAACTTTCCTTTATATCAAATATTTTATCCCATTTTTCTACTAATTCATCATTATTATATTTATCATTTTCACTAGGAAAGTTCTCAAGCAAAATACTCTCTTGCTTTTTATCTTTTGTATTCATAAATGTATACGCTTCTTCTGAAGTAAATACTAAAATTGGTGATATTAATTTTACCAATACTTCTAATATATCATACATTGTAGATTGTGAACTTCTTCTTAAAACGTGAGATACATTAAACGTATATAATCTATCTTTTATAACATCTAGATATTTACTTGAAAGTTCAGATGTACAAAATCTATGTATTTCATTATATACTAAGTGATATTCATATGTATTATATGCTTCATTGATATATGATACTAATCTATTTAGTTTATACATCATATATTTATCTAATTCATCTCTTTTTGAATATTCAACATAATCAGACTTAGGATCAAAATCAGCTGTATTACCTAGCAAAAATCTTATTGTATTACGTATCTTTTTATATACTTCTGAAATTTGTTTTAATATATCTTTAGAAAGCCTTATTTCACTGTGATAATCAGATGAAGTTGCCCACATTCTTAAAATATCTGCACCATATTCATCAACTATATCAAGAGGTGCAATACCATTTCCAAGAGATTTAGACATTTTCTTTCCATTTCCATCAACCACCATACCATGAGTCACAACTTCTTTATATGGTGCATGACCCTTAGTAGCAACTGATGTTAAAAGAGATGATTGAAACCACCCTCTATATTGATCATTTCCTTCCATATACATATCTGCTGGTCCTTCTGGAAGTCCATAAGACTCATTTAATACACCTGCATGTGATGAACCTGAATCAAACCAAACATCCATTATATCAGTTTCTTTAACTAGTTTATTACATCCGCATTCACAAGTTACATTCTCTTTTAATATTTCTTCTGGAGTTTTTTCAAACCAACTATTTGAACCTTCTTCTTTAAATAATTTTGATACTTTTGAAATAGTTTCGTTATTTATATATTCTTTACCACATTTTTCACAATAAAATATTGGAATTGGAACTCCCCAACATCTTTGTCTAGAAATACACCAATCAGCCCTATCTTTTATCATATTAGTCATTCTTTCTACACCCCAACTTGGATACCATTTAACATTATGTATTTCTTCTAAAGCTTTTTGTCTAAATCCATCTATAGATGCAAACCATTGAGTTGTAGCTCTATATATTACTGGTTTTTTACATCTCCAGCAATGAGGATATTGGTGGGTCAATTCTTTAGCTGCAAATAAAGCATTAATTTCTTCTAAATACCTTATAATTTCTTTATTTGCCTTTGCATAAAACATACCTTCAAATTTTCCAGCTTCTTTAGTCATGTGTCCATGCTTATCTACTGGAACTATTATTTCTATATCTTTATATCTTTTACAACACAAATAATCCTCATGTCCATGACCAGGAGCAGTATGAACACAACCTGTACCTGCATCAAGTGTTACAAGCAAATCTTTATCACTTCCAAGAATTACTCTTGAAGTTTTGTTTTCAATAATAGGGTTTAAACAGATTATATTTTCTAACTCTTTTCCTTTAAAAGTACTAATTATTTCGTAATCTTTAATCTCTCCTATTTGCATTACATTTTCTACTAATTCTTTTGCCATTATATAATTTTCTACTATTCCATCTTTATCTGTCTTTACAAGTGCATATTCAAAATCAGGATTTAAAGTTATAGCTTGATTACCAGGTAATGTCCAAGGAGTTGTAGTCCAAATAATTACATATGTATTATCTAGATTAACGTATTTAGATATTATTCCATTATCATTTTGTACTTTAAATTTAACATATATAGATGTTGATGTATCATCATTATATTCAATTTCTGCTTCTGCTAACGCTGTTTCACAATCGCTACACCAATATACTGGTTTTAAATCTCTATAAATATATCCTTTTTCATACATTTTACCAAATACATCTATTTGTTTTGCTTCAAAATCTTTATTTAAAGTTAAATACCTTTTTGATTTATCTTGATAATCCCCCAGTCCACCTAAACGTTCAAACTGAGTTGCTGTTTTTTCAACTGCATTTAATGCAAAATCCTTACATATTTCTCTAAATTTTGCAACTCCAACCTCATCCTTTGTAATTTTTAATTCTTGTTGAACTTTCTTTTCAATTGGAAGACCATGAGTGTCCCAACCTGGTACATAAGGTGAATAAAATCCATTCATAGTCTTATATCTTATAATTATATCTTTTAATATTTTATCTAAAGCATGACCCGTATGTATATCCCCATTTGCATATGGTGGTCCATCGTGAAGTATAAATTTCTTTCCTGAATTCTTATTTTTTTCTAATGCTAAATAATATACTTTATTGTCTAAAAATTTCTTTAAAATAGCTGGCTCCTTTTTTGGTAAGTTTCCCCTCATTTCAAATTCTGTTTTGGGTAAATTAAGTGTTTTTGAATAATCTTTTTTTTCTTCCATAATAATCTCCTTTCAAAAATTATATTAACAAAAAAACACACATACCTGTATAAAAAGGATGTGTGATTATATCTATGACATATAGTCTAAAAATTACCTTTATATACAACATACCAACATATGTGTCCTTTATAACGTAAGGAATACGGCGACGCTTACTAAATTTCAGCTAGCAACTCGGAGATGATTTTCATAATAAGTTAATTTAACTAGGCTCTCACCATCCCTAGTTCGCTTTGTATTTGGCTTATAATTACTCTTTCTCGTCATAGTTTTTAATAATTTTTTGTTTTATATTTTTCTTTTGTGATTATATCATATTTTATTTTCAATGTAAATATGAATTTAAAAAAATTTTACCATCAAAATACAATAAAGGTATTTTTTCACTTATATTCTTAACAAATTATAGCTTCTTGCAATAACCTTCCTATAGAACCTATTCTTTTAATTACTTTTCTCTCATTAATTTTTTGATATTTTCTGTTAAATTGTTCTACCTAGTTTTAAAGTTTTAGAAAGTTTCTTCTGATAAAATTCAAGGCTTAAAATGTATCTGTTTGATATTGTTGCATAAATTTTATCTTTCTATAATATCTTCTATTTCATATTTTACCATTTTCTATATTTTCTCTAACTTAACCACACTTTTCCTTAGCAATTGTACTTGTTCTTTATCATCAATTACAGCAAGTTTACTAACTTTTATTATTTCTTGATATTCTATTTTAGAAAAATCTATCTCAAGACCTACCTCATTTAAAAGTTGTCTAATAAACTCTCTTATAGTTCTACCATTTCCTTCACGAAATGGATGTAATACATTTAATTCTGTCATATAATACGAAATCTGTTTCAATTTTTCATCAAAAGATACAAGTCTTAAATTTTCTATATCTATTTTATTTAATAATGTATCTATATTTTCAGAAATGTACTCAAATTGTGCAAACATAAAATTATCTTTTGTAATATTTTCTTCTCTATATTTTCCAGCAAAATCATAAATATCACAAAATAAATAATTATGTATATATTTTAATCTATTACTATCAAATTTTTCTGGCATACTATGCTTTCTTATAGTAGCAAGTTTAAAAGATACCATTTGTCTTTCATAATCCTCTAATTTTTTTTCATCTTTTATATTAAGTTTATTTTTTATGACAAAAGAATTAGGATATGTATATTTTGAATTAACTGCATCGTACATACTACATATCCCCCATATTTTTAAATCTATTTTTTATTATTTCTATTCCCTCTTGTTCAGTTATACTGTTATTATAAAAATCATTTATTAAGTTTTCATCTTGTTTTGTTATAAATAATCCCTCAACTGCCATAGTAAATTTGATATCATTTATTATCTTTTCTTCCATAACAATCACCTATTAATATTATACCATATTTTAAGTAAAATGTAAAGTTAAAATGAACTTTTGTTTAGTGATTATAACTAATTAAAGGTACAAATTTATTAACTTGCACCTTTTATTTATATTCTTACAAAATTTGTATCAATACTTTCTTTTATTCTATGCCCATAACATTTTTGTTTACATATTTTAAAAATCATATTTATATATAATTATATATCATTTTTTATTTTTTAACAAGATAAATTTAAAATCATACAACTATAAGAGGTATCGTTGTTTCATCTTTAGTAAGTCCAGAGTGATTACCTTTTGTTGACATTTTATCTTCTAAGGTAATTTTATCACATACCATAAATTTATTATTCACTACAATACCAATATACTCTCCACAAGAATTATTTGCATTTTCTGTAAAATTTTCATTTCCAAATAATTTGTATTTTTCTACTTCTTCTTTCTTTAATAAAATTATATCTTCGCTAAATTCTTCTGAAAATTTAGTTTCAAACTCTTCTTTATATTCTTCTTTAACAAAAAAACTAATCATTCTAGTATCTATACTAGGTATTGCATAAAAATACTTCGTATAATCATTGTTTTGATTTAAATATATCATGCTTGTCATATCAACTTGTCCATGATCTGCAATAACTATCATAGTAACATTTTCATCTGTTTTTTTAATATTTATTATGCCTCTTTCAATCTCATCAATTATATTTTGCACTTCTTTACTTTTAGTACCATAAACATGTGAAGCTATATCAAGTCCATCAATGTATAAATAGCTAAATGACTTTTTACTTTTATTTTCTACTATTTTTTTTACTATTTTATTAAAAGCATCTCTTATAGAATAAGTACCATATTTATTTGATTTTTCGCCATTAAATATTTTAGAATAATCTGAATTTATAAGCTTTCTATTCATATATATATCTGAATTAATATCTAATTTATCAAAAATACTTTTTATTTTAAATATTTCATTTGCATTTATATTTTTCTCTTTTAAATTAATACCTTTTTTATCACTAAAAAGTAATGGATAGTAATTAATATCATGCTTTTTGCTATATTGCCACCAACCAAAAATTCCATGCTCTGACGGATAAGAAGCTGATACTAAACTTGTAAGTACACAAGCTGTTGAAGTCGGATTTACTGTTTGTAAAGAAGTTTTTAATCCTCTTTTTAAAACTGAACTTTCATTTAAATCTTTTACTTTATAAAATCCAAGTCCATCTACTAAAATGACTATTGTATTTTTATCAAGAGTAATTATTTTTTCAAATACTTTATCTTTTTTTATATCAGTTTTTAAATTTGCACCATATTTATTTGCAATAAACTTTATTAAATCAACTATATCTAACTCATCATCTCTTCTGCTTTGTAAATACTCTTTTAGTTTCTCCATATTTTCATTAGTATTTTTAATCAAATAATCACTCTCCTTAAAAAAACAATATTTTAATTAAATTTATATGTTATTTTTAGCATTTTCTAGTCTACTAATTACTTCTTCTTTTCCAAGCAATTGCATTATTTGATAAATATCAGGTGTATTATGTCTATTTGTAATAGCAATTCTAATAACTCCAGCAAAATCAGCTGTACTTCCAGCATAAGATTCTGGATTTTTTTTGTACTCTTTCATATCAGTACAAAAATCTAATTTTTTAGCTAGCTCTTTTACATTATTAAACCATGACTCTTTGTCTAATGTTTCATCATAATTTTGAATATATTCTTCTAATATTTTTTTTGTAATATCTGAAGATAATTTTGCTTCATTATTATTTAAAAATTCAAATTCATAACCATTTTCTTTGACATCTTTTTTATATAAATCATTGAAGAAATAGAAAAATGTAGGAATAATATCTTCCCATTTTATTATATCTTTACGTATTTTTTTTGCTCCATCTCTTTCAAGTGCAAATATTTTTCTTGAATATTCTTTATCTCTAGATATAAGGTTATATATATCTTCATTATATACTTTTGACCAATTTAGAACATCTTCTAAAACTTCTTTACTGTCTTTTTTTGAAATTATTTCTTTGCTAATATCGTTTAATTTTTGTATATCAAGTAATGATCCAGCTGAACTTAATTTATTTAATTTAAATGTAAATTCATTATTATCTAAATCCTTATTTTTATTTCTCCACATCTCATAATCTGAATTTGCAAGTGTAAGTAAATATTCTACTACTGAATTTATAGGATAACCAGATTTTAAAAAGTAAGATACAGCTGCCTCTTTATCTTTTCTTTTACTAAGTTTTCTCTTACTATTTCCTTCCTTTACCATGATTAAAGGAATATGTACATACGTTGGTGCCACAAATCCCATAGCTTCAAAAAGTTGAATATGTATTGGAGTTGAAGAAATCCATTCTTCTCCTCTTACAACATGAGTTGTCCTCATAAAATGATCATCAACCACATGTGCAAAATGATAAGTTGGAAGTCCATCTCCTTTTATAATTACAACATCTTGGTCATTTTCTGCAATTTCAATTTTTCCCCTTGCCCCATCTATAAATGAAGTCTTTTTAAGATGTGAACCATTAGATCTAAATCTGACAATATATTTTTCACCATTTTTTACTCTTTTTATAGATTCATCAATTGATATATTTCTACATTTTGCATATACACCATAATAACCTGGTATTACTTTATTTGCCTCTTGAGCATCATGAGTTGCTTTTAACATATCAGTAGTACAAAAGCATGGATAAGCAAGTCCTTTTTCTACTAAATATTTAACACAAATTCTATATATATCTTTTCTCTTACTTTGTGTATATGGTCCATACTCTCCTATTTCTTTTCCCTCTGATATTACTCCTTCATCAGGTGTAAATCCAAATTCTGCAAGTTCTTTTGTAACTAAATCTAAACTTCCCTTTATTTCCCTTTTAGAGTCTGTATCTTCTGCTCTTAAATAAAAAATACCACCTGTTTGTCTTGCAAGTCTTAAATCTACAAGTGTTGTAAATAAAGATCCTGTATGTAAAAATCCTGTTGGTGAAGGGGCATAACGTGTTACAAAAGCTCCTTCTTTTAATTTTCTTTTAGGATATTTTTTTTCTAAATCTTCTACTGTTTTATTAACATCTGGAAACATTAAGTTTGCAAGTTCTATATATTTTTCTTTTAAATCCTCATTCATATTTTTACCACCTATCTTTTTATTATATGTATTTATAATTTATATAAACTTAAATATCATCTTTTTTTATTTATTCTTATGTTCTTGCTTCATTATATCATATCAAAATTAAAAAGTCTAGTTGTACTTTTGCTAACAATATAACAGTTTAAAAATGTTTTTTTAATTTTTTATCATTATTTAATATATAGAACAAATCACTATATATCAAATAATTAATGACAAACTTATATTTTTATGTTATAATAAAAATATATTTAATACTATATAAGGAGTTGAAATAATGAAAGATAAATATAAAATGAGCATTGAAGAAAATATATTTATTGCTAAAAGAATGTTAGTAGATGTAGTTTATAAAAGTGCAAATTTAGAAGGAATTGCTGTTACTTTTGCACAAACTATTGATATTTTAAATGATATAAACGTAGAAAATGTAAAACCTTCGGAAATTGGTAAAGTATGTTGTCTTAGAGATGCTTGGCAATATATAATTGATAATATTAATGAAAATTTAGATCTAGCCTTTTTAGAAAATCTTCACTATTTTGTTACTAAAACAGAATTAGAGTATAAATATGTTGGTACAATTAGAACTAATGATGTTCTTATAAGTGGAACTAGTTGGAGACCTGAAATACCAAATCCAGATAAATTACATTTTGAACTTATTAATTTATTAAATTTAGAAAATAATACTGATAGAGCGTTATCTATTATGCTTTGGATAATGAGAAAACAAATTTTTAAAGATGGTAATAAAAGAGTTGCTACATTAATTGCAAATAAGATATTAATTGAAAATGGATGCGGAATTCTTTCTATTCCAGTTAAACATGATGGAAAATTTAAAAGTATGCTAATAAAATATTATGAAACAAATGAAATAACTGAAATTAAAAATTGGATATATGATAATTGCATAGATGGAATAAATGAATAAAATATCTGAAAACTGGCTTTGCACTGCATAGCCAGTTTTATATATTTTCATATTAATCTTTTTTATATCTATCAATGTCTACATCCATAAGTATTGGTAAAATCATAGGTTGACGTTTTGTTTTAGAATAGACATATTTAATTAAAGTTTCTCTTAAAGCAGCTTTAATATTAGACCATTCACGAATATTTTGTTCATCACATTTTTCAAGTTCTTTTTTAGCTACTTCTCTTATACTTTCCATTAAATCTTCACTTTCTCTTACATATACAAATCCACGTGTAACTATATCTGGACCTGATATAACTTTAGAAGTTTTTCTATCTAAAGTAACAACTACTATTATCATACCATTTTCAGATAAAAGTTGTCTATCACGAATAACAATATTACCAACATCACCTACACCAAGTCCATCTACAAGTACCATTCCTGATGGAACTTGTGCAGTAATTTTTGCATCATCTTTACCTATTTCAAGAGTTTTACCATTTTCTAATATAAATATATTTTCTTTTGATGTACCAGTGCTTACAGCAAGTTCTCCATGTTGCTTTAAAAATCTGTATTCTCCATGAACAGGCATAAAATACTTAGGTTTTGTAAGACATAACATAAGTTTTAATTCTTCTTGACAAGCATGACCTGAAACATGCACATCTGCAAGTTGGTTATATATTATTTCAGCTCCTAATTTTTCAAGTTCATCTATTACTCTACCAACTGATTTTTCATTACCAGGTATTGGAGATGATGAAAATATTACTAAATCATCAGCTGTAATTTGTACTTTTTTATGCTCACCCATAGACATTCTACTAAGTGCCGCCATTGGTTCTCCTTGAGAACCTGTTGTTATTATTACTAATTGTTCTGGATTATATATACCAATTTTATCAATATCTATTATTGTTCCTTCTGGTACATTAATATATCCAAGTTCTTGTGATACTTGCATAACGTTTATCATACTACGTCCTACTACTGCTACTTTTCTTTTACATTTTACAGCTGCATCAACTATTTGTTGCATTCTATGAATATTTGATGCAAATGTTGCAACAATTATTCTTTTATTACAGTTTCCAAAAATCTTATCAAATTCTTTTCCAACTGTCATTTCTGACATTGTATAACCAGGTCTTTGCACGTTTGTACTATCAGATAAAAGAAGCAATACACCTTTTTGACCAATTTCGGCAATTCTTTGAAAATCCATTGGTTCGCCATCTATTGGTGTATAATCTACTTTAAAATCTCCTGTATGAAAAATTACTCCAACTGGTGTAGTAATTGCCAGTGCAACAGAATCTGCAATTGAGTGCGTCATTTTTATAAATTCTACTTTAAATTTTGAAAATTTTACTATATCACGTGGTTTTACACATTTTAAAGTTGTGGTTTTGTCTAAGTTGTGTTCTACTAACTTATTTTTTATTAATCCAAGTGTAAGCTTAGTACCATACACTGGAACATTTATTTTCTTTAGAAAATATGGTATTGAACCAATATGATCCTCATGTCCATGCGTTATTACTAAAGCTTTTACTTTTTCTTTATTTCTTTCCAGATATGTGATATCAGGTATTACTAAATCGACACCTAACATATCATCTTCTGGAAAAGCAAGACCGCAATCAACTACAATTATTTCATTTTCATACTCAAATACAGTCAAATTTTTTCCGATTTCATTCATTCCCCCAAGTGGAATTACTTTCAATTTTGATTTTGCAAATATGCTTGGTTTATTTGTCTTTTGATTAATAGTAACTGGTTTGTTATCTTTTATTTGTATTAAACTTGTTTCTACATTAGAAAATTCTATATCTAAATCTTTATTTTTATTTAATCTTTCTTTAACGTCCTTAGCAATTCTTTTATTTTTTTCATCACTTTTGGTTTTTACTTTTTTGTGATTAATTACCCTTTTTTCATAATTTTTAGAATTACTACTCTTACTTTTTGGAATTTTCTTAACTTTATTTTTTTTATCTTCCATTAAATCTCTCCTTTTTTATTCAATTTTCAATTTACAACTTTTTACCACGTACAAATATTTATAATATAGCATAAGCTATTTAAATCAAATTTATATTAAATCGAACTTACTCAACATATGTATTATACTACATTTTTTTATTTTTGTCAAATTTGAATAAGCCAAAATTTTGTCGAAAAAGCAAGTTATATCAACATTTTACACTAAAAAGAAGTGGTAAATACCACTTCTTTTTGATATGTATTAATCAAATCTCATTATAATATACCATATATATTGTTATATCTTTTGAATTTTTTCGTTTAGTTCAAAAACACTTCTACCTCTTAAAGGTTCCATTCCATAACAACTATATCCTACACATGCGTCATAACATAACTTAACTTCTGATACTTCACCTTCAAATGAATTCATATAAGAATGAATATATAAAATTACCTCTTTAAAGTATAGTTATAAACATTCTAGAATTTATTGAAACTAAACTCATTCTTTCATATTTTGCACCTTTTAACTTATTAGCTTTTTTATTTTTTAAAACTAAAATATATAAATAGTACAAGTAAAGCTATACTTTATTTGCACTATTTACATTAGAATTTTACTTAAGCAAATTTTGCTTTACCTAAAGCCAGGTATGTACCCGCAATCTTAGGATGACTTTGAACACATCCTAAAAACAAATCCCCTTTTGCCTTAAACTCCACTTCTTCTTTTGGAATTATAACACTCTTAGAAAATTCAAGCGCAGTAATTACATACTCCCAATTGCCACTTTCTTCTTCTTTCAGAAGTGAAATTGCTAAATTGCCATATTTTTTACTCGAAATTTCATAAGTTACTTTGTTTTGAAATGGTTCATCTAAAGGAATAATCGGTCTATACTTTTCAAAAAAGTCTTTTACAAACCGACAAATTTCTGCCTTTGTTTCTTCAACCACTTCAAATGATTTTCTTAATTCCTCTCGATCCATTACTCTACCTCCTAATTATAATTAGTTACATATTTTTTAAACAAATTTATTATATCATAGATAACATAAAAAATCAACTACATTGTATCTATTTATTTATATTTACCAGATTTTCTCTATATATCACTTGCACTTTAGTATAATCTATGATATAATCACTTCAATATTATGTAATTTACTACTTTAATTAATAATATTGGAGGTAATAATATGTACAATGAACATATTATATATAAAAAAGTTAAGGATTTTTCTAATTTACAAATTAAAGAAATTGCTCTAAGATATGCAAATACTCCATATAATTGGAGTTTCAAAGCTATTGCGACAGAATACTCTAGAGATGGTGAGTATACTATAAAGCCACGGACAATTTCTAAATTAATTCAAAAAGCAGTAAAAACTGCTTTAGTAAATGAAAGTATTGCAATAAAAATTAAGGAAAAAGCAGTTTTTAATGCGGCAAGACACAGTAAATATAGTGCTATGGTAACATCAGATAAATATGATGAACTTATAAAAATAGGATATGAATTTATTAAAAACGGTAATAAACATATTTCAAGTCCAACATCTATTCAAATGGGCAATTATGAATCTAGTGAAATTTATTCTAACCATATAAAAGAAGAAGAACTTTCATTAATAAATCAAATTTCATACATAGAACACCAAATCTCTACATATAGTTCAAATTATACTGATGATTTTCCTGATACTTTACACGACTTAATAAATAAAAAAAATAATTTAAAAGAAAAATTAAGACTCTTAAAATATTATAACCCACCTTAATATAAAAAAATAGTTAGTAAAATTTTGTACTAACTATTTTTTTTATATTGTATTTACTCTACTACTATGATAATATTATATATGAAAAGGAGGTTTTATGAAAGTATTACTTGTAACACTAAATTCCAAATACTCACATATTAATATTGCATTATACTATTTAAAAAATTGTATTAAAGATATATGTGATGTTACAATAAAAAATTATACTATAAATGATAGTTTAGATAATTTACTTGAAGATATTATGAAGCAAAATGCAGATTTAATTTGTTTTGGATGTTATATTTGGAATATTGAACAAACAGTTAAACTTGCTAAAAATATTAACACATTGAATAAAAATATAACTATTGCTTTTGGTGGTCCAGAAGTATCATATAATCCACATGAAGTTTTAAAAAAATATACTTTTGTATCTAGTATTATGTGTGGCGAAGGAGAAATATCAATTAAAAATTTAATAATTGATATAAAGAATAATAATTTAAAATCTATATATAGTGAACCTGTAAACATTAGCAATATTCCGCAAATTGCAGATGATATTATTTCAAATTATGATAACAGAGTAGTATATTTTGAAACAAGTAGAGGTTGCCCATACAGATGTAGTTATTGTTTATCTTGTATAGATAAAAATATAAAATATTTTGATTTGGACAGTTCAATCATACAATTAAAAAAATTATTAGATAAAAATGTAAAACAAATTAGATTTATTGATAGAACATTTAATTCTGATAGAAAACGTGCTTTAAAACTTTGGAAGTTTTTAATTGAAAATAGAAAAGATACAACATTTCATTTTGAAATTTGTATTAATTTAATTAATGACGAAAGTATTGACTTTTTAAAAACTGTACCTAAAAATGTATTTCAATTTGAAATTGGTGTACAATCTACAAATAAGGATACTCTTCTTGCTATTAATCGTGGTTATAAATGGGAAAATGAAAAGAAATTGTTAAAAAAATTAAGAAGTTTAGATAATATAAAACTACATACTGATTTAATAATAGGGCTTCCTTATGAAACTTTAGAAATTTTTAAAACTTCTTTTAATGAATTATATTCCATACATCCACATGAAATTCAAGTTGGATTTTTAAAATTACTTAAGGGTACTGATATTTATGATAAAAAAGATGAATTTGAATATAAATTTACTAACGAACCACCATATGAAATTTTAGAAAATAAATTTATATCATATGATCAAGTACGCTTTTTGAAAAAATTTGAGGAAGTTTTTGAAATTTTATGTAATAGTGGTTATTTTAAAACTACGTTATCTTTTCTTGAAAACAAATATAGCAACTATTATACAATGTATGAAAACATTACAGATTATTTTATTAAAAATAATTATTTTTCAAGAAAGTTTTCAATAGAAGAAACTTTTTTACTTCTTAATAATATGTATAAAGAAGATATTGATTTTTCAGTTATAAATCAAGCTTTAACTTATGATTACTTTCTAAAATTTAATGGACACAGAAACTGGCACTATAAAAGTTATGAAAATGATACAAAAAGTATTCTTAATGAATTTATTGAAAAAAATAGACAAGTTTTATTTAATTCTAAAAGAAATTCTGATGTATACAAAAAATATAAATTTTTAATACTAGATTATGATTTTATAAACAAAAATAAAGAAGATAAAAAAATATACTATATAGAAAAATAAAAGTAAAAAAAATTATTAATACAATTTTCTAAATAATTTAGAAATTGTATTTTTTTGTGTAAAAATATTGACATTTTTCATGCGCAGTGCTACAATATAACTTATAAGTTATAAATGGAGGGGAATATGCAATTAAAAAAAGGAGATTGATATATGAGTAGTAAATATAATAATATAACAAATGTATTAATAAATAAGGATATTTTATTAACCAATAAAATTAGAAAACAATTAGAATCTCTTTTTGATAATTCTGAATCTTACATGAATTTCGTAGAAATATTTACTAAAGAAAAAGATTTATTTTTAAATAATATACAATATGTACTAGATACAAATAAAAAATTCGAGCAATTAAAACATATATCAATAAATACTCCATTATATTGTTTTAGATAAAAAAAAAATTTATCTAAACAGAATAATAAAAATATTCGTTGCATATTTTTTATATATGAGGAAAAAATAATATTATTAAATATATTTGTAGAAAATAACTCTTCTGCATACAAAAAAGCAATAGAAAATGCTATTTTAACATATAAAGATATAATTAAAAAAGGTGATTAAGATGAAATTAAATTTAGAACAATTTGAAAAAGCAACTTTGGAAATAAATAATGAATTATTAGAAAAAATTGATTATAATGATATGCTATTTTGTATAGCAAAAACTTTATTGGATTATAGAAATGAATTTTTTTATAGTCAAAGTGATATTGCAAAAAAATTAAATATAACACAAGCTATGGTTTCAAAAATAGAATCTGGTAAATATAATTTTTCAATAAAATTTTTAGTAAATCTTTGGAATAAATTATCAACAGAAAATTTCAATTTTTCAGAAATAGCTTTAAATAATATGCTAAAAAAATCAAAGAAAAATTACGATATTAAATATAATAAAAATGTTTATTCTATGTCTCTAACTGAAAAAAATACAAATGTTATCAAATTGTTCAAAAATTCTAATAAAGATAATAAAAATTATAAAAGCTATAATAAGACTATAATTCAAAATGATGAATATTATTCTAGTGTTATATAAAGGAGGAAATTTGTATGAAAAATAATGATATAAAATCAGAATTTCAAATTGGAAAAAACTATATAAAAGAATTTAATATTGACATTATTGATAAAAATTTTCCTGATAAAAGAGATTATTCGTTTCAATTAGAAGTAGGAATTTCTGAAATAAATACTGATGAAAAATACAAATATGCAAATGTCTATGTAAAATATAATATTAGTTTAAATCATAATAATAAAGATTACTTAAAAATATATCTTAAAAGCATAGGAGAATTTAGAGCAAATAAAAAAATGGATGATGATAAATTTATAAATTTTTGTAAATATAATGGTACACCAATGATTTCACAAAATGTAAGAGCATACTTAAAAGCTGTAACTGCATTATCTGATTTAAAACCTATTAATTTACCTATGGTTAATTTTTATGATTTCTTTGAAGAAAAAAATAAAGACAATTAAATATATAAAACACAAATCTTGTAAAATGTTAAGATTTGTGTTTTATTTCCATCATTTATATAAAATATTCATTCTTATCTATTCTTTTAAATTCATATTTTTCTTTTGCCATTAAAATTGCATCATCTATTAATTCATTACCACAGTCATCTAAATAATTTAAGTACTTTTTTACATTATCTAAATTAGCTAAAAATCTTTTATAAATTTTTCCTGTATCTAAATCTTTTCTATTCTTTCCTATGCTTTTTAATTTTCCTATCATTCTAACTTGTGCATATGGTTTCTTTAATTCTTTTTCAGTAACTAGTTGATATCCTAAATAATATATATCATAAAGTTCAATATTAAGTTCTTCAAAACATTCTCTTTTTATAGTTTCTATATAATTTTCATCTGTACTTTCAGGTTTTCCTCCAGTTAATTTATACTTTTCATCCTCTACTCTTAATAAAATTCTACCATCATCTAAAAATATAACTGCATATACTTGTTTTACTTCAATATTTTTGGGGACTTCTTCCCTTTTCCATTCATATTTAATACTCAACTTATACTATTTTTTCTCCTTATTTCTTTTATCATTAATTATTGCCATTTCTTTTTCAGTAATTAATTCTACATTATTTTCTTTTGCCCAAGCTACACATCCCTTTAAAACAGTATTTAAAAATACTCTTGGAACTTTTATTAACATTTTACATGCTTCATCAGTAAATTTAACCTTATCATCAATCCTTGATGCTGCATATTTTACAGTATCTAAACTTATACCTTTACTACTTGGAATAGGTTCTGCAATTGGCTTTTTTGACCTTGAATACCAAAAATATTTACTATCTCTATAACCATAATCAACAGGAACATGTGGAAACATACTTGCTTTTGCTCCATCTATTATGGCTTTATGATATTTATCTTTCATTAATATATTATCTATTTTTAGTATGAAATGAGCTCCATGTTCACTTGTAATTCCATTAAAATCATGATATGGTGGCAAATATTCATCTTGTACTTTATCATCTTGCGCATTATCTAATTCTCTTACCCATGTACATTCAAAAACTTGAAAAGCCTCTTTAACTATCTTTGGATACTTTCCATCTATATCTTCTCTTGCCCTTTTTCCCTCAACTAATGTAAATATACACTCCTTCATTTTCTCCTCTGTTGTTTCACCTGGATAACCAAGCCTTACTGCCTCTTTAAAATATTTTTTATCATCAGGTATAAAATTTATACTACATTTTCCAGTTCTTAATATATTTTTTGCTGTATTTGAACTGTTTCTACAACATAGTATCATAGCATGATAATCACGACCTGCTATATAATATGGGAAACATAACGAATATGAACCTAAGTTAGTATTTCCATTTTCATCTAATGTTCCTATTTCTGTCGTTGGCATTGGAAATAACTTGAAGTTTGATAAAAATTATCCACAATACGTAAATTTTTAAAACCATCCATCTCCTCAATTTTTTTTACTTCCTCTTTCATAATATCACCTCTAAAAAAATTATATCACTAACAAAAAAATATATCAATGAAAAATTTGTAGAAAAATAGAAGTAAAATGCTAATTCTACTTCTATTTTTTAAATATTATTTTTAATTCCTTATATATAATAACTTACATGATATCGACTTAACTAATTTAATTGTAATACCGATTTTGTTATTTGCCTATCATTTAAACTTAGTAATGAATATGTACTTGAGTTAGATTTCCATATTGCATATAATGTTAAGCCATTTCCATTTAAATTTGTTGTAATTTTTTCTCCTGAACTATACCTTACATAATTAGTATTAATTCCCCAACCTTCAAATCTATATCCTGATTTAGTTGGTATTTGTGATGTTAAACAAACATATCCATTACCATTTGCATTATTACCACTATAATTTAAATAGTATTCACCAGAAGTTGGTGGAATATTACCACTTCCACCTTGAAGATCATACTTTATATTTATTGTTTTAGCATATGAAACATAAAATGTATAGTTTCCTGATGGAAATCCCCAAAAATTCGCATCAGGTAAACTAAGTAAATCATTAGGTCCTGCAAGTAACGAATTTGTAAGTCTACCATCAGTAGCATTAATTCCTCTTACATGATAAGTAGATGGTGGTGAACCAATTTTATTACTCCAATAAAATACTACTTTTCCATCATTATTTGTAACTGTACTACCATTATATGTTACTAATTTTAATGCATATATTGTTGTTTCATTATCATAATAATACTTTACAGATATAGGCTTACCTCTATTTTCACCACCATAAATTGCATAATAATTTTTTCTTTCCGCTGTTGGGATTACTTGTTCTCCCAACATTGTATCAGATACATATAAATATGGCTCATTATTTGGACCTTTACTAGATGTTACTGCACTTGGAATTGCTACATTATCATAACTCTTCCTTCCAATATAATTCATATATTTATATGCTGTTGTTTGTATACTTTTATTATTATAATAGTAAAATGTTATTCTTACTGCATCTGAATATGAAGCATAATATGTTGTATTGTTTGTTATACTTGCATTTCCATTTGGTGCTACACTTACTGAGGCATTAGATTCTGTTGATGTACACCAGCCTCTAAAATAAAAATATTCATTATCTATATGTCCATGGTTATCAATCATTACTGTTGCAGCTGTTCCCAAGTTTATTGTTGCACCTGTTGTAGCTCCATCATAATATCCATATGCTGTTCCATTTACTGTACTTTTACTATTACTATATATATATTTTGTTGCCGTTACTGTTTTTGTATATACTGCATAGTATGTTAATGCCCCTGTTGTCGGCGTTACTGCTCCTCCTGTTTTACTTGTTGCTATATGATGATATCTTGTACTTGATGGCCCTGCACTACTTGATACTGCACTTGGTAAAGCAATATTTGC